>JBNLFG010000007.1:0-219842 GCA_050305405.1 Anaerolineales bacterium | reverse complement strand
TAGAGAACGGGATTTAGTATGGGAACTTTACTTCTGGAAGGCGGCGCGGAGTTTGGCGGCGCCATGCGCACACCGGATTTGGCAGCCATCGAACTGGCTGGCGGTGCGGATGCGCCCATCCGTATCATCCCGACCGCTGCCGCGCCCGATCAAAATTATCTCCGCGCTGGAGGCAACGGTGTCCGCTGGTTTGAGAGTCTCGGCGCGCGTGATGTGAGCGTCGTTCCGCTCATCGACCAGCAAAGCGCGAACAATCCCAGCATTGTCGATACCCTCCGCGCTGCGAAGCTGATCTACATACTGGGTGGCTTTACGCACTATCTTGCCCAAACACTGCTGGGAAGCAATGCCTGGGACGCAGTGCTGGAAGCATGGAAAAATGGTGCCGTTATCGCGGGATCAAGTGCTGGCGCGATGGTGATGTGCGAAACCTATTACGATCCCGGTCGTGGTGTCGTCGAGCGCGGATTAAACTTGGTTTCAAATGCCTGCGTTTTACCGCATCACAATACCTTTGGCAAAGATTGGGCTGACAAGCTCAAAGAGTTGCTTCCCAATCTAACATTGCTTGGCATCGACGAACGTACAGGCATGTTGACAGATGGGGAAAGCTGGCAAGTGCTGGGTGGCGGGGCGGTGACGCTCTACCGCAACGGTGACACGGAACGCTATCAGACAGGTCAGCGTTTCAGCTTATAACGAGATGTGCAACGCACGCTACGTGTGCAATGCAGTCTAAAAAGGAGAGAAGAAATGGAAAAAGTTGATTTCAAGAAAACCCTCAAAGATCTTTATGCCCCCAAGAGAAAATTCGAAATCGTGGATGTGCCCGAGATGCAATTTCTCATGGTCGATGGGCACGGCGACCCGAATACGGCGCAAGAATATGCAGAGGCAGTCGAAGCGCTTTATGCGGTGGCGTATAAGATGAAATTTATGAGCAAGAAAATGCTAGAGAAAGATTACACCGTCCCGCCTCTGGAGGGACTCTGGTGGGCAGCGGATATGGACACCTTTGTTAGCCGCGACAAATCCGCCTGGGACTGGACGATGATGATTATGACCCCCGATTGGATCACGGATGAGATTTTTGCCGAGGCGGTAGCCGTCGTTCGCAAAGCGAAAAATCCCGCCGCGCTGGACAAGGTGCGTTTGGAACACTATCACGAAGGCTTATCGGTGCAGATCATGCATGTCGGCTCGTATGATGACGAGGCCCCCGTTCTCGCCAAACTGCACAACGAATTCATCCCCGAAAATGAGTACACGATGACGGGCAAACACCACGAAATTTATCTCAGTGATCCGCGCCGTGTTGCGCCTGAGAAGTTGAAGACGGTCTTACGACAGCCGGTGAAGAGATCCTAACCTGTATTCTGTGAATTATCTTTTGGGTACAACAAAAGGGTATTCTTCTCGTATAATCTGGATATGATCTATACCTATGAAATCGAAGGCATCCCGCTCCAAACTGGCGACGTGATCTGCACCCGTAACGGTAAACCGGATATTCTCCCTGGCGAGTTCTGGCTCCTCGTTGGACGTCTCGTCCCCGGTGACATCGATCACGTTGTGATTTTTCTTGGCCCCGAAGGACGTTGCATCGAAGCGGGCTCAAAAGGTGTCAATCCTTTCCACTTACACGGCGACATTTGGCACGCCGAAGATATGGTTGATGAGCGCGGCTTTCTGATTGACACCTTCTACGGTGTCTCTTATCCGCTGGCAGGCTTGCAACTCTCGGAAGAAGATGAAATGCTGATGCGCATGAAAGTCGCCGACTACTGTCTAGCGCAAATCGGGAAGCCGTACAATATCAACTTCCTGAATGCCGAAAGCGAGAAATCGTTTTATTGCAGCCAGCTGGCCTATAAAGCCTACGAGCAGATCGGCATCAACTTGAATACCGGACTGGCGATGGAACAACTCCCCGGCACGAATGAAATCATCTACCCACAGGAGATTTGGGACAGTTTTCCACATAAGGCTTCAAAGAAACCTGAAAATCTTGCTAAAGAACCTCAATAACCTAAAAAGGCTGTCATTTTGACAGCCTTTTTTAAACTTCCGGTTTCTTTTTTGCCGAAGCGCCTACGCTTTATTGCGACAAGCGTTTCTTTTCAGCATCATTTTCTTCAAGTTGTTTTCTTATCCAGCGCATGAGATTGATCGCTTTATGCTCTGGCTTAAAATAAGCCCCTACTGTTTCCGAAAAAGGAATAGCGAATCGGAACCCATCAACTTCATACCAAAGTGCTCCATCTGTGCAATATGCAAACTTAGCAACTTTATTTACGACTAATTCTTTGATGTTCATAGTTCTCCTTTCTTGTAATATTTTTCATCGATTTTGATCGAAGAAAAAGCTCTTAACGTGAAACATTAAAAGCGTTGTAACCCTGTACGTAGTTCACTAACCCAATCTAATTCTGTTTGATAATTTGATATCCAATTTTCCAAGACCCTATTCCAAAGAAAAGTTTCTCGTGGTGTGCGTGCCAGTAAAACATTGATATAAGCATCTCGAATTATTCCAGACGGCGAAATGTTTTGCTGTTCTTTTTGAAATCGTAGCATTTCCAATTGCGAGCGAAGTTCGCTCTCATATTTTTCAAGCTGATCATCAATCTCATTAGCAGACAACAGATCCGACCATGCTAATTGCATCAGAAAAGAATTTTTAATGCGTGGCATTTCTGGTGTAGCAAGCACCCAGTTTCGGAGTTCTTCCAATCCTTTTTCTGTGATGCTGTAAACCTTTCGCGATGGACTGCTTTCTTGTACTTGTATCTCGCGGCTAACCCAGCCTTCTTTATGAAGTTGAATCAGGGTCTTATAAATCTGATTATTATTTCCTGACCAGTAAAGCGCCTTCGATCCCTCGAATCTCTTTTTGATGTCATAACCAGACAACGAATTTAAACTTAGCAGCCCAAGTATTGCATATTTTATTGACATGTTTTTTTACTTTTCTTTCTAGTATATATTTATCATATGTTAATAGTAACATATCATCAAAATTAGAGCAACCTAAATTAAGTAACTTCGCAGCTTTCTTTACAGAGCAATTAAACAAAAAGCCAACGGCTAAAAAAACACCGCCAGCTTTATTATCATATCGAGAGATTCTTTTATTGCGCTACCAACAGCACCGCCTCCCCATCCAAGACAACGACATCATCTTGATTTTTACAAACCGTTTCCAAGGTGACGATGGGCTTCTGCTCGTGCATTTTGATGATCGTCACCGTCGCGGTGATCGTATCACCGAGATAGACTGGCGCACGGAAATTAACCGTCTGTCCCAGATAAATACTCCCTTCGCCAGGGAGTTTTGTGCCCAACACAGCAGAGATCAAGCCAGCAGTCAGCATCCCGTGCGCAATGCGTTTCTTGAATTGGGTTTGAGCGGCGTAATCATCATCAAGATGGACGGGATTCTTATCACCAGATATTTCTGCGAATTTGCGCACATCTTCGTCGGTAAAGGTTTTTGTCAAGGAAGCAGAGCTGCCAATTTGTAGCATGAGGTTCTCCTAAAGTTAAAGTATTGTCTTATTATGGCAGGCTTTTATGAGGTTGTCTAACGGGATATGACTTTACGAAAACGGGTATCACCAATTCGTGGCGGTTTACTGATTCCCTGCGCGCTGATACAATCGCTCCCGTTAATCCTGAACGAAAAGAGACAAAATCTCCATGACTTACAATTTCCGCCTACTCTGGCGCATGACCTACCGCTCCCTCTACAAAACATCCAACACGCCCGGACGCCTGACTCGTAAACGTATTATCTTCCTTGCACTTTTCTATACCGTTTGGCCGCTCGTCACAATTTTCACGTGGCTCTGCTTCGGGCTGGACGACATCTTCTTCCCCGCCTACAAAAAACAGCCTGTCGAGAAACCGCTCTTTATCATCAGTAACTTCCGCAGCGGCTCAACCTTCCTGCACCGTTTGCTCTCGCAAGACGAGAAAAACTTCACCAGCATGCGCACCTGGGATATTTACATCACGCCCTCCATTACCCAACGCAAAATCGTCGATGTGATTAAATTTGTAGATCGCCTGATCGGCAGCCCGATCCGCCGCCTGATCCTCGCCATCGACAAAGCCGGTCTCCAGAAAGTGGACATCCATCCGATCTCCTTCCTCGAGCCGGAAGAGGACGAGAATATCCTGTTGCACAACTGGTCGAGTCTGCTGGTCTCATTTTTATTCCCCTTTTTGGATGAGTTGCCTCCGTACCAATACTTTGACCGAGACTTGCCTCCGCGCGAAAAGCAGAAGGTCATGTCCTTTTACAAATCAATGTTACAACGCCACATGTACGCGACCGGCATCCCCCATTTCGTTTCCAAGAATCCGTCCTTTAGTGCCAAGATCGGCACGCTGAAAGAATTCTTCCCGGACGCGCGCATCATCTACCTCGTGCGTAACCCGCTCGATATGCTCCCTTCGACTGTCTCATGGCTCAACTATGCCTGGAGCATCTTCAGCGAACCCGCTGAGAAATATATCTACCTCGATGAGATTTGCGAATTTTCCCAGCATTGGTATCGCTACCCGCTCAGCTACCTTGACGAGAACCCTTCCGCCAATCATCTCATTCTTTCGTACAATGACCTGCTCGCTGATCCGATTGGTGTGATTCGTGACTTCTATGAGCAATTTGGCTATCACGAGTATCAGCAACTGGACGAAGCCTTTATGGAGGGCATCAAGGCCACTGAAGCACGCCGCAGCGAGCATAAATACTCCTTCGAGGAGATGGGCTTTACCCGAGAGGGCCTCATCGCCACCTATGCGGATATCTTCGAGCGTTTCGGCTTCGATAAGCGCGAACCTGCGCGTATGGTGGTTGAGGAGCCAGTTGCTGAAGCAGCGGATTAAAAGGTAGATCTTTTTCGACAAAAAACAGGCTGGGTTATCCCAGCCTGTTTTCTTTTAACGGTAGCAAGCCACGGGGCACGCGCGAAGCGAGTTAGCCTCCATTGCCGTTACTATTCCAGAGGGGATGCCCCTCTTCATCGCGAATTTGGGCAACGCTGGCATTATCCAGATTTCTGAGATGGACAATTTGAAACTTATCGTTTTCGTAAAATCCGGTGAGCAGTACGCTATCGCCAAGTGCCGCTTGAAAATTCTGTTCGAGAGCAAGTCGCCACGGGCGCGGGTTGAGCGTGATTGTGTTGCCATCTTCTAATTGAAAGGCGACATTGCGCTTATTAAGTTGGCTGACTTTAGCTTGCAAGATGATCCAACCGCGTTCGCTCGTATTATGCTCTTCTACAATTTCGGCAGTCGCGCTAACTGTAACTATGACAGGCACTATTTCAGCGTTATTATTTTCGCCATGATTTTGGGTGTTTTGGCCATCGCCAAGTGTTACCGAGCTTCTGTTGATGGCTGCCCAGATCAGGCCTCCTACGAAAAGAAGATAGAAACTCCATAAAATTATTTTTTTGACCATGATGTGCTCCCTAATTTCTTGCAGGTACGATGTTTTGAATAATTTTGGAGGTCACTTTGGTGACCCACTTCCAATGAATGGCAAAATGCAATATTGCCGAGGCAACCATCAGGACACTAGACCAAGTGTGGATTAAATCCCATGTGGCGAAAGAGAAAAGCCAACTTGGACTAGAAAGAGATGGATGATGCAGCGCCTGTGGGAAAAAGAGAAAGTAAATTCCACTCAAGCCGCTAATGAGGGCGCTGATGGCAATGGTCGCATTGACTGCCAAATTGAATGTGCCCTTGGGATTCATCTTCTTGGATTTGCCCGCCGCGATCTTGACAACGCGCTTGCTCATCGTGACGATCCAGTTCCAGTGAACGGGAATGTGGATGGCAGCGACAATCAGCATGGCAATGCTGCCCCAGATATGCAGCTCTGTCCACGTATGACGCTCAAAAAAGATGATGATGCCATAGAATGGATTACGCCCGCCCTGATATCCGCCAACGGGAAAGACCAGAAAATAGATACCGGAGAGAAAGGTGACCAGCCCGCTGATGAAGAGGGCGGTAGCGACCAACCAATTATTCCGTGTGGGGGTTGAAACGGTGGAACTCTTTTTCATTCATTCTCCTTAATGTATTGCTCTGTTTTTCACAATCATTGTAAGTAGAAAAGATGAAGACTTTGTAAAGAAATAATGTGGATTCCTTGAAAGCAATCAAAAAAGCTGCGACCAGTTTCCGGTCACAGCTTTTTTCTCTTCAATAGGTTTCTTGCAGTAGAACTATTCTTCTTTTGATTTTTTACGGCGTTGGCGACGTTTCTCGTTTACGCTAATTTTCTTCTCTTCTTCACGCGCTTCTCTCGGCGGAGCAAGTTTATATTCTTCTTCCCATTTTTCAGCGAAAGGCACTTTGATGACCTTGTTGCGGATCAACAGCATCACGATACCGATCAGCGCCATAACTGCCGCGACGACGCGTGTGAAACTAACGTCTGTACCGGGGATGCGTGGTTGATCGGGGCGGAAGGCTTCAAGAAGGAAGCGCCCCACCCCAGCAAGGATCAGCCAAGCCGCGAGAGCTGTGCCGGGCTTTGACTTTTCAGGATAGCGGCGCACAAACCAAATAATCAGGCCGACTGCCAGGAAGTTCCAAACCATCTGATAGGCAAAGGAGGGATGGAAACGAGTTGATTCGGGGTAGAGAACCATATCGCTGTATTGCTTGATGCGATGGCTGGCATCAATCGAGATGCCCCAGGGCAAAGTGGTCGGCTGCCCATAAAGTTCCTGATTGATGAAGTTCGCCGGACGGGCAACAGCTTGTCCCAACAATGTCGCCGGAGCAAGCGCATCCAGCAGTAACCACATATCGAGTTGGTGTTTGCGGGCATACCAAATCAAGGCGAGCAAGCCAAATAATAAACCACCATAAAAGTGAAGCCCGCCTGCGGGGACATTAATTATTTGCCAAGGATTCTGCATATAGTACGAGTTCCCGCCGAGGGTCGCGTTCGCTACGTACCACAGGCGTGCGCCCAAAATACCAACCGGCAGCAAAATCACAATCGCATCCCAGAGATGCTCTTCATCTTCCCCATGTCGTTTGAGTTCTCGCGCGGCCAGCCAGGCACCCGCAAGCGCCCCGGTCATCACCAGCACACCGTACCAACGCAGCGCAAATTCAAAGCTGCCAATATTAAATGAGAAAATTACAGGATCAATCATCTTTACCTCGCTATATAGAATGCGGCGATTATATCACTCTCAATTTCAGACCTAACATTTTTCTTATGTCGCTTTGCCCCATAAAAATGTATACTCAAATATATATTCAGGATCGTTCACTTCGGGAGTATCTATGGGCAGGAAAAATTCAGGGCAGGGGCTGATTGAGTATGTTTTACTGATCGCACTGGTTGGTTTGGTTGTCGTTGGCGGACTTACGCTCACCGGCGAAAGCACCAGCGATGCCTACAATCGAATTCTGGATAGTTTCTCAGATGGCGCACCGACGCCTGTTGCGACGGCACTTCCGCAAAATGTGCGCGTTTTGGTTATCAAGGATAGCGGTGAGCCGCTTGCCAAGATTGATGTGGATGCCTTTGGAGAAAGTGAGAATCTTGTAGGCACCGCCGAAACGAACGAAAGTGGAATTGCTACCATTACCGATTTGGATAGCTCCCGTTTTGTTTTTCGCGCCTCCTATGCTGGACAAGCCTACTGGTCTGATACGATTTCCGTACCCGCGCAGACAGAAGTTACCATCAGCATCCCTGAACAAGAATTCAATGTGCGTGTCATGAACGCGCGTGGCGAAAGCCTCAGCGATGTGCCTGTCTTTGCCTTCAACGCATCCGGCGGTTATATCGGCACGAAAGCGGAAACCGATCAAAATGGAATGGCGACCTTCGATCTACCGGATGGGACCTACAAATTCCGTGCTGATTATCACGCACAAGCAACATGGTCAGACCCCGCCACTACGCCCCCAGAGACATCGGTAGATATTCAAGTCCCCAGCGCATCTTTCACCGTGAACGTCTATCGCCGGGATGGGCGTGCTGTTGCAGATGTGAAGGTCTATGCTTTTAATGCGGCAGACGGTTACTCGGGCATTTCCACACGCACGGGCAATGACGGCGCGGCGGTAATGGAACTACCGAACGGCAAATATCAATTCCGTGTGGACTATGAAGGCAAAGCCTACTGGTCCGATACCATCACTGCTCCCGATACAAGTGCAACCACAGTACAGGTTGGCGACGTAGATGTGACAGTACAGGTCTCAGATTCAAGTGGTAAACCTCTTTCCCAAAAAAGAGTTTATGTCTACGACGAAGATGGCCGATATATCAAAAAGGGCAAAAAAACTGACAATAACGGCAACGTCACTTTTGAATTACCGAGTGGTAAATACCGCTTCCGTGTGACCGAAAAATCACAGAGTTATTGGTCAGATGAAATCACTGTTCCCCAAACAACCAGCGCAACGATCACGGTCACAGATGAAAATTTGGTTGTCGCCGTCGAAGATAAGAAGCATGAATCGCTCAGTGGCATTGCGGTTTACATTTATAGGTATTCACATAAGAAATATGAATATACGGGCATTGTTAAATATACCGACGAGAATGGACAAGTCAGCTTTGAGTTGAGCAAGGGTGATTATCGCGTTTTGGCTTACGATATTGAGAATAAGCGCTACGAGTGGTCAAAAACTATCGCAGTCCCCGCAAGTAAACCTGTTACCGTGCGCATTGATAAAGGAAAGAAAGAAGATGACTAATCAACAATCCCAAGATGAATTCGAACATCTGCGTGGACAACTAGAAGAGGCCCCCACACTGGGAGAAGCAAAAAAGGCTGGCAAAGAGATCAAGGTGCGCCGTTCCCCATGGGTGGTGCGTAGCCTGATCTTGATCCTGACGCTGCTCTTTGCGGGAGAGATGTATTTTATTGGGCAATATCGTAAGGAGATGCAACGCATCATTGTTAGTGATGCACCGATGGTGAAGAGCTACCCGGCACCGGAGATCAGCGCCCCGCTGCCACCTCCACCTGTCGAAGCTGCCAGCGTTGACTTAGCCATCCCCGAACCAACGCCTTTCCCCCTCCCGCCCGAATTAGAGGGAATTGAGCCTCCGCCAGTCAGCGAATAAAAAAAAAAGGGAGCGCTCCTAAAAATCTTTTCTAAAACTTGAATCCAACCACAAAGGCCAGCGTCATCAAGAACAGGATTGCAGGAAAAGCGGTCAGGATCGCTTCCTTCGAGAGAATCGGGTTGCCGGATTTCAAGAAGGTCAAGAGCAGTCCTGCTACGCCGATCAACGCGCCACCGAAACCGACCCAGATAATATTCACCGAAGCCAATCCTAACAAGCCAAAGTAAAGCGGCAGCACAAATATGACGATCCCTGAGACGCCGTGCCAAACTGCCAATGAGATAAGAGCAACCTTCCGGGAGGTTTTGTAACGTGTGATAACAATGGCCAGAAAGCCGAGCAGGACAAAGATCAAATAGGGGATACGCCAAGTCGGGACATATTCGGCGATGAGGCCGAGCGAGAGGCTTAACGGGATTACGGTCGAGACAATCACCACGAGTGGGCTGTCGAGAATATCGAAGCCGAGAATGATGATGAGCAAGCCTGCCACGAGCAACACACCAAAAGCAACCGTATACGCTGATATGGCGAATGTCCCGGCATCGGCGATGCCATCCACAATCTGGTAGGAGGCGAGCAATCCCATAAGAAGGAGTAAAAGGCGGTCAGAAACGGAGATTTTTTTCATAAGTTTCTCTGTCGCTGCGAGAAGGGTATCAGCCCGACGTGGCAATCTTCCTGATAATGAAGGAGATTGCTTCGCTCACAGTGACAAAACAGTTCTAGAACATTAACAAGATCATCGCACTCAACATATAGAGCGATGCGTATTTGAAAAGACCAAAATTAACCTGCTCGGAGGGGCGGATCACGCTAGCGATGGCGAGGGTCAACAAGCCGCCCGAAAGCACCGCCATCAGACGCAAGAAGCCCCATTCAGTGCCAACGCCATAAGCAGCTACCGCAATGGTAATCGCAGCAAAAACGCTTGAAATTGCGATCGTCTTTTGGGTGAATTTCTCACCATAAGTAGAGGGGAAGGTCGGCACACCAGCGGCTGCATAATCCCTGCGGTAGCGTATCGAAAAGGTCAAGATGTGCGTAGGTATCCAGAAAAGAACAGCGAGTGTTAGTGCGATACCGATCCAGTCGACCGAGCCAAGCCCCAGCGCGCGACCGGCGAGGATGGGCATCCCGCCAGAGACACCGCCCCAGACAATTGCCCAGGCAGTCTTTCGCTTAAGCCAGATAGTGTAGATAACCACATCAATGAACAATCCGGCAAAAATGACCAAGCCATAGAGCGGCGACATCAAGGCTGCGATTCCCACGCCAAGAGTCGAAACGACCATTCCGACACCCAGCACTTCACTTGCACCAACCAGGCCCGAAGCAAGCGGGCGCTTGGATGTGCGCCCCATTTTCGCATCGATATCGCGGTCGTACCACATATTCAAGATGGTGCTGCCGCTAATGCTCAAAAACAGGCTCGCTGCCAACCCGATCATCGTCGGAATTGTCGTTACGGGACAACGCGCGGTCATATAACCCGCCAAACCAGTTACCATCAACAGGGCGGTTTGGAGACTTTTAATTAGAGGAAAATAAAGGCGAAGTTTTGCTTTCAAGAAGTCCATTCATACTCCAATGGCGATTGAAATCAGACAAGACCTATCGATTATAAGTCGCTCATTCTGTTTTGTCTAACACAATGAAATTTAACATCAAAATTAATCAAGCTCTAACCTTACAAAAAAGCAAAGTCCGTTTTTTCAAAAACAATTGCCTGTATAATTTTAAGCTATGAAAACCTTACTCCTCGCCACTCGCAATAAATGGAAAGCCCAGCTTTTCGCGCCCATCTTGCAGGGCTTCGGTTTCGAAGTGATCACTTTACGTGAAACAGACATCACCAAAGAAGCCCCAGTCGAAGATGGTGAAAGCGTCGTTGAGAATGCAACCATCAAAGCACGCCACTATCACTCAGAAGAATATCCCTGGGTTTTTGGCGATGATACCGGTCTTGAGATCAAAGCCCTAAACGGCGAACCGGGTGTACAGTCACGACGCTGGGGTGGCAAATTCCCCGATGATGTGGATGAACAAGTCTGGCTCGACTATCTGCTCGAACGGATGCATGGCATCCCGCCCGAGCAGCGGGTGGCAGAATTTGTCGATGGTTGGGCACTCATTTCCCCTGACGGAACCCAGCACACACACGTCTCGCGCGCGGCATTTACTATCGCCACTGAGCCGCTGCGCCCGCTTATACCAGGGTCGCCGGTCATGTCCGTCGCCATTGGTCTCCCCGAAAAACCAGATGAGATTTTCGCCGCTATCAAAGCTCAATGGGATGCCTGGGGCATCCTGCAAAAATTAGAATAAAGGAAAAAAATATGGAAACCGAAGCAGATATTCGTCAAGTTATTGACAACCACACCGCCATGCTCAACCAGATGATCGCTGATTTAGAGCCACAACTCGAAGAAGCCATCACACCTGAGCTCGTCAACAAGCTCGAACGGATTTATCTCGTCGGTTGTGGGGATTCCTATTTTGCATCACTGGGGGTACGCTTATTTTTTGAAAAATATACTGGCATACCAACCGAGCCCGCCGCTGCGATGCAATTTTCACGTTATCTGGTGGATTATGTGCCGGATAACTCACTGGTCGTTGGCGTTTCAAATGGCGGACGCGTTTCCCGTACGATTGAAGCCATCGTGCGCGCTCGCGGACGTGGGCTTGCTACCGTTGCCGCAACAGGCTACGCCGACCGACAGCTTGCTCAGGAAGCCGACCACGCGGTCATCGGCAACCTCCCTAACGTCCGAGAAGCGATGGGCGCACTCAAAACAGCCGTTGAAACCGGCGCACTCTCCCAATCCGATCTACAGCTTTCCAAACCTGGCGCTGCCGAACGTGTTGCCAAAAGCCTCGGCATTGGCGGCGGCGTCAATATCTTACTTCTCAGTCTGGCTGCCTATCTTGCCAGCATCGTCACGCTCTATCTGATCGGTTTCCGTATTGCGGAACTGCGTGGCACCTTGAGCAAAGAAGAATCTGCCGCGCTCAAACAAGAGATGCTTGGTTTCGCCGAAGTGCTCTACCGCACCACATCCCTGAATACCGATAAAGCAAAAACGCTGGCGGAAAAATTCGACAATCTCGATACCTTCCTGATTTTAGGCAGTGGACCCAGCTATGCGACAGCGCTCGTCGCCGCCGCAAAACTTTTTGAGTTACCACAGCTAAATGGCGTCCCGCAAGAAATCGAAGAATGGGCGCATCAACAATTCTTCTTCACGCGCCCGGGCAAGAGCGTCATCTTTGTCGTGGTACCGCCCGGCAACAGCCGTGACCGCGCGATCGAGCAAATTCAAGGCATGAAAGAACTCGGCGCAACCGTGATCGCCGTTTGCGACTCGGAAGATGAAGAAATTATCGGCATGGTCGACTACGCCATGCCAATTCAAGGTAAGATGAAAGAAGAATTCACTCCATTGGCATATGTTGTCCCCGGGCAGCTCTTTGCCTTCTCTATGCTGCACGTCCGCGGACAGCCGCCCATTCCCGCACCGCTTGATTTCCAGAAATTGATGGAAATCAATTTCAAACAGATCTATCAAAGCAATATCTGGAAAGACTAATTTCGTTTTTAAACATCACAGAGGTAAAAACTATGCAGATCGAAAATGAAATTCTGGAACTCATTCGCAATATCGGGGCAAGCAAAATGAGCAGTGCCGCTTATGATACAGCCTGGGTTGCTCAAACCATTGAACTGGACAAGGAAATGGGTGAACACGCACTTAAATGGTTACGTGCCAATCAACTTCCCAGTGGGTGCTGGGGAACGGAAGATATCCATTACAATCACGACCGCGTAATCTGTACTTTAGCGGCAATGATCGCTCTTAAAAAATGGGGCAATGAAGAAGATCAACAACGTGTTAACCGCGCAAAATTAGGCTTAGATACCGCTCTCAGAAGTCTGGATGCCGATGTTGCAGGCGCTACGGTTGGCTTCGAAATGCTTGTTCCTCTTCTCCTTGACACAGCCTACGAACTGAACATTATTCAGCGTAAAGGGGATAGAGAACTGAAGCTCGCTCACTCAGTCGGTCAGCAATACGATACAAACGGTATAGGAAAACGGCGTGGTGATAGTAGTAAGATCACCTTTGATCAACTCAAACAAGGGAAAAAACAAAAACTGGCCGCCCTGCCCGATGGAATCATCAACCGCTATGTTACGATCGCTTTCTCCGCAGAAATGGTCGGCACAGAAGGTGTTCAACTGCTTGATATTAACAACCTTCAGGAGCTGGACGGCTCAGTTGGCGGTAGCCCGTCTGCAACAGCATTTTTTGCGCTCTATGTCCGCCCAGGTGATCCCAAAGCCCTTGCTTATTTACGGGACGTCGCAGAAAAGAACAACTTATTCAACGGCGGTGGCATCCCGGAAGTGGCACCTTTTGATACCTACGAGATCGGCTGGGCATTATGGAATTTATCGCTAATCGACGATCATAGCAATTTTGCTGATGCTTGCAAACCACATCTCGATTTTCTGGTGCAGGACTGGAAATTGGGGCGGGGAATCAGTTTCGCACAGGATTACGCCCTCGTCGATGGTGACAATACGAGCGTTATCTTCGAAGCTTTGCATAGATTTGGGCAGCCGGTTGACTTGGAAACTCTTCTTAGCTACGAACGAGAAGATCATTTTTGCTGTTACGATCCAGAATCAACTCCATCCATTGGAGTCAATATCCACGTACTCGGTGCCTTGCGCGAAGCAGGCCTTGATGTGCAGCATCCCTCTGTGCAAAAGGTAATCAACTTTATCAAATCGAAAATGATACTGAATACCTTTTGGGCTGATAAGTGGCATGCATCTCCATACTACGCCACAGCCCATACAATCATCGCAGCTGCAGGTTTTGTCGATAATCTAGTTACCAATGCGGTCAACTGGATCATCGAAACACAAAAAAGCAATGGAGCGTGGGGCTATTATACAGAAACGGCAGAAGAAACGGCTTATTGTCTCCAAGCCTTACTTATTTGGCAACGCAATGGCGGAGATGTGCCAAAAGATGTTATCAAAGATGGGTTAGAGTGGCTTTACGAGCACAGAGAACCACCCTATGCACCTCTATGGATATGTAAAGCTCTTTATAATCCTGAATTGATCGTAAAATCCGCCATATTAAGTGCTCTTATGCTAGGCAGTCAAATGAAATAGGATGTAAATTATGTTTAAGCGCCTGATTGACCTTCCTCAAAAAGATCTAAATCCAAATATTCAAATGAGGAGGAGACTGTTAAATACCTTGCTTATCGGTCTTATTTCTGCGGTATTCGTTACCGATATTTTCCTAATAGCAGCAACGTATACAGATTTTATGCAGTTCGATAACATTCTGTATTTCAGCAGTTTCCTGATTATTTTGGGCGGGCTTATTAGTTATTGGCTGAACAAAAAGGGACAAGTATATTTTGCAGGCAGTATTTTCCTCTTCTTAGTTGCTGCTGTTGTTACGATCTCTGACGCTCCAAAAGAACTTCTTGTTGGACGCTCTATGATATTTTTTATCATTCCGGTGATAATGTCGAGCTTTCTTATACGGTCATACGCTAGTTTCATCGTCGCGGCACTCTTGACCATAGAACATACCGCACTCTGGATTACAGTCGATCTTGACATCACATTCAACCCCTTTGGCATGATCGCTTTTTTCAATTTTGCTTATATCGCATGGTTGGGCGCGCGCGCCATGGAAGATGCGCTTACCCAAGCTTATAATACAAACCAACACCTTGATGAGCTCGTTGGAGAGCGCACCCAAGAATTGGCCGAGGCGAATGCCTATCTTGAAAATGCGAATGAACGCCTAACGGAACTCGATGTCCTCAAATCCAAATTCGTTTCGGATGTCTCTCACGAACTACGCACCCCGATTAGCAATATCAGCATTTATCTTGAAATGCTCAACGATATGGTCATGAAAATCGGCATCACCGTCCCGGTTAAAGCTGTGAATTTTATGAATATTTTGCGCGATGAAACAGATCGCCTTTCAAAGCTAATCAACGATATTCTCAGCGCATCCAGACTTGAGCAATCCATGAAAAATATGGATAAACAAATTGTAGATATAAATGCCATTTTAACGGACGTCATAGAAACCAATCGCCTGAAAGCAGAGACGCAAGGGTTAGTACTGGAAACACGTCTTGTCGAAGGCTCTCTCAAATCACTAGCTGTAAAAGACCAATTACAACAAGTCTTCACCAACCTGGTTGCTAATTCCATTAACTACACAGAACAAGGTAGCATCACAATTACAACAGACATAGATGCGTCGGACCAGATCGTTCTTCGGGTACAGGATACAGGTATAGGTATTCCAAGTGACGATCTCCCGCACCTCTTCGAGAGATTTTATCGGGGGCAGCAAGCAAGCCGCTCAACAATCCCGGGTACGGGTTTAGGATTGTCAATCACAAAAGAGATCGTTGAAGCCCACAATGGCAGGATCGAGGTCGAGAGCGAAATCAACGTCGGCACTACATTTACTGTCTATTTTCCCATCCACAATCCAAACAATGAAGAATAATGAATTTCAACGAATTTTGTAACCTGCCAAGTGAAGAAATAGCCAAACAAGTCCCCGCTTCGATGATCTTTGCAGCGGGTGGGACGCGTCGCGCTGCCGCGTTGGTTGGCATTCGAGACCAGGATGAATATGTAAAATGGTCTGCCGAGCAATTGCTCATCAGCTTCGGTTTATTTGCCAAGTATGGCGTTAAGCACATCATCACGCATTCAATCGTACCAACCCAGTGGAATGAAACAACCCCCGGCTATCGAGACAAATTGCTGGGCTGGGTTAGTGAAATATTGACGAACGAAAGCACACTTGCTGCATATCGACAGCGAAATTGGCGAGAAACTATGCTCGGGAGTGATGCAATCCCCGAATTCAAAGCTGCTGCCAAGACGCTGAAAAAAGCCTTTCCTGTCAAAGCCGAATACAAGCTGACCGTTCACTATGCAGCAACACCCACCTACGAAACTCCTTGGCGAGAGATGACGAAAGCGCTAAGCAAAAAATGGAAAACGCAAGACGATCTTATCTTGGCGCAGTATGGCGAAGCAATTCCTCCGATCAAACTCTATATTGGATATGGCAAACCTGTTATGTCTGCTGCAGTTTGCCCGCCCTTGCTCGGTGCCTTTGATGGTATGCATGCCTACTGGTTACAGAAACCCGGTTTCGTGACCGAAGAAAAAAGTGTTTTAAAAATATTATATGATTATGCATTTACCAGACGTACCTGGCTACAAGATAAATCAGGACGTACTCAAAAAGTATTGAGCTTCCGCGAAGTGATTTCTCGTGATAATATTCTAGGTGTTGGTATGAGATTAGGCCCCTTTTGGTATCCCGATGACCAGTTAGGAGGAAAGAATGAGTGATGAAAAGAACTCCCTTGCTCTTATCATTGAAGATGATGAGAATCTGGCAAACGCCTTTGCCTATGCTCTGGATGACTTTGACGTGAAGGTTTTCTATCATGGAGGGGAAGCGTTGGAATGGCTCAAAGAAGGGAGCAATATCCCAACCGTGGTCGTCCTTGACCTAAACTTGCCCGGCGTCCCCGGAAGTGAGATTCTGGACTATATTCGCTCGCAGGAAAGTATGGCAAAAACACGTGTTTTCCTTGCCACAGCCAACCATCTACTTTCGTCATCTCTGCGCAGCAAAGCCGACCTTGTTCTACTCAAACCGATTGGCTTTAAGCAGCTACAACTCTTAGCTGAACGTTTCAAATAAACTTATTAGAGATTTCGCTTCGAAAATAAAAAATGCTCTATGGGGGGCAATCCCCATCTTTGTGAGAGAATCACTGGATTGCCTGTGCCCGACAGGATGAAAATCCAACCAGAGCGCATGAAGCAAACCTACGCATAAAAAGAACCCTGCGGGGTTCTTTTTGATTAAATGGGGGAATCAAAATCCTATTTCTTGACACATCTCTCGCATTACGATATAAAACAAAACCGACTAGTCGGTCTTTTTTTCAATGCAGTGCAAGGCACTCGCCCCTGTTGTAGAAAAGTGCATTGCACCTTGATGAGAACTTTTTATGCACCAAAAAGCCAAAAAAACCCGAGAACGCATCCTCGATGCCGCCCTAAATATCTTTGCCAGCAAAGGCTATCACGACACCCGCATGGACGACATCGTCAGTGAAGCAGGCTCGTCCAAAGGCTCGGTCTACTTTCACTTCCCTGGCAAGGAAGCCCTCTTCCTCGCCCTCGTCGACGAATTTGCCAGTCGCCTTGAAACCCGCCTGACGACCGCCATCGCATCCAAGCAGGGGGGCATGGCACGCGTCGAGGCCGCCCTCGAAGCCGGTCTCGCTGTTTTTGGCGAATACCGCCGTCTCGCCAAACTTTTCCTCGTTCAGGCGGTCGGCTTGGGGCAAACCTTCGAGACCAAACGCCTCGAAATTCTCGATAAATTTGCCCATCTCATCCAAAAACATCTTGACGAAGCCATCGCCGACGGCGATATTCTGCCCCTCGATAGCCAGATCACCGCTTATGCTTGGGTCGGCGCCATCAACGAACTGATCATGCGTTGGGTGCAAAACGGCGAACCCACCCCCGAACGCATCGCTCCGGCCCTGCGCACTACGCTGCTTAACAGCATCCAATTCACGCATGAAAAAGTTCATCATTCCAAATTCATGCGCTACCACCCCCTCGCCCTGCTCAACGCCCTCGCTGGTCAACCCCGCTGGGCATGGATCACACCCGAAGAGAGTCTTATCGCCTGGGGCGAAGCAGCCATGTTGACAGGCGAGCGTCCCGAAGATTTCCGTCCACAACTGGAACAATTAATTCGGGATTTGGATCTCGGTTCAAAAGGCGATGTCCGTCTCTTCGGCGCTTTCCCCTTCGATATGGAACGCGAAACGGACTCAATTTGGGCTGGGTTCGAACAACCGACCTTTATCCTGCCCCGCTACATCTACCGTCAAACCCCGACCGAGACATCCCTCACCGAAATCGCCCCCGACGGGACTTTGCCCCCCTCCCGCCAATGGGATGCGCCCCCGCTCACACCCGCTACATGGAGCGATGACCTCGACTACGCCAAATGGGAAGACATGGTCAACACTGCCAAAACGAGTGCCGCAGCGGGCGAGATTGGCAAAGTTGTCTTTGCTCGCACCCGCAAAGTTTCTTTTGACGAACTGCCTGAGCTAACAACCGTCTTCTCCCATCTGAACGATGCCTACCCCGCCACTACGCGCTTCTACTTCGAGCCGCGCCCGGGCTTGGTCTTCATGGGCGCCACGCCCGAAGTGCTTGTGCGCACACAGGGTAAAACGCTCGAAACCGTTGCGCTGGCTGGCTCCGCGCCCCAAAGCATGGATGAGACCCGTAACCAGCAGCACGGCGCAGACCTGCTCTCCAGCGTCAAAGACCAGCGCGAGCACGCCATTGTCGTCGACGATATCGTCAACGGCTTGAAACCGCTCTGTACGAGTGTCGATTACCCCGCGAAGCCGCGCTTGCGCCAGTTGCCGAATATTCAACATCTCGAAACGCCCATCAAAGCGATTCTGAAAGAAGCAGGCATCTTCGCTGCTGTGCAGGCGCTGCATCCTACCCCCGCACTGGCTGGGCAACCCCGTGAAGCCGCTAAAAAAATGATCCGCGACGTTGAGCCGCAACCGCGCGGCGCCTATGGTGCCCCCGTCGGCTGGATCACCCCCGACGGTGACGGCGAAATGGCCGTCGCCATCCGCTCCGCCGTCTTCCGCCAAAAAGAAGGACTGCTCTACGCAGGGGCTGGTCTGCTCGCCGCGTCCGATCCGCAAAAAGAATGGGACGAAACCGTGCTTAAATTCCGCCCGATGATGGATGCGTTGGGATTGGAAGAATCTGTCCCCTCTCCCCGGCGGGGAGAGGGCTAGGGTGAGGGGAGAATCTCCGTGAATCAAAAACGTCATCGAATTCATCCAATTCTTCGGCAGCGTGCCCCTGAATTACGCCAGCCCCAAACACCCGCTGAAAACACGCTCTGGCAACATCTACGAAACAGAAATCTAGGCTACAAATTTCGCCGCCAACACCCAATTGCGCAATTCATTGTTGACTTTTATTGTTCAGAACCAAAACTGTGTATTGAATTAGATGGTTCGCAACATTTTGAACCAGATCAAGCTGAATACGACAAAGCCCGCACAGAATATCTTGAAGAACTTGGCTATACAGTTATCCGTTTTACAAATGATGATGTTCGCTACAACATTCAAGTTGTAGCTGATGAAATTATGAATACTTGTGAAAGATTAGTTGAGAAGAAAGATTAGATTTCACCCTCATCCTAACCTTCTCCCTCAAGGGAGAAGGGACTCATTCCCTCTCCCCAGCGGGGAGAGGGCAGGGTGAGGGGAGAATAACAAACTATGCAATCAAACCCCGCCACCCTCTGGGCTGAGACCCTTATCAACGAACTCTACCGCGCTGGCTTGCGACACGTCTGCATTTCGCCCGGTTCCCGTTCCACGCCGCTGACTTTCGCCGCGACCGCTCATCCGCACCTGCGCCACACCCTGCACCTCGATGAGCGCAGTGCTGCTTTCTTCGCTCTCGGCATCGCCCTCGAAACGGGTCAGCCCGCTGCCCTGATCTGCACTTCGGGCACCGCGGCGGCAAATTACTTCCCCACCATCATCGAAGCCAGCCAAAGCGAAGTACCGATGCTCGTCTTGACCTCCGACCGCCCGCACGAACTCCGTCACAGCGGTGCCAATCAAACAATGGATCAGGTCAAACTCTACGGCGATCACGTCCGCTGGAGCGTGGATGCCCCGCTCCCCGAAGCCGACCCGTTCGAGCGTACCCTCCGTTACCTGCGTGCCCTCGCCGACCGTGCTCTCGCTGTTTCGCTCGGGCAAAACGGATTGCCTGGTCCCGTCCACATCAACCTGCCCTTCCGCAAACCGCTCGAACCCTCCAGTAGTGCATTGCATCTGCCAGATGCGTTGCATTACGAGTCCAGCGAACAGACTAGCATTCACATCACACCTCGCACACCCCAATCCAACCTTCTGGCAGACATCGCCAAGCGAGTTCAATCCAACCCCAAGGGCGTCATCGTGGCGGGACCGCGCTGCCCTAAAGGTGACTTTGCATTCGCTTTATCTAAACTCTCGGCGCAGACGGGCTATCCCATCCTCGCTGACCCGCTCTCTGGATTGCGCTTCGGCGAACACGTCAACACAGGCACAGTCATCGCTGGATACGGTGCAGCGTTGCGCACTCAAAAATTGGCAAACGTAAAACCCGATCTTATCCTGCGCTTCGGCGTGATGCCCATCTCCCAGCCCTTGAGCGATTTCCTCGAAAACCAGCCTGCGGATGTGTCCCAGATTGGTGTGAGCGAGCACGGTTTCTGGAGCGACCCGGCTTACAGGCTGACAGAGCTTTACGTCGCTGACCCTTTGCTTTTTGTGAAAGACTTGAACGAGTTGTTAATAGAGAAAATCGAAAGTAGCGAGTGGGCACAACGTTGGCTGGATACTGAGAAACAGGCTTTCGATGCTTTCTCCGCCGCCCCACTCTTTGAAGGCAAAATCGTCGTCGATGCCTTGCATGATTTACCCGCCGATACCCGCCTAGTTGTGGCAAATTCACTCCCCATCCGCCACGTCGAAGAGTGGATGCCCGCCAGTGAGAAACCGCTGCACGTCTTTGCCAATCGCGGCGTCAGCGGCATCGACGGGACGATCTCAACCGCGTTGGGGATTGCTTCGCAAACTTCTTCGCCGACTCTGGTCGTGACAGGCGACCTGAGCTTCTTCCACGACCAGAATGGCTTGCAGGCACTTCAAAATGGCAACTTTAAAATTACAGTTTTGCTTGTTAACAACAATGGCGGTGGCATCTTTCATCGTCTGCCCGTTGCCCAACACGAGCCACCCTTCGAAGAAATGTTTATCACCCCACACAAAATGGATTTCTCAAATATAGCAAAACTATATGGCTTGAACTATGAATTAATCGACGCTGAGAACGCCGCCGAAAAGGTCGCTGAAGCGTTGATATCATCACAATCTTATTTATTGGAAATACGCACCGACTCTGCGCATGGCGAAAAAATCCGCAGAGAAATTTTGCAGAAACTAAAAGATTAAAAAGGAAAAATCTTATGACCGACAAAATCACCGCCGCCGCCAATTGGCAAACCGTCACCGAATACGAAGACATCACCTATGAAGTCGCCAAAGGCGTTGCCCGCATTGCCTTCAATCGCCCCGAAGTGCGGAACGCCTTCCGTCCGCAGACCATCGACCAGATGATCGAAGCCTTCCGCCATGCGTGGATGTCGCCCAAAGTCGGCACCGTCCTGTTGACGGGCAACGGTCCCTCACCAAAAGACGGCGGCTGGGCCTTCTGCGCAGGCGGCGACCAGCGCGTGCGTGGACACGGTGGCTACGAGGGCGGCTATGAACTGCCCCGCCTGCACGTGCTCGAATTACAGCGCATCATCCGCTTTATGCCCAAGGTCGTCATCGCCGTTGTGCCTGGCTGGGCAGTCGGCGGCGGTCACAGCCTGCACGTTGTCTGCGACATGACCATCGCCAGCAAGGAGCATGCCAAATTCCAGCAAGCGGATGCGCGTGTCGCCAGCTTCGACGGTGGTTTCGGCTCCGCCTATCTCGCCAAACAGATCGGGCAAAAACGCGCCCGTGAAGTCTTCTTCATCGAGCAAACCTACTCTGCCGACGAAGCCTTCCAGATGGGCATGGTCAATCGCTCCGTCCCGCACGCCGAGCTTGAAAAGGTCGCCTTTGATTGGGCGAAGATCATCAACGCTAAAAGCCCCACTGCCATCCGCATGCTCAAATTCGCCTTCAATCTCACCGAAGACGGCATGGTCGGTCAGCAAATTTTCGCTGGCGAAGCCACACGTCTCGCCTACATGACCGACGAGGCCAAAGAAGGGCGTGATGCCTTCCTCGAGAAACGCAAACCCAACTTCGACGACTTCCCTCGCTTTGCCTAAATCCAGCCTCTGAGCGGAGCGACCGATAGGGAGTGCAGTCGAAGAGCGGTGTTAGCAAATGCCGTCCTTCGACTACGTGCTTCACATTCGTGAAGCCCTCCGCTCAGGAACTGATCTGTATTTCCAATGAACGATTTTCTAACCCTTGCTACCCAATCTCATCCCGAGCGCATCGCGCTCCTCGATGGAAACGAGCGCTTCACCTATGCCGAACTCAATCACGCCGTAGGTGAGCTTGCTGCCCGTTTAACGGCGCAGGGCGTTCAGCGTGGGCAACGAGTTGCCGTCCTGTTCGACCGTAGCCGAGATGCCGTTCAACTCGTCCATGCCCTCGTGCGGATCGGTGCCAGCCTCGTGCCACTCAACACCCGCCTGACCGCCGACGAAATGCTATATCAGGTAAAAAACGCCGCCTGCGACTGGATTCTGCACACAACACAGGATGCCCATCTCAAAGCATCTACCCACGTGGACGATTTGCCTCGCAACACTCCCGACCCGCACTTGGTCGGCGCCCTAGAGCGGGATGCCGAGTTCGGCATTCTCTTCACATCGGGCACAACAGGCAAACCAAAAGGTGCCCGCCTGCTCTGGAAAAACATCTACGCCTCCGCAAAAGCCTCCGCCGAACGACTTGGTACCATCCTCGATGATCGCTGGCTCTTAACCTTACCCCTCTACCACATCGGCGGGCTCTCCATCCTCCTCCGCAGCGCCCTCTACGGCACAGCCGTTATCCTGCCCAACTTCACCGATGAGCAATTCGACCTCGCCCAACTCCAACAGCGGATGCACGAAACTGAGACAACCCTTGTCTCCCTCGTCCCGACGATGTTGCATCGAATGTTAGAAGAAAAGAATGCTTTCCCTGAAAGTTTACGCTTAATCTTGCTCGGCGGAGCAGCCGCATCGCCTAAACTGTTAGAACGTGCGTTTGCCCAAAACCTGCCCGTCGCCACGACTTATGGGCTCACCGAATGCGCCTCCCAAGTTGCCACAGCCACTCCAGACGAAGCCTGTCGGAAACTTGGCTCGGTCGGAAAGCCTTTACCGAGCGTCCGCGTGGAAATTCGAGATGATGAAGGTCAGCCACTCCCCTCGGGCGAGATCGGGAACGTGTACGTCGCTGGGGATGTGGTCATGTTCGGGTATTTGCACCAAGCCCAAATCCACGATTGGCTCCGCACAGGTGATCTCGGTTACCTCGACAAAGACGGCGATCTCTTTATCGTCCAGCGGCGCAGCGACTTGATCATATCCGGTGGCGAAAATGTCTATCCTGCCGAAGTGGAAGCCGTGCTCATACAACATCCCGCCGTTGAATCCGCTTGTGTGGTTGGCATCCCCGACGAACAATGGGGGCAGCGCGTTGCGGCAGCGCTGGTCTTGAAAAAGCAAGTTGATGATGAAGAAATTATCGCTTTTTGCCGCCAGCATCTGGCTGGCTACAAAATTCCGCGTAAAATCGGCATCTTGGATGCCCTGCCACAAACGGCTTCGGGCAAGATAAAAAGACAGGACGTTGTGAAATTATTGATAGGTATTGAATGAAAACAAAAGAAATTTCTCTTTCTCCCACAATCACCTTTGGTGGTGCTTCAATTACGCTTATTCTTGGGCCCTGCTCGGTCGAAAGCTACGAGCAGACGCGCACCGTTGGCGCACTAATCCACAAGCTTGGCTTGAAAATGATTCGTGGCGGCGCTTTCAAGCCGCGCACGTCGCCGCATTCCTTTCAGGGATTGGGCGAAGAAGGGCTTGAAATCCTGCGCGCTGTCGCGGATGAGTTTGACTTGCTCGTGGTTAGCGAAGCGCTTGGGGTGGAGCACGTTCCGCTGGTGGCGAAATACGCCGACCTGATCCAGATCGGCAGCCGCAATATGCAGCATTTTCCGTTACTCTGGGCGGTTGGTGCGCAGGAGAAACCGGTCATGCTCAAACGCGGATTTATGTCCACCGTCGAAGAATGGCTGGCAGCCGCCGAGCATATCTCCACGCACGGCAATGACCAGATCGTCCTGTGTGAGCGCGGCATCCGTACTTTTGAGACATCCACACGTAACACGCTCGACACCAACTCGATCGCGCTGCTCAAGCAGATCAGTCCTTACCCCGTGCTTGGCGATCCCAGCCATGCAACGGGACGCGCCGATTTGGTCATCCCTGCAGGTCGGGCGGCGCTCGCTGCGGGCACAGATGGCCTGATTGTCGAAGTACATCCTGATCCCGGCGTGGCGCTTTCGGATGGCGACCAATCTTTGACGTTGGCACAGGCAGAAGAGTTGGTCGTGCAAGCAGGCAAGATCGCAAAGGCGATGGGGCGTGCGATTGCGTAAAAAACACAGCAGTTCCTGAGCGGAGCGAGTGAAGAGAGCGCAGACGAAGGACGAAGTTGCAAGTAATAACCGCCCTTCGTCTGCGTGTTTTGCTCCGCAAAACCCTCCGCTCAGGGGCTGGATATTTCATGAAAATAAAAACCCTTGGCCACCCGAAAAATCCACCGATCATTTTTCTGCATGGTTTCATGGGCACAGGCGATGATTGGACAGAGATCGCATCCCGCTTCGCTGACCGTTTCTACTGTCTGATGCCCGACTTACCCGGTCACGGCGAAACGCCCCTGAATGGTGAGCTTGGTTACGCCGCATGGACATCTGCCTTGCAAAAAGCATTATCCGCGCAAGGGATTGGGCGTGCGCATTTCGTCGGCTATTCGATGGGCGGACGCATTGCGCTCTACTTCGCGCTAACTTACCCTACCATGGTTGACAAGCTTGTTCTTGAGTCGGCAAATCCCGGCATCGTCGATGAAACCGAGCGCATCCAACGCGCCGCATTGGACGACAAACTCGCCACGCGTCTACGTCAAAATGAGATGAAAGACTTTCTTGAATTTTGGTACAACATCCCGCTTTTTGCTTCTTTAAATGAACACCCTGCGGTGAAAGATCAATTGATCCACAAACGCGCCGATCAAAACCCCGAAAATATGGCACGCGTCTTGAGCAAGCTCAGCCCCGGGCGGCAGCCGGAGCTTTGGTTGCGGCTATCAGAGCTGAAGATGCCGACTCTGCTCGTCGCGGGGAAACTGGATGAAAAATATTGCCGAATCACAAGCCAAATGAGGGCAACCCTGCCGAAGTCCACGCGCGTAACGTTGCCCGATTGCGGGCATAATACGCATCTTGAAAATCCACATTTATTTGGCGATCATTTGGCCGAATGGTTAGCTTCCCCCAACACATAAAAGCGAAGCAATATAGGCTATTATTCGCGCATCACCTTGGCAACATAATCTTCCACAAGCAGGCACTCGCTGCTAAGATGTGGCAGAATCGCATCCCAAGTGATGTGAGCGCCTTCATCAAAGACTTCGCTGATGGCGCTGCTGAGACAGCCCGCGCCGCCGTAATAATTCCCCGTTGAGATTTTCCACATATCGACATAAGAACTGATGTAGACCGGCTCGAGCAGCGAGATATTTTGCACCATCTGCCCGGATTGAGCGGCGCTGGCATAGATGGCTGCTGCGAGCATTTCGATCTCTTCGGGCGTGCCGATCTTGTCGAGAATATATTTGCGCAGCAAGGTTTGGCGTGTTTCATCGAGATTGGCATAGCCGGGCGAGCAATAATAGCCTTCGAAAAGTTCGATGCAGTTTTCAAGGTAATAATTGATATTCCAATTCAGGATCATATCCACGCCGTCGGAAGTCATGTAGCCAAGACCTTTTTCGTAGGCCTGATTGGTCTCCCCCATAAATTGGGATTCCTGCGCAATGACGCGCTTTAGTAACATCGCGGGGATATTGTATTTCTGCGCGGCCTGCAAAATCTGCGCGTTGTAACGATTTTGCCAGTCGATAACCTGTGCTTCTGCCTTTTCTGCGCCACAGGGAGAAGCGGAGCCGCCCAGATATAAGCCGCCGTCTGAACAACTACTGGCATCCACCTGCCCGGATTGGATCAGGTTTCCGGCAAGATAAAGATAGGAATCAGTGGTGTACAACTGCACGGGGGATTCAGGCTGCTTCAATACGGCTGGCATATTGTCAACAGGCGGGAAAATCTGCCAGAGCAGCGTACCGCTGGGCAGGAGATTTTTCCACGTGCTGGCAAGCAGATCAAAGTGGAAATTCGCACCGTCTTCCGAGGCACGCGCGCGATAACGAATACGGACACGTTCACTGCGGTCGCCATAAGATGACTCTGCCCAGTATTCCAGCCAGCTTCCTTGTTCACCTGTCAGCGGTAAATTAAAAAACGCTTTATCCGATTTATAGACCGTCTCACGCCCCCCCACGCGGATATGCAAACGCTGGATTTTGTACTCTTCCAAGGGCTCGGTTGCCTGCACTTCCAGCAGAGGACGTGTATCGCACCATGCGCCCGGCGAACAGTTAAAGGGCGACAAAGCAATATCAATGCCCGGAAGCTGCACCGTTTCCATATAGGTCACCGAGGCAGTGCCTAAATAGCGTAATAACAAACCTTCACACTCTGAGGTGTTGCCGTGTACGGAACCGTTACAGGCGGGCGTGGTCAGCCATTGCGCCAAGATCGCATCGCCGCAGGAAGTGCGCACATCGCTGTAGGAGGGCCACTCCGTGTGGCGCAAGAAAAGATCGCAAGCCAGCGTGCCACCTGCCCACGTAGCTAACTGCCAGTGGTTCGTGGTCACCGTGACTTTGCGTTCTTCAGTGCGCCCCTCCAATCTTTCAAGAGGCTGATTTTTTTTCGCTTGTGCGGGGATTGCAGGCAAACATACGAGCACGAAAAGAAGAGATAAAGCAACCGAAGAGAGCCCCATCTTCGCAAATGCGAAAATATTCTTACGCTGCCCCGGTCGCTTTATCATAAACATCAAGAGCTACCATTAAATTCAAGCATAGATCGATCTTTTAATCACTGCGTAGGCAATGACAGATTAGGTTGATGCCCCACTCATGCGCGGATCGGATATCGGCACGGGAACTGCTACCAGATTGCGTACGCCCGTTCCACCCCAGACTATAAGCAGCTGTGGTGTACAGGGTTTGGTCTGCCGTTTCAACGTGGTTGCCCGCGAATCCATCCGGCAGGGCGCCGAAAAGGAAGGGGCTGCTTAATAAGTGTGTATCTTTCCCCAATTTCTTTGGGGTTTGTTTCAACTTTTTCAGGAAAGCCAGGCTGGAATCTTTCGCGCCTTCGTCCAGGGCTTCAACAAAGAGCATCTTGCCCTTTTCGAGATATTCTGTCAGCGCTTTGGTCGTCGCTGCTTTGGGAAGAAAGGCGCCTGACATGCCAAGATAAACGAGATCATAAGTATTCAGGTCTATCAGGGGAGCATCTGCTTTGGCAGAGTCGACGACCAATTTATAGTCAGAAAGTTGCGGGGCGGCGTTGGCGAGGGCATCCCAACCGGCGACAACATCGTCCATAGCGGAACCAAGCCCAAGGACGAGGACGCGAACGAGTTCTTTATCTGCCGGAGCGATCTCGCTGCGGAAGCGCAGATCGAGCATCTCGGCGGCAGGATGTGCAGCATCATCTGCATTTTTGATCGGTTTGCCCGTATCTTCAATGTGGATACGTGCCAGCTCAACAGTCGGGCGTTTCGGTAGGCTTGGGCGCGCCGTGATGACAAACTCATATTGCTGATATTTGGGCGACTTTTTCGCGCCGCCTACTTCACGCTCGCCATGTGCCAAAAGCAGGAAAAGCGTGCCTTCAGATGAGTTGCCGAAATCATAGGCAACCTGCTCATTGACGACGATCACATTACCGGCCGAATCGATGGCTGCGCCTGCGGAGATAAAAACATATTGATCGGGCGGGTCGTTGGCGACCACTTCCAAACCCGTGATGATGCCGCTGCCATGCAAATTGACATTATGCGCCTGACTTGCGGTGCGATGTTCTTCGTGTGCCTGTGTCCAAACCTCCGCCGTGATGGACATGCCATCGTAAGGCGCAAGATGTTTTTGGGGAAATTTATCGAAAGCCGCGTTCTTCTTCATAGGGGACTCCTTTATCCTTCCTGCGCGTAAAAGTCGCAGATCAGGCGAATGCTTGTGTGGGCGGGCACCATCGTGCGGATCACTTCTGTAATCTTGCGATAGTACATATCTTCTGAATATTGATTGCGTTCGAGTTCGCTTTCAGGCAAACGCAATTGAACAATGATCGAGTTGGGTGTGTTTTCTGTGCCAAGTGCCACATCCACGCCGAGGGCGCTATCTTTGCCCAAGATAAAATTCTTGGCGCGCTGTTCTTCGATCTCTACTTCGCCTGCGGTATAAATTTCAAGGTAGGTTTTCAGGGCACGGTAGGTGCCGCGATATTGGTAAAGCATCATCGCGTTTTTCAACAGCGTGCGCACGCGCTCGATTGGCAGCGCGGGGTCAACAGGCAATCCCAGCCAAGACGCCAGCCAAGGAACAAATTCAGGCGGAGTCAGGTCAGGGTCAAAATAATAGGAGACCTGGTCGATCTGGTGGCTGACCGGCTTCCAGAAGCTCTCGAAAAGCATCAAAAAACGGGATGTGAAATCATCGCCATAATAAATTTCTGGCAGATATTCCAGATACTTGCCTTTGCCAAAAACCGCTACCTGGATCGATTCGGATGCAAGAGTCTGCGCATCGGCTGTTACCAGATTTGCTTCCGCAACCAGATATTGGTCCATCGGGAAGGTGTCGATGCGCACCTGGATTTCAACCTGATACCATTCTCCGGGCGTAAAACCTGCCCCAAATGGGACACGGATAACCTGCTCCTGCTCACGTTCAAGGATGGCAGGCAGCTCCTGCGAAGTCTCCGGCGGGAGTTCGTAGCTTTCCACATCCATCACTTTTGGCAGACTTAGCTGCAGGGCAGCCCCCTTCTGTTCTGGCACCTGAAAACGGATGTAATAACGAACCGCCTCGCCAGAATAGCGATTCTGATAATCGACCGCCAGGGAGAGAGATTCAGAAAGGACGGCGATCTCGCTCATTCTTGCGCCTCTTCTTCGTCATACATGGTCTGCATATCGACGATTTCGATCTCATGCATAAGTGAGCAGATCAAGCCATCGTCGGGTACGCGTAAGACCTTCTCGATCAGGCGTAATTCTTTCGGCTCGTCATCATCGAAGAGAGAGCCTTCTTCTACAGGAAGAACAGGGCGCGAAAGCACTTTTACATCCAGGACATATTTGACCGAAGAAACTTGCTGAATGAGAGAAACGATTTCGGCGGTGAAGAGATCTTTGCCGAACTCCCAGCCTTCCCAAGTTTCACCCTGGCGCATCAACGGTGCTTGCTCATCAAGGGGCAACGGCGTCAGATAGCGTTGTAACTCATCGTTGACACGCTGCACCACTTCGGCGGGATTGATGAAATCCTGCGGGACGATCTTGGCTTGTACCTTTACACCTGCGTAATGCGGTTCGCGCACCAACAGGGATGCGGTCAATAAACGGTATTGATCGACATAGCTGGTGATCTCAGCGCGTAATTTCTCGTCGAGATGCAGGGAGGCCAGCCCGTTCGCTTTCAAGGCTTCGGGCACTTCGGGCACAACCAGCACGGAGACTGCGCCAGCAGTATTGCTCTGGGTTGCTTCGGGTGGGAGACAGCGCGTGCGTGCAACAGAACGACTGCTCTTCTTGGTAAATTCTTCGTAGTCCTGTGCTGTCACAGCGCGACGCTGTGCTTGTAGTTCACGTTGCGCACGTAATTTCAACTCGTCAATTGTTTCCTGATCGCGTCCACCAACGGCACGTGTCAGGTTTGAAACACGTGTAATGTAGGCCAAGGACATCAGCATGGTGCGCAGACTGCCCTCGGGCAGGTTGCCGTCCACGCCGCCGCCGTAGCGGTATTTTGAAAAACGGATCATGCGTCCGCTTTCGGGTACACGTCCGTATTGGGTGACGGTGCCATCCGATTGGCGGATAGCGGGCCCGAAGGTGATCTCGCCAGTCGCCATGTTGATGACGTAGTGGCGGTCAAACTGTGTGGATTTGGAGAAATCTTCCACGCGCGTCCAGGGGACGTAGACCAAGTCTCCATTGCGCATTGTTTCCACTTCCACCGTTTCGCTTGGGAGCAGGGTGAGTATCGGCGAGTTTACGAGCGTAAAACTCTGTCCGGGTTCACCGTCGCTCATCCCCAGCCGTTCGCCTTCAACCGTCACAGAATGTGTGCCGTAGACTGTTCCGCCGATGCTGAAGGGCTCGATCATACTCACACGTGGAGATTCGGCGTACATGCCCTGTAGGGGGTCGCGTTGCTCGATGCGGCAACGCAGCCACAAGGCATCCAAACCGTAAAGGTTGCTGGTAGCCATATCAATGGGCAGGTAGAGCACAAGTTCGCCACTTTCATTGTTTAAACCACCAGTGGTATCTTTTTCATCTTCCAGCGTGCTGAGTTCAAGTCTGGTCCAGTTGCCATCGGGGCTGAGATACTCCCAAAGCCAGGGCGGATCTTCTCGTCGAATACCAACTGCTTCGGTAGGCTTGGTTTCAAAATGAAGCTGAAGAATATGCCCGGCAAGGTTGTTCTTGGGATCAAAGCCGAGATAGAAGGTGTCGCCCGATTGCGGTCTTTCGCGATCAAATGGGTAGAAAGTTTCGAGACCCAAACGCGGTAAATAATTTTTGTTAAATTCGCCTTCCTTGCGGACATGCTGCAAGATTGGCGGAACAATTTCCAATTGAGTATCCGTCGTGAAGATGACGTCTTCATCGGTCAGTTCAGACCGGACTTCAAAACCAAGCGGTACGACAACCCTCTGTTCGCTCTCGGGCGTGATCGGCAGGGCTGCCGAAAGCCAGAATGTCAGCTCGGTGCGGGCACTATTGGCGGGCAAGCCTTGCATGCCCAACATATCAAGGAATTTAATGTAGTTTTTGTCTGGTACGCGGTTTAGGCGATAGGCCAGTTGTTCCGTCATCCACGCGAAAAGTTCGATCAGCGTGATACCGGGGTCGCTCAGGTTATATTCCGTCCACTCAGGGCAGTAATGAATAATCCTTTTGCGCGCTTCATCCACGAGGTCGCGTTGAAAGCGAAGATCATCTAAATTTGGGGCTTGAAGGCTCATTCTCTACTCCTGCGCTATACGATTTCAGCTTCATTTTCGATAAAGAAAGGATGCACGATACTGCGCGTATCGTGAGTCGCTTTGATTTCATATTGGATTTCAGCCAGCAACGCGCCGTCATGCGCATCATCTGCAACCACATCAACCACAATCAGGTTGATGCGTGGCTCCCACATCCGCAAGGCCTCGTAAATATATTCCTGCAACAGGCTAACCGTAGTTGGTGTGCGCGGCTCAAATAGAAGTTCATGGGCACGGCAACCAAAAGTGGGACGCATCACCCGTTCACCGGGGCGCGTACTCAGGATGATGCGGATCGCTTCTTCAATATCATGGTTTCCGGTTGTCAACATAATCTTGCCTCGAGCATCCACCCTTAAAGGGAAGCTCAAGCCTGTTCCTAAAAATGTTTTTGCGTCGTTACTCATACATTACTCCGTTAAATTGCTTATGCGCCAAGAGCGCTATGTAGTAAGGGCTGAAGCCCTTACTACCGGAATGCTTTACTCAGCCTTAAGCAATCATTACTGTCGGGAATCCCTTTACTATGCTATCGGGCGGGCCAGTGCAAACGCACATATCACCCATGCGAGCGGCAGGCATCCCACCGATCAGAACCGTTGGACTGCCCGGCCCCGAGACCGGACCACCAACATGCGGGACAGGCGGCACGCCGGGTGTGACCATTGGGCAAACATGCATATCACCCACACGAGCGGCGGGCTGTCCACCGATCAATACCGTCGGGAAACCAACAGTGACCGTTCCACCATGTGCTGTCTGATCTCCTAATCTTGCTGCTGGAGGCATATTCTTCTCCTAACTCTTGGTAAACCAGACGGATATAAAGATCTGCCTGGTTTCAAAAAACCTAATTGATCTTGACCATACCGCCTTGAATTTCGACCATCGCGCTGCCTTTGACGGTTGCTTTGGCTGTTCCCTGAACATCTACGTTTGTGCCTTTGACAGCAGCGCCTGCGGCTGTTAGATCGACTTGTGATGTACCGGATTTCATGTTGGCACCTGTTTTGGCTTCCATGCTCAAGTTGGAATTTGCCTTGATATCAGCCTTCGCCATCGACTGAATCATCATATCTTGCTTGCTCTTGATGGTCAGTTTTCCACCAGCGTCAATCGTGAAATCACCGGTTGTTTTAAAGGTCATCGCGTTGGTCTTCGAGTCGATCTCGATACTATTCTTGCCGGTCTTATCTGTGATCGAGATTTTCTCCTTGCCTTGGGTATCGTCCATAATGACCATATGGCCACTACGCGAACGGATAATGCGCTGGTTCACTTTGCCACCGACAATCGCACCTGCGGGCGGTTTATCTTTGCTGTTCCACAAGACACCCACGATATAGGGGAAATTCACATCCCCATTTTCAAAAGCAACCAAGACTTCATCATCCACTTCAGGCATGAAGAGGATGCCGCGATCTTTCCCGCCGCCGAAGGTCGCGACGCGCGCCCAGTTGCTGCTCAGTTCGGCGCCGTTATATTTCGGCATCCACGGATATTTAACCTGGACACGTCCAAGTTTTTTTGTGTCGTTAATATTGGTGATCACGCCAATCACCACGCCATCGATCTTGTTGACTGTGTGCTGGTTGCCCATCAACAAATGCCGGAAGGTGTAGGGGTTGCGTCCCGAAATTTCAAATTTGACTTTGTAATTACCGTTGCGATAGATATGCTGCGCCTGCGTGACATAATATTTGCCCGAAAAACGGACTCCTACATTGGCCACTTTAACGACGGTACCCGCTAACAGGTAGGGATCACCAGCGGGTAATTCACCACTGGCACGGATATATTCACTTTCGTGCTCCGCAAAACGGGCCTCTGCCATTTGCTTGGCAAGACCAGCCGTACGTGCGCCTGAATCGATGACTTCATCTGCCGCACTGGACATGAAGGCCATCTTGATCGCTTTGCTGCCCTTAATCGGATCAACCGTCTTGGCGACTGTATTGCTCGAATGAGATGAAACTTTCGAGCTAACACTCTGTTTTTTATCAGAGTCCCAGCCCGTAGCTGTGACTTCAGTGACCTGTCCGGTTGAGACGAGCCTCGGTGAAAACTTACTCAGGTTCTCACCCCAAATCAGCGTTGAGGGCCCCATCAGGTGGCGCTCTGCACCTGCTTTTTCAAAGTGCAGCGTGCGGTCGTCAACATAGACCTGATAACCCAAAAGTTGTGCACGCGCCCACAAAAAATCCCAGTCATTCTGGTTATATTGCATCACATAGTGATAGCGCGCATTCATTAAGCCGCTCATATCGATCTTGGGTATCAACCCCGCGCCCATCGCAATATCTTTAACGATCTGTGCTTCAGTAATGGTTGCCGCAAAAGGGTTCGCATCGCCAAAGGTGCGAGTATTGCGTCCCATCGTCAGGCGGTGTGAGCGGTCGTAGCCGCGAATACGCAGTAGGACACGCCCATCCTCGGAGAAGACCGGTTCAATGGCTGTGATCTCCCCTTTGATTAGGGTATTGCTCATCGCCAGCGGATTCATGGGCAGACCATTCTTTGCGCTAATACTGACCGATGCGCCAATCCGGAAACGCAGCGCATTATCGGTATGTTTGAGCGCGGGCGCACCGGGGATGACTTGATTGTCTTCAATCAGGATCGAAAACATCCCGGGCAGGTAGACATTCGTATCAACCACAATCTCAACCACGTCTCCGAAGAGGAGAGGGTCTGATATTCCGCTGATTTTGATGGTGAATTCTTGAGCCATAAAACCTCTGTCAAATTGACGGGGGTAGGGGTGCTTTACTTTTTGTTGGCAGACAGCTTCTTTAAGGGAAGCAAGTGAAAGGCCAGGGGCGTTCCGCTTTTCTAATCCGGCTGCGGAATGACGATGAGTTGTCCATCTTCCAGCGAGAAGGGGTCATCCAAACCATTGGCTTCTGCCAGCGTGCGCCAGTGACGGGCGTCGCCGTATTCTTCGTGGGCGATCTGGTCGAGACGCTGCCCTGCATGGACGATGCGTGTTTTGCGGGCATCCGTGCGGCTGGTGGGATTTTGGGCGGGAATCAAGTCGTCGCTCAAGCCAATTAAGTCGTTTTGGACAAAACTCACCGATGCCTTCGCGCGGATTGGATAGCCATCGGGCGAGAAGAAGGTGTACTGGATGTCGACTGATTGAACAACGGCGGTAAAGAGCACGATCTTGCCCCAAATAAATTTCACAAAGGGCGGCGAAGCATAGGGCAATTTGAACATGGCATTGCCCGCACCACGCAAGGCAAGCGCCAATAACTGATTTGTATACTTCCGAACATCGATGACCTTTGGCTTGTCGGCATGCGGATTATCGCCAGCATAGCTATCAAAGAAAAGGTCGAGGCTATAGGTAGCATTATTACCGCCCGCAAAACGCATAAAGGGGGCATTGAAATTAGGCGACGTTGTATTTTCCCAATTATTGCTTTTGCTAATTGCAATCGAGGATGGGTTAAATTGACAGTCTATCTCTCCGCCAAAAGGTGGTATTAGCGTCCACCAAACCAGTTTTGCACGTTCCATAATGAACCTCTATCTTCTTTCTAGCGCCAGTTGCCTGGAGTTCTTTCTGATTCAATCTCAAGGATGCGCTTTACAAGGGGCAGCACATCTTCGGCAAGTTGATCTAAATTGGGCGTGCGCTCTTCGACAGGTGCGCCATCGCTCGTGGTTTCATCTGGCTGCCGTTGAACGACCTTATTACTCGAAACCGAAATATTGCTCGTTAAACCCTGTCTCGAAGAGTCGGGCAGCGTTATCGAGGGCTCTCGAGAAGCAGGCGGCAGCTGCTCTTTTGGCTGCTGCTCAAGCTGGGAAGGCAGTTTTTCTGCCCGTTTTTCAGCACCCTGGGGCGCTGGCTGCATAATCCGGGGTATCTTTGCGAGCGCCATCGGGATGGGCATTTGTGAGAGCGGCGGCGCAGACTTCTGTGCGCCCGCTTGCGTAGGCACGGAAGGCGGCGCTTTGGGCGCGCTTGGACGAGTGTTATACAAACGCTCGAGCGCGGCAAATTCTGCGGGCAGCGCAGATGGGGCACTTGGCTCTGATTGCAAGGCTGGTTCCTCGGCAAGCTTTGCGGTCTTTTCTGTGCGGCTGTACTTTTCGCGCGAAACCAAGGGGCGCGCAGGTGCTTCCATAAGTGGCGGCGTCTTCGGGGAGATCAGCTTTTCGGGGCGTAATGCCTTTATCGCCTTCGGCGCAGTCCGACGTGCCTGAATTTTCTTGCGCAGCGGCATTTCAGGCGGGGTTATCTCAGCTTGTTTTTGCAGTGCTTCGAGAGGCGCCTCTGTTTTTTCCTGGGGCTTTTCTGCTGGCGCAAGCGATGCTTTAATCTCTTGTGCCGGTTCCAGCTGACGCTGAGGAAACTCTACAGGTGGAAGATCCAGTTTGCTCTCAACAGAGGCTTCTTTCTGTGATTTTCTGGAAGGCGGCGTAAGCGAGCGCTCTTGCGGCTTTGAAGCATCTGATTTGCCCTGCACTTTAGCAAGGGGGCGCTCCTGTCGTTTTGGAGCAGGCGCGGTAGCTTTGGCGGCTGAGTTGGAAGACGCATCAACCTGACGCTGCACGGTGGCAGGCTTCAGTTGGATCGGCTTTTTCAGCGCATTTACTACTTTGGCCTTCGGACGGGCACTTTCTTTTTTCTCAAGCAACGGCTTTTGCACCACGGTTTTAGCCTGTGGAGCGGGTTCAGATTCTTGTGTTACCGCGACAGTCTTTTGGGGCACGCTTTTTGCCTGCGGTGTAGGTCGTGTCTCTTTTGCTAGAGATTCCGCCTTTGGTGCGGGGATATTTTTTTCAGGTTGTGTTTCTTTTTTCTTAGCAACTTTAGTCGGTTTTGCCTGCGCAACTTTCTTCAAGGGGAGTTCGGGAGCCGGTTCTGTTTTCTGCGCTGTGGGCTCTGCTGTGGGCTCTGCTTTGGACGCATCGCTTTTGGCTTTCGGGGAAGCCTGCTTTATCGTTGGCGGCTGAGATACGGGGGGCGGGGGAGCGGTATCCACTTGACGTTGAATCTTATTCTCTTTAGCGGGAGCAGGTTTTTCAGGCGAGTGTTCCGTCACTTCCGCCGGAGGCTGCGATGCAGAGACTTCCTGCACACGTGAGAAGAGTCTTGATCGAGAATCCACTTTTGGCTTTTGCGCTACTGGACGCTGTTTTGCTTTTGGTTTCGGGAGTGACTGCGTCTGTTTCTTAAAAGATTCGATGCTCTGGCCTTCTTTGGGAAACATTGAAAACTTTTGAATGACGCTGCCCGCCCGCATTTCTCCAGGTTGAAGGGGTTCTTCGTATTGAGTGCTGCCTTGCGATGGCAGGGTTTTATCGATTTCTTGCCAGATGTTATCTTCGCGGCTGACGTTCGGGGTAAGATGCAGCAACGATTGTACGTTTTGAAATTTTTGGGGAATGGCTTCAGAAAAGGCTTTGCTTGTTTCAGCCTGCATCTTGCCCATTTTGCGATGATCGAGAATACGCATTTTGGGCGAGGCTTCTTTGGCTTTGCCAACGCTAAAATGCGTAAAAAGGGCTGACAAACGCCCCTCTTGGACACCAGACGAAGATGCACGCAAGCCAGGCGTCAACATGCCTTTGACTTGTTGCGTATGTCCCTTTATTCGATTAATGATGGGGTTCTTCGCTGATGCCATGTGTTTTCCAAAAAAGGGTTTACTCTAGTTCAAAAAAGTTAAACGATAATTCGAGCGTTTCGATCACGATCGATTTTGAGTCTGTGACACTGAGATCCGAGATTTCCCATCGTACAGGGTAAGCGCCGTTAAAATTCCATGTTTTGAGATCGCCAGATGGTATATCCGGGAAGCGCTGCTCAAGAACAAAATTCTTGCTGAGCGCAAAACCTTGTTCTTTTCCGAACATCATCCATTTGTAGAAGAAATCTGAGGAGGTCAGACCGCCTTTGAAGGTAACGTGGTTGTATCCAAACTCACGCGGGAATTCAAAGGTAAATTCATTAAAACCACCTTCGGTGAGCGTATCGACCGCGCGCTCAACTTTAATCCCGGAGATTTTCTGGAAGAGCGCTACAGGGTCGCTTACGCCATCAATTTTGATCGCGAATTGATAGTTGAGGATTGGCATTTCTTCTATATCGGTCAAAGGAAGAATAGAAGAAGAATCATCCACCGATTTTGGCGTTGCTTTGATCAAGCTATCTCGTAATCCCATCATTACCTTCCTGTTCGTTCCCGTTCAATATCGAGCTCTCGCAGCAAAAGAGCAACGATCTTCTTGGCTAATTCGTTCAGGCTGACATCACTTGCAAGATTGTTGTCTGACCTGACTTTTTGCTGGGTTTTGGCCTGCTTTTTCTTCTCTTCCGGCATGGCTTAGTGCCCCGCGTTTAGCTGTTGGTTAATGCCAGCGATTTCAGTGACCCAGCGCCGCCGAAAGCGGTGATCGAGGGTCAGGATATCGTTTGGCTGCCAATGAAAATAGTAGGCTATATAGGCTACCTCCTGGTAAAGCTGCTCCAAGGGGTAACCTATCATTCCCCCCCCAATGTTGATATGTCCAATTCGAAAGTTTTTTCGCAGTGCGGGCAGGCATATTCGCGGCGGGTATGGCCGCTTTCGTTAATTTGGCGGTAGAACTCTTGCAGGTAGGTCAGGTCGGCAGCAAAGAGATTTTCGATCACATTGGTATTGATCGATCTGAGCGAACCGAGGCTGGTGATGACACGCGCCAGTAAAACGATGACGATGTAGGCTTCGTTTGATTGCACACGCATGTCATCCAGGATGGTGATCTCGTCCATCGCAGTAGCAAGGCGCATGGTCCCTTTTTTGTGCAGGGTACCTTCTTTGTCCACGTAGCCCATGGGTAATTCAAATTCAAATTCAGTTTTAAGGTTCATCTGCTTTTATTCCTCTTAGGGATAAACTATCGTGATTTTTTCAGCTTGGAGGGCAATTTTGAACTTGGTTGATGATGTCCCCTGATAGGAGTTGTAGGAATAGCCTGGAAGCGCAATCGGGATAGCATTTTCCAAGTGCCAATAAACTAGATATGTAGGAATTGGTAATATAAATTTACTGTATTGGGCAATTGTGCAGTTTCTACGCAGATTCTTATAATTTCCTTCTACAGCTAACATAAACCATTCTGTAAGTTCTTGGCTGACTTTAGACATGGGGGTTGACATTCTTATCGGGGCATATGAAATTTGACCAGGAAGATATTTTTCGGTCGGCCCGTCATTAACCCCGACAACTGTATAAGGAACCATGGAAATGGTCATATCACCACCAGTCAGGCTGGTAAAGGAGCCCATATAATTCTCCGTTGAGGGTACCCCATCAAAGAAGGCATACTGTTTATCTGTTGCATCCCATACTCGCTTAACCGCCATCACTACTCCTTTCCAAAAAAATAATCAAATAAGAACTTTAGTATTCCTGCGCATCCGGTTTCAATGCGCAGGAATACTTCAGCAACTTAGCTTACGCGTTCAACACCTTCATGCACGATGGTTACGTCTTCCATCATATAGGTTGTGGAGCCGGAGTCCATATCAGGACCGACGACTTTGCTGGGCCAAGCATTTTCAAGATTCCAGCGAGCAATCTCTTCGTTCGCCTGGTTATAGGCAATGATCGAGCAGTTTGTGCGGGCTTCATCAATCTTGCCTTCGACAACCTGCTGACGCCATTCCCAGATATCCATGCTGCTGGTGACACCACGCTTCATGGTGATGGGTGTCCATGTCAGGCGCCCGGGGATTTGCTGGATCATATCTTCGCCTGTTCCCGCATTTTGTACTTTTTGCGTGATCACTTCTGTTTCGGACCCGATACCGCTAACATTGGTGAAGAGACCACTGAGCTTACCTTCGATTTCAAGCCCAAACTTAAACGCTACCAGGGGGTCTTCTCTATCTGCCATATTCTTGTCTCCTTATCAATTCTTACGGATTACTCGGTTCCAGGACCAGCCCACTGGCTGATGCGGAAGATGACAAACTCAGCCGGTTTAACGGGAGCAAGCCCAATTTCAATAACGAGCCGTCCGAGATCGCGTGATTCAGGCGGGTTGAGTTCATCATCCACCTTGACGTAGAAAGCTTCACTTGGGGATGCCCCAAAGAGAGCGCCATCACGCCAGACTGTGCGCAGGAAAGCGGATGCATCTCGTTTAACGCGTGCCCAGAGTTTGCGGTCGTTCGGTTCGAAGACTACCCACTGGGTGCCACCTTCGATCGATTTCTCAACATAATTGAAGAGACGGCGGACGTTGATATAACGCCAGGAGGGATTGCTGGAGAGTGTGCGAGCACCCCAAACGCGAATGCCGCGACCAGGGAAACCACGGATACAGTTCACGCCGATGGGATTGAGGGTGTCCTGTTCGCCTTTGGTGGTTTGGTATGCCAGCCCAACTGCGCCTTGAACAACTTCGTTCGCCGGGGCTTTGTGAACGCCACGTGTGTTATCGTTACGCGCCCAAACACCGGCAATATGTCCGGAGGAAGGCAGCGCAACAACTTTATCGGTGGCAGGGTCCATAACCTTGATCCACGGGTAGTACATGGCGGCGTAGCTGGAGTCAAAACCAGTTACATTCATACGCCATTTTTTAACTTCCTGCGGGGACAGATCGGGCGGTGCATCGAGAATGGCAACGCGGTCGCCAAGACGTTCGCAGTGTGCGATCATCATGGTCTGAACGGCTTTAACCATATCAATGTCAATTTTTTCGCCAGGCATGGTGGTCATCAGATCAGGGACGACGACCATTGTGACATCATCCAACACTTCGAGACCTTCAACACCTTTGCGTTCGCTCACATCGCCACGGAATTCGCTGGCCTGGGGAGCGGGCAGTAGTTTTTTATCAATGTTGAGTGCCTGTTCCTGTTCGCGCGGCATCGCTTTGGCAAGGGTATTGGCCTCTTCCATCACGATCAGTTCAACAAATTGGGGGAGCTTGTTATTCCTATACGCTAAGGCAACCTGTTTCTTCCCTTCGACTGCCATTGTTTGGACTTTGACATCGTTGAGGGTTTCAAGCGTTTTCCAACCACCCGTGAGGGCTTCTTTTTCTACGTGTAAAGTGAAGCTGTTGCCACCTTCATCTGCGGGTGCTGCTTTATCACCCCCGTCTTTACCGTCTTTGCCATCGTCAGCTTTCTTTGTGCTGGCGGGCAGGGCGGCTACATCGGCAATGCGCAGGCGCATCTTCATGCCTTCCGCGCCAGCCTGCCGTGCACGTGCTGTGATGGCAGGCTTTCCAGATGCATTCATCAGGGTCGCTTCGGCACGCGGGAAGGTGCGTACACTAACGACGTAGCAGCGCGAGCCGCCATTCGTGAAGTATCCGTAAACGGACTGTGGCAAGCTGACACCGGGGACGAACCCGCCGAAACGTTCGGAGAATTGTGTCCAGTTCGTGACGAGTTGCGGCTTGTTAAGCAGATCTTCCACAACGATTTCGCCATCAATTTCACGTACAAGTTCTGCTTTCTCAGTAAATCCAACAAAAGCAGCCATCGCGGTACCGACGCCCTCAATGGGCTTTGGTCCACGGTCGACCTCTTCGACATAAACACCAGGTGACAAGTATTCAGGCATGTTTACCTCCTACGGTAAAAGTAATATTTTTCTTCAACAGATTGGTTAGGTCTGATAATTCCATAAAGCTAATAATGCACCTCCTCATTCCTCTTCTGCCTCATACTTCCACATCGTAATTTGATGCGGGCACCTTTATTTTGCGGCGTTTGAGAACTTTGTTTTTGAAAAGAACGTCGAGGGTATAGTCACCCTCTTCGATACCAGCGGCTGAAAAATTGCCTTCATCATCCAACTCTATCGCCAAATTTTTCTCAACCAGAACAAGCGATAAAGTAGAAAGATCATATTTAGTACTGCTTACAGTGCCGCCAAAGCCCCAATAGCTTTTCGAAGCTGCTTTGGTGGATGTCGGGCTCTCAGGATCGCCAATGGCGTTGTCCTGCATAAAGCGTAATTCCCGTGTAAGCACTTGTTTTGCGATGATCGGTTTGTACGGATCAAGCGCGACGGTGACCGTAATAAGAATGCCCGGGCGCAGTTCGTTATCCAGTACGCCCCAGATTTCGGTAAATTTATCTTCAGGCCCTTTTTTCTCGGTAAAAGTGGCAACCACCAAGGGGATTGGAGCAGGCTGATTATTGAAGACATCGGATAAAAGATGCTGCGGCAAAAATGGATGCCGTAACAATGCCATCAGAGCAGATGAAAGCAGCAGATGCTCATCTTCCGGCTCTTTTACCCAAGCGGTCATCAAATAACGCAAGTCCATGCGGACGGGATTGCGCCGGATCTCGGACGTGCCATCGGGGCGTGCTACCGTTTTATAGGCTTCTGCCGTGCGTAAATTTAAGTTCTCGTGCAAGTCGAAGAGAAAGAGATTAAGAGTCGGCTTACTCAGACGAGAAGACCATTCACGTTTTGGCTGATGAAAGACAACATCAACATCATTGCCCTTCAACTCCATTTCTTCAGCTAGTAGCTTGCGCAGGACTTCATCTACATCATGAATCACAGTGGATCATCCTTTTTTAATCGACAGGAATATTATTCTCTTTGAGTTTATTTTTGAGCTTCTGGTTTTCAGTGATGTATTTCTCAAGCATGGCGAAACCACCGCCTCCGCCGCCACCATCACCACCGCCTAGATTCACAGTAACAGGAGATGGTGTCTCTTTCGCCGGTTCTTCTTTCTCTTCTTTTTTGCCAAAGAGCTGTTCGGACATATCATCAACGGCTTTACCTAGAAAACGCTTGCCTAATCCACCAAGAAAACCGCCGGTCTTTTTTGCGCCACTTTTGAAACTTGACCATTTTGAAGATTTCTGTTCAGGTTCTGAACTCATCTTTTTATCATTCTTGTTGGCCCGCTTCACCATTTCTTTATGAGCATCCTCTGGGCTCATCTTTTTATCGTTCTTGTTGGCTCGCTTCACCATTTCCTTGTGAGCCTCTTCCGGGCTCATCTTCTTGTCATTCTTATTGGCTTGCTTCACCATTTCTTTATGGGCATCTTCCGGACTCATTTGGTTTTTAGGGGCAGAGTCGTTTTTACTTGGATGCTTGTCCTGCACTTGTGCCAGTTCGCTTTGAGAGAATACTTTGGCATTCTGTCTCTTCAACTGTGGACGTTGTTTGGAGCTTTGTTGATCTGTCTGCGTTTTTTTGAGTTCGCTCTCAGAAAACACTTTAGCATTCTGCCTCTTCAACTGTGGACGTTGTTTGGGGCTTTGTTGATCCGTCTGCGTTTTTTTGAGTTCGCTCTCAGAAAACACTTTGGCATTCTGCCTCTTTAGCTGCGGACGTTGTTTCGGAGCGGTATCATCATCTTTCTTTAAATTTTGTTCAATATCGTTGACACGATCCTTAACGCTTACGCGCAGAGTATCTTTTTTCTTATTTTGGTCTTCTTCGTCTTTTTTAACTGTCTTATCGCGTTGTACAACACCCACTACGTCCGGCTGCATTTGGAGTTCCTCTTCCTCCTGCATCATCAATTCTTCTTCGGGCATTTCTTCACGCTGAACGACCAAATCCGGCTGCCTCTGAAGTTTCTCTTCCTCTTCTGTTTTGGTATTTTTTTTAACGCGCAGGGCATCCAGTCGTCCTTGCAGTCTTTGAACCGTACCCTTTGAATTGGATGCAGATTTAACCGAATCAACGCTGCTATTCGCTTTACCAACCTTGTCAGCTTGTTTTTCATAAGCAGTATCCGTGCCGCCCAACTTCAATCGACCGTTCCCTCTGCTTCCACCGGATTGCTGAACAACGTGCGTCAGCTCGTGCATCAGGGTTTCGCGTCCCGCACGGGAACCAGGAGAGAAAACACCCTTCTTGAAGAAAATATCCTTCCCAATGGTGAAGGCACGCGCATTGATCGACTGGCTGAGTTCGTTTGCCTGTTCGTCAGTATGGATGCGCACATCGTCAAAATCATGTCCGAGACGCTTGCCTGCATCATCACGCAGAGATTCCGGTAAAGGTGAGCCACCACCGCGTTTCTTTTGAATGGCATCGTTAATCTCACCCTTCAGGTAACCCTGATCGTCAGTTGCGGCATCACGCTTTTTCTTTCCATCCAAAGCACGCTGGACAACCTGATTGCCGACCTGTTTCTGGGCAGCCAAAATCTGTTCACTGCGCATAGTTTCAGGCGCTTCTGTCAACTGTTCGAAGTTAACAGCCTGCGTCGCTTGCTCAGAGGCCTTCTTCGTGTTGGATTTCACCTGTGTTTGCTTACTCTGTTGTTGTTTTTGAATACCAGACATAACTAACTCCTAGCGTGAAGGGAGAAGGAAATCGCTTTCCTGTACCAAACGTCCCATTTTCTGGAACTCGCGGCGTGCGCCGTGCATGAGATGGGTCATATCGACCACTCCGCCGTTCGCCGCAGCAAAATAAGCGGCGCTGACGATAATATTGCGGATACTGCCGCCAGATAATTTAAAACGGTCTGCCATCATGCCAAAATCAAGATCGTCCACACGCGGCAGGTTGGGCGGCATGAGCACTTCCCAAATCTTCAGGCGGTACTCTTCATCGGGGAAGGGGAAGTTGACGATAAACTGCAAACGGCGCGTGAAAGCTTCGTCCAAATTGGCACGCAAGTTTGTCGCAAGAATGGCGACGCCGTCGTAGTCTTCCATCCGCTGAAGCAGGTAGCTGACTTCGATATTGGCGTAGCGGTCGTGTGCGCCTTTGACTTCTGAGCGTTTGCCGAAAATACTATCGGCTTCATCAAAGAAAAGGATCGCATTGCTCTGGGATGCTTCGGTGAAAATCTGCTCCAATTGCTTTTCGGTTTCACCGACATATTTGCTGACGACTGTGGATAAATCAATGCGATAGAGATCGATGCCGAGACGATTTGCCATGATCTGCGCAGCAAGGGTTTTACCTGTGCCGGGAGGCCCGGCGAAAAGCGCCGAGATACCGGCCCCGGCGGTGAGTTTGCGCCCCAGTCCCCAGGTTTCGAGCACCATCGGGCGTGCTTGGACCATACTGACCATTTCTTTGAGCATGGTGAGGGGCGTCTCGGGCAGGATGAGGTCTTCCCAAACGTAGCGCGGCTTCATTTTGCGCGCCAACTCAGCGAGGTGATGCCCCGAATGCAGACGCGCTGCCTTGAAAAGATCGCTCATCTCCAAGCTGCGTTTGGCCTGCAAAGCAGCAGACATCGCGGTAGAGGAAGCCGCGATAATCTGTCCGCTGCTCAGGTTAAATTGTCCTGCCAGAATGGCAATTTCTTTTTGCGGGAGCGCATCGCTGGCTCCGGCAAGTAGTTCTTCCCAGAGAGCGGTGCGTTCGGTAGCCGTCAGACTGGTAAAGGCGACGCTCAACAACGGAGAATCGTTGCCCTGCATATCGGCACCCAAGCGGAAAGGGTCTTTGCTGGAAAAAAGGACTGTATCGCTGGCTTGATCGACGATCTGGAAGGCAGCCGGAAGCAGTGTCCCTTCACGGCTGATGAAAATATCCACGCCCTGAATATAGAGCAGGGCCTGGAGCAATTTCGCATCCCGCACAGCGATGTAGAGTTTTTCAAGCGCGGTAGCCTGCTCATCTTCGGGCTGGATTTTGACCTTCAGCAGAGGAAGTTCAAGTTCGCTTGCCAATTTCCCGATGGTCATATCTTGCCGGAAGTGGTCGCTGCCAAAGAGCGAGATAAGCGGTTTTAGCGCCTGAATGCTCTCGAGCGGCGGCATCTCCGGCGGGGCGAAGACACGCACAAGTTCGGCATCGGGCAGTTCGGCGGCGGAGGGGTAAAACTCTACATCCGTGCCCAGTTTGGCAGAGGGGATATACTCGCCAAAGAGCCAATTGACGAGGCTCGCACTAACACGAAAGGCTTGGCGCAAGTTATTGGCGGGCTTCGCCGAGCCATCAATGGGGATGAGCAAACGCGAGGCGCGTAAATTTCCCTGGGGGGCAAAGGCGGGCAGATATTCGAGGCGAGATAAATGCTCTTCGGGCAGAAGCAAGTTCAATATCAGGTCTGTCCCGGCGGCGGTTTGGGTAATGTCATCCTGCAAGTAGCCGTAGATACGCTCGTAGCGCAGATCCAAGGCAGGCGCGAGACAGATGATCCAAGCCCACCACTCAAAGGAGGTGATGCCGAAAATATTCTGAATCGCTTTCAGGCGCGGGGCAAAGCCGCTATCCAGTGCGTCTTTCTCCAGCTTTTGCATTTCTTTCAGCGCTGCTTCTTCCTTTTTTTGAAGGGCATTTTCTTCCTTGGCAGGCAGCGAAGGAGGAACTGCGGGCTGTGCGAGTTGAAGCGCTTTTTCATCGGAGATGTGCAAGCCGCGAAAGCGATCGGTCGGGTCGTGCCCAGCCAACTGCCAGCGGCGCACGCTCAGCTCGAGACGTGCATCGAGCCATGCGAGCGCGGCTTGGAGATAGGCTTGATCGAGACCGATTTCAGAAGACATTTTTTATTCCTGCTTATTTTTTCGTGTTAGACAATATTTAGTCAACAAAAGTGAAATTTATTTTATTTTTAACCAGGTCAACAAATTCCTGACTGGAGATGATTTGCAACTGCTCTGCTTCTGTGGTGACAATCTCAAATCGTGGAGAGCGATTTTCTCCTGCATTGTCGAAGGAGACTTGTCCGAGACAGGGCAAATTCAAGTTCGTGATTTTGAGCGCATCCCGCAACGATTCTCGGTAAAGAGCAACTGCATCACCTGGCACCTTGAGAGCGAGTGTTTTCTTCTCAGAGCTCGTTTTTGCAGAAATTTCTTCAACAGCGGCTGCGAGCAAATTTACGGCGGCATAATTTTGGGCTGCATTGAGTGATTTAATCTCTGCCGGACAATCAATCCTGTCGATCTTCTGACGTAAAACATAAGTGCTGGCAGCCTGCTCAGAGTCCATAAATTCCTGGCTGGTAAAACCTGCCGCAATACCCACCAAAAGCGGGCGAGTGCGAGCATCGCTTAATTCGGTAAAGGTCTGCGTGAGCGCCAGAGCGACCTTCGGGTTGCTACTGATCATAAAGACCAGTTGGACATCTTCATCCAGCGCAAGGTTGACCAGCGCGCGCAAGCGGGAAGCCGATGGGTTGGCTGCCGGAAATTTATCGTAAAGGTGGATGTTATAGGCTTGTTCCATCGCCACGGTCGCAGTCGAGACCGCCGCCGTTTCGCCATAGGTATTCTGCTCGTACAAAATCGCAATGCGTACTTCGGGTTCAAACCCTTCTTCAAAATCGGCGTTGATGATCTGCTTATTCAGCACTGTTCCCAAGATATACTCAGCATACGAAGAGTTGGATGGGCTAAGATGGAAAGCCCAGAGATTATTTTCAGGAAGCAGATTGTCGCCACTAGCGCTCGGAACGATCATAGGAAGATTGAAAAAGTTAGCCAACGCCGCAGTGCGCGTGGTCGCTTCGTTGGATGTCGCGCCGAAAATAGCGGCGACCGGATCGTCCGCACCTTCGGCTTGGCCCTCCACCATAGCTCTTACGGCCGTTTGAACATCATCCTGCCGATTCCCCTCCGAGAAGGTGTAGGCGTTAAAATCCACTTCTTCGTTCCCCAAAGAAAATCCCGTATGCTGCTCCTGCGCCAGAGTAGATGCGGCTTCCCAATCGGCTTCGCCATCTAAAACAGGGACGGTCCAGATGCTGCCGATAGGGTAACTTAAATCAGTTGACGTGCTGCGAGAACAGGCGGATAAGCCCATTATGGTAGCTATAAGTAACGAACCAAGAGCAAAAACTGAACGGTTTTTCTTCACAGGTCAAACCTCTTTGTGAAAAATTGTAATTATGAAAGCGTGACAACTTCAAATATCATGCGCACCCGAGCGAAAAAGCGAGTTCCAATACAATCCATTTGTATTTATGGCTTGATCTGGAATGTGACGGTGTTTTCTATGGCAGATGCAGCAAAGTATGTAGCTGTATCACCACGATATCGGTAATAGATAATGGTATTTGTGCCATTGACAATCGCCGCCAAAAAGCGCAATGTGAATTTAGCATCACTGGAAACCACAGAGACGCGGTAACGAGTCCCAACAGCAGTGCCACCTGCAACCGTGTAAAGAGACGTCGCCAACTCTGTGCCACCCTGCTCCACCCAAATTTCTGCTTGCCCAGAATTCACCGTCGTAATAGGAGTTGATGTATCCGTAACACGTACACAGAAGAAATAGTCTGTGGCTTCAACTGCGTTATTCGCAGTAGGGGTGCCAAAGGGGAAAGTGGAATTCCAATCGGCAGAGGTGTTACAAGCCGTTGTTTTAGCCGTCGTCCCTGCATAGTACAGAGCCGCGCTTGTGCTGCTATTGGAGATAGTAACGCTCACGCTATTGGATGGTATGGAACTGTAATTGGTATCGCCGGAATAGGTAGCTGTGATCGAATATGTATTAGGAACTAATGTACTACTGGAGCATCCCGTTCCTAAAGCGACTGCAGAACACGACGATAAACTAGGCCCATAATTCACCGTCCCTGATAGATTGGCTACACCCGCCAACATACCGGCGGGCTTTGTTACGGTAGCCGTGAAGTTGATCGTCGTCCCATACGCACCACTGGTTGGACTTGCCGAAAGAACAACCGTTGGCGTGGCTTTATTGACGGTATGTGTGCCAGTAGCAGAGTCATCAGAGAAATTAGTGGTCCCAGTATATTGAACTGCAATCGTATGATTACCAGTTGTCAAAACAGAATTAACGGTACAAGACGCGTCTCCCGCCGTCACACTCGTGTCCGTACAAAGCGTGGTGCCGGTACCACTATCCACAAAAGCAACCGTGCCTTCACTAACCGTCTGAGATCCCGTTACACTCGCATTTATCGTAAACGACTGCCCATATGTTGATGTAGATGGTGTAGTCAGCGTAACGGTGGTCGTCACCGGATTGACCGTATGAGAGAAGTTTGCGCTATTGGCTACAAACTCAGCTGTATCAGGTACATATTTAGCTGTAAGATTATGTGTTGTTACCGAAAGAGTTGATACAGAACAGGATGCTATCCCACTAGCATTTAATAGATCAGAACAAATTGTGAGAGCACCCTCTTTGAAAACAACACTGCCTGTAGGCGTCCCTGAAGATGCCGTTACTGTCGCCGAAAGGGTCGCGCTAGCGCCATAAGTTGAAGGGGATGGCGATGATGAGGGCGTAACCGTTGTTGTTTTCGGGGCACGGAAATCTACAGTTACACCTGATAAAACTTCCCCTGTATCATTGAACCAACTATTTCCATAATATCGATATGATATTTCTCCCGTACTACAAACTTCCAAGGGGGTCAGGGTAAATCTGGCATGCGTAGAATCGATAAGTTGCTGATTGGTAATCTCAGCGCATGGATTTCCACCACCTGTCACTGGAATATTGAATCCAAAGTGGCTTGCAAAAGTACTGCCGGTATCTATAGGTGGGTTGGTACCTGTGATTCCATCTGCGGGATTGATCGTAATGTCGTGTACTACAGGAGCTCCAATCCAGCCGATTCCAGGTAGACTCGGTGAAAAACCAATCGAAGTATCTCGCTTGAGCAAAGCCAACGTTTGGTGAGTTTCGCTAAAGCTAATAAAGTTTCCATACGATGGTGTGGTCGCGTTATAAGTAAAAAGCAGATTGTTCACCAGCGGGTCAATATCAACACCACTTGAGAAAATAAGAGAACAGGCGGTTGTGTTATATATCCTGACATCGGAAACACCTGCCTGATTCAATGTTGCCGGAGGATCTGGCGAATGCCAATATACCTGAACCCCATTCATTCTGACTTTAGCAACTTTCTGAACGCTATCCCATGCACATGTGGAGTTGACTGTATCCAGACGGCTTTCTAATTCAATTGGCAGATCGATTAAAACATACGTATTTGTGTAGTAATTAACTGCAGATTGAATCGTCGGGTAGGTAGTGCCATTTGAATCTGCCCATAAGGTACCAATGGAAAGGCTAATTAAATACTCTTCTCCTATATAGACATTGCTTCCAATAGAAGGAACAACACTGTTATCTTTTCGCTTAACAGTGACTGACATATTCGCCCCACCTGGCCCAGATGCGCCCGGTGCAACAATATAGAAGGTCTGCGAATTATCCGATGTCGGGTCAATTGACAAGCCCGTATTTGCAAACGAAATACCTAAAGTCACCTGATTTCTTTGTTCAACACATTCGAGATTGAAATCAATATAGGCAATACCGTTGCTCATAACAATCGGAATATCCACTACCTTTGTTGTTCCGTTGATACTATATATCCCGTTCGCAGTTCTCAGCGTGCATACACCATTAGAAGACTGGAAAGTTAGCTTGACTATTTCGCCAGTTAACGAGGCGAGAACAAAATCTGCCGGCCCCGCAAACTTAATTCTGGAATATAACCTTGTATTTTGCTCAAGAGAATCAACATCCCATACCTGATAGTTCCCTGCAGTTGCAGAATCCATCCAAATGGTAGTGATACTCTCCTGTGGCCCAATATCTACGCTTGCGGCACTAATACTGGCTTTCTTTGTGCTATCTCCCTCATACGCAAGATCTAAATCAAACGTACCTGCCTTTTTGAAATAGATTGAACAATCTGATGGGATCGAGTTAATCGTTAGTGTCGCCTCTGTAAGAGTCTCTGCAACAGAACAGGAGCTGCCCGAAACAACCCCGAAAAGGCTCTTGGTGCCTACTATTGTGATCTTCCCCGTGGTCGACGTGATCGCCGCTCCTGTTGCATCGGCAAAATTAAGTTGAAGCGCACCGGATAAACCTGTGTTTGTAAGTACAACCTCTTCTCCAACAGATACGTCAACAAACAGGGTAGGATTCAGCGAGACAACAGTCGCTTTTTTAATGACAAGAGAGAATGGTGTTTCCAGATAGTCCTGTGTTGGAGTGCTTCCCATGCTATAGCTAATGCTATTTGTGTTTGCATAGGAAAATTGAACCAAAATCGGGGATGGATCACTTAGATCAGCAAGGCATTCTAAGACATATACCCCAACATTGTTTTTCAGCACCTTCTTAACAGCGCAATCCCAATTTTTCAGTTTTGTACCACCGCTGTTGACTTGGAAAACATTAAAATCACTATCAATGGGTTGAGGTAATGTAGATAGTAAGGGTGTAGTGCTATTTGCCTGAAAAATGTCAAAAGTAACGGTTGTGTTATTTGCATCGGTAACGCCAATCTCACAATTGGTAAATGGAGTTGGAGTATTGCTACAGACATCCCAGCTTAATTCAATAGGACGCTTTCCAACTGTAATGTTGTATTCGAAGTAATTCGATGGAGCAATGGCGTTATCAGCATGGCGATACTCAAACAAAAAGACTCGATCTCCAGCTTTGTCAAAACCAGACAGATCGATGACAGTCGTCCCAATACCTTGAGTATTGACAGCCACTGTATTCAGAGCAACGGGACCAACACAACTCCCTGAAACAATAGCATCCTGCCCTGCTTCTTGATCACAAACCTTCATATAAATTTGCCCTTTAGTGTCTATCGGCAAACTTGTTCCTACAGCCTGTACGTTAAATTCAATATGCAAAGTATCGTCCAACTCAAACACAGGTACAGAAATATCGTTGATCTTTGCAAGAGTGGCATCAAAATAAGTTGGCGTAATGACGGCCTTAACACTCTCAACCGTAATGTTGCGTCCGGTGAACGGATCAGAATCTGCCTGCAAATAAATCGTATCCCCTTGATAACTAGCAATAATTTCCACAGGATTACCGGGAGATTTGAATTCCAAAACGCAACCTTCAGCCGGTAATGTAATCTCACAATTGGAGACACCGTCTGTAACGATAATCGTCCCAGTTGGCTTTGGTTTATCGGCAGGTAAATCTCCAAAGGCAACTTTCACAGTCACTTTGTCACCAACCAAGAAATCACTCTGGTCAACAGGTAAAACGTCGGTAATTTCAACATCTACAGCAATCAGGGAAGGATCGACCGTGATTTGCACATCTTTCGCAGTAGAAAGTTCACCGTTATATGCCGTAAGAATTAAGGTTGCACTTTCTTCAATCTTTATTTTTGTAAACCCAACAGGATTGAGATAGTCTGCAATAACCCCATCTGCATCAGATAAATTAACCCTTGTCCATTCGCCTGAAACAGACCAGGAAAATTCGACTTCACCTGCGCCAACCATGCTTGCAGGCGAACCCTTGAAAAAGTCAATGGTCGGCGCTACGGGCGGCTCACCGTCAAAAACTTTGACAGGCAGCATGAATATGGATTCAAGTTCCCCGCTTTGTCCGGTCATGACAAAGTTCATTGATTCCTGCGGAAAGAAAGGCTGACTGCCACGTAAAGGTAATGCATCTGTAAAGGGAGCGATTTGCAAAGCTTCAGCACCATCAATATCCCATTCAAGCATGACCTGCTCGCCTTTTTGCAATTCATCGCGCACATCGGGATTAAATTGAACGCGATAACCAGTCTCACTATCCGGCTCGGGGACCATCTCTACAAACTTCACAGGGAAGTTCGGATCAGGCGCATTCGTCGGGGAGAAAAGTTTTCCGCCTGAAGGCAGTCCCGCCATCTCAGCACTATTTGGATTTAGTGCGGCACTATCTGCACGCACCCAAACAGCAAAAGTATTGATGTTAATAAAGGGTGGTACTACATTCACAAAGTGACTTTGCAATTCGCTGCCGCTGGCGTTCTTTGCCTCCAGCGTGATCAAGGCATCCCTTTCAAGAAGGACTTCACGTTCACCACTGTAATCTTCCTCGACAAGCGGATAAACCACTTCGTCAATCGTCAGCAAAACTTCATCCGCTTCGCTCACAGACCAACGCACGCGCACCAACTGCCCCTTCGATATCTCCGTCCGGTCCACCTCGAAGACGTTCACCTGTGGCGTTGGCGATACTACCAACACGGTCACACTCTCTTTTTGATCAAGACCAAACATACCCGAAAGCCAGTTACCGGAGACCAACTCATAAGTCGTGGATTGTCCCGGCGCGACCGTTTGAGAAACTTGCCCCCGATTAATCGGCTGTTCCAGATTCGAAAGGCTTAATCGCGTTGCAAAAGGCGACACGTCCCAAACAAGTTTGGTCGTATCTCCTAACTCGATCACATCTTTGCCAGCCGCAACATCAAAGGAGCGGATATTGGGTTGTAAAATAAAGAATAATGCCAAAAGCAAGGTCGCCATCCCCAGCATGATGCTCCACCAGCCAAAGAGAGGAATGCGCTTCACCGCACCACTTACAATTTGTGGCGCGGTAACCTGCTGCGGGATTTGCACATTGGTAGTGTAATGAAACTGTTTGCTGCGCAGCGCAAACATCGGATTCTTTAACGGTGTAATCTGGATTGGCAACTCAATCGATTCGCGCGGTTGCAATTTGAAACTCGCTTGTCGATTCAGTGCCAGATCTTCTTCCAGCAAAAAGTCGAAAGAACAACCGTTTTCGTCGTCCATCGCCAGTAAATTGAAATCCGCCAGCGTATTACTCCGATTCGAGATCGGCAAATACGTAATTCCCTTGCGCTTACGCCAGGGAATGCGCTGTGTTCTCGGTGCCAAATTTCCCAGCGAAAACTCATAAAAAGGTTGGATCGTCAGGCTAATATCCTCAACCGCGCGCTGCCTGCCATAATTTGGCGAAGTCACCACAACTTGCAGGGTATGTGTTCCAGCTTCACTTCCAGGGTCATGCGGCGGGGTCACACGCACACGCACAAGTTGACGTTTCCCCTCATTTAAATTCATCACACTTGGGCTGATCTCAACCCACTCTTTCGGCACGCCAAGCAGTGACACCGTAAAACGGGCAACAATCGGCCCTGCATTCACCACTTCAAATTCAAAGAAAGCACTCTGTTCAACCTCGATATCCGCCTCACCAGCGATCATTTTCACAATGATCGCTTCAGCAGTATCATCCTCGAAAAATTCTTCGGGTGCTTCTTCATCCGTTCCCGGATAAATAATTACATGCACGCCATCGGGCAATCCATTACCCTGAAAAAAAAGCGCAAAAGTCCCGATCTCAATTCGCTGGCTCCCGTCAAAAAGGGCATAGGCGTCCTGCAAAGAATTGCCATCCACCCAAATTCGCGCTCCTGTCTCTGCCGGAATGATGCGATATTCTTCGCCTTCGAGCAACACCGTCGCGTGGAAGGGAAAAATCCCCTCGCCAGACAGCACAACATCATTATCACGATGACTGCCAATACTAATGACCGATTGGCTAAAATCGCGCTCCAATACGTTTCCTTGCAAATTCGAAGTGAAGGATTTATCCATCATAAAGCTCTCATGCTATGCCCAAACAAAAAGGTATAAATAATAAAAGAACGTGCCCAGCAGCAAAAGATAGAGGCTCACACCCAAACCTGGCATCCAATAACGCCAGCGTGCAATCGGCGCAAAATGCACCAACCCTTTTTTCATCGTCAGCGGTGCTTCGCCAAGCCGTTTATTCAAAGGCACAGGCTGCGACTCCAGGGAATACCCAAAGCTCCCCGTCGGATAACGTCTACTTTCTTTACTGATTGCCAAAGCCAAAAACAAGCTCTCTCCGGGATTAAGATCAACCGTTTGCACAACCCCGACTTTTTCCACAGTCCGCTTGATCTTCTTGACAACATTCCGTGTCGGACGCGAGAATTCAGTTTGTTCCCGTCTTCCATGCATCTGCCGCGCCCCGGCTTTATGGCCGTTTCCACCTGCACTTTGAGCAGCATCCGCTTTGACGCCCAATTGTCCTCCAGATTTTTTTACCGAATCCATCTTGCGTTGCGCAGATTTCGGCGCCTGCATCGCTTTCGTGGATGTCGACTGCACCTTGCGTGCTTTGCCAGCAGCCCCTTTCATACTAGCCCCCAAAGACCCCGGCAAAATACTGCCCAGCGTCCCTAAAAGATTAGCAACAATGCCACTTTTCACGCTGACATTTTTGCCAGCTTTCAAAGCGCCATCGGCGCTCGGCGCTGCGGTTCTCGTCGCGCTTTCTTCGCTTGTATTTGCAGCGGCAACGGGAGAGGCACTTCGCATCTTCTCCTGTAAAGCCGTCGCTTTCTCATCAACAACTTCTTCTTCAATTTCTTCGTAAACGGGAGCTAGAGGCAAGCCATCGGCGTAAAGTGTGAATTTCAAATTTGGCGCGGCTGTCTTTACCGAGAGATGATATTGACATTGAGCATTCCCCTGATTGACCAATTTCAACGTGTGCAGTTGATCGGCATCCACGCGCAGCAAGCTCACCAGCCAGCGGATAATGAGTACGCTTAGCCAGAGCCCCAAAAGGGTGAGTACAATACTCAGAGCGATTTGTAGCGTTAAACCATATTCAGCCATATCTCTCACTCTTCATCCCAAAATTCTTCTGGCAGATCGCGCACGATTACAGCTTTCGGCGCAGGTTTCTGCTTTAGAACGATCTTTTCTTCTTTAACGGAGGTAACTTCTGCTCTCATCTCAGCTGCAGGGGAAACGCTTACTTCTTCTTCAGCCACTTGCACCGGAGGCAGGGTAATTTCAACAGGCGCTGCGGGGATGGGCTGAGCATCTTTCGCGGTAGGTGGTGGCGGCATCGTGGGCGGGACCGAAGAAACTGCTGACTGCGCAACCATATTTAGGTCAGGTTCGTTTACGGAAGGCGTAACTACGTCTGCATCCAGAGAAAGATCATCCACTATTTCGAGTACCTGCTCAAAGACAGGCGTCACATAGATGCCTTGCTCAATCAGCACTTGCTCTCCCGGATAATCACTGGGGGCATATATACGGATAGTTAGCGTCGTAAAGCCAGCCCTCGGATAAAGACCACGGTGAAAAAGTTGCACACGAACTTCTTCCTCCGCTCCTGAGTAGAGCAGCGGAACAGGGTCGATCTTGACGCAGTCCGCGGGCAATCCACTTACAGAGATATGGAACTGACAGGGCGACTGGTCGCCAATATTTTTGACGGTCAGCCATCCAACAGCGGGGGTATGCTGGTAGAGGGTGGTGTTTGGGAAAAGCAAAGACGCGCTAAGTGAGCGCGATGTTTGAATTGTTTTCGTGATAATGGGCAATTGCACCCGGATACGATAATCCCCCAAAAGGATTTCATCTCCATGTGTAAGTTCAGTGCTGGCATAGCTCAGAAGGACATCCTGATATGCCCCATGCAGAATCTTGACATCACTGCCGAGATTCATCAGTTTGCATCCAAAGGCTTCTGGCAAGTAATGAATTTGTAGGTGGCTTGATGCGATCTGCAGTGAGTCTAACTGTATGTCGCTGGCATTCGTACTGCCAATTCGCACGACAGCTTTATCAGGTTCGACTGTTTTTTCCCATCCGTTGTAATCTGCGATGATCAGTTTCATAGGCTGCACCATAAAAAAAACTTCCCCATGTAATTAGGAGAAGTTTGACTATAAAAAACAACACGCGTGAAGGCCCCACCAGAGGTTTCCCTTAAGTTAGAGCCCCTAAAGAGCTTTTTTCTTACTATCGTTATTTGCATGAGAATCTCAGATTATGCCAAGGCATTCATTATATGAACTTTTGCCATTATACACGAAAAAGATAAAAAAGGTGTAAATTAACCTATTTATTATCAAGCAACTTCTACTCTATGTACTTTAAATTAATTTGTTGTACTAACTATAAGGGGGACATGATCTACGACATCTCCATAGTAGCATATTTATCTACCCGCATTCAAGTAGGAGATGTCATTCCTTTTTGCGTTTTACCGAAACAAGAACAAATAGGAGATGCTTTCGATAGGCTCTCAGTTTTCCATCCGGGATGTTCAGCCATTCCGAGTTCCCAACCATCCTCGAGAATAAAGGCATAATACGACCAGAAAATTATCAACATAACAGTCCCCAAGAACCAAAGCAGCCCCCTCCCCAGACCCTCACAATCCAGTTCTGTGCCTGATAGAATCCAATCATGTCAAAAGCTTGGCCCCGTCTTCTTTTTCTTCCCATGATTACCCTTGGCGTAGGATTATTGGTATTCGCCTCGTCTGTTTCAGCTGCGTCGCCAGCCATCCAGACAACAGAAATACCTTTCGTCACCGCCACGCCAACTTTTGATCCATCGCGCCTGGATGCACCTGTTACGGCAGACCCGCCTGGTCAAATAGACAGAGGGGCTATTCAATATTGGGGTGTTTGCATGGCTTGCCATGGCGATTATGGGCAGGGATTAATTGAATCCTGGCGAGATAGCTTTGGCGAAGACAAAGACTGTTGGCAATCAAAATGTCATGGTGATGACCATCCGCTCGAAGATGGTTTCAAGATACCCAAAGATAATCTAGCCCCTCCTCTTACGGGACCGGGAAGCCTGGCACGTTTCAACAATGCATATGAACTCCAAGAGTATATTTACGAGACCATGCCGTGGTGGAATCCCAAATCGATCACGCGCGAGGAAGCATGGGCGCTGACCAACTATATTCTGAAGCTGAGGAGCATGAGGCCTGAAGGCTTAGAATTATCGCCGATAAACGGCTACGCCATCCCCGTTCACCGCGCAACATCGCTCCCCAAATCAGAACTCCCCGGCACACTGGTTTTAGTGGGCGTATTGCTTCTGGCTGGCATCGGGATGGTATTGCAAGCCGTCCCCAGGTTCAAAAATGCAATTGCTGCTTCCGCCAAACCAAGCTTCTACCACCATCTCCATCCACCGAGTATCCCGGCCAAACAAGCACGATTCCGCTACACACTTGGAGCGGGAGGCTTGGCTATTTTCCTTTCAGCGATATTGCTTATCACCGGCTTGCTGGAAATGTTCTTCTATATTCCTTCCCCTGAGCAGGCGGCAATCTCCGTTGAGACGATTACGACGCTGGTTCCTTTTGGCAATCTGATCCGCAATCTGCACTACTGGTCAGCGCAACTCTTATTAGTCGTCATGATTATTCACTTGCTGCGCGTTATCCTGACTGGCGCTTATGCAAAGCCTCGCCAATTCAATTTCCTGCTTGGATTGGCTCTGATGATCTTGATCCTTCTGTTGGACTTCACAGGCTATGTCCTGCGTTGGGATGAGGGCATCCGTTGGGCGCTGGTCGTTGGCACCAATCTTCTGAAAACAATTCCCAAGATTGGAGAAGGTCTCTACCTTTTCGTGATGGGCGGGCCAAACACAGGCCCCGCAACACTAACCCGCTTTTATACCTGGCATATATTTGGACTAACCCTTGGCGCAATCATCCTAACCATTTGGCATGCTTTCCGCGTGCGTCGCGACGGCGGGATCGCCGCGCCTCCGCCAAAAGAACGTAAGGAGAATACGCGTATCAACCGTTTCGAGTTGGTACGTCGCGAAGTGTTGGCGATGGTGATCGCGGGCATCATTCTGTTGCTTATTTCTGTATTCATCCCAGCGCCTATTGGTCAACCCATTACAAGCACCAGCATAGAAGCATCCGATTCTCGCGCGCCCTGGTTTTTTCTGTGGGTGCAACAACTTCTTATCTATGGTGATCCATTCATCTGGGGAGTGCTTACGCCGGCATTGGTCTTACTCGTATTAGGGCTAATCCCCTATATCTTGCCCAGAGCCAAAGCCGAAGAGTTAGGACGTTGGTTCCCTAGTGGAAACAAAATTGCTCAGGTATTGATCGTGCTCATTGTCGTTACCATTACTGCACTAACTACGCTCGCCAATCTTTCTACCAGTTTCGGAAAATAATTTACCTATGACGAAACCAATCACTCGACGTAATTTTCTACGCATCGCCACCAATGCCATATTTAGCTTGGGTGGATTTTTGGGACTGGGCGGGCTATTCCGCTTTTTCAGTTTTCAACCAGACCCTGGCCCGCCCACCCAATTCGCTCTTGGCCCGAAAGAGGATTACCCCGAAACTATTCAGGTCATCCGACCAGATATTCCTGCCGCGATCAAACACACAGAGGAAGGGGTCATTGCCATCAGTATGGTTTGCACACATCTGGGATGCACTGTAGATGCAGATGAAAATAAAGCAGGCTTCACTTGCCCCTGTCATGGCTCACATTACAACGCAAATGGCAATGTCCTAAAAGGGCCTGCAACCAAGGCATTGCCTCGCTTCCGGATCGAGGAACAGGATGATGAGACCTTGATGCTATATACGAATTAGGCGTCCCAACAAAATCGAGCGCACATCACATGCGCTCGATCATTCGATTGGTTTCAAAGAAGGGGTATATCTGAAGTGTTTATTTGCGGTCACGCCGTAAGCGCAAAACCACAAACCTTCCCAGCTTATAAAAACTGAAGAAAACCAATCCGACAAAAACAACAACAATGATGACACCAATAATAACAGCTAACAAAAACTTCACTTTGCCCACAAAAGATGCCTGATGAATATAAGTTGTAAGCTCATCATTAAATGACAAGTAAGGCCAAGGCAAATTAGAACATGTACGACGATAAAACAAATCATCAACGTACCATTCCCATTCATCTTTTGTTAAATTACGTCCCACCCATTCACAAATTGGATGCAAATATCTTTCAGGCACAATGCGAATAAGCCCGTCTTTTTCACCAACTACTAAACTCTTATCAGGTAACCATGCAATACTATATCCAGAACTTCCCAGAATCTGATACGGGCTCCCTGACGCTAAATCCCAAACAACCACATTTTTTCCTCCAATAGATGCTAACAGTCCATCTTTAGACCATGCTAAATCATATGCAGAAACCTTATCTAACGTTTGATAAGGTTCCTCATGTACTAAATCCCAAACAATCACATCTCCATAAGTTGTTGAAGCTAATTGGCCATCTTGAGACCACGAAATGATTACGTCCCCTCGACCATCTAAAGTTTGAAATGGTTCACCAGATTCTAAATCCCAGAAAATTATCTTATCATCCTGATATCCCGCAGAGGTTAACAAGCCATCTACGGACCATGCTACGGTCGCAGCATAATTATGAGCATTTTGAAATGTCTGACTCGGCAACCCAGATTCCAAATCCCAAACAATTACAGAGCCATCAAGCCCGCCAGAGGCTAATTGACCGCCCACAGACCAAGCCACACTATTTACTTTCCACTCATGCCCTCGCAAAACCTGGGATGGCTCACCTGTTTCTAAATCCCAAACAATGACAGAGCCATCGTATCCGCCAGATGCCAATCTTCCATCCTGCGACCATGAGACACTCTTTACATCGGAACTCTTGTGACCTTGCAAAACCTGGGATGGCTCACCTGTTTCTAAATCCCAAACAATGACTGTACCATCACTTCCGCTAGAAGCCAACTGACCATTCATTGATACAGCTACATCCGTAACTATTCCCCGATGACCTTCTAAAATTTGATACTGTTCTCCCGTCTCAAAATCCCACGCAACTACTACAGCATTAATATCTCGGCCATCTTCTCCAATTGCACTATCACTGGCTGATGTGAGCTGCCCATCAGTAGTCCATGTCACGTCAGTAATATTGCCCGTAGGGCTTTGGAGAATATATTTTGGTTGACCCGTTTCGATATCCCAAAGAATGAGTCCACCCCCATTAGATGCTAATTGTCCATCTGCAGACCACGCCACACTACTTGCACTACCATTTGGGACCCTAAGAAATTTATATGGCTCACCTTTTCTCAGATCCCAAACAATTATATCGCCATCACCACCAATTCTTCCCCTCGCAGCAGAAGCCAATTGCCCTTCTTTCGACCATGCTACACTCAATATATCATTTTCACCATGTCCGTTCAAAACGTATTCTGGTTGGCTTGTAATCAAATTCCAAACTACCAAAGCCCCATTTTCGCCACCAGAAGCCAACCGTCCATCATCAGACCACGCTACACTATTGACACGGCTATTTGGAATTTGCAGAGTTTTATATGGCTCACCATTTTGCAGATCCCAAATAATTACCAAGCCGTCTCTTCCTCCTGAAGCTAAACGCCCATCTATTGACCACGCTAGATCACTTACTGATGATTGGTGTCCATGCAAAATCTGGTTTGGTTTATCGGTTTTTAAATCCCAAACAATCACAGCTTTATCGTATCCGCCGCCAGAGACCAATTGCCCATCCGGTGACCATGCAACGCTGTTTACTCCTCCTTCATGACCGCGCAATTGGCGCAGTTCATTAGTTTCTGAATCCCAAATAACAACTAACGAATTTCCTCTAAAGCTTACAGCCAACTGTCCGTCTTTCGACCAAGCCATGCTATTTATCCTATACGAGAAGCTTTGCAGAACAATTGGAAAAGGCGTCTCAAAATAAGGAATCTGTGATAACAAGTTATTTGCTTCCTCGGTTTCATATATGTTATTAGCTTCCAAACCTAGTAAAGCTGCCAGTTGATAGTTATGGTTATCATTTTCCCGAAAGGCATGTGCAACAATGTTATTTGCCTTTGAAATCTTGTTTTGCCGGAAGGCTACACCTAACAGAATTAATACAACTACCAACAACCCTGTTAACCAATTGGTGAATTGACGCAAGCGCTTGTTTTGATTCATTTCACGCTGGTGTTGTTTCTCTCGCTCGCTTAGCTCTTCTTCTCGTTTTTTTAAACTAGTCTGAATGAGATTTTCTGCATCTTTGTTGATATCGAGATTATCTTGAGCTTCCTCGATCACACCCAAGACAGCATCACTCATTAATGCACCGGTTTGCCTAAAGGCATTCACCTGCTGGTCAAGCAGATCTTGAATTGGATTCGGAGGCGTCAGGATGGCATTCAGGACATCAAAGGCTTTTTGATACTCCACCCCCACAAAATTATGATATTGGAATTTTGCTGTCCAAATCGGGAGGTCTTCAGGATTCAGTGCATCCAACAAAACAGGGAAGATGGTCTTCTTCAAACCGTAGGCGATCGAACCTTCGTGCTGCACCCATTTTGAGTGGATCGAGTTCTGCGAGAGAACAACAATCACTTCCTGGGCGTTCTCCAGCGCAGCTTCGATGGTCTTCTCCCAATCATCCCCTACTTGTAAGGAGCGGTCGATCCAAACCTTGTGGCCTGCTGCGATCAGGTCATCGGCGAATTTATGGGCAAATTCGCGATCCTTTTTTGAGTAGCTGATGAAGATCGTGTTTTTCATATTGCGTCCCTGTCTTCCCAATTCAATACAGATATTGTAGGGGAGAAATGAGCAGCAGGCAAGAAAAAGCCCCCTCTGTCCTAACGGACATCTCCCCCAAATCTGTGGATTTGGGGGAGACTATGTTTATAGAAATCTATTTTGCGTGAGCCACCCACTTCTCTTCCGCCATCAGTGCACGGACAGCACGCGGGCGGATCTTGCGATAAACCTGCGACGGCTCTTTTTCCACACCATCGACAGAAAGCAAACGCTCAATCGAAATATCAAATAAGCGCGCATTCTCTTCGAGATAAGGTTTGATCAAAGCCCAATCTTCAGGAGTGAAGGGCTGGAACTCACCGCCGTTGAGTTGGTCTTCGCTCACAACCCCATGCGGGTCACGGACATAGATCGCGCCGCCCGATGCCAACGAGAAGAGATTCCCACCGGGATAGGGTGTTTCCATGTCCACGAGTTGGCTACGCTCGTCGTAGGTCAAGCCGTTCAGAACAACGAAACCGCCACCATCCAGCGGATCGCCCGCCATGAAGGATTCTGCCAAGTAGTCAAGACAGGTGCCATTGATGACCACGCGCGGCTTACCAACCGCATTGATCAGCGGACGTCCCGCCGCGTTGCCGCGCACATAGACTTCGCCGCCTTTGGCTGCATACATGAAGGTCTGCCCGACATCGCCATGCACGACGAACTTACCCGCTTTCATGATCTGGGCGAGTTGATCCTGCCCGTTATTGTGAAGTTGGATTTCCAAGCCATCCGAACCCGAAGCGATATAGTCGCCAGGCGCACCATAGATGTCGATGCGGGTGCCAGCATCCACGCCAGCCAAACCATTGCCGATGAAGCGGTGTCCATGCGTGAAGGCGACCAGATATTTGCGCCAGCCTTTGGCGTACAAGTCCTGCACGACGCTCGCAACCGAGCCTTCGTTCTCAATTTCGTAAGGACGGGCATCAATCACAACCGTCTTTTCAGGCGATGTAGGCGCAGGGATTTCCGCATCATGCGCAAGGAAAAGATAGTCAGGCGAAGACTTGCCACGCAACGATTCGATCACTCGTGCAAAACTTTCATCCACCAGTGAAAGCACAGAACTACGCCGCAGTGCGCCGACATCGTAACGCCGATCCATCAGTAGGGTCAGCAGAGCGATGGCATCTTTCGGTGCATCTTTTTCAACCGCCGCAAGGAACGCCTGCACCTGGGCATAGCCCCAATGCAAAACTTCTTTTTTAAACCAGCTAAATTTCTCATCCACAGCCAAAGCAGGGACATCCAGTTCAGGCAACGCCTGCGCTTTTTCAGCGCTCTGCAAAGCAGGCGTATTGGTCGGCAAAGAAACAGGATTACCAAATTTATCGGTACAGGTGATATCCATGCCCGATCCATTCGGCATCACTTTGTAGAAGAAAGCGCCGCCATCGGTGTGACTGCCGCCACGGGCGTTCCAGTAATGGTCGGCTCGAGTCCAGAAGCGGGAGTCTGTTTCGGCGAGGCTCTCCAGCGCAGCGTCGATACCTTGTTTTTCGGACGCCGCAAAACCGATCGCCGCCTTCGTCCCGTCCACAAGGGTATTCTCTTGCCAGGCGAAAACTTGCGGGCGTAACATACTTGTATCCGTGATGCCCGTTAAACGGTACACAGGCCCCTCGTCCGCGTGCGTATCGGTTTGCGCGATCAAAAAGAACCACGGTCCATCAGGCGAGCAGTGCATGTGCGTGCGCTGGAGCATCCCATAAATCCGCTGTTTTTCAGGCGGCAGCAGCGTGAAATCTCGCTCGGTGGTCGGCGCCATCGCCTCGATCACATATTCGAGCGGATAATCATAGGTGCGATGCAGCAGGTCGAAAACCTGCACCGCGACCTCCGTGTCGGTCAGGAAAAGCGGGTAGATATTGCGCTGCGAGAGATACTCGCTGATGGAGGCATGGTTGGCGAAATCGCCGTTGTGGACGAGCGCTTCGTTCATCCCAATAAAGGGGTGCGCCCCGCCAGGGTGCCAAACGCGCCCCTTCGTGGGATAGCGGTGATGCCCGATCCAGACGTGGGCGTGCATCTCTTCGATCTTGTAATAGCGGATAACGTCATCGCCGTAGCCGACCATTTTGAGCACGAGCATATTTTTGCCATGCGACAGGACGAAGGCTTGCTTCTCGCCCGTGGATTGATAGTAGCGAATGTTGATCTGGTACGAATTCTGGAAGACGAACTCGTCCTCGACCTTGCGAGAAGCTTGGTCGGTGAGTCCGTGCTTTTCGGTGAACGCCGAGAGAAGGTCCCGTTTAACCCGCACGAAATACTCGACAACATGCGGCGGACGCACATCCAAACCTTCGATGGACGTGAAATCAGCGATACGCTCTTCTTCCCGCACATGGTCAACATCGAAGGTCGCGTAGATGAAGTCTTTTTCGAGTTCGTCACGAACGCTGTCATCGAGATAGGCGATGGCGAGCAGATAGTCGTTTTCGAGCACATCCTGCGTCACGCCAAACTCTTCAGCGACCAAGCCCGCCGCAGCGATCCCGCCGCCCTTACCGTTGCCACGATTGCGCATCTGTTGTAACGACTGGAGCATGTGTTTTGCGGCGACCTGCACATTGGATGCCATCCCGATCACGCCACAGCCACCCTCGGCGGCATCATCTTGCGGGAAAACAAAGCCTGTTTCGGGGATGATGGCGGTGCGGGAATCGATGAATTTCTCTGCACTACTAGGAGCTTTCCAGTTCCTGAGCGGAGGCGTTTTCGTAGAAAACGACGCAGTCGAAGGACGGCGTCCGTTGAAATCCGCTCTTCGACTACGAGCTTCACATTCGCTCAGCCCTCCGCTCAGAGACTGTGACATTTTCTTTGCATTTTGAGTTTTCATTATGCGCTCCTTCCTTTGCCGATATAACGGAGCAAATCTTTGCGCCCGCGCAACTCACGAATATTTCTCAACCCCAGCTTACGAAGAATGTCTTTGAGTTGGATAGAAAACGACGCATACAAATTCGAAATGCGCTGTGCGCCCCAATCAGGCGAGATAAATTGAGAAAGTAACGGGTCAGTAGTCGTCAAGCCAAAGGTGCAGCCCCGCCCACGTTCACAATTTGAGCAGCGGGTGCAACCTAATGCGACCAACTCAGATGTACCCATCACAACGCCGTCAGCGCCGAGGGCGATGATCTTAGCAACGTCATAAGCGGTACGAATACCACCACTGGCAATCACCGCTACTTCATCACGGATATTTTCGCTTTCAAGATATTTGTGTACCTTCGGCACGGCAAACTCGATTGGCATGGCGATATTCTTCTTGGCGATCTCGGGCGCTGCGCCCGTCCCGCCGTAGGAGCCATCCAGATGGACGATATTCGCCCCTGCGTAATAAGAGCCGACAGCCACCATATCCACATCCGTCGGCGTAGAGACCTTGACCGAAACCAGCGCTTCGGGGTTAGTCATCTTGATCCAGTCAACGTGTTTACGGTGATCTTCCACCGAATAAACCGAGTGGAAGGGGAAAGGTGAAAACAAACTCACCCAGGGTACGCTCTCACGCAAAGCCGCCACCGCGGAGGTCGATTTATCACCAAGCAGATGCCCACCCAAACCGGGCTTGGCGCCCTGTGCGTATTTGAACTCCACGATGCGAGCGTTGCGAATGGTCTCTTCCCGCACGCCGAACATGCCCGTCGCCACCTGTGTGATGACGTGGTCTTTATATGGTAAAAGCGCAGGCGGATAGCCGCCCTCACCGGTAGAAATAAAGGTGCCCCATTCTTGTGCGGCACGCGCACGCGAAACCATCACTTCCTCGCTGATCGAACCGAAGGACATCCCGCCGCCGTAGATCGGGATCGGGATTTCGATCTCACGACCAACGCCGCGTTTATTCAACGGAATAGACAGGTCAATCTCAACATCATCAGCCGTCCATTCGGCTTCGGGCAGGAATTTGAAATCAAGCACATCAAAGCCGCCTTCCGAGCGACCAACACGGTGTTCCAGCCCGTTTTCGGGCGGGCGTCCATGTTCGGCTTGATAGTAGGTCGAGAGTATCAACTGCTCCGTCCAACGGAAATCGCCCATCGCAGGTGAGGGGTCAAATTCCCGCTCGGCGCGCGCTTTGAAACCGGCGTGCAAATTGGTCACATGTTTTTCAACAATAAGTTCTTCGTTAGTTTTCATAGCCGTCAATCCCTTCAAACGCATCGGCTTCCAGATTCTTCATAAACATGGCGCGCCCCATCTCTCCGCGCAGGCGGCGGGTCTCGCGAATGCCCATCGCACCGCTCAGCTCCAGCAGTTGGTCACGCCAGGCAGCCGACAAATTCTCGATTCGTTGCGCTGCCCAATCGGCAGTCAAATTCTTCGGAAAAGTGAAACGGCTGGATTTTCGATCAGCACACTCGTCCTCAAATTTTCCCTGCACTGCCACGACCAATGGCGTATCGAGCGCTACCTCATCCAAACCACACAGCAGCGCCTTGGGGATATGCTCCGCCGCGATCATCCCGCCGCTGCCCAACAGGGTGACATTTTCTCGGATGCCCGCTTCAACGAAGAATGTATGTAATTTACGAATTGAATCCAAGATAAAGGAACCCTGTGGGTCGCGCCCATGGAAGTCTGCTACCCATTGAAAAACGTGGATCCCGGCTTCGACATATTCCGTTAAAGCGTCGGAGACGGCGTTGATCTGGAGAGAAACAAGCGCTTCGGGCAGCGCCTGACAGATCGATGCGTAGAGTTGGGCATCCCATTCAGATAGCGTAACCAAGCGGAAATCCGAGAGCGATCCGAGCTTGGCTTCATCGCCTTTTTTAAGCAAGGGGACGATATGCTCCCCTGTTAATCCAAGCCGCTGGATCGCATCCACAGAAAGAATAACCAGCGTGCCAATTTCTGCTGCAGCTTTCGCAGCACCTCGCAAAAAGGCATCGTTCTGAAAAGGTGCAGCGGAAAGATCGAAGAGAATCGGCAGGGGAATGGAGAGCGAGTTCGGGGTGTCGCCAAGCAGGTTGCCATCGTCGTCGAACTGCAAAAATGCAGGGCTATAGCCAATGTCGGCAATAGTGGAGATGGTCTCGCGCCCATGAATGCCATCGCGCGTGGGACGGACGATCTCGGACATATCCGTCCACATGCCATCCCAACCTTCGCCGCCAAATTTACCTCGATAGCCCGCACCCTTGACGGGGATACTGCCATCAAGGGCTTCGACGCTGATCGTGTTGACGTGGTTGAAGGTGAAGTAGGAATCGCCGAGTTTCTGGCGTTCGGGGTTCGATTCGACTTTGACGTAGTCAGGGTACTCGGTCGTGCAACGCAGGCAGCCAACACATTCTTGTGGGCGCGGCGAAAAACCACCTACGGGACCCGAAAAGACACCGTAAATACAAGGGCGGCTAAGGACGACTTCACGCCGCTCGCCCAGCCCAAAGTGGAAAATCTCTTTGATGAGATTCTTCGCCAAACCAACCCTCCCAACCGTGACGTTGAAGCGGCTGGGCCACTTCTCGATCTCAGGTGCGACGCGGGTTGGGATGTGATAACGGTGGTACTGTTCTTTTTCTGTCATCGATTCACCTTTTTATTTTCAGAAAGCCTTTGTAGTAACGACTTCAGTCGCTATAACGGCTGAAGCCGTTACTACAAGGGATTTTCCGTTAAGCAAAAGAGCAACCAAGCATGCACATAGGCGCACGTTTGGTTGCTCTGCCAATTAAACGAAAACGCCCTTCCAATATACAGAAAGCCCATCGGGGTTTCATCACTATCTGGATTTTGTGCCCTTCGTTACCGAAAGGTTTTCATCACAGACTTGGTTTGGAAGGGAAAGAACGAAGCTCGTGACCAAGCTCCAGAGGCATCCGCTGATCTCTTCGATTTTTTGTGCCCATTAGTAAGCACATTAGCACGTCCCTCGCAGGACGGAACCTCTACCTCGTCATCCTGTGTTTTTTACTTAAAAAAGACAGGATGCAGCCGCTAGTTTTTTCCATTATTCAATTGTCGCGCGTATCATATTGTATAGACAAGGAAAAGTCAAGAAAACAAAAAATATTCCAACAAACCCATACAAATTCATAAAAAATCTATACCACGCTGGCGAGAAAATCACTCCATCAGCGTTTCTCAGCCAGATAAGCAAAGAAACCGGCTTTGCGCAAGGCCTTGAGAGTCAGCCAGCCAAGAAAACCACCGATTGCCCCAAAAACAAGATAGCCAATAATAGCCTTCAAAAGCCCTAGCGCAACGAAACCGAGCGGAGCGCCTGTCATCAAGCCAAATATCCATTTGACGATGAATTTAGCAAAATGTCCAAAGGTACCAACCAAAACGGCAACAACTACATTTTCGGCATTGCCACCCAAGAGCCATAAGATTAGGTCGGCGACGATGCCGAGCAGGGAATAGGACAAAAATGTGTTCAGGACGCCAAAATCGCCCAAACCGAGAAAGCCCGCCAGAATGCCCGACGTGACGCCGATCACCGAGCCTGCACCGGGCTTGGGGACAACACGCATCCCGACAATGACGATTGCCATCCAGAAGATGCCTGAGTGACCGGAAAGCTGTAAGGGCGTACGTAACGCAATTTTCGCAACAACCACCAGCGCGGAGAAAAGCGCCAGCAAAATCAACTGAAAGGTGGAAAAATAAGCTTTTTTCATCGGACGACCTCGATCTTGTCAACATCTTGAATCCATGCATCGCGAATATCAAAGCCGGGGATCAAAGAAACCAGCTTGAGCGTGCCGCGTCCCGAAAGATCGAACAGGACCATATTCTCCACAGTGTCCACTTCAGCCCACGTCAGAGATTTGGCCTTCTCGCGGCTCGAACTCAAGACGGTGATCTGTGTATCATCTTTCAACTTACTCGCTTTGATATAGAGCAAAAGTACATCGCGCAGCATCCAGCCTTCTTGAGTCTTCCCCTCTTCATTGTCTACAAAGCTGGCACCTTCGAGCTGAGCCAAATCATCCGGCACAAAGCTGGCGACAAATTTTCCATCCATAAAGATCGGGATCGAACCAGGCGGCATATCCGCAGGAGCAAGCGCAGCAGCCTGCTGACGCTGCAAAAAGTCCACGCCTAAAACGATGCCCACCACAACGACAAGAAGAATAACTGCGAGAAAAACACGTTTCTTTTGATCCATCACCATCTCCAATATAAAAGAGCGAGCACGAGCACGATCCCGCTCATCAAGAAAAAATCCAGCCAACACAATGACAATCTGTGATACGAGGTGCGGTTCGGCGAATCAAAGCCGCGCGCATAAGCGGCTTCGGTGATCGCCCAAGCACGTTTCGTAGTCAACACAATCGCCGGCACGGTCAACGAAACCAGATCTCCAACTTGCGCCAGCAAACGCCGAAAAGACGAAAGTTCCGGCACGACCCCGCGCGAAGCCTGCGCTTCCCGAATCGCACGCCACTCGTCATCCAGCAGGCCAAGGCTCTGAAACGCCAAGCCCAAACTAAAAGCATAACGATAGGGAACATGCAATTTTTCCAAGGCCAGTCCCAACTCACGGGTCGTGGTTGTCGAAAAAAGCAACGAAAAAACGCCCGTCAACAAAATCAGGCGCGCGCAAATTATCGCGGCATGTGGCAAACTGATCAACCACCAATCAAAGGCAAAGAGCAGGATTAGCAACCATTTAATACGCCAAATTTGCTGGATTGCGGATGGGAGCAAGCGCGTCCACAACAGGAAGATGACATAAGCGCCGATGAAAATTGCCAAACGTTCCAGCGGTAACATGACGACCATTGAAATTGCTACGCTTAAGAAAAGCTTGGTGCGCGGATCCGCATATCTCAGTGGCGAAGCCTCGATCAACTGGATCTGCCGCGAGCGCCCGGCTTGGCTAATACGCATCAGCGCTTCCCCCGTTCACGCTGGAACCACTCCGGCAAACAGAGTCCCGTCTTTTGCCAGGCAGCTTTGTCTGCAAGTACGGCAGCCGTCTCGCCATCAGCGATTATTCCCTCTTCGCCAAGCAGGATCAGGCGGTCGGCATGTTCTGCCAAAGTCAAGTCGTGGGTGGTGATGATGACCAATTGTCCGGCATTTGCCAATGCACGCAGGATGTGCATCAGTGTTTTCTTGTGGGCACAATCCTGTCCAAGCGATGGCTCATCGAGAAGGACTCCATGTGTGGGTTGGCGCATCAGCACCAAGCCAAGCGCGACACGTTTTTTCTCGCCTTCGCTAAGCAACAAGGGCGGTGTATCTTCGTATCCATCCAACCCTAACGCAGAGAGTAGCCAATGGTAGTATTCCATATCCGGATCAGGCAGACGATAGAGGATTTCATCGCGCACGCTGGCGTTAAATAGCTGCAAATCAGGGTTTTGGAAAACCATGCCAAGATCAGGAATTTGTTCTCCTTGTGCAGAGATGATGTTTAGAGCGCCATCATGTTTCTGCAAACCAGCCAGCGCACGCAGCAAGGTTGTTTTTCCAACCCCGTTCCGCCCAACAATAGCAACAACCTGTCCGGCTTCCAGCGAGAGATTCAAATTATCTAGTACGTTGCGCCCGCCAAGTTGAACACTCAAGTTTTCGACTTCCAGTCTAAAATCTGCTTGTCTATCATTCCGTGCACCATCAAAGAGATGTCGTTCTTCTTTTCCCTTCCCCTCTAAAACGACATGGTGTAATTTTTTAACTCGCTCCAGATACTCCTGACGATGTTCGAAGATGACCAGAGATTTCCCTGCCGCGGTGAAGCGTTCGAGATGGTCGATCAACTCTTCGGCGGCAGTCGTGTCGAGCATGGAGAGCGGCTCATCAAGGATGAGAACGTCCGGTTGGCGAGCTATGATGGCGGCCAAGGTTAGGCGCTGCTGTTCGCCTCCCGACAGGCTTTGCGGGTTGCGCTCGCGCATGTGGGATAGGTTGAACTCGTTTAAAACTTGCTCCAAACGGATGTCGATTTCATCGCGTTCCAGCCCCAGGTTTTCGAGACCAAAAATGATTTCTTCTGCAACGCTGGGGGCGAGCATCTGCGCGGCTGGGTTTTGGAAGACCATGCCCGCTTTTTCTGCTAATTGCCAAATGGGTACATCGGATGTTTGGTAGCCGTTCAGCCAGACTTCGCCCGTCAGCTCGCCGTTGTAGAGATGTGGAATCAAGCCCATCAGGCAGCGTGCCAGCGTGCTTTTGCCGCAGCCCGAGGGACCTGTGACCAGCGTCATTTCACCGGGGTTGATTTCCAGCGAAATGGGCGGAAGACCGCGATCATCTTGCGGGTATTGGAAGGAAAGATTTTTTGCGCGCAACATGGAGTTAGTAGGTAACACAGCGGAGACTGAGTAGCTCTGGCAAGATAAAGCTGTGCCAGAGCGTATCGAAATCGCGGGGAATCTTCACTAATGAGAATCGCTTGGTTTCGATACGCCTGACGATACTGCTGTCAGGCTACTCAACCAGCGCTGTATGGTTTTAATCGAGTTTCAACGGCAGCCAGTTTTCGCCATCTTTTTCAACGAAGAGGATTGGCTGTCCATCACGGCGGGCGGGACGCAGTTTTTCGGCGCGGATCAAGCCCTCGGTCACAGATTCTCCGTCCAGGGTTTTGACGGAAGCTATTCCCGCCGAAAGGATGTCTTTAAGCGGAAGCAAGCCTTCGAGGGAGCGTATCGTGCCGACCTGTACATAGCGTCCATCGTTGCCCGAAGCGGCTAATCCAACTGCTGCCAGTGCGCCGATGACTCCATCTTCATCCCCGCCCAAGCCTTCGAGAAAAATACCGTGCTGATTTGCCAGTTTGCGCGGCTCTTTCTGGGTGACAAAATTGCGCTGAACACGCTGCCCGTAGGCGATGATCTCGGTCGGCACGCTCGTCACGACGCACAGGCCGGGGTCGCTGCCAGGTTGAAAATCGTCGAGCATGAACTTTCGGGCAAAGGCAGCCAGCTCATCAAGCGGGAAATCGTCACCTGAGAAAAGAATGGCGGCGCAGCTATTTTTGGCGGTTTTCGGCACGCGGGGGTCTTCGAGCAGTTGGTGGCGGGTGACCCCGTGAACGTCGAAATCCTGTGCGAGGGCTTTTGCCAACTCACGCGCCAGATGCCCGGTGCCGCGCGATTCGAGGTTGTCGGTGTCGTCAAGTCCAAGAATATATTGCATAGGTTCTCCTAGCCTAGCCTCTCTCTAACGAGAGGGGCTAGAGTAGCAAGTACAAGAGAGAACCTATTTTACTTGAATTTCAACAACACCCTTGACTTGCAAACTGCCTTCGTAGCCGGGTAGGACGGTGCTGAAACCACCCTTGCTGCGGAAAGAAGCGATGCAATCTTCACATGCCAGCAATTCGTCGAGGGCGACTTCGGCAGTGTAGCCATCGTCGGCAACGAAAACAACGGTTGTGGCGTCGGCGTTAGGCTGGGCAGCGGAAATTAACTCGCTGAGAAGAACGCCGGTGTAGGAACTGGCTTCGCCTTTGCTGTTGGTGGCTTCAACATCAATGGCGTTCATTGCCTTGGCTTCGTCTTCTGTCCACGCTTGCGGGCTGGCAACTGCGCCGGTTACTTGCAGGGCAGCTTCTGCTGCGGGGGCTTCTTCGGCCACAGGTTCTTCTGCCGGAGCTTCTTCTGCTGGCGCTTCTTCGGCGGCAGGGGCTGCCGGTTCAACGGGAGCAGGTTCGGGGGTGGTGGCGGTTCCGCAGGCAACCAAAGCCAGGGATAGAACCAAGCCCAAGATGAGGAATAGGTTGATCTTACGAGTCATGTTTCAATTCTCCTTAAAAATATTTTTTACTCGCCGCTCGGATCCGAACAGCGGAAAGCACAGGGTAGCGTTTTAATCAGTCTCATTATTTGGCAATAATGAGACTCGCAAAAAGGTAAAAATGGCAATTGCCAAAACGATCAGCAAGGTGGCGATGGGTTGTGCCGCATCCAGCCCGAAACCGTTGAAACGTTCATAAACGAGCACGGGCACGATCTTGGGGTGATAGGCCAGAATGACGACTGCGCCAAACTCGCTGATGCCACGCGCCCACATCATCACCGCGCCGCCGAGAACGCCGCGCCAAGCCAAAGGGAGCGCCACATACCAGAAGGCGCCCCAAGCGGAGGCTCCGTCGATTAAAGCAACGCGCTCAAGTTCATCGTCCACGAGCGCGAAGGCTTCGCGGCTCATATTGACGAGATAGGGCAAACTGACGAAGAGCATCCCGACCACGATGCCGCCGAAATGATCCGTGAAGACAATTCCCAGCGGGGTGAGCCACTGCCCAAGTAAACCATGCCGCCCGAAGACGAGCAACAAGGCGACGCCTGCGGCAGTATGCGGAATAACGATGGGCAGATTGACCAGTGCTTCAACCAATCCTTTGCCGTGAAACGAGCGGCGTGCCAGCAAATAGGCTAACGGGACACCCGTCAGCAGGGCCAGGCCCGTCGCAGTTCCGGCTGCGGCAAAGGTCAGCCCAATCGAACGCAGCACTTCGGGGTCGGTGAGCACCTGCCAAAAATACTCCGGCGTTGTGCCCAACAAAGTACTGAGCAGGGGCAGGATGATGAAGAGCAGCAATAAGCCGCCCAGAAAAGAAAAAACGAAGTTAAAGAACCGATTCTTCTGCTTCACGACTTATTCAGCCGGAACAGAGAGCGCTTGCAAATTCTCCGGCATATTGGCGTAGCCCTCTGCCGGAAAGGGATCGAAAAGAGGATGGTGATTTGCTTCCATGATGGCGCGCCCTTCAGGGCTGAGCAGGAAAGCGATAAAGAGCGCCGCTTCGTCGGGATGGATCGCATTCGAGGGCACGGTGATCCCGTAGCCGATACGCTCGCCACGAAACTGCGGTTTGATCGAGACAAAGCGCTGGAAATCCAGGTCAACCTGCACGGCGGCGTAATCCGCTTCAAAGGCGGCTTCGCCCATATTGACCGCATCCGGCAGCGTTACCATTTCCAAGCCGTGCTGCTGGATGACGCTCTCATACTCAAAGGCATAATCAAGATCACCCGACTCAAGCAAAGAAATCAGCATAATACTGCCGCCGCGCTGAAGAATATGCGCATCCTGTTTTGTTTCTAGAATTTCGGGCACGGTAATCGTCGTCAGGTCGTCGTCGCGGAAGATCGTAATCGGGTAGCTAAACTGTCCATCGAAAACGGGAGCAAATAAATCGTAACGTCCGAGAGCGTTTTCCATCAGCGAAAAAGCCATCAGCGTGCGATAACCGGAGGCATCAAAACGCGGGTCTGAGAGCCCCATCTTCACATCCGGTCGTGCCAAAATCTCAGCCCAATTTTCGCTGTTGATCTCGTCTGCATATGCACTCTGCGGCGTATGCGCCAGCGCCAAATGGTTACTGGCAAAGCGGATATACCAATCGGCATAGGGCGCACCCGTCTCAGGCACCGTACTGGCATACATCAGCATCGGGATCAGCGCCGCATCTGCCGAAGCAACCACGTCGATCTCCTCGTGCATATCGGTCACATGCCGCATGACCTGAATGCTGCCATGATACTCCGCCAGCACATCAATATCTGGATATTTCGCTTCGAAGGCCTGCTCAATCTCCGCAAAGGGGATAATCAAACTGCCCGCAGCGAAAACCACCAAAGGCGTCTTCTCTGTGGATGCAGGCGCTTCGCTCGTGACCTGAACAGGCTGACCGTTACAAGCGCCGAGTCCCAGTACCAAAAAACTGACCGTTAAAATGAGAGCGAGAATTTTTTGCATTGTGATCCAATGTCATTGCGAGCGAAGCGAAGCAATCTCCGTCTAACTTGGGGATTGCTTCGTCGCTCCGCTCCTCGCAATGACAGATTTATTTCACTTCCAAGCTAACAACTTCTTTTACCCAAGCACCACTGTCAAAGCCCGGCATTACAACCTTGAACTTTTCGAGCGTGTTGGTGAAACCAAGCAGACAATCTTCACAGGCAAGCACCTCGGCGAGACTCACTTCCCCACTGTAACCATCGCCAGCGGTGATGACCAGCGTAGTTGCCCCATCCTGAATGCCTGCCATCTCAAGCAAGGCTTTCAGCGAAACGCCTTCGTAGTCGGCACTGCCGCTCTTGGGGTGCTCGGCGGTAATTTGCAACACATCCATTTCGCGTAAATCAGCTTCCATGAAACCCAAAGGCTGGTCAACCAAACCGGTGATTGTCAGCGTGCCTTCCACATCAGCGGAGGCAGGCGCTTCTTCTTCAGCAACAGGCTCCTCGGTTGGCTCTGCCACTGGCAGCGGCTCCAAGCCAACCTGCAATTCGACGATTGCACCAGCCATTTCACTTTTATCCAAATCGGCACCCACCAGACGCAGCGGGAAGTATTTGTCCGTTAGTGGATTGTCGTTGACTTTGTACGCGACGATGATATTGTCATTGCGGGCGATGCGGGCTGCATCAAATGAAACGGTGTAGCCGTCTGCCGCAACTACGTCGATGGAGTAGCCCGCCTCGACCAACGCATCATTAAAGGCGGGGCCTTCATGGGTGATCTCGTCGTCCACAGCGCCAACCAGCAGCCAAAGGGGCACGCCGCCCCAAACCTGGGCTTTATCATCCGTCCAGCTTGCGCCGTGACACTGTTCTGCACTGCACGATTCTACGCTGGCACGGTCAATTTCTTCATCCAAAGCGCCATGCGCCATCAATGTCCATTCTTCGCCAAGATTCTTGGCTTCGAGTTTGGCAACCCATTTAACGGACCAATGCCCATCCGTAACCTGATTGAGCGTATCGCTAATAATTGCCAGACGAACAACACCGTCTCCTTTGGCATCGAGCGGCTCGCCCTCGACAGCGTAGGCAAGGATAGGAGTCAAATCAACGGGGTTCTTCAACTCGTCTCCCGTAGCGGGATCATAGGCAATGAAGGTGCCGTTTTGAATTTGGTCATACGAGAAGGTGATGCTGTAGCCATCTTCGGCGACGGCGTTGAAACCGATGGCTTCGTCCATGCCGCCGACCAACTCGACCAAGTCTTTCATGGCAACGCCTGTAAAAGTCAGCGGAGGGGTGATCTTACCCGTGCTGCTCTTCGTGCCAGCATAGCCTTCGGTGACGGGCAAAGCCATTAACTCACTCAGGGTTAGCGCGACCGTTTCCGTCGGTCCGACGATCTCGACCACAACGGTGTCATCCACAACAGGAGTTTCTGTCGGGGCAGGTTCGGCAGTGGGTTCGGGGGGGGCTGTGGGCGCAGGTTCGGGCGTAGCGGCAGGTCCGCAGGCAGCCAGCAAGAACATGAGCACAATGAGCGATGTCATCAACAGTGAAAAGCGTTTCATCGAATTCTCTCCTTGAGCAATATGAAAACTATAGGGGGATTTGTTCACCACTATTTGTGGTGGAGTAACCAATGAGCGTGGTTAGAGATTTACGGAATTTTTTGGTTTGGATGTAATCCAAAAGCGGGGATAAATCTTTCTCGCTCTCAGCGGACAAGACCAGATCATAGCGTTCTTCGAGCAGGGGGATGAAATCCAGCCCGTGCTGTTCAGCGGATGCTTGCAAACCAAGGGCGGCGTCCACTTCGTTACGAAAAACACGGCGAGCGCAGCTTGTGTGGGTGTTGACAACGCGCTCGTAGCCATTAATTGCTTCGGGGGAGATTCCCAGCCGTTTGAGTTCCTTGTCCAACCAGAGACGGGTTCCGGAACCGAGATTCCGGTTAATGAAACGGAGGCTTGTTCGGGTCAGGTCCGAAACGTCACGGATTCCCAAGGGGTTGCCAGGGGCGACCATTAATCCCTGCGTGCGATGCGCGAGCGTAACAACATCCATTTTTCGATCCGGAAAAAAGTGACGCACGAAGGGCGTGTTATATTCCCCGTTTTCGCTCAGTAGATGTGCGCCGGAAATTTGGCAGAGTCTCTGGCGCAGGTTGGCGAGACCGTCCAGGCTGCCAACGGGCAGGGTGAGCAATCTGAGATGATCTGAAATTTCTGCGCTGATTTTTTCCAACGAAAGATCGTGGCTGCCCGAAAAGATGATGGTTGGTTTGTCACCAGCGGGCAGAATCAGTTCTTGCAGGATAAAAGCGCTTGATTTTGCGCTGTAGAATTTTTCGGTTACTTTTCCGGTAATGCGCACTTCGCTTAATTCGATTAGGTCTGCGGATTCGAGGGCAAGAATATGATGCCGAACCCAAGCCGGAGAACGCTGCAAGGCTTTTGCCAGCTTTGTGAGCGTAGCTGGTTTTGCCATGAGCAGGCGTAATATCTCCATGCGCCGTGGATCGGCAAGGATCTTGATCTGTTCAAATGCATGGAGGGGTTGGATTTTTTTCATCGTTTCAATTAAGGAAAATTTTATTCGTATTCTATCATAAGACGCAATTTACCCTGAAGCAATGGATAGTTTTTTTGATTAATTGAGGGAATGCGAAGTTCACGAAAAGACGCGCCCGCTTGGGCGCGTCTTTTATTTCAATATTTTCTCCATCCGAATATCTGTCCACATTTTTCCGTCCCAATATGTGAAATTCTCAATCCGGCCAATCTCTCGAAAGCCCAACTTCTGATACAACCGAATTGCCCGCGCGTTGTACTCGAAAACGCCCAACTCCATACGCACCAGCCCCTGCTTGCGGATTTGCGCTTCGAGATATTGCATCGCCTGCGCACCTATGCCCTTGCCGCGAGCTGAGGCATCGCCGATGCCGATCGCAAGCCACGCGCTGCCGGATTCCTTCTTGAGCAGGTGAGGCGGGTCAACAACAAAATTCATTTCACCGACCAACTGCCCCTCGGCATAGATCAAGTAAATTTCAAGTCCGCGTGCGATTCGTTCGGCGAGCGATGCAGTCGTCACAGGAACAACTTTTTCCAAATCCGCCTTGTCACGACTGGGGCGTGTCAGATGCACCAGAGCGGGATCATTCGCCCAAACGTGCAGCACTGCGGCGATCTCGGGCGTCGGGCTAACAAGTTTCTCAAATCTGAGCTGCATTGCGTTGCACAGCCTCCTGTTTATAAAGCCAGTAAATTGCGATCAAAATGAAAGGAGAAAGGATATCCCAATAGAGCACAATGCCCGCATTGCTGGGATTGAAATTGCCATACTCAACAATATGCAGGATGTGAGTCAGCGCCGCTCCCCACATGAAGGTTGTCTTGGCGATAATAAATGGCAGCCAAAAGGACTTGTTCCAGAACCCCAGCGCCCCGATCAGCCCGATGCCAATCGACGCAAATGCCAGCTCCATCTGGAAACCGCTATCGAGTGGCCAACCGATGCCCCTCGCCACCTCGTCAGCGTAGATGATATGACCGAACACCCCGCTCGAAATACCGAACCACCCCGCAAGTCCGATGGTGTAGATCGCCACCAATTCCCTGACCGTTTCTTTACGTTCGGGCTTCCGAGTCCGCAAAAGATGGACGCCAATTGAGATGAGCGTCACTGCGACTTGCATGTAAATATTTAAACCTGAGATTTCAAAAAATGCACGCACGAGGTCTCCTTTTTATACCGATAAAAACTTCATGTTACTGCGAGGAGGATAATATCCGATGCGGCAGTCTCCCTATATTAGAGAGATTGCTTCGCCAAGCTGAACTTTATTCAGCCACCCGCAATGACGTGACAAAATTATACTTCGTTCTCTTCCCTCCTACCCAAACGCCACCAAAAGGCAAGCAAGGCAAACGGTGTGAGGGCAAAGCCCGTTATCATGAATAATTGAAAGTTGTATTTAAACGCTACATCTCTGACTGCGAGCCAGCTCGCATCCACGGGTGGGAGTGCATCAAAATCATCAATGGTTTGAATATTCTGCCAGTCATATTCGAGTGAACGACAATCAGCGTCCTCATCGCAAAGAATGATTCCGGCCAGAGAAAAATCAGCCGTGTCGAATGTAATCACGATGCTGTCTCTTGCGCCCAAAGGCAGGTCACGATGACGGCGGAAAAGGGGCTGGGTGATGATACGTGGCTCGGCATAGGTGGTGGAGATCGGGGTCAGGTAAAGAGCTTCGGAGCTATTATTTTCCACGCGCACTTCCCCGTGAAAGAAACCGACGCTGTTCATCCCCGGCAGGGAAAAGATAATTGACCCCATCCCTACACAGGCGAAGGGTGTTGTCAGCAGTACAAGAATGAGTACGATCAGGCGAAATATTTTTCTGGCTTTTTTCATAATTCTTACGCCCTGATTTTTCTCCAGACGTATTTGCTCAACAAGTCCAAACTCCCAACCACAAGAATAATCACGATTAATTGAGTACTAACCGCACGATAATCGAGCAAGTTGATATTTTGACTGAGCAGAAAACCAATTCCGCCACCGCCTACAAATCCGATGATGGTTGCAACTGTCATAATCACAGGAAGTTCTTTGAATGCTATCACCGGGAAATATACGCTAAGCAAAGTAGACATCCCTAAATCGGAGTTCTCTTGCATAGCTTCTATATATTTCGCTGTAAGCATGGCTGTAAAAAAGAAAGTAAGTGCGAGGACGCCAGCCATTGAACCAATCCCAACAATGATCACGGCCATTATTGATATGATGATTGGATGAATCGACCGTATCGCTGCAAAGATTGGCTGTAGAAGAAAATTGATTATCCTAAATTTCCCTGACCATGTTCTAAATAGAAAGAATGAGAAAATTGTAGCAAAGATCGCACTAAATGCTGTTGCGAGGAAACCCATTTGAATGGTTTCCCAGAGCTTATCAACTGTAGCAAGAGCATTATCTGACCACATCGGTGGACCGACATTAGTTCTTACTGTGGCCCTAATCGCTTGTGCTTCTTCAACGGGTTGACGATTAGGCAGTTCTACTTCCGTACTGAAATAGCCGCTTTCATCTACTGTAAATATACCCATTTGCTTCTTCAAATTATTATTGGTAACAAAAACAATTGGGCCTTGCGCAAAGGGAGGCATGTTATAGCCTTCAACTGTAATCTCTTCACGAACAGTGCCACAAGTAGCACTTGCAATCAGATAAGGAGAATTCGTATCTGCTTCTGGCAAAGCAGGCTTTTCCCCGTCTGGGCAAGGCAAATTAAAGGGGATTTCAACATCTAAATCTTCGGTTTCGTAGGTAATAATATCTGGGTGAGCTAATGCTCGAAAAACTCGCATGATACTTGTTTTTCGAATTTCATCACCAAAAATTCTCACATCAATAATTGATAGGAATGAGTAGATAAAGAAAACAACAAGCCCCACCCAAAGTAAAGCAATCCCCCATTTTTTCGTTTTATTCTTTTCCTGCTCGCTCATCATCTATCTCCTTTTCCCTACCTGAACTTGATTCAGATGTTTATATAACGATAAATAGTCGTCATTGGTTTCAAGCAATCAAAGCTTTTACTCATCCAGCGTGACAAAACGGCTGTGCTCCACATCCTTGACGACATTACCGCTCTCGAAGATGCGTCCATTCATCGTGATATAGGCGCCCGGTCCCAGTGCCTGGACGGCAGCGATGGCGCAGCCGATGTTGAACATCGCATCGCTGGTTTTGAAGAGGGCGGGCTCGAGGGCGCCAGTCAGGACAATGGTCTTATCTTTGACTGCTGCTTGCAAAGCTTTCGCGGTTGCGACCATTGTATCGGTGCCGTGGGTAACGATGATCTGCTTTTCTTCGGCATCCTGTACGGCTGCAACGATCACGTCCCGGTCGGCGGGCGTGATCTCCAGACTATCCTTCTGCAAAACGGATATGACTTTATAGTCGATATGAATCGGGAGTTCGGCGAGCACTCTTGAGATATTCGGCTTGCCAACTTCGTATGTGCTTTTGGCGTCGAAGTAAACTTTATCGATGGTGCCGCCAGTGGTAAAGATTTTGATGGGTTGCATATTTTTTCTCCGCATAGAATATTTATTGCATTATACGATTTTTGGCGTCTTTTTGATGCCTTTTGACGCCGAGAATTTATGTTAGACTTTTCATAATCAAATGTATCTGTATATGAAAAAGGAGCAAAAATGTTACCATCAAACGGGGTAAGCCATTTGCCCATGATAGACGGGCAAATTGTGACGATCGAACGTTTTTTGTTAGATACGCAGCCTGAATACGCAAGAGGCTCTTTTACCGCTCTTCTTTACGATTTGGCTTTGGCGGGGAAGGTCATTAGCGCACAAACACGCCGGGCTGGCTTGCTGGATATGCTCGGTTTGGCTGGTAAAGTAAATGTGCAGGGCGAGTCGCAGCAGAAACTCGATCTTCTCGCAGACGACATCATTGTGCGGCTGACCGATCACACGGGCCGGTTGGCAGCCATGGTGACGGAGGAGCGCAAAGACTGGGTTCGGATTCCTGATCGATATAAAAAGGGCTCGTATGTTTTGGTTTACGATCCTTTGGATGGCTCGTCCAATATTGATACCAATATCAGTATTGGTACTATTTTTGGCATCTACCGTGTTATCGACAAGGCCCAGCGCGGACGTCTGGAGGATTGTTTGCAACCCGGGCGAAAACTGGTGGCGGCAGGCTATATCCTCTATGGCACAAGCACGATGCTTGTTTATAGCGCCGGAAATGGTGTGCACAGCTTTACTTTAGAACCTTCTTTGGGCGAGTTTTTGCTCTCAGAAAAAGGCATGCGTTTTCCTAACAAACCTGATTATTACAGTTTTAATCATGCTGCCGGGAAAGACTGGGAAGAAGGTATGCATCAGTATGCAAACTGGCTCAGGGACGAACATGTACCTTCGATGTCTTATCGCTATATTGGCTCGATGGTGGCAGACTTCCATCGTAATCTGACGCATGGGGGCATATTCTGCTATCCAGCAACCCCTGATAAGCCGAATGGGAAAATTCGCCTTCTGTATGAAGCTGCGCCCTTAGCCTTCCTTGCGGAGCAAGCTGGCGGTTATGGCTCCGATGGTGAGCGCCCCTTATTGGATATTGTTCCAGACGATATTCACCAACGCACACCAGTCTTTATTGGGAATCGGTATTTGGTAGAGAAGGCAGAAGAGTTCTTGCGCAAGTATAAGTAAAAGAAAGCGGTTGTGCCGAAAAAAAAATGGCAGGACCGCTTTTTTTATTTAATAGGGCTACTTTGACCTTTTCTCGCAACTTTCTTCAAATTCGTTTGTTTTTTCCTTTATAATCAAATAACGCTTTGTAAGCATCCATAAACTCCTGCCCTGATTGGATGCGACCTTTGCGCCCCCTGTTTTTTACAACTAAATATTAGCCAACCCCGAGGAGGTCTCCATGTCTGATAAAGAGCAATATGAAGGCGAAGTTTATTTCCCGTCTGAAGAAGTTGTTAAGAATGCCAACGTGCAAGATTACGATGCCTGGTACAAGCAATCCATTGAAGACCCCGAAGGGTTTTGGGCAGATCGTGCCAACGAATTGGAATGGTACAAGAAGTGGGATAAAGTACTCGATGATAGTAATGCTCCTTTTTATAAGTGGTTCGTGGGTGCAAAGACCAATATCGTCCACAACGCCATTGACCGCCATTTACATAACTCGCACCGCAACAAGCTCGCTCTGATCTGGGAAGGCGAACCCGGCGACGTACGCACTTTCTCGTACCATGCCCTTGACCGCGAAGTCAGCAAGATGGCGAATATTCTCAAGAGTATGGGCGTGGCAAAAGGCGATATCGTCACCATCTACATGCCGCGCATCCCCGAACAAGTTTTTGCGATGCTGGCTTGCGCCAAGATCGGTGCAGCGCACAGCGTAGTCTATGGCGGCTTTAGTGTTGAAGCGCTCGCATCCCGTATTGAAGACGCCAAGAGCCGTGTGCTCGTCACAGCAGATGGCGCCTGGCTGCGCGGCGGGATCGTGAAACTAAAAGATATTTCGGACGAAGCCATGGCACGTCAGGCAACCATCGAACACTGCATCGTTGTTAAACGCACCGGACAAGATGTTTATATGGAACAGGGACGTGATTTCTGGTACCACGACCTGCTCGAACTTCCCATCGCCAGCCCCAAATGCGAAACCGAGCAGATGGATGCTGAAGATATGCTCTTTATCCTCTACACATCCGGCACAACGGGACGCCCGAAGGGCATTGTCCACACGCATGGCGGGTATCAAGTCTATACCCACACGACGCTCAAATCTGTTTTCGACGTCAAGGACGATGATCGTTGGTGGTGCGCTGCTGACCCGGGCTGGATAACGGGACACAGCTATATCGTCTATTCCCCACTCATTGCCGGAGCGACCAGCTTCATGTACGAGGGCGCGCCGACGCATCCCTATCCCAACCGCTGGTGGAAGATGGTCGAGAAATATGGCATCACCATCCTGTACACCGCGCCGACCGCGATCCGCGGCCTGATGCGCTTCGGCGATGCCTGGCCGCAACGATACGATCTTTCCTCCTTGCGTCTGCTTGGCAGTGTCGGCGAACCGATCAACCCCGAAGCCTGGAAATGGTATTACAAGGTCATCGGCAACGAAAAATGCCCGATCATGGATACCTGGTGGCAGACCGAAACGGGCGGTTTTGTCATCACCCCGCTGCCGATCACGCCGCTCAAGCCCGGCTCCGGCACAAAACCATTCTTCGGCCATGAAGCCGACGTCGTCGACGATGACGGCAACCCCGTCCCCGTAGGCGAAGAGGGCTTCCTCGTACTCAAACGCCCGTGGCCGAGTATGCTGCGCACCATCTACGGCGATGACGAACGCTATAAAGAACAATATTGGGGAAAATTCGGGAATATGTACCAAACCGGAGATTCTGCCCGTAAAGACAAGGATGGTTACATCTGGATCATCGGCAGGATGGATGACGTCCTTAAGGTCAGTGGCTACCGTTTAGGAACAGCCGAGGTGGAGAGTGCTTTGGTCAGCCACCCGAGTGTTGCCGAAGCAGCTGTGATTGGTTTACCTCACGAGATCAAGGGCAATGCCGTCCACGCCTACGCGATTTTGAACGCGGGGGTACAGGGCAGCGACGACCTCGCCCTTGCCCTGCGCGACCACGTTGGCAAGGAACTCGGTCCCATCGCCAAACCGGAAACGATTACCTTCGTGGACAGCCTTCCGAAGACCCGCAGCGGCAAGATCATGCGCCGCCTACTCAAAGCCCAAGCCCTCGGCGAAGAGGTCGGTGACACAAGCACGCTGGCGGATTAGCGCTTAGCGTAACAAGATTAAAAGAAACGGGGCTGTCCAAAAGTGAAGGACAGCCCCGTTTTGATTCTCATTTAGAGTACGCTAGTGCCAAGACCAATTCAATTCACCATCATACGCTGATGTTGTCGTCAGGCGGGTTTCATCGCCCCCTATCGCCCTTTGGATCACGATTTCCATATTGTTGCCAAAATCAACCTGATAGCCAATCCAATTGCCGTCAGGAGACCAAATTGGGTCCCCTTTCGGTGGAGCTTCTGTCTCCAATTTGTAGCTCCCGCTATCATCAATATTGGCAATCTCAATCGTCCAATCCTGCCCGTGCTTGATTCTGTAGGCCAATTTTGTTCCATCGGGCGACCAATCAGCAATCCCCGTTTCTGCATACGAAGTAAAGCATTTCATCTCTTGCAGCCCAAGGGTAAGAGTGCAAATATCACCTAAACCCGGTGATGTCCACCTACGGAACGCAAGCTGGCTTCCATCGGGCGACCAGTTGGGATCAGAGAAAGGTGCATCGCCGTAGGTCAGGCGAGTCAACTCGCCACCATCGGTATTGATCAAATAGATCGCGGAGTTCCCATCCCGCCCACTTACAAAGGCGATCCACTTCCCATCAGGAGACCAGACAGGAGCCATATCCCCGCTCGGTTCAACCGTCAAGCGGAGAAGATTTGTACCATCGGCATTGATAAGATAGATTTCCCAATCACCAGTGCGAAAGGTCTCAAAAGCAATCTGGCTTCCATCCGGAGACCAGCTCGGCGCACCATCTTTGGCTGCATCCTGCGTTAAGCGCAGAAGATTAGAGCCATCGGCATCCGCAATATATATATCAGTATTATCATTCACAGTTGAAACAAAAGCGACCTGCGAGCCATTGGGGGACCACTCTGGCGAATGATCTTCAGAAGAAATCTCACTCAAACGAACCTGCTTTACGCCATCAGCCCCCATCACATAGATATTACTCGTTCCTTCACGATCAGAGACAAAAGCGATCTGCCCGGTCGGATCAGGAAGCTCAATAATGGGAGAAGAAGATGGATCTTCAGATTCATCAACTTGCACCGAGGGCATTTCTTCACTCGTTTGCTCTGGCCCAGACGAATTGGATTGTTCAGGAAGATTTGCAGCACCAGCCAGATCAAGCGTACAGGCAGAAAGAGTCAGCACGAGAAAAACGCTGAGAAACAAGACTTTTTTCATTTCCACTCCAGTTGTTCAGAACACTACAGAACTGAACGAGACTTTTTGAGTTCAATAAGCATAAAGCACCTTCACTATATGAGTTGTCACGAAAGGCACTTTTGGGTCTTAAATTCCTTTGCATTTTTGTAAGCTGCTATTAAGCTGGATTTCTTTTCCCCACAAGGTGGCGAAGAAAAGCAGATTTACGACAGGATACGGATCGTCCTCCCCCTGAAGAGGTTTCCGTTCAAGAAAGAGCATCCAGCGATTTTTTGATCTTCCTACGACGGCGCCAGTTCCATAGCGGTGCAATTACCTTGCGGATCAGATATTTGGCAGTGATGATCGAGAAAGGCGATCCCCCATCTCGATAGTGGACGCGCATCATCTCGGGCCAGCAACGGTCGTCCGCAGCGATGGACTTGGCATCGGTATGGAGACGGAAGTTTGCCCAGTTACGTCCCGGCAAGTAGCGTAACTCGCTAACTTTCGCCAAACGTACCCAGAGATCATAATCCATCGCGAAGAAGAAAGACTCATCGAGAGGAGCAACTTCTCTCCATAGCTTGGCGCGCCAAAACGACGATTGTTGCGGGATGTGTACATATCCCTGCCTGAGTTTCTCGTAATCGGTTTGGGCAGCATTGAATAAGCCAAACTTATTCCCGTTCTCGTCGATATAATTGCATTCACCATAGACCAAACCCACATCTGGATTTGCCAGTAAAAACTCGACCGCCTCGCGGATCGCACCGGGTTCGTAGGTGTCATCCGAGTTGAGCCAGGCGAGAATCTCACCGTTGGCATGGGCAAAGCCCTTGTTGATGGCCGATGTCTGCCCGCTATCTTTTTCGGAAACCCACCACGCTAGACGGTCTGCATATTGCTTGATAATCTCAACGCTGCCATCCGTGGAGCCGCCGTCGACGATGATGTATTCAAGGTTGGGGTAATCCTGCCCAAGCACCGATTCAATTGTAGCAGGAAGATAACGGGACTGGTTGTAAGATGGGGTGATGATCGAGACCAGTGGCAAGCCGGAGGTCGGGTTTGTATCGTTAGTCGTCATAATTAAATCTCGTCGTGTCGACACTGATCGTATCCACACCGTAATAGGCAGAAGCAGCTTTGTTGACCCAATGTTGCGGGGAAATATCGAACTCCTTGATGCCTGCTATCCCGTTCACAGTGGGGACGATAATATCACGAACGCCGGCATCAGCTTTAGCACGGATGTAGGCATCACGCGTATCCCAGGCTTGGGCGTGGGTGCGATATTCGGGGAGAGAGCTGGTTATGCTCCACGCAGCGCGCAGCGGGTAAAGGGCAACAATTATCAGCAGGAGCGTTTCGATATTTTTCTTTTCTTTGTTCAAGAACAACATTCCGGTGAGTGCACCCGCGACAAAAAGGCTGGTCGTTAGCAAAAATTGTGCAGGAAAGAGCACGCGCTGATCGGGATAGGAGAAGACGTAGGCATTCGGCGCAAAAGTGGCGGCGATGAAAAGATAGGTGATGAATGGAGTCAGGATGAGTGCCCAAATGAGCGTTTTTTGCTGTGGACGTTTTTCGAGCGCAATGCCAAAAAGCAGATAACCCAACGCAAAAGTTGCAAGCGTTGGCAGGGGCAGGGATTTGAATGCGTCCAGGATAAATTCTGATGGATAGGTTAGCAAGCGCATCAGAAAATCGGAAAGCGGTAAAGGCGTGCCGTCGGTGCGAAGCGCGTTGGCGGGGGAGAGCGCCATTGTGAGTAGCGCAGCCAGATTGGCAAAGGCAGAGAGAGCGAGGAAGAGATAGATACCTTTTTTCTGCGTTTTATTGAACCTTAATAAGAATGCGAGTACAACCATCGCTGTAAAATTGAGCGCAGCAGATGACTCTGATAAGCCACCGATGAAGTAGCTGACGAGAAAGGTCATTAGACCGAAACCTGATAGGCCTTTAGGACCTGTCAGGTCTGACTTTGAGAAAATCCACGCCAACAAAAGCGTGTACAGCGGTAAGGGGAAAAAATGCGTCACCGAACTCGATATCCAATAAATGGATTGGTAGCGGCTGGGGGCTTGCAGGATGCTGAAGAAGGCGATAAGCACCGCGCTGGCGAGAGCCAGTTTAGCGGGTGTTTTTAGGGCAGAACGCAGCAACCAATAGAGACTGAAAACCCAGACAGCGATCATCAACGCAGGCATCCAGTTGACGCCGACCCACTCGGTGAGTTGGAAGAAAAAGAGCGTGGTGTAGCGGTTGTTTGCGAGAGTGTATTTTTCGAGAATGCTCTGGAAAAGATTGGCGTTCTTGTGCAGCAGGGAAAAATGATAATAATCATCCGCCATTAGACGCGTGAAGCTGCCTTGCCAGGCAAAGGCAAGCAGGCTGAGTATCCCGGTGATAATCGGCGCGAAGATAGCGAAGGAGAGTTTCTTTTCGGAGAGCATCGTCGAATTTTACCGCATCGGGAGGGTTATAAAGAAAAAGAGAAGGAAGTTTTTGTATTCCTTATCTTCTCTTATAGGTAAATTGATTTATGGTCTAGTGGTTTGTATTACTGGCGCTAGGGCGGGTGTGGATTCTGCTTGGGAGCAGGAAAAACTTGAAGCCAGAAAAATGCTTGTAAATCGCGCAGCCTCCCACACGTCGGGCGCACGTTTTGTTAGCTGCTGCTGGCCATTTAAAGATAGTCCATTGTATATAAAATTTCATTGCAATGAAGACACTTGAACTTATAAAACGCTGGGCTTTCTTTTGGTTGGTAATCTTTGGCTATCTCTTTCATAACTTTTTCACTGAAGTCTTCCCAGCGAATGATTTTAATATGTTCATTTGCAATTCTTAATACATCATCCTTTGATGCATCCCCCAAGAAGGCACAAGCGTCATTACAATGGGATAGCCAAAATTCTGGCTGCCATGTGACATATCCTGGAGTCCTTGTTGTAACTTCAAGGATAATATCATTGGAAATTCCTGCTTGTTCTAAAGCAATACTGTCAGAGAAAGTCGCATCATTTTTTTTGGCGGCACTCCCGTCTGCAATACACCAAGGGCAGATTTTGTTGTCAATATCTTCTTCGGCGTAAACGTTGGATATATAAATATAACCTTTACTTTGCTCGCAACAATGGCATATCGCATCACTTTCAATGATTGAACCAGTAGCAAGTGGGTCAGGGTGATACCTAAATATTGGTAAGTCCATTTTATCCTTTGGAGGTTTGCTCGACCAAAATTTTAGAGGGAGCAGCTAACGGTTGCGTTACCTGCGCTGAGGCGGGTATGGACTCTACTTGAAGGCAGGAAAAACCTGAAGCCAAGAAAGTGCTCGAAAATGCGGCTGAATCCCCAGAGCCGAAGGCGGGTCAGCTTAACGCGGGGTTAGGCAGTTTTTCATCGCTCAAAATATTCTAAATAGTTTTCAATTTCTTTTACAGCGTCATTCAAACCGTTTTCTTGACGGATCCCTTCCCCAATCCTTTGCGCTCGTAAGCGAATATCCTCATCAGTCAGAGCAGTTTGGATAGCTTGAGCCAATCTTTCCGCGGTTAATTTTTTCCGGGGGATAGAGGCAGGGCCAACGCCCAATTCCTTGACTTGATCTGCCCAAAAAAACTGGTCGCCCATAAATGGAATAACAACCGTGGGAACACTAGCCCGAAAACCCGCCGCAGTTGTTCCTGCTCCACCGTGATGCACCACTGCTGCTACTCTTGGAAATAACCAGTCGTGAGGAACCGAGTCTATCATGTAGATATCATCTGATGTCTCGGATGCGGTTAAGGCTCCCCAACCAGTGAGCAATATTCCACGGCGTTTTGCCATCTTCAAGGCCTGTATCGCGATTTCTGTCAGGCTCTCTGCATCTTCATCATCCATACTTCCAAAGCCAATATATACAGGAGCTTCTCCTGTGTTCAAAAAGTCAATCAGCTCTTCCGATGGTTGCCACCTTGAGGGCGTATCAAGGAACCAGTAACCGGACATTTTATGCCATTCTCCCCAATCTTCTGGTTTTGGCACGACGGTGGGGCTTATTCCCCATAACGAGAGAATTTGTCGCTCATCTATTCGCCTAAATACTGGTTGCCTGGAAGCAGGTTGCAAATCTAGGATTTCTTTACGAGCATTATTCAACAAGGTGCGGACAAGCATCCAGAAGAGTTTGGCAAACAGGATGTGGCTGAGGCGATTATATGTCCCTGTAAAAGGCATCCACCTGGCTGGGGCAGGGAAGAATGGGTTTTGAAATGCTCGTGTAGGTTGCATGGGTTGGACCGCTGCTGTAATGGGCACAATATCGAGTTTTTCAGCCACATCGTATCCACCATATAAGCCAAGTCCGGCCAGTACAACCGCATCTACCCTTTCACAGGCTACAAGCATATCTCGCACTGTCCCCATCACAAGTGGCTTAGAGGCACGAATAAACCGGGGAATAAACAATAACGGGTTAGCGCCAGCGGCTAAGACATCCTGTACAGGCTTTGAGTTGACTATTTCGCGAATATCTCCTTCCAAAGGTGAGAATTCAAGACCCAAATCTTGGATATCATCTTCAAATGTTGCATGGGTTGCCATGATAACATCGTGTCCCGCATTCTTAAGCGCCATTCCTAAAGCAATAAATGGTTGTACATCTCCACGTGAGCCCATAGTCAAAACAGCAATTCGCATTGAGGTATCTCTTTTCTTCTTTGGTATCGTGTTGATCGACTAAACTGCCTAACGCCCACAACACCGGCCAGCTTGGAGCGAAGCGGAAAGCTGGTCCGAGTGCTTGTGATTGTTAGGCTTATTCATCGTCTTGTGCAACTGTCGCTTCACTACCGATACGTCTGGCTTCTTGCTGGTTGCGGCTAAGGGCTCGTAACTGAACCATGAGCTGATCACCATATGATGTTAATGACCAGTATGTTGCAGTGTCTCGGACACTGCGCTTTTTATCGCTTTCTTTTATCAGACCTAATGCCCTAAGCTGAATCATGCACGTATCAATCTCTGATCTAGAGAACGAAAATGACTTCAGGGAATGACCTTTTAGGACTTCATGCTCTTCAAATTCGTTTCTTGAAACTTGTGTTAAATAGGAATCAAATGCCGACCTTAAAGCAGATTCGCTGGCCTCGTTTATCAAAACTGGAGCAACACCTGCAAATATTTCATTCCAAGTAGGACTAATAGATGCTTGGTATTTAACGTCATCAGACCAATCACCACCGGGTCGTCGACCTGTGAAGACAACCTTCATTTTGAACGAGTCGTCTCCTTGCATTAAGTCTTCAGTGCCTGGCGGCGGTGTATTTCTGTTTTCGATAAGTTCGGCTTCTAACTCTGTTACTTTTTGTTTTAACTTTAGAACTTCAGTAATAGTCGTTTCACTGGGAACCTTGTCAGCCCTGACCCAGCCAACCGCTGGATGCCTTTTCGTAGCAGACGTGAGACCAATAATAACTTTGGCCTTGAGTTCATCAGCTGAATTCCAGTATACGCAAGTATGCTTGTCCTCAACTTTTTCCCTAAAGGTTTTCAGCTTCTCCCACACCTCTTGGTCTGTTTCCGTTTTATCCCTTGGCAGATTATCTGGATTTTGATGTAGGAGAGGAATTACTGGCTTCTTGGTCTTAACCGCATAATCGTATTCTTTTTCGGTATAGCCAATACCTTCACTATCTAGGGAGCCATATCGTCCCCCAACAATCAAAACATAGTAATCTGATGCATCTATTACATCTTTGATTAAATCCCAAGCGGTATCATCTGTAGCAGGAAAAAGCTCCATGCCAGCAGGCATATGATCCAATTCCAAAATTGATTTAAGCACCGCTTGTCTTTCATCGATTAAATCGACAAATGTAGACGAAATAAAAATTTGATATCTTTTATCCATTCAACTCTCCAACGGGAGCCTAACTATACATAACCGAGTAATTCTGTATAACATACTATATCGTCATGATATATAGAATTATTCGCTATAAAACCTTATATCGTATTCATTCTACAACATCCATCACCGCAAATCAAAAATCAAATAGGCATCATCTTCGGCATAGAGCCGATAATTTTCTGTCAGATATGCCCGCAAATCATCCTGCAAATTCCACTCTTCAAAATCGGTAATGAGGAAGAAGGCACGGTTCTTGGTGTTCTTTTCAAAAACCTGCGCAAAGCTCTGCGGATCACCGCGTTTTTCCTGATACCAAAGATCGCCAGCAGAGGGGAAATGGGTTACGTTCAGCCAGCCCCAATAGTTGAGCCGATAGCCGTAATCTTCGGTCAGGGCGACGACTTTGCCTTCATCACGCAGCATGTCGCCAACTTCACGGTAGGTGCTGGCGAGCGAACGGTAGTCGGATGCGCGGAGTTCGGTACGCACTGTCCACGCGGCGCCGAGCAGGGCCAGCGTCCACATGGCAAAGAGCACGAGACGCGGCATCCAGCCTTTTCGGCGCGTGCGAATCGCTTTTGTCAGCATCCCGCCAAGTGGCGCGAGCGAGAGGGCCGCCACCAAAATAAAGGGGATTTGGTAATAATCATGCGTCGAAAAGTGGTAATTAAAATACAGCCCGTAAGCAACATAACCGAACCACAGCCCGCGCACCATCCCGTTTTTTGAGAGGGGAAAGAGCAGCAACCCCAGCGGCGCGAGAGCGATGACGAGGAAGCCAACGACCTGGTCTAGATTTAGCCCCCAGCGCAAATAAAAAGACGGCGTAATCAAAAGCTCGGGCAGGAAACGCCCGCCAAATTGACGTGAGAGAAAACCATCAACGACGATGCCGTAGTAAAAGTAGAGCGCGGTGGGCAGGATGGCGAGGAGAGCAATGCCCCAGATTTGCCGATCGCGCAGGGCATCTTTGAGATGACGGCGCTTAAGAACAGCGCCCGCCGCGCCGCCCGCGACGAAAAAAATTGCTACCGTTTTGACGAGAATTGCCGCGCCCCCAAAGAGTCCCGCTACAAGTGCCCAACGCCATTTTTCCGCATCCGACCAGTTTGCCAGCCCCCAGATGAAGACCGCCAAAAACATCATCATCAGTGGATCGGGTTGGAAGCTGCGACTGGCGTAGACGCCGTAAGGCAAGAAGAGATAAAAAGACGCGGCGAGCAATGCGCCGTCGAGGGATGTCAATTTAAGTGCAGTCAGGAAAAGGAAAAGGGCGCTGACCGTCCAGAAGATTGCGCTGAAGATGCGCGGTAGGGCGAGGTCAGCGCTGCCCTTTTGATGATAGGCAAAAACAGCCAACTTTTCGACAAACTCCGGTTCGATGGTCGCTTGCAGCTTCCACTGATCGACCGCCATTTCGCGCTGCCAGTCAGGGATATCGGGCGCAGTCTGGTAATAGATACCGCGCGCCTTTAACGCCGAAAAAAGCTGGCGTGTAGGATGGAAATCCAGAGGCAGGTCGTTAATGTCGGTCATCCGCAGGGCAAAAGAACCAAGAAATATGGCGATAGTGAATATCCAGTAGAGGGGTTGGGGGAAGATGGATGTGTTTTTCATATTTTTTCAACGCGAATGGAACGAATTAGCGAATTACGCGAATGTTTTAAACACAAAGCTCGCAAAGGGAGCACGAAGTTTTTATGCGCTCTGCGACCAGATTTTTAAAAGTTTTTCTTTGAGACGCTTTGTGTCCGTCGTGTTTAAATTTCTCTATGTTTTTTATTCGCGTCATTCGTCCATTCGCGAAATTTGCGTTAAATCTTTTTTACGGCGGTTTACATAAATCTCGCGCACGCGCCCGAAGCCAAGCAAACTCAAGAACGCATACCCGATCCGCTTCCAGCTTTTGAGTGCGGTGGGCGGATGCTTGAAAAAAGCACGCGCGTAGGCCGTCAAGCCTGCACGCATTTTGCCCGCTTCGACAAGATAGAAGGCATCCAGATGATGTGCGCCTGCTTCAACCTTTTTACGATTCTTCTTTAGCAGCGAGCGCAGCATGGGCTGGGTATCCATCCAATCCAAAATCTTGAAGGCTTCTGCGCCGAATTTCTCTGCGTGGGCGATATTCTTCGCGTCGCCATGGTAGCGGGCAACGGCGAGGGGTTGCGGTGTGTAAATCATCGGTGTGAGTTGAGCGACGCGCAGCCAAAGCTGATGATCGAGCAAAAAGTGGTAATCCAGGTCAAGATAGCCTGCCTGTTCCAAAACGCTGCGACGCATGAAAACCCCGGGCTGGCTGATAATCTTGAACTGCATCAGGTCTTCGACCGAATATTGCGCGAAACGCTGCACATTGATCGGGTTACCATCGCCATCCACAGAAAGCACGTCGCCGTAGATGACGCCCGCATCGGGGTTGGCGGTAAAAAGCTCGGCAACGGTCGCAAGGGTTTCGGGTAGATAATAATCGTCCGAGTTGAGCCAGGCGATAATCTCGCCCGTCGCACGGGAGAAGCCTTTGTTAATGGCATCCGCTTGTCCCGTATCGATCTCGGAGGCCCACCAAGTCAAACGCTCGGAATGCTCTTTAATGATTCCCACGCTCCCATCCGTGGACGCACCGTCCGCGATCAGGTATTCAAGGTCGGGATAATTCTGATCCAAAACAGAGCGAATGGTCTGATCCAGATAATCCGCTTGATTGAAGGATGGGGTAATAATCGAAATTTTCATTGTAGGGGCGCTATCTCATAAACTTCGTAATTTCCATAAGCGTGCAGCGGCGTTAGGGTTTCAATATCGAGCGCATATTTCGGCACATACTTCGCGATAAAGCCGTCAAAAGTATAGCTGCCTTTGGTCACGATCACCAGAAAGGCGCGCTCAAAAGGCTGGTTGCGCTGAAAAAGTGTGCGCGGCTTACCCGCCCGCACTAAATAATACTCGATCGGCGTGGCGTAATCGCCCTCAACGATGATAATGTCGCCCTCCTGCACGCGCGGAGTGAGCAGTTCGGCGACGAGTTGTTCTTTGGTTTTCTCGATGGGACTGTGAACGTTTTGCCACGCGCCCCAAGCAGATGCCGCCAGTGCGAGACTTAAAAGAATATTGGGCAGGTTACCGTTTTTTAACTTTTGAAGCAGCCCCATAATCCCTGCCGCAGCCCAAACCATAAAAAAGGCGATGGAAAAGGACCAGACACGCGCCCAGGGATTATTTGGGCGCTGGACGATCAGCACGGCGACAATCCCGAGCGCGAAAGCGAACTGGAGAGGCAATTGGTGTTTGGCAAGTTGACGGTGTGCCAGAAGAGAAACAAGGATACCGACAACCCCCAACCCGATGAGCCAGGGGGAAACATCCGCAAACCAAATCCCCCAGTTGATGATGACCTTGCCCTTCATTTGGTCGAAAAGCATGTTGAGCGGCACTTTGACAATCCAGCGATGGTTGAAAAGGTCATCGGGATTGCGAATCAAGATAGGCGCATAGAGAATAACCGTCGCGATGCCTGTCAGCGCACCGCTGATGATGGTGTAGCGCAGCAAATCCCATTGCGAGGCGTAGCTTTCATCAAAATCCTTGCTGAGAATAAGCTGCAAAAACCAAACGTAGAGAATTGCAAAGGGGAAGAGCATGGTTGGAATGGTGTAGAGCCCCAATGTGAGAATGAGCACCAACATGCCCCAACCAAAGCGGTTTTTCTCCTGACGAAGGTCATCCGCCAGATTAAAGGCTAAAAGCGTGAAAAGAGCGACCAAAATATAGCCGCGAAAAATGGATGAATAATGAATTAGTTCTGGGAAAGTGGCCACGCCGACGGCAGCCAATAAGCCTGCATTTTGGCTGTAAAAGCGTTTCCCGAAAGAGTAAGTGGCGGGAATCATCAAAATGCCGAAGATGAGGGTTGGCATGCGGAGTACCCACTGCGCATCACCAAAGAGCCGAATCGTGAGATTGAGAATCAAGCTCAAGAAGATATGGTTATTCGGCAGATGGTAATCCGTCATCGTTTGGATGAACGAGCCTCGAATAAAGGCGAGGTAGTTATAGGCTTCGTCGTAGGTGATCGGTTGCTGGATTTCATGGAGTCGATATGCCAAAGCGACCAACATTACGGCGGTTAAGAAGAAATATTCTCTTTTCTCATTGCGAGGAAAAGAGAATTTCTTGAAGAAGGTTTTGGTGTCCTGTCGGAGGGCGGAAGAGAAGGTTTTTATCACGAGCATTTTTTCTCACCACAGAGAACACAGAGCACACAGAGTTTGGTGAAAAAAGAAAAGCCTTTCTCAGTGCTCTCTGTGAACTCTGTGGTTAATCATCAAATAAACTATCGTATTCGATCTTTTCGAAAATATTCAACTTACCGCCAATGGTCGCATCGAGGATTTGACGTCCATCCTGCTCATAGTTGACGCGTGCGAGAGCGTATCCAATTTCGGACATGTCCAGATCGGGCAATTGCCAAACGAAGCCTTTCCCAAAATAGCGCGGGTCAAAGTGATTGGGATCGTCGCCATCAGAAACGACGGTTTTGTTCGCATCGCCTTTGCTGGTGAAGTTGTGATCCACACCGATCAGGATAGCGGTTTCGAAGCCCATGTGATAGGCGAGTTGGAGACAGATATTGGTAACGGTCGCCCCTTCCCAGATGCGGTAGCGGGCATCATCCGCGAATTTGATACCGTCGTAAGTAGTGTACAAGAAGTTTGGAAGATTGGCAGGTTGAATGTTGGCAGATTTAAAGTGTTTTCGCGAGCGCCACGAGAAGAAGCGTGGCATGTCGAGCGCGAGAAAATCGTCCACGCATTGCTCAATGACAAGGTCGTTGACCGAAGCCAAGAAACTGGTTTGAAAGCCCCACTCTTCAAAGGCAAGATAGATGCGGTTCATCCCGAAGGTGTATTCGTTCTTGAGCTTCGAGACATCCGTTTTGCGCAAGCTGGGACCGTTGCCAATGATGAAGCAGCGCTCGCCCTTGTACTTATCTTTGAGCGCGGCCAGATTCTCCATGCTTTGTCTACGCCAGGGGTGCAGATAAGCGGCAGGAAGTCCGGGCAGGTGGCGCGTTTTGATAACGGTATCACGTGCAAGGTTCCAGAGCGGAGCGGGGATGAGGGATTTGAAGGTGTTTTTCATAGGGTTGATACGTGAGAAGTGATGAGTGATATTTATTCACGCATCACGAATGTTTTTTACTCGGTACTAAGCCGTGCCGTAGCACCGCCATCCACGACGATCGGTTGTCCTGTCATAAATGATGATTGCTCACCATCTGCTAAAAAGTAGATCGCGCTGGCAATTTCTTCGGGACGCCCAACTTTCCCGCTAACCGTTTTGTGGGCTAAATTCTCAAGGCGTTGCTTTATGTCGCCATCGCCGACATGACCGCGCCCCAAGCCAGCGCGCAGCATTTGGGTATCGACCGCACCAGGCAGGATGGCGTTGACACGGATATTATCTGGCGCGAATTCGATTGCCATTGCGCGTGTCAGGGCAAGCATGCCACCTTTACTGGCTGCATAGGCGGCTATATCTGTTGATGTTTGAATTGCGTGGACGGAAGATACGTTCACGACCGCCCCACCATTACGCGCCTTCAAGAGTGGATGCGCCAACTTCACACCCAGAAAAACAGAGCGAAGATTTGCCGCCATAACCGCATCCCACTCTTCAACGGAAGTATCGAGAATTGGTTTTGCGATTTGCATGGCAGCGTTATTGATAAGGGCATCAAGACTACCGCTGAACTGCTTTGCTTGCGCGAAGATATTCTCCATCGCATCGCCGCGTGAAATATCGGCTTGGATGAAAAGACCGTTTTCGGGGAATTCATCGCCGTATTCAGCGATATCCACGCCGATAACGCGCCAACCTTTTTCGGTGAAAAGCTGGACGGTTGCTCGTCCGATCCCGCCAGCGGCGCCCGTGACCAACACCGTACGTTGAGAATTATTTGTAATCATTTACTTTCTACTTTCTGTGTTCATGTAAATCGCTGCTATTAATGCCTAATCCATCTAAAAGATTTTTAATCGTATTCCAATGCACGCGCTCCCACGCCGCCGGGCTGGAGTTGGCATTATGTGGTGCGAGCATGACGTTGTCCATCTGTTTGAGGGGACTATCTTCGGGCAGTGGCTCGAACTCGAAAACGTCCAACGCTGCGCCGCCGAGTTTACCAGCTTGCAGGGCAGCGACCAAGGCTTCCTCGTGGACGATGGGTCCGCGGGCGGTATTCATCAGGACGGCGGTCGATTTCATCTGTGCCAATGTCTCGGCGTTGATGAGATGTTCGCTCGTTGGATTGAGATCGCAATTCACAGATACAAAGTCGGCATTGGAAAGTAAAAAGGGAAGGTCTACCATCTCAATCCCTGTTTCACCGACAAAAACATGATCGACTTCAATGATGTCGGTGCCGAGTACACGCATCCCGAAGGCTTTGGCGCGGCGAGTGACGGCTTTGCCGATATTGCCGACGCCGATCACGCCGAGCGTTTTTTCGCTGAGCGTGAAGCCAGAAATCTTCTTCCACTCGCCGCTTTTCATGGCTTTGTCCATCCAGGGTTGGCGGCGAGAAAAGGCGAGCATATACCCCAGCACCGTGTCGGCGACGGGGGTCGTGAAAGCGTTCGGGGTGCGGCCTATCTGTACACCATAACGGGAGCAAGCCTCGGCATCGAGCGAATCGATCCCCGTCCCCCACTTTGAGATCACTTTTAGGCGCGGCGCACAGGCTTCCACAACGGCTGCCGTGTAACGGTCGTCCCCACAGATGGCACCGTCGAATTGCCCGGCATATTTCAGCAGGTCGGCGGCTTCCATGCGCTCTTCGACGTCGGGGACGATCACGTCCAGCCCGTAGCTTTCGAGCACGGGGATAAAACGGTCGACAAAGGGGATCATGTAGGGGGCGGTGAGGAGGATGGTTTTCGTCATAGGTTTCCTTTATTGGCAGTTGAGATAATCGCGTAAGTCTGTAATGATAGCATCGCGCTCGCTGGATACAGGTGTCGTTTCTTCGATATTTTCTAGTGTTGGGCAGAGGATATGATACATGCCCAACGAAATTTTGTTAGCCTGTCGGGTAAGCTTTTTGACTTGTGACCAATCGTTTTGGTGAGCGTAACCTTCGATGAAGGGAATATATTCAAAACCATTTTCTGGTCTTTTTTCGTTTTCCTGAGCTTCTTGCCACAGAGAAACAACTTCCCACCATTCGTTACGCTGACGGGCCAGATCGGCTTTTTGATAGTATGAGCACCAATTGTTGGGAATTTCTGTGCCAAAAATCTCGGATGGCAAGAGCATTTCTCTTTTTGCATTGATATCGATACGATCCAGTGCGGAGATCAGGCTCGCACGGCGTTCCAAATCAGAGATCAGTCGAAGATTTGCATCTTCTGGGCGCAATACCCATAGACATTGTCGTTGTTCAGGTTCAAAAGAAATGACGACCGTATCCAAACTATTGCCGGTAAATTTTGATGACAAATGTTGCTCTTCAAGTGGCATGCCATCAAAGAAAGCATCAAAGCGATTCGAATAACTTCCGTAAAGCGATGAAAACCAATATGGGGCATCACTAGGCAGGTTTTCTCCAGATGAATAAATCATATTAATCGCATTCGATGTAGGGTATTCCCCCATAAAGAATAAAATTTCTCCTGCTGAGATGATTTCTGTATTGGGTGCGACTCCAGGTATACGAAGCGCTAACTGTTGGTAGAGATTTTTCTGCTTTTCCCATGAGCGCTCATATTCATGAGCATTATGCAAATGAGCGCCCACCGCCAAACCGACGACCAAAGCCAAGACAATACTTTCTTTTTTGATGTTTTCAATGAAAAAATCAATGACCACCGCCAATAAAATTGCCGCACCAATCATCGAAGCCAAGCCAAATCTGGTTGCGGCCATCTGATTGGTATGCGTAGTGATCGCTTTTCCAAGCAACCAAATTGGGAGTTCACCAAGCGGGATCGCAGCTATTCCCAAGAAGACAGCCTCCTGCCTCCAGCGTGAAGTCTCGCTTTCTGCACTCTTTTTCTTTTGCACGGCAAGGAAATGCGGAAAGAAGCGAACCAGCACAACAAAAGTGAAACTCATCACAAAAAGTGTAAAGATTGTGAAGACAGATGAGAGATCAAAAGCAGAAGGTGTTAGTATCTTTTGCCAACCATTGAAAAGAATAGCAATCCCATCTTTCACCGCCAGAATCAAAACAGAAAAAGCCGTATTAAAAGGAGCTGCAAAAAACTCTTCGATCAAAACAGGAGAGTTTCTGTTCACAGGTCCTGAAAACAGGGCTCCACGCCAAAATGCATAAACGCAAAAAACTAATAAATAGGGCAACCAGGTCAAAAAAGTTTTCCAAAACTTAGCAAAAAACTTCTTTTCAGTGCGCGCGATCATGACCCATAAAATAAGGGCACGTAACAACTCAAGTCCAGCAAAAAATTCGGAACTAAAGAGATGAAGAGCTTCAAGGAAAAGAGCCAATCCAATCAGCCCAAAACGGCGCTGTCCTACGCTTTCAAAAGCCAAGACCATCAAAAAAAGCGATAAAGCATAAAGCAAAAAACCAAACCAGTGAATAAAGTATGCAACCGCCATCGGCTGCAAAAGAAAAAAGGGATAGACTAAAAAAATAATGGCTATCGAAAAACCAAGACTTTTCTTACCCGGCCATAAATGCTGAAAAAATTGCAGAAAAATAAATGCTGTCGCCGCTCTTAATATAAGTCCTCCAACATGCCATGCAACAGGCTGAAAACCCAAGAGTCTAAACCCCAATATATAAATCCAGGCCGCATAGGGACGGCTATCATAGAGCAATAATTCTCGCAAACTATCCACCCCAAAGGTGTGGGCATAATAAACAAAATGCCAATCATCCATGTAGTACCCTAACTTTGGGAGCAGCAAGCCAAAAGCGACAATCGCAATGCCCAAGAAAAGCGCAGGAATAGCCCACACAGAAGAAAACCAACGCTCATAGGTAATGGATTTTTTTTCCTTATTGCTCACGTTGCCTCTTTAAAACATCTGCGATCTGAAAATCGGATTCTTCGTCAATATCCACCGCTTCAATAGCTGGGATTTCAAACATCAACGGCGTTTCACCAATCCGATGGTTGAATTTTTGCAAATTTTCACGAGTGAAAAGATAGACGCAGGAATTTTCCTCGTAGACGGGTGGTAGATCCTGCGTTTGGATTAGTTCCTTCGGATTGTGATTGATGGCTGCGCCGTGACGATCGTACAGTCGGGTTTGCCACCGTGTTACGGAAAAAAGTGAGTCGTGGGCAGGGTACGCTTCGAGAAACGCCCGAATTGCGCTGGATACCGTTTCCGGGCGCAGCAGCGGATTTGTACTATGGGTTTGTAAATAGAAGTCCGCTTCGACCTGCTCAGTGTCATAGAGCAGGATGTCGTTCATTGGGCGGTCATCCTCCCGCAGATGCTCAGGACGGTTGATGATGACCACATCGGGGAAATGCTCCCGCAACCCGTCCATGACTGGCTCGGAATCAGTATCGACGATGATGACATCTATCTCAGGCACAGCCTGTAAGGTCTCGATGATATGATGAAAAAGCGGCTTTCCAGCAAGCGGGCGGTAATTCTTTCCCGGCACCCGCTGAGAGTGATGCCGCATTGGGACAAGGGCAGCGATTTTTGTCATAATTTATTAACAGTCTTTTTGTCTAGGGAAGATAATAACTCAGCACCAATTTCAATTGCCCATTCAGCAGTTCGTTGGTCAATTTTCGCTCCATGAACAGCAGAGTTCAAAAGGTTATTCATATCAGCAAGAACAGAACTTTCTTCAGGAGATAAAAGTTGCTCTTTTGTTAGTATTCTGAGTAATTGATATACACTGGGGCGTTTCATTTCAATACCATTAACTTCAGCAATTTTCCGCAAACGCTTTTCAACTTCAATACGAAGCCCCGCTAAAGCTAAATTGGGATCTTGATCTAGAATTTGTTTAAAAGAATAGGCTTCTTCAGCAACACCTTTTATAGCACTTGCTTCTAAAAGCCCTGCTTTTGCAGCATCATTTTTGATTTTTTGTAATTCTTGAAACTCAACCTTCCAACCTCCAGGAAGTTCGAGAGACTTCAAAAGAGGAGCAAGCCAAGGCAAAACAGCTACAACAAATAACGCCAGGGTAATACCATCTATTGAAAGATCAGGCCATACTAAATGAACTATGGCAATAACAATTGCTGATACCGTTATAAAAACCTGTGTTTTTCGAGCGCTGCTCATAATGTCGCTCCAAGTGAATCCTGAAAAACATATCCTGCCTGCGATAAAACTTCTTCCGCAACGGTGAGTTTCTCTTTCTTCACCAAAATATAATCCGTATCATAGGTCGAGATAGCAAAGATGCTGATCTCTGCCCCTGCCAAAACGGATGCGATCCGTGCAAGGATACCTGTCAAACCAAAATCGAGTGGGCCGAGTACCTTGATGCATGCCCACCCTGATTCACTCTTGTCGCTGTTGAGCGGGATATCCACATCGCAGACGATGGAGAGTTCATCATCTGTGCGAGTGATAGAGAGAAATTTTCCCGTCAACGCAGGGATGTCGCTTTTGGGCGCAAAGCGATGGATGGTGTATTCGTTAGGGAGGATGGAGAGTTGTAAATAGTTTTGCATTTAAAATTTCCAAAACATATTGGGATGAAAAGTATCCACAATACCCTTCAGATAAGCAACTTGCTTGTTTCACTCATAAAGAGACACAGATTTGATGACATATATACTTTGGTTTTTTGTTCGAACTTCAACTGCACATCCTGATATTGTTTCATGATAAGCAATTTCATTGATCGCTGATTCTTCAACAAAAAAATAATGAAATTTTCTGTCTAGCATATTTATAGTAGGTATTAATCTGAAATTCTCTTCACCCGTTTTCGCCATTGCGTATACTTCTTGATAAAAGTCATCGATCTTAAACTCAGCGTTATTCTCTCTGAAGTCATTGATGCAGATATTTGGCGATATACCACAATCTTTTGACTCATTTTGAATAAAGTTTAGGTAAGAATCAGGATAAATTTGTATTCTATATTCTTCCTGATGCAATGCACATGAGCTTATGCCAGATGATTTGGGCGGCTCTGCTGAAAAATATATCAATAACGGACTAATTACCGTTAATAATATCAATACCACAGCACCACTCCTGAATAATCTGCTTGGCATATGCTGGTTGAATGAATGCTTCCCTTGAGTCGTATATGATAAACCAATTGCTGGAACAACAAAGAAGAATGGGACTGTACTTGCATAAAAACGCCCACCCCCGTCAACAGGAGGTAAAAAGGGGATAGACAAAAACATTCCAACAAATCCAACTAAAATAAATGAGGACAGATTCATCCGAATGCGTTTTATTAAACGATATAACCCCAATAGTAATATGCCCATAGTACCAAACCATATTACATAAGCTTCCCATGTTGGATGACCTGAAATAGCAAAAGGAAATATAGTTGAATGTCCTGGAAGAAAGAAATCTCGATATGATTTCACAAAACCAATGAGCAAGCTTAGTGGATGTTCACGAAAGAAATCAAAAGCAGCTTGGTAAACAATATTTGGGTCACGAGTACCAAGATCTTCTATGGCACTATGCCATCCAGTTCCTCCTCGTACTTGTCCATATATTGCATAAGCGAAATTACCAAACGACGAATCTTTTGGCACCCCAACTAATCTGGGGAATAACGTATTAATAGAAAGATAAACAGCAATTATCAAAATAAAAGTATAAATACTAGCTTTGACTGAAAATCGGTTTCCTCCTCTATATATCCAGCCTACCCAAACAACTAGCAAAGGAAAGATAAAAAAAGCACCTGCACGTGCACTAACCGCTATTAGCAAAACAACGAGCCCAACAACTAAGTTGCGCCAGTTATTCTTTTCAGCTACAAACCATAATAAAGAAAAAGCGACACACCCCATCGTAAAACCAAAAATCTCACTCATTGTATACCCAATCCATGGCTGGATATAGAGAAAAAGAAGCGAGCTATATAGACTGGCTGACAACGCACCAAAAGAATGAAAAACTCTACGAGAGGAGTAATACAAACCAACACCAGCAAACTGAGCTAATATCGCCAAAGATAATTTTAGATTCGCTCCAGTAAACAAAAAAATTGATGAAAGGAACCCTGGGAAAAGCGGCCTCTCGGTTGCCTGCCCAGCTTTCTCCAAAGGGAGACCATTAAAAATTAAATTCGTTCCTAAAAAGTAGTTTTTCGCATCTTTATATGGAAGAATTCCTCCTATCAGGAAATTATCAGAGTATCCTGTTTCCCACTTGAAATCTAGCGTCAGAGCCAAAATTGCTAACGTAAATCCCAATCCTAAAAGAATGCTGGCATGCCTAGGCAACTTAAATGTCAGAAAAAACATTAAGAATACAGCAAGAAATAATCCCAACGAATACGTTTCAAAAAACTGAACAAGTTGATAAGGATGGAAAACAAGTAATATAAACCAGTAAGAAAACAACACGAAAACTATTCCGCCGATTAAACGGAAATCTTTTTTTATGAAATCATAAAATAAACTCATCCTAATACTCCCATAAGTTAGCTGTCGTACTTGATTCGCTCAACATCCCTCGGCGCAGGTGTCTTCTCAGACAAAATGCCCGGTGGGTAATAAAAGCCCTGATGCAGTTGCGCATCAATTCTGCCCGCGTAATTATAGCCCTGATAAGTGCCCCAATATTGTAAAAAGCGAAACCAAAGTATGCTCCGCCAATGCTCGTCGAACACCTTTTCTCGCTTGGCTTGTAGCAGATCAGAATAAGTGCTACTCAACCACAGGCGGATGAAATTCCAGAATGAGAAAGTGCTGGTCGGTAAAATCTGCTTCATTGCAATCGCTTCACGGTGATAACGATTGTGGACTTGGGCAGGTTTCTCGTCGTGGAGATGGATGATCTCCGCTTCGGCAGTGTAGGCGATACCGTAGCCCTGCTCCATTGCCCAACTGCTCCACGCTAAATCTTCGAGCCCGGTCAATTGCTCGTTGTATGGATGCTGCTCCCAAAGAGAGCGGCGGATGGCAGCATTGGCATTGTGTGAGTAGGGATGTCCCTGACGGGGCTGGGAAATATCGGGAAAGTACTGCTTAAAAAATTGATGCTCGGAATATTGATTTGTCGCGCCGCCGCGTTGTTTGCCATAGCTGACAGCGAGATTTTCATCGTCGAAGGGTTTTAGTAGCTGCTCTAACCAATCAGGGTAAACGGGATAACAATGTGCGCTTACATTAACGATGAATTCCCCGCTTGCCGCCTGCACACCATAATTGAGCGAACGCCCAAAAGTGAATTCTGCGGGGGCGATGTGGACGATCTTCGCGCCGTAGCTTTCGGCGATGGTAACGGTGTCGTCAGCAGAACCAGAGTCAACGAGGATAACTTCTACATCTTCGAGATTTTGCTGTTTTATCCCCTCCAGCAGGCGAGCTATATGTTTGCCTTCGTTATAGGCGCGAACGACTACAGAACATTTCATGCGATTTAACGATTCTGTGATTCAGCGAGAGCTTTCGTTAACTTGCTGAATCGTTGAAACGTCCTTACCAATTCCCATCCTCTTCATATCCCAACTTGATCAACAAATCTCCTGCAACTTCCTTGAAGATACGTTTGTGCTCGTCGTTGAAATATTTCTTCCACTCGCCGGTTTTGCCGGAGCGGAAAGTTGGGGAGTGGGCGGGGTTGATGCTTTCTTCGAGCAAGTCGAGCGCTTTATTACGCTTGATCGGCAGGTTGGGAACACGTTTTGCGACATGGTCAAAGACTTGTCCGAGCGTGGCGCGCCGATCGTGGATAAAATCTTCAAAATGCAGGGATAGAACTTCGGGGTGATCAAGCCAATCGGTATAGAAGGCAAAGCGTTCAGCGATATTGGGAAATTCGACATCTGCGCCAGGAAGACCGAGGATGCTGACCATCAGGCGTTCGTCGAAGCTGTGGAGTTCTTCAGCGTAATATTTGTGGTGATGGTGATCTGGCAGCATCTCTGCGATGTAGAAAACATGCGAGACGACGACATCGCGCGGGTCGCGGAAGATGAAAAACGGAACAAAATCGGTTGTGCAGACTCTCTCGACTACCTCCGGCCACGCCAAAAGGTGGGCGGCACTTACATCCAGTGGACGCAGGGAATTCAGATAGTTAAGGGCTTCTTCCACGCTGCGCTTCTCCCCTGTATCCCCATCATAGGAGGCAAAACTAAGCGGGATATGATGAGAAAAGGGTGAAAATTCAGAAAACCCGAGTAGTATCTGGTTGAGCAGGTGCGTACCGCTTTTGGGGAAGGAAACGCCGAGTAAAACAGGCCAGCCATTTTCGGGCGCGTCAATTTCCGAAAAACGTGGGCGGCGCACAACTGTCTCGGCACGATAGGCGTAGACACGCAATTTATCACGCAAAGTAGTAGGCAGGAGGGCTTTAATTTTCTTGATCGTGGACATAGGCTCTCTTCAGGTCATTTAGTTCCGCAATTGTATCAGGTGTTCTGGATTATTTCAGTGTTATGTACATGGCGATTTTGCTATAATGGAAAGGTGTAGCCAAGTTAGCAGACAGGAGAATATGATGAGCGACCATGGAGATCGAAGGAAAGAAGCGCGTGAACTGGTGGTGGAGTTTACGCTCGTCTATGATTCAGCGCAGGGAAAATTGCTGGGGTATTTGCGCGACCTAACGATGAATGGGGCGCAAATAAGCGGGAATAAGGAACTACAGATTGGCGCGTTGGTCTCATTAGGGATCGAGCTGCCACGTGACTTGCCCGGTGTGACGGCAAAAGAGCTACGCCTGAATGCGAAGGTGGCGCGCTGCACCCTGGTAACCGAGGAACCTGCCAATTATGCGGTAGGATTCGAGTTTACAGACATCGGCCCCGCAGAGAGTGAAGTGATTGAGAAACTCTTGCGGCGTTATTATTTCCGACGCCCGTGGGCACATTAAGACTAAAAAGAGACAAATGAGAAAACATGATTTGTCTCTTTGCTTTTTATGGTGGTGAATTATGAAACTCTCAGTTGAAGAACTTCAATTCTTGCGAATCTTGGCGGATGGTCGCAGAAAAACATATGTCCATATCGTAAAGGGATTCGGTCACCCCCTTACGCCCATGGCACCGACCTTCACAAATCGGATCGCAAAACCATTGCTCAAACTTAAGCTCATAAAAAAGGCAGGGGTTTTGAGAGATGGGTATAAAATAACAAGTAAGGGAATCGCTGCTCTAAAAGAGTAAGTTATGCTTTCTATTTTGTTGAAGCAATAGAAAATCATAACGGGTATATTGGGTTTCTCTCATAGCATTATTCTTTGTATACCTTATCGTTAGTCGACGGAGCGCGAATCATTAACGTTTCTGCAGGCGGATTAACCTCAACGATGCTGTGATATACACCGGCAGGAAAACAGCAGAATTCGCGAGGACCGACAAGTATTTTCTTCCCATCAACCGCCACAACCAAACTCCCTTTTAAGACGATAAAGCACTCATCACTGTCTAGGTGTTTGTGAGGAACTTCTCCGTCTCCAACCCAACTTTCATCAGTGTTGTTATACCAAATTTGCAGTCGCTTAGTTTCAAATCCTATATCGTTTGGGGGTGTATGCCCAGAAAGAAGTGTTGAAAATTCTGGAAGTTTGCGGTGGTGAAATTTCTCCATATCTTTTACCTTTCTCTGTCCCCTCCTTTGAGAGGTAAATCCTTATCACTCTTTCAACAAAAAATCTCCATCATTCAAGACCCCATCCAAAATCACCTTGATCGAAGGCGAATTTTCAGGTGAGAGTCCTTCCAAATCGAAGTCTTGCAAGAGCGCGTGGGATGTGCGCACCCCCGTCTTCAGATATTCGCCAAATGGCAGCGATGAAAAGTAAAGCTGGTAATACAGGAAACGGCGGGCATTGCGTTTAAACTCAGGGGGGACTTCAATACTTTCAATATTCAAAAATTCGTCAAGTTTTACGCCATAAGCATCCACACTCTGGGGGAAGAAAACGGTCGGATATTGCGTAAAGCGCGCCTTGCCAGCACAAAGTACGGGCATCCCCATGATCGAGGCTTCCATGCCGATGGTCGAGTTGTAGATCATCGTAAACTTCGCGCGTTGAATCAGTTCATACGAGCTCAGGGTCTCCTGTGGCGGGACAAAAATGACATTCTCATCATTGAAAACATCGCGGTCATAATACCAATGCTCCACCGTCTCAAGGCTGGCTTTGCGCAGGCGCGTCTCATCCGGATGAGCGCGGATGACGAAAAGCGTTTCGGGATGTTCTCTGATAACTTTCAGCACCGCATCCAGCCAGGCGAACATATCGTCAAAAAGGGTGTTGGCGTGCGGCTGGCTGGTATCAAAAATGACGTTGGTAAAGATTGGCACGATCTGCTTGAAAGTCGCCGCCTTCGATAGAAACTCTTCATCCAAGCCCTTCATGTCTGACCAGAATTTCATCCCGGCCATCGTGAAATCGCCCTGAAAACGCTTCGAGAGATATTCATCCAAGCGAGCATTTTGGGCATCGTTCAGTTCAAATTCTTCGGGGATGTGAAGAGGGTACGCGGTTGCTTCACCTTCCGTAAAAAAAACAGTAGCGGGACGTAAGCCAACTTCGTGCGTGATCGTTCGTATCCCGTGCTTGCGAGCGATATATAGCGCGGTTGCTTCGGGATACATCTGGCCGTTAAAGACGACCACCGCCCGAGGCTGGATCCGCTTAATCAGCGCTTCGAACTCCTGAGCGATATTCCACGCCGAGCGGATGTACTGCTCGAGCAGATAGCGAGTCGGTTTGTCGTCATCGAGGTGATGACGGCGTAGTATCCAGCGTAACCCCGGCAAAGAGAGTTGCCCTAGGGGGATTCCGCTAAATTCAAAATCCATTAATTCGGACAGAGACAAGCCACGCAGGCGAGCGTCCAGTTCTTCATCCCAATTAAAGGTAAACCAGTTTACATCCGCATCCGTGTAGAGTGTTTTCGACTGGTAGATGCAGGAGGCGCAAGGCGGCTTTTGGACGACGTAATCGCGATTGGTGCCGAGCACGCAGTGGGTCATACCGCTTTTGCAGGCAAAAAACTGGACGGGGATGCCCTGCAAACGGAAGGCCCAGGAGGTGAGCAGGTGAAAGGCGCTGTTCCACGAGAGATCGTCGATGCCGGAGGAGGCTTTGAAGAAGATGACGGGCGCACCGTTGGAATCCGGAACTTGCGCAGCTACACGACGTGCCATTTTCCAGATCTGGAGATTGTTGAGGTGGCGCGTGATGCGGCGTTGGATGTTCTGTTGGTAGAATTCAGAAAGACTGTTTTTCATAGGCTGGAATTTTACTCTATCCCCGGTATCTTTTTTTAACGAAAAAGGGGCGACCGACCGGCCCTACAAATTACCAATCATTATTTTCTTCATACCCCAATCTCTCCAGCAAATCCCCGCTGACTTCCTTGAAAAGGGCTTTATTCTCGTCACTGAAGTGATCTACCCAGCCGCCTGTCTTCCCTGAGCGGAAGGTATGGCTCTTCTTCGGGTTGATGGCTTCGATAAGAATTTCGAGCGCCTTTTCGCGCGGGGTAGGGATCTTGTAGCCCGTCTTCTCGACCTGATCGAGCATGGCGAGCAGGGTTTCGTCGCGTTTATTACGCAAATCTTCAAAACGGATGCACATCACATGTGGCTGCTCCAGCCATTCGAAGACGCCTGTATAACGCTCGCGCACACTAACCATTTTTAGCCCATCTTGGTCTATCCCAGTAATGGCAACTTTGAGTCGAGCATCAAAATCGGGCAGGGAGTTGTAGTAGGCGTGCATCCCATGGCCTGTGTGCATGTCAGTGGCGAAGAAGACTTGCGAGACGAGCATATCGCGCGGATCGCGGTAGATAAAGTAGTTGACGCGCTCCGGTTTTGCAATGACAGCCAGATTTTCGGGCGAGGCCTCGACATAGCCCCAGCCAATCGCGTGATGCGGCTGCTTGCGCAGATCGGCGGCCACTTCGCTTGGCTCACGGCGACGGCCGTTCGGCTCAATGGTACGCACGGGATCAGCGACGGTGTAGGCATAGGGCATGATCTGCGTGAAACCATTTAAAATTTGGAGCAGGAGATGCGACCCACTTTTGGGTTTGGAGTTGCCGAAGATGGGTGGCGCATCGTTAAACGACAACCTCCGCCAACGTAAAACCGCCTGAGCATATTTGCCCGGTTCGCGGAGTTTTTGGCGGATGGTGTTTTTTAAATTCATATACGGATAGGGGCGACCGGCCGGTCGCCCCTACAAATTTATTTTACGCGGCGCAGTTTTTCGCGCGGTCCCATTTCGCTTTCGTAGACCTTTTTCACGCCGTCGCCGAGGCCTTGCTCGGTGACACGGATATATTTGGCCAGCTTGCGAAGTCCACCCGGTTCGACGGAAGCGGATTGATCGCTGCCCCACATGGCACGGTCGGTGGTGATGTGACGCTCAACCATACAAGCGCCCAAAGCGACAGCCACAGCCGACGGCACCAAACCAACTTCATGACCGGAATAGCCGATCGGGATATTGGGGAATTCTTTTTTCAGAGTCTCAATCATTTTCAGGTTTAACTCTTCAGGGGGGCAGGGGTAAGAGCTGGTCGAGTGCATCAGACCAAGATTTTCTTCGCCGACCACTTCCACACCTTTGCGAATTTCGTCCATAGTGGACATGCCGGAGGAAATAATTACAGGCCGCCCCGTTGCTCTTACGTGCCTCAGCAAGCCATGGTCGGTGAGCGAAGCCGAGGGCAGTTTATAGGCTGGGGTGTCGAACTGTTCCATGAAATCCACCGAGCCTTCATCCCAAACCGAGACAAACCAATCAATCCCTTTTTCTTTGCAGTAGCGGTCGATCTCCTGATATTCATCCACGCCAAACTCAACCTTGTAACGATAATCCAAATAAGTGATGTAGCCCCAAGGGGTCTGACGCATTTTCGACTGTTGATCTTTCGGGGTGCAGACTTCGGGCGTGCGCTTCTGGAATTTGACTGCATCAATCCCGGCAGCGACAGCCGCATCGATCATTTTCTTTGCCAAGTCGACATCGCCGTTGTGGTTGATGCCAACCTCACCAATGATATAGGTGGGATGTCCATCCCCGACCAATTTGTTGCCAATTTTCATTTCACGAGTCATTTTTTCTCCTATTATTTTCCTTATACTCCAGTTCCTGAGCGGAAGCGATGCGATAGCATCGGTGTAGTCGAAGGACGGTATTTACGAACGCCGCTCTTCGACTGCGTACTTCACTGTCGTGAAGCTCTCCGCTCAGAGGCTGGATACTCTACTCAAAATCAAATCACAGATTTCACGGACAGCGCCGTGGCCGCCGTTTTTGGATAAAACAAAATCTGCCTGACGCAGCACTTCTGCTTCTGCATCAGCGACGGCGACGCCCCAGCCAACCAGTGGAAAGGCGGGCAGATCGTTGAGATCATTGCCGACGAAGATCGTCTCCGCCGGATCGACCCCGCGTTTGGCTTGCTCCCGTTTAAGGATGCCGGTTTTGTCGTCGATTCCTTGCTGGTACTCAATCCCCAGCTTTCGACAGCGTGCCGCCACAACGGGGTTTTTCTCCTTCGAGATGACGACCGTCTCAACCCCTGCTTTCTTCAGCAGTTGGATGCCGAAACCGTCGCCACGACTGGCGGCAACTGTTTCTCGGCCGTCCTGATCTGTCCAGACGCGGTTATCGGTCATCACACCGTCGAAGTCGAGAAAGAGCACTTTAATGGTAGCAGGCATCGGTCGGCGGTCAGGACCGGGGGAGACAAAGTCCAAATCGCCGAATTTCACCAGCCATTCATACTTCGCCCAATCGGAGAGATTATCGATATCTACCGTGAAATTGGGATCAATCATCAACGGGAAAATCACATCGCCTGTCATGGATTTCTTCTCCAAGATCGCACGCGGACGAATGGCATCGATATGCCCCGTCTGCCAATAGATTGGTGGCAGGCTTTGGCGAGGTGCGTTATAAGGCTCGGCGATGCCGTCCACATCAAGCAGGTTGCGCATGGCTGCGTTCTCGCCATCGGGCAAGCGCCACATCTTGTGCGGGTTCTGTCCTGCCGGAACAACCCCGCGCACCGAATCCGCTTCAGGATTGGCGAGCAGGATGCGAATGGCATCATCCACGCAACTCAGCGGGCGGATAGGCGATGTGGGGCGCAATTGCACAACCACATCAGGATGATAGTCTTCGTTTTCGGCAAGCCACGCGAGGGCATGTTCGAAAACGGGCAGGTCGGTGGTGTTGTCTTCGGCGAAAACGGAGGGACGCATAAAGGGCGTCTCTGCGCCGTATTCGCGGGCAACTTCGGCGATCTCGTCGTCGTCGGTGCTGACGATCACACGCGTGACAAGCTCCGATTTCAGCCCGGCAGCGATGCTGTAAGCGATCAGTGGGTAGCCCGCGAAGTTACGAACATTTTTGCGCGGGATGCCCTTCGAGCCGCCGCGCGCGGGGATGATTGCTAGGATTTCGGTCATAAATTTTGTAGGGGCGCACAGCTGTGCGCCCCTACCCATAGATTACCAAGCCGTCCAACCGCCGTCAACGACGACGTTGTTGCCGGTCATATAGGAGGATGCTTCGGATGCTAAAAAGAGCAACGCGCCGTTCATCTCGTCTTTACGCGCCATGCGTCCCATAATTGTCTTTTCGGAATATTTGCGGTTGAATGTGTCGTTATGGTCGTTGAAAACGCCTCCAGGGGTAAGCGCGTTCACGCGAATTTCGGTCTCGGAGTAGTAGGCAGCCAGATATTTCGTGAAGCCCATCACGCCCGCTTTGGTGGTCGTGTAATAAACGGGTTTGAAAGCCACGCGGCTGCCGTCATCTTTTAGATAAAGGCGTTGGTCGGGGCCGTTCAAGCCGTAGGTCGAGCAGATATTGATGATGCTGCCCTTTTTGCCTTGTGCGATCATCGGCTTCACACACGCTTGGGTGACAAGGAACATGCCCGTCAGGTTGACATCGACAGCGGCTTTAAAGTCTTCGAGCGGATAGTCTTCGAAAGCGCCGGGGGCAATACCTTTTGATGAAGCATCGGCATCAAATTTCGGGTCAAGGGCGGCGCTATTGACGAGGATGTCGAGGCTGCCGAACTGCTGGATGGTGGCATGCACCAAGGCTTCGACGGAATCTTTCCGTGTCACATCCAGACCGAAGCCTGCTGCCGCGTAACCGGCATCTGCCAGTCCCGTAGCGACTTCGTTCGCAGCCTCTTCGGCAATATCTGCCACGATGACATTTGCGCCACCTTCGGCGAGAGTGCGGCAAAACTCTTTTCCGAGCAAGCCGGAGCCGCCCGTGACAACGGCTGTTTTACCAGTGAGATCGAATTTTTCTTGAATGGTCATGGTCTTTTCCTGTTCTATTTGATGTACATATTTCCGAGACCCGATTTGACGGTCGGGGTCAAACCATCAGTCAATTTGGCGACATAGGTTTCATTGGGATAGGCTTCAAAGAAATATACCAGTACGGCATCACCAGCTTCAAGTTCGGCGTGGAGATCGTCCATATCCCAGATCATGTAAGGGATACGGTCGGTCCAAAAGTAGACCGCTGGCGGTTGGTTGGTGTAGATGGCAATATCTTCCGGTAATTCGCGAATGGCTTCCATCACGACCGATTCTCGCCAGCGCCATGAGGCAAACCCAGTCGGTGTTTGACGTAACTCTTGCACGAAATCGTATTGAGAGAGAGAGAAAATGGATAGAAAGAAAATAGCTATGCCAGCAGATACATATCTGCGCACCATTTTACCCTGCGCGAAGGCCTTGTGCAGGAAGTAAATGAGCATCATCAACACGGCAACATAAACGGGAGACAGGATGCGGTCATTTAATGGCGTAGCGGCATCGAAAAGTGTCAGAGAGACCAATAACGATCCCATGTAGCCAAAAATATAGAGCGCTGTTGCGAAGGGCAAAACTTCAGGTTTTATGCTTTCTCTTGGTTTGATGAAATATCTTAGCCCTTGTGGCAAAAGCCAGAACAACAAGGCAAGCGTAAAGAGACCTAAAAGAACTGCCAAAAAAGTATAGTTTTCGTACCAAGCAGTCCATAAACTGCGCATTGGGATAATGAAATCAAAGAACTCGTGCAAACCACGTTGGATATTGTCGAAAGTTACCGGGTGCCAGTGCATGGCACGGTTGGTGGCACTACCGCCGACGATTTTATTGCGTCCCATCCACATAAGGATAGGGGGCAGTGCGCCGATCAGAAAGTAGCCAAATGAGATGAAGCGTTTGCGCCAAGTAGGAAGAAGAATAAAAATTGCAATGGTGAAGGTTGCGAATAATGACAGAGCTGCATAACGTGTGATATAGGAAAGGGCGGTAAGAAAACCAGTTAGTATCAACCACCACATGCTTTTTGGATTATCTTGCGAGAAGGATTTGTAAAAATAAGAAAAGGCCAACAAACTGACGAAGAGATAGAGCGGCTCGCTCAGCGCTTGAGCGTGGAGACGTAAAATCGCACTGTTGGACAGGAAAAGAAAAGCAAGCAAGCCTCCCCAATAAGATGACTTGGTCATTTTGGTACCAAGCAGCGCGAGCATGGCAGCGTTCCCGCCGAAGACGAGCATATTCAAGAAGCGCGCGCTGCGGTAGGGATCGATTTTAAGTAGGTAGCTGATGGCAGCTAAGGTGGCGGGGTAGCCGGGAGGCCAGTGTGTGATCGGCTCCAGGCCGGTGGCGAGCCAGATGCGGGTAAACCCAAGTCCGCTTAGGAGCGCGCGGGCGGCGGCGATATATGAGATGGCGTCGTCGATCAATCCAAGCCCGTAAGGCGTGCTAAATTCGAGCAACCAAATTCCGGTCGCAGTGAGCAAGCCTAAAAGGAGGGCGAGAGCAGGTTTTTTATCCATAGAAAAAGAAAGCGTGAAACGTAAAGCGTGGCAATTCACGCATCACGTTTCACGCTATTTTATCCTGTTTGATCTAGTTGCTCTTGAAGAAACCTTCTTCTTCGAGGTGTGCAATGATCTTGAGGGCGTTCTCTTCGGGGGTAACGTCGGCGCCGGTGACGGTGATCTCCGGATTGATGGGTTCTTCGTAGGGATCATCGATGCCGGTGAAGCCTTTGATCTCACCAGAGCGGGCTTTGGCGTAGAGCCCTTTGACGTCGCGGGCTTCGCAGACTTCGAGAGGCGTATCGACGTGTACCATGATGAAGTTTCCATCGGGTACGAGCTTGCGGGCTTCGTTACGAGCGTTGCGGTAAGGGCTGATGGCAGCACAGATAACATTGCCGCCGTGACGGACGATCTCACCTGCGACGTAGCCGATGCGCAGAATGTTCGTGTCACGATCAGCAGCGCTGAAACCGAGGCCCTTGGAAAGATGTGTGCGGACAACGTCGCCATCGAGGACAGTGAGTTGTTTGCCGCGTTCGAGCAAGAGATCGGTGAGGGCGCGTGCGGTGGCAGATTTGCCAGAACCGCTCAAACCGGTGAACCAGAGACAGAAGCCCTGTTCGTGTTTTGCGGGATAGGATTCGCGCAGAATTTCAGCGGTCTCGGGGCGGGTGAACCATTCAGGAAGCAGTTCGCCTTTGGCGAGGTAATCTTCACGAACTTGGGTGCCAGAGATGGTGAGCACTTTTGCGCCTTCTGGGGTTTTGCCAGCTTCAGCGTATTCATTCGTTTCAGGCAAGTAAACCAACCATTTGAAAGGCACCATTTTGACGCCGATCTCTTCTTCGTATTGGCTGAGCATTTCTTGCGCGTCGAAGGGACCATAGAAGGGTTTGCCGCTGCTGTCGTTGCCAGGACCAGCGTGGTCACGACCGACGATCAGATGGTTTGCACCGTGATTACGGCGGATAATGGCATGTAGCAGCGCTTCACGCGGGCCAGCCATACGCATGGCAAGCGGAAGAAGACTAAGTTGTGTGGTCTTCTTGTCGTAGTAATTCTCGAGCAAGGCTTTGTAGACACGTACGCGGGTGTAGTGATCTACGTCGCCGGGTTTGGTGAGACCAACAACGGGGTGAATGAGCAAAGAGCCACCGATCTGTTTGGCAGCACGTTTGGTCAATTCTTCGTGAACACGGTGAAGCGGGTTACGGGTTTGGAAAGCGACAACATTTTCGTTACCAAGTTTTTCCAAGTCAGCGCGCACTTCGGCGGGTGTCTTGCGGATGTCGACGAAGTCGTAATACTTCGGCATGTTGACGATCTTCAACTCACCAGAGATGCAAACCTTGCCCCAGCGGGACATTTCAGAAACCAGCGGATGACGGGAGTCATTTGTGCCGAGACTCAAACGTGCTTCTTTTTCCGCATCCCAGGTATAAACCTCTTCGAGTTTCATCACAGCGATCAGGTCGTTGTGGGAATTGCGCAAAACCAATTCTTCACCAACGGTGGGTAGTTCTGCGGGATTTGCGGTCAGCGTGATCGGCAACGGGAAGAGCGTGCCGTCGGTCAGACGCATTTCGCTCAAAACACGTTCATAATCGGCTTTGCCCATGAAGCGATCCAGGGGCGAAAAAGCGCCGGTTGCGAGCAATTCAAGGTCATTCAACGCACGCGCAGATATCTGAATCCCTTTCAAACTTTTTGAGCGTTCGATCAATGCATCGCGTTCATCGCCCTCGACGACCAAATTTACCAGTTTGCCACCATATGGGGCGATCAATTTACTTGCAGACATAATTCTCCTTCGAGTAACACAGCTTTCTGTGCAGGGTATGACATTTCAACGGGCGCTATTATAGCGCATTTTTTCTCAAAATTCAGCCCCTGAATTTTAGACGGTATCAAGCCAAATATCAGGGACGTTCGCAGATTTTTGTATCCACAACAATAGCCGCTTCAGAGGAAATCTCCGGCATATCCAGCAAAACATCACAAGCCTGCGCTCGCACGAAAGCATTATTTTTGATCTCTTTTGCAACTTTCGCGAGGCGATCAACATCATCAATGTGGATATAGGACTGGAGAAAAGGCATCCACTCAATTGGATCTTTCGCGACGCGCCCCTGTTGGCTTGCTTCTGCACCAAGAGCGTAAACTTCATCCCAATCACCGCGCTGACGCGCTAAATCCGCTTTCTCGTAAAAATAACACCAACCGTGAGCAGGCTCTTCGCCGAAAATAATCTCAGGCGGAGTATGAGATTCTGCTCCTGAGAGAATATAGCCCACATCAGAGTAGCTGCCAATCTGCATGATTTTATCGTCTTCCCAATGCGAATATGTGGGTTGGCTTCCATCAATCACCTGAAGGCACGAGTCCGAAGTTGGCTGCGTCAAGATCAGAATCTTCTGATAATCCGGGTAAATAATTGTGCCTCTGCGAATACCAGATGTTTGTGTTTGCTGTGTAAGAATATTGAGAACAGTATCATGCGTCAGCACAAAGGCATAAACACCCGGACGCACACGGCTTTTGCTGGTTCCTTCTGGATAATAAATTTGATTGGCTGGTCCCCACACAAAATATTCTTCTTCAATCACTGCCCCCGATGGGTAATTTGCAATGAGCGTTGTTTCCTGGGTGATATCAGGAATGCGCCAGCTAACCTGCCACCAAAAGTCTCGAATGGTAGCTGTCTCTTTGGTAAAATAAACAGTATTGGCATAATGCGTTACTGTGGCGATAAAAATTAACAGAGAGAGCGCTGTCACCCTTTGTTTTCTACTTTTAAAGAAATAAGCTGCTGCAACAAGAATAAACGCCACCCCAATGGATGCTGCTAATGTATAGCGCGAATGACTGGGGAAAATGACGCTGCGATTAACCAGGGTAATAGGCAGTAGCCCGGCAAACAAAGTTAGAAAACCGAGCCAAATGGCCTCCGATTGCCAACGTTCACCTTGAGCGGATTCAACTTCAACAGCGCCTTTCTCATCTTTTCTCAGGAGAAATAGCGCTGCAACAATCAGCAAGACAACAATAAACCCAAGGGAGAAACCAGTCAGCGTCTCTTTAATACGCATCCCAAAGGCCAGCTTCGAGAGCGGAATTCCCCAAGCAAGGAATAAAGTTTTAATAGCATCGTGCATAAGGTTGATAAGCCAAGTTGCACCAATCAAGAGTGGGGATTCGCTGAAGCCACCTAATTGCTTCCCGATATCCGTTGCGCCGCGCTCACTGTCAAAAAGAAAGAATCGCCAGAAGACAAACGGCAATGAGGCTAACAAAAAGGGGACACTTTGAAAAAAAGCTTTGCGTATTTTTTTTAGAAACTCCCCTTCTTTTCGGAGGACAACTACAAATACAAGCATGAATCTTAAAACTTCTATTCCAATAAAATACTCAACTAAACCGAGATAAACCCATGCTAGAAAAGCCGATGCAAATAAGAAACTGCTTCGTGCAAAGAGATTTGATGCGGATAAAGATTTAAGCGTAAGAGCCAGTGAAAAGGTTGCCGCAGCTAAAGCCACCATCTGCGATTGATAGTCGATGCCGTTTGGTTGAGAAAGAAAGCCCGGGTAAATGAGAAAGAGAAGCGCCATCCACAAAGTTGCGCTACGCTGCTTTGCCCATAAAAGTTGTACTGTCCAGAGAAAGCCAATTCCGCTGAACAAACGGAAAAAATAGGCACTCAAGTTGAAATAAAGAGGGTTCTCTCCAAAGAACGTATATGCGGGCATCAGCACAAAGGCACGCAGAGGCCGATCTTCGGCAAAAACTTCACGAAAAATCGATGCACTTTTTACCTTTGCTGCATACATCAAATACCAATCGTCATGGGTATAGCCAAACTTATCAATCAGCGGTAAATAGACGAGTGCAGAGACCAAGAACAGTAGACCAAGCGAAAGAAAGTTTTTGGAAAGTAGTGTTTCTTTGATTTTTGTCATTTTTTATCTCTCGTTTGAGAAATGCATTTACGGTGCTGCCCAATACTCAGGCGTATAGCTCTCAATTGGCAAAAAAGAATTTCCGCCAATTGAAATTAGAGCAAAATCAACTTCATTTGAACGAATATCTATTTGGAGAAGCACATCATTAGAAGAATCGCCAAGACCGATAGCTAAGGTGTATAAATCGACATCGGGATATTTATTGTAGAAAGGGGATAAGTTGCCATCAAAGGCACCAACATCACCTGCAATCAAATAAACGGGCTTAATTTGTGCTGCGGGAATAAAGATTTCATTTTGTAAATCGGCGTAATTGCTACCAAATCTACAAGCTCCGTTTGGTTTTTCTCTGAGTTGTAGGCTTCCATCGAGAAAAAGAGTTCTATGAAAAAAAACAAAAATATTTTGAATATCATCATCACCCAGAGCAATATCCACTGCTTTTTCTAACATTTCTCTTTGGTTACCCACAATGAAACAATTTGCTACTTCAGTGTCCAAGATAATAAGCTGGCTTTGGGCGTACTTAAGAAAGTAAAAAGTCTGCCCAAACTCATTCTGATAAAAAACGCGCCCATTATCAAAATCGTGATTGCCTGGCGCATTCAGAACAGGGGCATTGACTTTATCAAGGAAGTTTTGATGAAGCGCCTGATAACTTTCTTCGGATGGATATTGTGCTAAATCACCTAGAGCAACAAAAAGGTTGGGAGAGAGTTTGTTTAGCTCAGGAACAAAGTCTATCAATGTTTGTGCCGGAACAATTGGTGTATCTTCGCTGTGTACGCCGTAAAGATGCCCTGCCACGATAAACTTGACATTATCTTGAATAGGATCATCATCCACAGGAATATCATTGAGACTAATGTCGAGTGCTTCACCTTCCAAAGCGTAGTTTTCAGAAATAATATTTGTCAGATCCACTCCCCGGGCAAAGATTTCATCTCTTAGCTGAGTGTTTTTTTTCTCCAAGGACTGCACTCTTTCTTCAGACTCTGCAATAATCGCTTTATAAGTCTCTGTAGAACTAACCAAGGCTGTTCTAAGGCGATAGATATATGCTCCTCCCAGAAACGCAAAAACAAGAATACTTACCCCAATAATTATTTGTAATCCTGTACGCACATTCTTGTTTCTTATCATTCAGTCTTGCCTATAGAAGGAGAGAAAAGACCTAAATTTTCCCCTAAATCAAAGTCTCCATCCCATTCAGATATTTTGAGTTTTGCGTGGAATATAGGGGGAATTCTGCCAGAGAATCAGCAATTCTTTTATGGTTGTTTTTTGTTGATTTCATTTCAATAACAACATTATTCTGTAACATTTGTTGAAAACTGGTGTTAGGGCGGATTCCAAAGCTTTGTCCAAAAGCACGCATATCGTAATCAAGCGTCACGCGCACTAGTCCGTCCATGCTCACATAATATTCTCGCCGATACTGGTTAATTACAACAGGCACCAAGCTTCTTATCAAGAACGAAAACTCATCAGAACTATCCCGTTGAAGAAATTCAACAATCTCAGCCCATGAAGATTTTGATATGTCTATCGTGTCCGGGACTGATTGTATTTTTTTATAGCCTAATTGACTTTCTTTTATTTTTACTTCAATTTGCGCGCCTTTTGTAAACCAGCTTTCTCCATACCAGCGAAAGCGAACTTTTGCGCGGTTTGCAACACCATCAAGGTGATCCATCATTAGATTTCGTTCAATGGTATCAAAATAAATATTATTGACCTGGCGTGTCGGATAGGCAACGTGAAAGGCATCTGAGTGTCCATAAACCCAACTACGCACTTCATGCAGGCGAAGCGCATCAAAAACCATTTTGATTTCGTAACGATATTTCTCTTCCATAAATTTCTTTATCTCAATTCCCTAAGATGCCTTGATCGTAGAGCGCATCAACATCAACATCTTCCGTAGGAATAGCTTCTCCGTTCACAAGCAATTTGTTATTTATTTGGTTAACCGCAAGTTTCTCGGTATTCAAAAACTCAACACCGGTTGCGATGATTGTCCCCGGCCCATATTGGGGTTTCTTGATATATGCTGCCAAACCGGTCACTTTTGCTGTATCAATTTTCAGTGTGTCTGCCAAAACCACAGAAAGGTCTTTGCTGGCAACACCTATACTCACATTTTCAATATAGATATTTTGCAATGTGATGTTGCTTTTTTCGCCAGCAGAAACTGCTTTATCGGCAATGTTTACAAAATAAGAATCGGTAATTGTGGCTTCCGTTCCGCTCACATCAAAGGCATCTCCTAAGATATCGTGAAAACTGCAATGCGTTGCCGTGCCTGTTACGAAATCCCCGTCAAAGGCATCAGATGGTGTGTTCAGAAATTCAACATAATCAAAAGTAAACGGCGCACGAATGATATTCAGCGCATCTTCGGTATCGTTATTTCCGATGGAAGAAAACGATATATCGAGAGCACTTTCATAGAAAGTAATGCCGCCGGTGAGTATCCAGCCAGAGCGGGCGATCCCTGCCATTTTCTCGGCAACAACATATTGCCACGTAGACGTTTCGGTTGCATCCAGTACTACCATGCCCCCCCAATTTTGATTCTGCGCAGTTAATAGAACCTGATTCTCTTCAGAGCCTTTTATATCTACTTTTCCATGAACTAAAAAGACACTATCTTCTTCAAAACGCAGCGTTGTCCCGCTTGGAATAAGAAGATTATAGCCAACGGGGAGCACTAAATCCCCAACAACAGACCAATTTCCTTGCTGAATAGCCAAGTCTTTATCACCGAGATAAAGCAAAAATGGATGCGCAGCCAAAGCTTCTTCTAAGGTTGCAGATGGCTTGAGCCCAACATCAACGCCTTGCGGGACATAATTGGAAAGGATTGGGATATTGAAGTTTTCCGAACCTCCGTAAAGATTAACGAGCAAGTCGACATTTTCTGTGCTCATCAACTCTTCATCAAAATTCCCGGCTGGAAGGAGAAAAGAAACAGGGATAAAATTATTATCTTTGCTTGGGAGTAATACAACTTTGTCAACCCCTTCAACAATTTCAGTCTGACAAATGTCGTCAGCGCACCATTCTTGCTCAAACTGCTGCTCGTTCTCACCAATAAGAAGTTCATTGATTTGAACTGGCACGATCATCAAATTTACCAAATCCAACTGGATGAAAGTTTCCCCTTCCTTCTCCACAAAATGATAATTACCACGGATAGGTTGGGCAGGCTCTAGATTGCGGCTTAATAAATCAGCACGCAAATTTAGCGTATCCCAAGGTAGTTGAAGCAAAGAATCGTCAGATGAGTTTCTGGTTTTATATTCATCCACAAGGAGTGAATAATACGTGCCAAGCTCTTCGCCGAATTCATTCTTGAGCATTGCAATATATTCAGGTGTCGTGATGCGTTCTAAAGTTTCAATATACGCTTTTTGTACACTAGGCGTATTAAACAAAGGCTCAACTGAGAAAAGGTTCGCCAATTCACCGCTTTTATATTTAAGTGGCAAAGCCAGACCATCAAAGGCAACAGGTTCTAAAAGCCCCGTGACGGGATTGTAGTAAAAACGCTGATTATGCCAGAGTGTAGCATGACCAGCCGCCCACAGATCGGTAATCGCGTAGTATTTTCCCCAGAGTTCTTCGTCCAAAACCTGACTGGCATCAATCTGTCCCTGATTAAAGGAATACAGCAATTCAGTTGCCGAAGTAAGCTCTATAGACAAGACTTCATTCTTATTAATATGATTCCCTCTAAAGGGGGTAATCTCGTTATTGACAGCGCCATCGGTTAACCAGAAATAACCTTCTTCACGAGACAAATACCAGATAGGGCCGCTGTTGATAAAGCGAGCTCGATTATTCCACAGGAGATCCTCATCGATCCGAATAATGACACCTTCACGACGTTCCTGTGACTCTAACAACTCTGTTGCAAAATTTTCTTCTAAAGCATAAATTCCTTTATGCTCTCCATTTATAACAACGTTTACAAAAAAATAGCGTGGGGTAAGAACATCTTCAAGAAATAAATTCTGGTGATAGCCCCACTCACTCGTATAATTTCTTGTTTCAGGGCCTTGTAAGGAAAAGCTTTTCATCCCCAAAACGGCGCCATCATTCTCGGTAATATGAACACGGAAAGACCATTTATCGGTTTCCAAGTGATCGACCCAATCACCCTTTAATCGTATTTTTATATCCAGGTTTTGGTCATCGTTATAGCGCATACTTGCTGAAACATAATCATCGTCCGAAGAAAGCAAAATTCCAACGTTAAGCGCTTCCTTACGTTTTGCTTCTATTTGCATCATTGAATCGAATGGAATGTCCAAAAACACGGTCGCGAGCCCGTTTGATTGGTACAGTCTTAGCTCCGTATTTAATTCATCTGCTGCTTCATTGAGTGCATCGCTACTCTTCCCATTGCGCAAATCCGCCAAAATCGAAGTTGCATACCCGCCCCGATAAAAGAACATACCACCTAAAAACGCACCTGCCAGCAAAAGTAGCCCAAGAAGAAATAGCCAAGTTTTATTAAACTTGGCTTCAGTGCTTTTCTTTTTTTTGGAATAGATGACTTTCACTGGCTATCCTCCCAAAAGATTGTTCTGCTCAACAATATTAATCGTAGCGCTCTCGTATTTCTCATGGATACGGTTAGTTAATCGTGCAAAAGTATCTGTCGTCTTTGTCCGAAAATAAAAGACCAAATGCAACTCTTGTCCATTGGTTTCAAACCTTCTCAAATCAGCACTTTCCAGTTCTTCGCCGAGCACTTCGTTAACAAAACCAAAAGCATCATCAGATGTACCATTCAATGGTAATAAGATGTTTAGATACAAATTGTTTTTAGCAGAAAGATTAAAGGATTTACTGATCACTTTTCTACCGATCAAGTACGTCATAATGATAGCAAAAGCGACCAAAGTCGGAACGCGCTGATCTGCGCCAAAGCCCAATCCAATCGCAATCGCAAAGAACAAAAAGATTAATTCTTCGGGGTCTTTAATCGCCGTTCTAAAACGAACGATCGATAAAGCACCAACCAAACCTAGCGAGAGCGCCAGAGACGATTTCACAATAGAAATCACCAGCAGCGTAATTAGTGATAAAAGCGGCAAAATCGGCGCAAACTTTGAACGGTTTGACAAAGAATCGCCAAATCTCGCGTAATAAATAGCGAGCAATACAGATAAAACCAACCCGAAAACCAAGTTCAAAATCATTGCCGTAATAGACAACGGAGCAGGATTATTAAGTTCCATCAAAACTTCCTTTTTAACTTTTTCTTCATTCTACTTCAAAAGAAAAAAACAGCCGAGTTATAAACCGATCATTCCTTACGAACAACCTCAACCAGCTTCTGAACCGCAATACCATCTTTCAACGAACAGCGCGGTTCGGCCTTTCCTTCGACAACATCCAAAAAGTGCGCCATTTGCGCCACAAAGAGATGATTGCGTTCAAAATCATCTGGTAAAGGATATGCTGTATGAATGGGCGCAGATGGGCTGGCTGACCACATCCCGAATTCATCGGGCATATCGTAGTGATGCAGCACACCATCTGCGTTATTCCAGCGAAGCGTGCCTTTCGTGCCGACAATTTCAAGGCGATGATCGGGTGGGCGCTGGAAATAATTGACGTGGACTGCGCCGATCACCCCTGATTTAAACTTGATACCGATCTCCCCAACATCTTCTACACCCGAAAGTTTGAGCGGCGAAACGTGCCCCTGAACGGATACCGTTTCCTCAATCTCGCCGAGAATATAGCGCATATAGTCCAGCGGATGCGTCAACGTCCCGATCACGCCCCCGCCCAGATCAGCACGCGCGGCATAGCTTTGGCGGTAATCCTCCCAGGGATGCCAGTTCGGCAAATACTCGCCCCAATGTGAATGGGCGGAAAGAGTTTGCCCCAACGCCCCTTCTTGAATAAGCTCACGAGCCTTGTTCAACGTAGGGTGATAGCGAAATTGAAAACCGACCAAAATGCGTGAACCGCTCTTTTCAGCAGCTTTTCGTAACTCATCGACACGGCTCAAATCGTCCGAGATGGGCTTTTCGAGCAAGATGTGGCAGCCCGCTTCGGCAGCAGGGATAGCGACAGCCATGTGCAGGGACGTGGGATTTGCCACGATAACGGCATCAGGTTTGAGGGCAAGGGCGTCCCGCAAATCGGTGTAGACGGGGATTCCTGCCAAGTCTTTATCATCCAGCGTGGATTGATGCGTCCGATACAAGACAATATCTTCCTGTCCCAACTCACGAAGCATATTCAGATGACGCCGACCGATGGAGCCGAGTCCGGCAATTAGAAATTTCATTTTCAACTCCTATATCCAGCCCCTGAGCGGAGGGATTTGCGAATGCAAAGGACGTAGTCGAAGGGCGGCATTTGCAGACTCGTTCTTCGACTGCGCTCCCTATCGGTCGCTCCGCTCAGAAACTGGCTAGATTTCATAATCCCACTTCTTCAACATCTCACCAGCGACTTCATTGAATATCTCACGGTCACGTTCTGTAAAAACATTCTGCCAATTCCCCGCCTGCCCTTTGGGGAGGAAATCGGCGATGCTCTCGTTGCGTTTCTTCTGCCACTCCTGGTCGGGGTTGGAGTTCATCTCGGCGAGGATGGCTTCTTCGAGCGTGTCAGCAACGTCGATTCCAAAGTGCTGCCAAACCTTTTTCATCTCGGCAAAAGGCGTCTCAAGAAGGTCTTCGTAGCGGAATTCGTAATAGCGTTCGCCCAGCAGACGGCGCCCTTCTCGCTCGGTCTCGGTCAGGTTTTTGACCCAGCCCTCGGCGTTGGCACGCAGCCATTTCTCGGTGAAGATGGAGCGTTTGCCTGTCGTGAAGGGTGTCTGGTCGGCACGCAGGGCGGCGACAATCTGTTTGTCTTCGGCGGTTAGGAATTTCGACTCTTCGACGAAGTTGCGGAAACGCTGCGAAATGAGCACATCCCGCCCGTCACGGACGATGTTGAGCAGGGTTGCATCGGGATAAACGGCGTGCATCAGGCGCACGGATTCGCCATCGTTCAAGCTGTTGGGGCTTTTATCGCCGACGATGTGTTTTTCAGCACCCGCACGTTTGGCGTCGCTCTCCATAATGTAGTCGGCGGCAGCCCGCATCACCAGCGGAGACAAGTCTTCACCATCGTTCCAGCGATTGGAGCGACGAGTGAGCCATTCTTCCATCTCGGCACTGTCGACCAGCGATTTGAGCAGCGGCTTGCGGGTGAAGAAATGCGCCTGCCAATTACAATGCACTTCGGGATGCAAGCGAATAAGCCGTGCCAGCAGCGTCGTCCCTGAGCGGGCGTGCCCGTAGATGAAGAATTTTTTCATCGGGAAGAATTGCTTCACTTCGGCAACTTGCTCGGCAGTTAGCGGCGGAATTTCAGTGCGAGCGCCTGTTTTATCTTCGCCACGCAGCAAAATGCGGGCGGCGGATTTTATGCGTTTTACTAATTCCATTGACTCTCCAATAAAGAGTTAATTCAAAAATCTTATGCTTTCTACTAGGCGGAAATATTCTCTTAAATGTGATTTTCGATTTATATTTTCATCATCAGCAACGTCGCATGCCCAATCAGCGTTTTTTATTATTACAAACGTAGCATGATTGTTACGAAAGAAAGTGAATCTATAATAGTCAGAATGACCGGAGAAAAAAGCTTCAACTTGTGTTGTGTCATAGTCACCAACAAGAACATCTGAGCGGGAAAGAACCTTGAAACCATAAGGAGCATTTTTTATCATAGCGTCAGCTGCATCAGGTAAAGTTAGGTCGCCCGTTTCGATAACATCGATCACAAAACGTCCGCCCCCGATCCGAATTTCAACCCATTCATCATATCCCATAAAATCAAACTCATCAGGACCTTCTCGGAGACCATCAGTCTCATAAGAGAGTATTTCACACCCATCCATATCATCAAACATTGCAGGGTAATCAAATGAGATGCCCAGTTCTTTATTCGTATATGTTTTCCAAGGTTCTGTCAAAGACATTAAATCAAGCGTAGGAGTTGCTTTAGCAGCTTCTGTCTTTGTGGCGTTTGGTGTATATGTTGGCCCTGGGGTAGAGGTTAACCAAAGAGTTTGTGTGGGTTGTAATGTCGCCGTAGAAAAAACTACAGGTTCAGGCTCTGGCGTAGGTGAAAGTATCTCAGGCGTTGGATGAGAACAAGCAGCGAGCAGGAAAACGAAAAATGAGAGAATAGTTTTCTTCATACTTTATCTGCTTTTAAACCGCCAAGACGCAGAGAACGCCAAGTTTTTTTAAAGCTTTTCTCTGCGCTCTTGGCGACTTGGCGGTTAATTCTCTCGTAACACCTTCAAAATGAACTCAGCCGTTTTTTTGCCCGACGTCGCATCGGTGTAGGTGATCTCCTGCTTGATGAAGGCTTCGCGTTCGTTGCCATCGAGCGTGGCGTCGTTAAGGTAGGCGTTGACCACATCCCGCAGCTCGCTTGCGGATGCCGCCACCCGCCCCGCCTTCGCTTCCCTGAAGCGCAGGTGCGTGGGCCAGCCGCCGATCTTTTGCAGCGCCAGTGAATATTTGCCAGGCTTATTCCAGCCGCCGGGCACGTCGATCACCGCAGCCACGATCGGGCGGTCGTGCACCGCCGCCTCGACCACCATCGTCGAGTAGACCGTCACGAAAACATCCGAATACGCCATCATCGACGTTTTCTCATCCATGTCTTCGCCGCCGTAATAGCCCAGCGATCCACCCAATGCGACGGGACGCACAACGTGGACATGCTGATATTTCTCTTCCAAATCGTGGATCAATTTCCGCTCTTCAGCGAAAATTGCGGGACGATCCTGAAAGTGGCTTGGGTGCAGGCGAATGAGCAGTTGGGCGTCCTCATCCAGTTGCCCCGAATCCACCATTTTGGCGAGCGCTTCGACATTCGGAAAGTTGGGTGCAAAGTGGACAAAGGAGCAGGCGTAGGCGATCAGCTTGCGGTTGGGGTCAAGGTCGTGGAGTTTGAAGTATTCGTCTCTGGGCATCAGCCACGTCTTGCGGAAGTAGCCGTCATAGGATGGGATTCCGCCGATATGTACTCGGTCTGCAACCCAGTCGGAGCCACGGACGAGTTCGTCCTTCTGCTTCTGGGACCAGCAAGTTGCCCAATCCATGAATGCGCCCGGGATGGCGTAGCTGCTCGGATTATCCCATCCAATAATGGCTGCCATTGAGGGGACATTGTGTTGGACGGCTTCACGGAGCATGTAGCGGTCGATTCGCCAGCCTGCGGTGGAGGCGATGACGAGGTCGGGCTGGTATTTCTCGAAGAGGTCGGCGTAGAGATCGGGGGTGAAGTTCATCTGGATGCGGACGAGCAGTTTGCGTGCCCATTTGAAACTGCGCAGGAAGAGGATGGCGATGGCGGCGGGCAGCCAGATGCCGATGCGGAATTTCCAGGTGTTTTCTTTGAGCACTTCCCAGATGTGGCTGTCTTCGGCTTCGTTGTTGATACGCCATGAGCCGCCGACCCGCCGCAAATAGATGAGCAGGGATTGCAGGCGGGGCTGGACGGTGTTGGCGTATTTGTTGGCTGCTTTGAGCCGTAAGCCTTCGAAGATGAGACCATCTTGCCCGAAGCGCTCGGCGATGCGGTCTTTGGTCTCGTCGTCAGTGAAGAGGACGATTTCGACGCCCGCATCAAGCAGCGTCTGGACAACGTCACTTTGCAGGAAGTAGATGAGTGCCATGCCGTGATCGGCGATGATGAAGATGCGTTTTTGATTCATAAGATTGAATTCTAATTCACTTCGGGAGCAGTAGTATTGTAGGTTTCAGTTATTTGTAAAAGAGCATTGATTTTTTGGTATTTCAATTTATCTTCAAATTTCCAAATTTTTAATGGATTCTTTCCTTCAACGATCTTGGTACAAATCGTTAGTAACATATGTCCCAAGTCTTTCTTGTTTTCAGTTGTAGGGAAAGCATCTATTGTCTCAATGAAAATCTTTTCTAAAATATCCGCTGCTATATCATCATTTACTATGAATCTATATAGGAAAACACCTATAACTCGAAAAGCTACATCAAACGACACTCCATACTCTTCTGATAAAACCAGCGGGAAATTAAATTTTCTGATATTTTCAGGTTTAATATCTTTTGTATCCCCGTCACCCAAAACAGCTTTTTCTATGTCTTCATGATTTAACGGTAAAAATCTGAAGCGATATAAAGACAAATAATAAAAATAGTCCAAGTATTCGTTAAAAGATAAATATCCATCCTCATACAATACTCGAACCAAAGCCCAAGATGAAAAATATTCAGGGGTGCTTTTCTTTGTCTCAAGTTCATTGAGTTGTAAGTAAAGAAAGTCTTCCGTTAAAACGGGAACGTTTTCTTTTTGGGCTAGAATACAAGCATCACTTAATTCGCTTGGGACTTTTGATTCGGCAAAACAGTCCACCTTATTCGCTGGAGAAATAACTCTAATGTTGTCTGAATTTGTTTCAAATAATTTAATACCTTCTCTAAAATTGCTTTTAGCTAACTCCCGTCTGTTTTCTTCAGAATATGAGAATGTTAATTTACTTTTAGAGTATCCCATCTGATAATCCGTTTGACCTGGGATATATCTGAATTTGTCAGCAATTTCGGCAAGTAATGTGATGACAGATTGGGGCACTTTCAAATTGGGCAAAAATTTATTGATTTTTTGAAACAAACCTGTATCTAACAATACTAATGCTGATGTGCCATCAATATAGAAACTCTTTTCGTCAGCAAGTATTTTTCTTGCGACACTGATTTGCTGTTCACGTTCCTCGTTGGTGCCTGAACTAAAATGTACAAAGCCCTTTTCCTCGCTTTGTATCTGTGCAAGCGCACGAGGTAGACCTCCCTCGCTAACGGCTAACGTAGCTAAAGGATAACTGTTTTCGCAATACAAATTGAAAAATGGTTCTGTCCTTGAATGTATATCTTCAAAGTATTTCAAAAGGTTTTGTGTATCTATGCCCTCAGCGTTTTGGGAAAACTTTATAAGTTGTGCCCATTCTAGGGCACCATCTTTCGCCAGCTTTTGAAAATAATGATAGACATTCCATCCAATATATTGGACTGTGTTGAGAATTATCTCTATATTGTCTTCTTGTTTTTCTGACGCATAAACATTATCAAAAACAACTACTTCCCCTATCTTTTTACCAATAAAAGACGAATACCTATTATTTGCATCTGAAATAGGAATAGCGTCTAATTCATTTTCACTACCAATAAAGTACCATTCGCCTTTATTATCCAACTTAACAAAAGTGTTTTCTTCCACAATTGGCAATGAATCTAAACTCAAATCGATCATGTTTCCAATTTCTACAAATTTGAAATGTAATTCAGCATACTCCCTAGATGATAGTGTTTTTCTGTTTTTTACAGCACCTACAATAGCGTCAAGAGCTTTGTCAGCATCGTAATTTTTCAAATAAACTTCAGCTTCTATGCCAACTTGGTATTCATAAGATGGGTTTTCTAAGTGAAACTTCTCTGTAATTAACTTAGCTCTTGCAAAAAAACTATCATCAACTTTTCCTCGTTCTAGACAAGCAAAAAGAGTATTGCTGAGAAGTCTCTCTCTATTCTTTTCGTCTAAATGAGTATTGGCTAAATCATCTGTTAGTAGCTCTTCCCCTAAATCAATCGTCTCTGGATATTTTTGTAAACTAAGATAAGCAGAGGATAAGTGTAGTTTCAAGCTAAACAGTCTTTTGGCGCTTTGTTCTTTTTCTATTAGCTTCTCTAAAAGAACTATTTCAAAATCCCAAGCTTGTTTTTGTTGAGCAACGTGTAGCATTGGCACACACTCAAAATAACCTAAATTCGACAAATCAAGCTGTTTTAGAATTTCAAACGCTTCGTCGAAATCTTTTTTGTCGAAATTTAATAACAACTCCAACTTATCTTTTTGGATATTTTCATCATTAGGCAAGTTTTCTATTATTTTTTTTCGCAAGCTTAATTGATGTTTTAAGTCATTTGCTAACGTTAGCGCAAAAGGGATTCTCTCCTGCAAGAAGTCCAGCACATATTCATGGTTTTCATTTTCAAGGTTCACAATAAAATCAACATATTTATGATTATTGATTTCTTCAAAAAAAAGTTTTCCCCTATCATATAAAGTGTCTCGTAAGATGAATTGGGAAATTATTACTTCGGATAGGTCGTCTGAGATTGCCTTTCCTGTAGCCTTCAAATAATCTAATAATTGTCCAAATTCAATATCAGGTAAGACAACAAATTTATAAATCCCAGCAATAATTTTCTCGATGCTCTTATCAAAATAACAATCAACAATCAGATCATGAATATATTTTGATATATCTTCAATCCCATGAACATTCTTTTGAACCAGATACGCATTTAGTTTTTTAGTAAGTAAATAAACCTTGTTTCGTGGGCCTATATCTCCATGCTCTGAAAGCCGTTTTTCTAATTTTTCGGCTCCGTCTAACAAGGCTTGAGATAATTGATTTCTTCGGCTCTCACTTTCGCTTGCAAACATCCTCCCTTCAAGTAAAGATAATTCACCTAGGTAAGCATTAAATCTCTCTGGATTTAGATATATAGCCTTGGCAATAAAACTATCTGCGTTTGTTTGATCGCCAGAATTTTCAAGAAGCAAACTATAAACACGGTAAAAGTTTGCTTTTTCTCTTGAATTATCAGGAAAAGCCTTTGGATTAATATTCCCAATGTCAATTGTTTTACCAATATATTGCCTTCTAAGTACTTGATGTAATTTCAAAAAAGAAAAATCGCTATCAATAGCCTCTGCTTTTTCAAGAAATGCTTTATTTCCATCTACGTCATCGTTTATTAAACAAAGCTCCGCTAGATATAACAGGGGGCGAGGATCATTGGGGTACCGTTTAGCAATATTTTCATATTTTTCTCGGGCTTCATCGACTTTCTCGAGTTTTTGCAAAAGCCTAATACCTAAAATTTCATATTCAAGAGATAAATCTTCATTTCCTAATTCTGAAATGATGTCTTTTATATTATCTAATAGTGTTCCTGCAATATTTGCATTTTCTCTGTCAAATGCAGTTTTGACGCCTTCCAAATATTTATAAGCGTTCGAAATTGATTGTTGATAATTAGTATTTCCTTTTTTGTCTTTAGAAATAATAAGTTCATTGTTATCCCCAATATTTATATTTGAGTTGTTTACATTTCCTTGTATGGTAATTTGTGGTGATATACGGGGGGAGTTCTTAGTATCATCAGAATTGTTCTTTTTGTTTATCAGGAAGGCAGACAACCATATAAGTAAATCCGCAATAACTCCTCCCCAAAGCAACACATTCTGCCCCAAACCAATTGGCTCATCCGATGTGTTTATATCAAGCCAGTATGTAACAGAAGCGAAAAGCAACACAATTCCGAGTGCTATTAATAGTAGAGAAGTTGCTTTTCTAGCTTTTCGGGGCATTTACTCTCCTGCCTTTTACATCAACTGGTGGTTTCGATACGACGGCGAAGTGCATCGCCGTCTACTCAACCACCGAATGTTCTTTCAATTTCGTTTTTGTCAAAAATCTTTTTCGCAAGGGCTGGCAGTAATTCTGGCGAGCCGTTAATCAGCGCTTCTTTCTTTGCTCTGCGCCAACCTTGCACTTGTTTCTCTCGGTAAAAAGCATCAGCGACACGTTCGTATTCTTCGCTATAAACTAATTTTATGGGCAAACGGCGGGATGTATAGTTTGCTCCTTTTCCTTCTTGATGCTCATTCAAGCGGCGTTCCAAATCTTTGGTTGAACCCGTGTAGTATGAACCATCAATACATTCGAGGATATACATCCATGCCATAGAGACTTCCGTTTTGACTGTTGGTTTCGATACGATGGCGAAAAGCACCGCCATCTACTCAACCAACGATTACTTTATGAAACAAACTTCATTCCTAACGGTGGTTGAGTAGGCGACAGCTTTATCGTCGCCGTATCGAAACCACATTCTCGGTTTGCATAATCCGCTTTGGCTTCGATACGACAGCGAAGTGCGTCGCCGTCTACTCAACCACCGAGTTGTCTTTGGTTATTTCACTTTTATCAAAAACCTTTTTCGCAAGGGTTGGCAATAATTCTGGCGAGCCGTTAATCAACGCTTCCTTCTTTGCTCTGCGCCAACCTTGCACTTGTTTCTCTCGATAAAAAGCATCAGCGACACGTTCGTATTCTTCGCTATACACTAATTTTACGGGTAAACGGCGGGATGTATAGTTGGCTCCTTTTCCTTCTTGATGTTCATTTAGGCGGCGTTCCAAGTCTTTGGTTGAGCCTGTGTAATATGAGCCATCAATACATTCGAGGATATACATCCATGCCATAATTCTATTCCCTGACGGTGGTTGAGTAGGCGGCAGCTTTATCGTCGCCGTATCGAAACCACATTACTCGTTTTACATAAACCGCTTTGGCTTCGATACGCTGCCGAAAAGCATCGTCAGCTACTCAGCCACCGCTTACTTGTTTTTGGTAGCTGAGTAGAAGCTATCCATAGTACTGCTTAAAAATCCAATTATAGATTGCCAGCAAAACCTTCTTGATCGGCGCAAACTGCCATAACGAAGCCGGCTTCTTCTCGACCTTCTCTTGTCCCATCTCGCCGCGCAGATAACCGAGCGTATTGCTCAAATTCATCACCAGCGGATCAGAGACCATCAGGCGCAGGAGACCAGCGGCGTTCATGCGTTCATCGAGTCGGCGCACCTGCCCCATCGGGCGGGACATATCAAAAGGCAAAAAGGGTTGCAGGGTCGATTTATAGGCTGTGAACTGCCAATGGGATGCGCCAGCAATTGCCATCACACCATTATGTTCAACCTTCCAATCTTTCGTCTCTGCATAAACTTTCACATTCTCTTCTTCGGTTTGCCCGAGCGAGAGATTGAACTCAAGGAAAGTTTCCCACGGGATGAAATCGCCTTCTTCGACACTCGCATTTTCGTTCGCCCAATCCAGTGTGGATGAATAAAACGCTGGTGGCGTGCGATAGGGTCTCGCAGTCACCATGCCCACATTCGGGAAGGTTTCCAAAATCTCAACCGAGCGGGAGAGCCACTTCGGATAGTAAAGAATATCGCTGTCGGCGTAGGCGATGATCTCGCCCGGTGCGCCTGCAAGGATCATATTCCACGCCCCACCTTTGCCGACATTCTTCTCCGAAAGCAGCAAATACTGGATGCGCCCTGCTTCTTTCTCGGCAATGAGATAGTCGCGTGCTTCGGCGCAGGAGCCGTTATCGAAGATCATCAAGTCGAAGGGCAGGCCCGCATCCTTGCGCATGGAGTCAAGGCTCGCTTTGAGCACATCCAAGCCTTCTTCGTAGAATCCGCTCAGAAAGGGGAGATAGGTCAAGACGGCAACGGTGATCCGCTCCGGCTTGGCGACGGTTTTGACAGCTTTGGCGGGGTTTTGTCCTTTTCTCATGTTTTAGTTCCAGGTTTCAAGTTTTAAAGTGTCAGGTTTTCAGGCTGTGTCGTCTTGCAAATCATAACGTAAAACGTGATGCGTAAAACGTGAAATCTTGCCATCACGCATCACGTTTTACGTTTCACGAGCCTTATCGAAAAATCTTCTTAATTTGCTTTGCCCATCGTTTTGGACGAACGACTCTCTCTATTCGCTCATCAGGCAAAAAGAAAAAGACCTTACGCAGAAGCACTTCCACGCCGCGCCAAAAGCGTCCACTCGACGGGCGGGGGCGGGTGATTTTACCACCCCGCAACTGCCGCGTCGCATCCAAAATCGTGTAACGGGTTTGCACCACGCCGCCCGCCATCTCGGTATTCTTCTTCGTCTCGGGCGCACCGTAATGGATCTGCCCACCCGCCAGATGCCGATAATCGTGGTTCTGATGCACGATCATCACATCGGGCGTCGCATCCACCACGTCCCATTTTTCAGCCCGCGCCTTGTAGATGAACCAATTATCCCAGCCAGCCCGACCGATCGCAAAATTCGGAATATCGGCATACAGCTCACGGGGGAAGATGAAATAGTCGCTTCCCGTAGGACGATGCAATTTGCCTTCAGTCAACGCTTTTTTTCTTAATGTGGATTGCCAATCCCCGACAAATTCCATTGGTTGAGTGACATCTAAATCCCAACGTTGTCCCAACAAAACAAATTGATCGAGACGTTCGTGGACCCGACGGCTTGCTTCCACTATGTCGGTCATCACCAGAATATCGGCATTGATGATCCCCAGCAGCGGCGTGTTCCCATGCTCGCGGGCAAGCGCCAGCATGGACGAGATGATCGGTGTCCCTTTCTCGTTGACGTCCACGTTCGGGAGGTGCAGCACGCCCAAATCACGGGCGACTTCCGCTTCTCCCTCCTCGTCGCCGAGCAGGATGACTTTCACATCATCCAATTTTGTCCACGACTCAATCGCATTCCGCTGGATGATGTTGATATGCGGGTCGGTGAAGGGTTTGGGGGAGGAGAAAAGGGTTAGAAGTGTCATGTGTTTATGTGTCAGGTGCGGGTGCGCTTTGCGTCGCACCAGGTTTAATGAGATTTGTTTGTCACCCAAACAAATCTCCGTTTAACGGCATTTTGCCAAACGGCTGGTGCGACGCAAGACTTTGGCAATTTAACGCAGTGTATTGTAATAAGCAAATAGTTGACCGTCTTGTAGAAAGGCTACTTGGAGAAATTGCAGAGGAAATTCTTTATCTTTCCATACGAAAAAGTAACGATCTCCTTTTGAGCCTTCTTCATAAATCATATTGGCTTCGTTAGACAAAAGCTCGGGATAGGCTGCAATAGCTATGGCTTTCGCATGGTCACGGAGTGCATCAAGATTTGGGTTTGCTTCAGTGGCTGTGTCAACTGGAATTAAGCCTCTAACATTAATTTCAACAACCTGGTTTCTTTCCGTTGAAACAGAATAGTAACGTTCTTCCTCGTCTTTATAAGTTGCCACTGTTTCGTTGGCGTTTGGAGAAAATGTTTGCTCAACAAATTCCAAACGACTAGGGGGTATTTGCAATATAGCACGGATATCGTCAATGGCTTGCTTTGGAGACTTAGAAGCTGTTGCTGTTGGTTCAACAACAGCAGTTTCCACAACCACCTCATCAAGAGCTGGTGTTTGTGTTGTGGACTGGGTAGTGCACGATATTAACAGAAATCCTAAAAGTATCCCCATATACAAAATTGTTTTTTTACTCATTTTATAACCTCCTTATTGAGCTATTCCATCAAAGTCTTATGATGCACATCGGCATTGATCTTGGCAAGCTCAGGCTCACGCTCAAGCAACGCCAAAATATCCTGCCAGTCAAAGTCATCGTGCTCAAAACGGGCAAAAACCTGACGAACAAATTCAAGGTCTTCAGGCGTGTCGACCGTCCAGCGCAGGGAGCCATAGTCAGGGACGTGGTTGACAAGGGCGATCTTGAAGCCGCGTGGGGAGGTGCCAGTTTGCAGTGTTCGGTTTTCAGCATTCAGTGTGGTGTTCTCGTAGAGGTAGGGCATGACATGTTCACGCTGGTGTTTTTTGTCGGCTTCTTTCCACGCTCGTTCGAGAGCGGCAAAGGTACAAACTTCAGTATCCAAACCAATCGGGAAAGAGCGTCCCATCGGCGGGGGCAAACGATTCGCTACGAAGTCGAAATTCCCCTCGCGCTGGGCACGGATGGTTTCATCAACGACATCAGGGTCAAGCACAGGACAATCCGCTGTCAAGCGCACGATCACTTCTGCCTTGTACTCCTTCGCCGCCTGATAATAACGATCCAAAACATCGTTCAGGCTGCCGCGCGTGAAGTTATAGCCGCGCTCGGCACAGAATGCAGCGACAGGGTCGTCGCTGGGATCGGTGGTGGTGGCGAGCACAACTTCGTCGACGAGTTGGGCACGCTTGGCACGCTCGATAACACGGGCGAGCATCGGCTCCCCAGCGATCTCACGCAGGACTTTGCCTGGCAGACGGGTGGAGGACATACGGGCTTGGATGATGGCGATGGTACGAGGTTTCATAGAGTTATTTCACCACAGAGATATGAAGAGTACGTCGTTTCATAAAGGTTTCTAAAAATATCTATTGAATTCGTCAAATTCATTTTTTAACTCTTCACATCCAAGATGTAAAAATTCCCTTTCCGAAAAAGTCATTGTGATGATTACTTCGCCAGAACTTGGTTGCACTTGAACTCTTGTCTGAGGTTCTATATCCCCCACATCAAGATATACGTCATCAACAATTATTATGCCCACCCCATAGATTTTTCCATTTGAAATAATTGAATTATAAGATTCCACGGCTTGACTTAAAAACTCAATCACTTCAGAGAGCTGATGCTTATGTGCATTCAAATTTTCTGCTATTTTTATTGCCAGAACAACTCTCTGGTTGTCATCGAGTTTAACCAATGCATTGACTTTTACTCCCCCCAGTTTGTAGTTCCAGTAAACATTATCAACACCAAAACATTCAGAGAATTTTGCAGCAACCATTCCTGTTATATTTTCATAATCTTGAGTTTCTGTTTCCCCTACACTATCTTCAAGTGAACTGTTTTGTGTTTCTTGTTCTAGAGTTCTTACATCTTGTGGATATCCATCACCTAGAATTTTCTGTTTTTTGTACCAAAGACGTAATCCTATACAAAAAACAATCACCCCAAATAATGCAATAGACAGAGAGATTGGAATAATGTTCCTGATTAACCAAAGACCTGTGAATTGTCGGTATTCTATTAACCTTTGTGCAATTTCTGTTAACCCTTCAATTTCGGATGTTGGTATATGTGTATCAAAAGGCTCTCGAAGAATTAACCGTGGCAACAAGAAAGCAAAAGTTATTAGGACAACACCTAATGAAGTTACAAATTTATAAATATCGCTGTATTCTAGTTTATTCATTTTTACTCATTCAATATGAGCCTCTGACGATATCGGCAACCGCTCCACAAAGCCCTTCGCCCGAAACTTCTCTACATACTCATAGGTCTCCCAATAATCGAGACCCGTTTGCTCGGCGATGTCGAAGATGGTGTGTTTGCCTTCGAAGCGCATCATGATCTTTTCGATGGCTCGGTTCAGGTTCCAGTTTTCACGCCAATCCACCCACAGTCCATGCCCCGAAAGAAAGACGGGACCCCGAAAGGTCCGCTTGGGGATGTAGTTGGTGGCGAAGATGCGGATGATCTCTTCGGCGACGTCGGCTGCGCCAACGAGCATTTCTTCATCCATGATGTCGAGGTTGTCTTCGGTGGTATGGTACTCGTCGTAGGGGAAGCGATTGAGCGAGATGCAGGGCACGTTGACGCCGGGACCATTGATGACGCGTTCGTCGTTGGCGGGGGCGGCGGCGAAGGCTCGCTCGTCGACGTCTTTATCGCGCAGCACATATTTTGTGATGCGGTCGAGCATGTGGTCGTGTTGGCGGGAGTGGTGCCACGCCAACTTATTTTTGTTGCCCGTCATCTCCATGAAGATGCCACCCTGCAAATTCGGGATCAGCTCTTCGTTGTGGGCAAGGTAGGCGATGGTGCCGATGGTTTCGGGTCCGAACCAGAAGCGGACGCTCATTGAGCCTGCGGGGAGCGGGTTTTCTGCCAGCCTGCGGGCGAGTTCGATGGTGCTGACCACGCCTGCCAGGTCGTCGTTGGCCTGCATGGGGTGGCAGCTATGCGCTTGGACGATGATTTCGCCTGCGCCGTTGACGGCACCACCTTCGGGATGCAGCACCCCGTGTCCAATTTTCAAACCCAGCTCTGGGTCACGCGCGAATTCGACGTCGATCACAGCATGGTAGCGGGCAGTCCGATCGAGCTTGTCGAATTGATTTTTCGGCAGACAGAATCCCCAATCCCGTTCGTAATATTTGAACTCCCAGGGGATGGCATCGGGGAATTTTTCGTTGTAGCGCAGATGGGGTTCGAGCTCGTCCCAAGTCAGGACTTTGTCGATGGGCAGGGAGTAGGAGATGATGTGGAGGGGATTGTCGGCGAAGTCGACCACCTTTTGGCCTGATTCCGTTTCGAGGCGTGCGGCGTGGACGATGTAGCGCTCGGGGACGACCCAGGTCCAGATCGGGGTGCCCGGCGTATAGGTTTGGAGGGCGTAGTTGGCTTGGTCGGAGAGATAGCTGCCGATGATCTCGAGGGTTTTGTCCATGTCGTCGGAGACGATGGTGCGGTGCAGGGGAAGCAGCTCGGCGATGATGTGTTTGAGGGAGGTGTAGGGTTTCATTTTTTATTCTAAAAGTAGATTTTCTGGTAAATAGAATTTAACTTCAAATTCCATGGATTCAATTTCATTCCATGTATCGAAATAAACTTTACCGATTGTCATTTCTGTAATCGTTAGTATTCCTCTAAATCTGGGTGTATCAGATATATTGTCTAAATCATCAGGGCAGTTAAATCCATAGCGCCAACATCCATTATGATCTCTAATTATTTGATGGTCTTTAGAACTCAATGAATTGCAGAATTTTCTTGTAGATATTGGGTTTTCTACATCACCAACTAACCTATCGCCTTCGATACTGTTGCTAGTAATAGGTCCCCAGACATCTAATGATGTCATCCCTGAAATCACTTCATAATAAGGTATCGTAACGGGAATACTCATATTCTTTTCAAATATGTCATCATCTTTATCCGTTACGCCAATCCTCCAACCACCATTTACAGGGCTGAGGTAAAAAACGATATCTGAAGTTATATTTTTGCTGAAATAGTTACCTTTAGTAACACGTCCTGTAAAAGTACATACTTGTGTGGTCGTAACATTCGGAAAGTACCCTGGGTAGTGTTCTTCAGAAAAGTAGAAATTATCAATATTCCACGGTGTTATTGCTGGCTCACAAGTGACTCTATTTGCTTGTTTTTCTAGAAAAATAAACCCTATCACTCCAAATAAAATCAAAGCTAATAAAGCAGTGAGCCATTTCTTAGGCATTCGGTAATAAACTCTATTAACTTTCGGAAATTTCTTTTTCAATATAGTAGAGCAAATGCGGATCGCGCTTCATCTCACGCGCCGTGAATTCGTAAACTTCATTCGCCTTCATCAGCCGAACATCCGCTTCACCGATTTGGCGAGATTGGATGACGCCCGCTTCTTCCATCAACTTACCCATCGGGTCAACCATCGTGTGGACGCCCATATCGAGGTCACGGACGAGCATTTGGTAGGAGTCTTCGGTTGTGTTGCCGTCAGCGTCGGTGATCTGCCCCGTGAAATCTTTCAGGTAGCGATAGTCCACGCCTTCCATCTCTTCGATGTGGTGGAAGAAGGTCATCGAATCGTTGTACGAAAGCCCCACGACCATGATCTTGCCATCCAGTTCACGCAGCTTGCCAAAAGCGGAATTTTTGGCGTAGCTGCTTTTATAGCGCAGCGCCCCAAAATCTTCGGCGTATTTGCCGATCACGGCGAAGGAATAGATGGGATGAAAAACGCGCTTTGCGCGCGGATCGGTGCGCACCATATTGGTGATCGCGCCCATGTGAGAGGGCGTCTCGCGTACGTCCCAGGGTTCGCCTTTGCAGAAATCAAAGTTGAAGGTCGGCATGACGAGCGTGCCATCTTCGCCCAGCACTTCAAGCAGGGCGTCGATGACGGTCTGCGGACCACCGTCCACGCCGCCGAAAGATTTATAGGAGGAGTGGACGAGGAGGGTGTCGCCAGCCTCCACGCCGAGGGCGCGGAAGTTTTCTACGAGTTGATTGAAAGTTAGCATAATTAATCCAGTCTATGAGCAGAACGACCGTAGGGAAAGAAGTCGAAGAGCGGCTCCAGCAAACACCTGCTCTTTAACTGCACCTCCGATTCGTTTTGTCTCTGCTCAGGAGCTGACTATTTCAACGCATCTTCCAAACGTTTGTCCACATCCGCAGCCACTTGCGCCTTATCGGCTTCGTCTTTTTTGATCTTTTCTTCCAATTCGGTCACTTTACTCTTGTGTTGATCCAATTCTTTTTCAGTACCTTTGAGCTTCTTCTTTTCGCCTGAAAGCACTAACTTCTGCTTAACTACGCTCGGGGTCATCAGCAGAACACCGAGCACGATCCCAATACCGATGGATATCAGCACAAACATTGCTAATGAACCTTCCATTTGCATACCGAAGAAATTAATCATCACAATCCCTGGGTTGGCTAAGGCAAAAATTACAGCAACTACAGCAAAGGCTAAAGCCAGAATTAAGGTAAAAATCATCATCGAAAACTCCTTTTTAATTTAACTTGGCTGTCCGCTTGTAGGCTTCCAGCAATTTTTGAAAATTCTTCGTCCAATCGGCACGCTGCTCGGCAACAGATCGGGCACGCGCACCCATTTCATGTAGCGTATCACGCATCTCGGCAGCAAGCAAGATTTTCTTCGCGAGCGCATCGGCATTTCCATCCGGGAAGAGCCAACCGTTCTCAGCCTCTGTCACCCACTCTTTATTGGCAGGAATATCCGAGATCAGGCAGGGCAGCCCGCAGCCCATCGCTTCCATCAGCGAAACCGACGAACCATCCACATGCGAAGGTGAGATGTAGACATCCGCCATATTGTAGTAGCGCGGCAACTCTTTTTGGGATATATAGCCGCCGAAGAGGACTTGATCGATCACGCCGCCCGAATTCAGGATGCGCCGCAAATCACGTCCCATCGAGCCGCCACCGAGCAGGATCAGACGTAATTCAGGCTTGGTCTGTGCCGCCCGAACAAATGCCCTGGCGAGAACATCGACCCCATAACGCGGTTCCCATGACCTGTTACAGAACAAGGTTAGTGCAGCTTGTCCTGCGCCCGTAGGAAGTGTCGAAGGGTTCGGCTTGAAATGTTCGAGATCGACACCCCAGGGGAAAACGATGGTGCGGTCTGGGTTCATGCCATATTCAACGGCCTTATCTCTTGTCACCTGTGCATCACTCGTAAAAAACGTGGAACGTTTCAACGTGTAACGTGTAATACGCTCCCACCACTTGTTGCGATAGACATCTTCCATTAAGTCGAAACCCCACGACATCATCAGCAGCGGACGAAAACCCGTCAAAACAGCGATCAAGCCCACGGTCTGGATCGGCCCCGCATGCAGCACATCCGGCTGGATGCGTTTGATAACCTTGCGCAGGCTGCGCACATATCTCGGCACATCCCGCCAACGGAAGGCGCGCTTGCCGCCTTCCCAGAGAACTTGCTCGATCTCAGTCGGCACGATGCGATCTTCGCTTTCGTTCGTGGCAGGCTCAAGGCGCACAAAGTAGACCTTGTAATCGGTCTGCGCCAACGCCGAAAGAAAGCGGTGATCGTGCGGAGAGTAGCTTGTTGAAAAATATATTATTTTCATAATTTCGTAGCAGGCGGACCTATGTGTCCGCCTGCCTTTAATGCAAGCAAAAGGGCAGACACGCAGGTCTGCCCCTACTCGCTAATATTTGACCAACGAAGCTCTTTCCCATACACCATATCCACCAGCGCCTTCTTGCCGATGACTGCTTTCGTATCCCACGCCATCAGCGCACCAGGAACAGCCGGGCGTAACGGCTCAACCATTTCGGCGGTGAAGGTTTCACCAGCCTTGATGTCACGCGCCGCGCGTAGACAGCGCCGTTGCAGCATGTAGGTCTCTTTTTCGTTGGGGGTTACGAATTTATCGGATGAGCCGAGGGCGCGTTCCAGAGTGCGGACTTGTTGCACCATATCCGCCCAGGTGTCGGGATTCATCGCAAATTTATGGTCGGGGCCTTCACGGTCGTTGCTGTCGGTGAAGTGACGTTCGATTACGCGCGCGCCCATTGCTACCGCCCCAACAACAGGAGCGGGACTATGCGTATGATCCGACAATCCCAAAACCATGCCGGGGAACATCGTCTGGTAGGTTTTTAGCACGTTTAAATTCAGGTGGTCGTAATTCTCATCGCTGGCGGTGTAATTGGTATTGCACTGGAAGAGAATGATCTGCTCATTCACGGCTTGGACGGCACGCACTGCACGAGTCACTTCGCCGATATCAGATGCACCAGTAGCGATCAAGATCGGTTTCCCTTTTTTCGCCATGTAGACCAAAAAATCGGGCCAGGAGATTAAACCGGAACCAGCTTTGTAGGCGGGCATATAGTCGTAGAGCATATCCGCAGCTTCAAAGTCGTAGGGGGACGAGAAATATTCAATCCCGACTTCATTGCATTCTTCAGCAAGTTCCGCAGTCCAATTGAGCGGGACTTCCGCATCCTGATAGACGTCAAAAACCGATTTTTTCCAGGCCGCCTGATGCGAGACCTGCCCGCCCATCGACTTGAAGCCGTAATCTGAGACGATCTTTTTCGCCTTGAAATTTTGGAACTTCGCCGCATCTGCGCCTGCTTCTTTTGCGAGTCGGATAAGCATCTTGGCTCGTTCAAGGTCGCCATCGTGATTTGCCGCGATGTCGGCGATGAAATATGTCGGATGGTCGGTGCCGATTAAACGGTCAGCAATTTTGATGTCCATATGTGTCTCCTTTTTGTTAGAGAAGGAATGGGGGGAGATAGTAGCTGAAATCTACTGGTCTACTTCCTGATTCTGTGGATAACTCTGTGGAATCTGTGGATAAACCTGTACAAAAAGCGTGTATAAGAGCCAAATATACGAAGTTATCCACAAAGGCAAGCCTGTGATGATGAGGCGATCTTCTTGTCCCGCCGAAATACCCGTGACAAGAGTCTGAATCAGGAAGATGGCGTAAATGATGAGCAGGGGCTCTTTTTGTTGCCATGAAAAACGAGACGAAAGGAAGAAATAACCAAAGAGCGGTAAAAAGAGAATGTGCAGAAAAACCGCCGCGTAGTTGAGATTGCGCGTAAAGTTGAGCGCCAGATTGCCTTCGCCAAGCGCAAAGAAGGAATGTGTGAGCAAGTTGTCGACAATCAGATTGTCGAAATAGACCAGAATTGTTTCGCTGGGGTATTCCTGTAAATAGCTGAGTTGATCGCTGGTTTCCCAAGCGTCAATCAATTCCATCGTTGGACGCCATGCGGTGCCCTCGTTATCCATATAGACACTGGCAACGAAATAATTCTTGAAGGTATAGCCACCGATCTGCGAAATGGTGATCGAGCGGTTATAAGCATAGGTCAGCCCGAATTGGATCCAGATCGGGATAAGCAACAGAAAGCCGATACCAACCTTTTTGAGTGTGATACCTTTGATATTGCGAATAAGCCAATAAAGCAGAAATAAAACCAGTTGCAGTTGATAGGTCGGTTTGGTGACGGTCAAGAGTACAAGGATAAAAATTAATAACGCATCGTTACGTTTTTCTTCATGCGTGAGTAGCCATAAGAAAATTGCCAGCAAGAAAATATTCAAACTCTCGGTTAACCCATGAAAAGTCAGAATTAACGGCGAGGGGTGCACGAAGAAAAGCATCGCACCGAACATCGCAAGCGGCACATTTTTTGTGAGATTGTGGAGCGCGAGATACAAAAAGGAAATCCCGCCAAACCACATCAGCATTTGCCCCAACCACATCACGGTCTCACCGCGCGCGCCGAAGAGTGCCTTGTTCAAGCCCAAATAGAAGGGATACAGCCACGGGCGCGTTAAAATCGTACCGTTATTATTAACCCCGAAAAGCCAATTTGCGGCATCCTGATAGGAACGCGCATCATTTGCCCACCAGAAAAAGCGTCCGGGATTTTCAAGCAATATCTTACTGCCTTCCAGACCGTTCAGATAGAAGGCCCAGAAAAAATAGTAAAGCGCGGCGAAGAAGAGCAGCACGCCCAATCCCAGTAGCGTGTCTTTTTTCAGTTTTGGTCTAAAAAATGCAGAAATTTTGCCTAACATCAGCCAACCTGTTGATAACTGCGCATTTTCTGTGGATAACCCTGTTGGTATTGTGTATAGAACTTCGTCAAACCAGTGGAGAAGTCAGGGATATCCCGCCCCAAAGCGGTGGATAGCTTGTGGACGGCTAGACGCAGGTTTTGAGATCGCTTTGCGGTCAAGCCGGAATCGGACACAGAAATGGGACGGATCAAACTTTCGTCGAAGCCGAATTGACGGGCAATCTCCTGCCCAAATTCATACTTCGTAATCGCCCGTGACCCGACGGCGTGGTACACGCCCGAAAGGCTTTTTTCCAGTACCCCGATCAGGGTCTCTGCCAAATCCCCGACGAAGAGGGGACAGAAATAAACATCGTCAAACCCGTTGACCTCTTTACCCGCGCCCAAATTATTGACGAAAAACTCGGAGAGGGAACGTGTTCCTAAAAGACTCCAGCCAAAGAAATTGACGCGTGCAATCGCCGCATTGGGATTGGCAGCGAGGACGGCATATTCACCATCGAGTTTGGTTTGGGCGTAAACCCCGAGTGGGTTTGGGGTATCGTCTTCGGTGTAGATGCCCTCTTTGGTCCCGTCGAAAACGGCATCAGTGGAGATGTGCAGGAAGCGGATATTTCTATCCAAACAGGCAGATGCTAATTGACCGGGCAGGACCGCGTTCAGAGTTGCGGCGTTGCTCGGGTCCAGCTCGCAAGCGTCCACATTGGCGTTCGCGGCGCAATGAATGAGGGTATTCGGCTGGGATGCGTCGAGAATGCGTGGGATGGCATCCGCATCCAGTAAATCTGCTTGAATGATCGGGAAAGGGGTATTTGCCAAAGTTGCACGATCCACGCCGATGATTTCATGCATGCCATGCATTTGCAGGCTGAGATTCAGACCGAGGAGACCGGATGCGCCGGTGACGAGTATTTTCATAAAATCTCCAGTCTCTGAGCGGAGGGCTTCACGAAGGTGAAGCCGTAGTCGAAGAGCGGGTTTTGCTAACACCGTCCTTCGACTGCGCATCTCACTATCGTTCGATGCTCCGCTCAGGAACTGTATTTATCCTTCTAAAGTGCCTGCGTTATAGGCTTCTTCAAAAGGCGCGATATATTTTTTAATGCCTTCCACATCCAGCCATTCGGAGTTGTTATCGCTGGTGTAAGAGAAGCCTTCGGGGAGGGATTTGCCTTTGTCCTGCCACGAGTAACCGAACCAGCTCGCTTCAACCGGCTGAACGACGAACATGTCGTCGAGTTCAACGGAATGGCGAGATTCGTCTACAGAGAGCAGGTCTTCGTGGAGCTTTTCGCCGGGGCGAATGCCGATGATCTCAATCTCGGCATCGGGCGCGATGGCGCGGGCAAGGTCAACAACGGTCGTGGATGGAATTTTGGGCACGAAGACTTCGCCGCCTTCCATCTGCTCGATGCAGTTGATGACGAACTGGACGCCCTGTTCGAGGGAAAGCCAGAAACGAGTCATGCGATCATCGGTGACGGTTAGCTTGCCCGTGGAGCGCATCTTTAGGAAAAGCGGGACGACCGAACCGCGTGAGCCGACCACGTTCCCGTAGCGGACACAGGAATAGCGCGTTGCTGTGCCTGCGGCATAATTATTGGATTGAATGACCAGCTTTTCGCCGACCAGTTTGGTGCCACCATAAAGATTGGCAGGGCTGACGGCTTTGTCGGTGCTCAAGGCGAGCACTTTGCTAACGCCTGCATCGAGGGCTGCTTCGACGACATTCGATGTGCCGATGATGTTGGTCTTGATGGCTTCCATCGGGTTGTACTCGCAAGCCGGAACTTGCTTGAGCGCCGCCGCATGGACGACAATATCCACGCCGTGCATGGCGCGCAGTAGACGGTCGCGGTCGCGCACATCGCCGATGAAGTAGCGCAAGCGTGGATCATTGTAGCCAGCTACACGCATTTCGTGCTGTTTCAACTCATCGCGGCTGAAGATGATGATCTTCTGCGGGTTCTTCTCCGCCAATAGAATTTTGGTGAATTTCTTGCCGAATGAGCCTGTCCCGCCGGTGACGAGAACGGTTTTGTTGGTCCAGTCCATAATCTATCCTTTATTATTATGTGTAATTTTTAGCCGTCTATTTGCGTCGGCTCCTAATCGTAGCCCTAAGTTAGGTAAAGCGTTAATAAATTTTTTCGATGAGTTTATCCAATTCAAAATATCGTCAACATCCAATTCATATTGTTTTTGGGTTTCTACTTTGACGCCATCGGTATTGACTAATACATCATATTCTTTGCCATACCCTGAGTCATGTTTGTATGCGTTTATTATTTTTCTAATTAATTCTACTTCTTCATATCCTGCTAAGCTCTCAAAACTAGGGTCGTTTTTAAAATTATCCTTATAGTATTGTCTAAGTATTTTTACAGCATCTTTTCTGCTTTGTTGCCAACTTTCTTCCATAGATTTGCTAGTTTTGTCGGCTAAGATAGCGGAAGCTACAAGCTTTAGTTCATGTTCAATTATTGAGTTGATCTCGTTTAGTGCAGCACGAGCAACTATATCTTTATAAGCTAATAACATATCTGAAGCATTCTCATATATTGCTTCAGCCTGTTCATCACTATCAGGGAATTCATAATCACCATCCACAATGCGAACATAGTCATCATGCACCATAAATGCACGATTAATAAAAATCCTTACATTTTCTAAATTCCAAATCACAAATGATCTTCGAGGTATTGGCATAATTATTTTATAGCTTTAAAAATGCCGGAATCTTTTCGTATGAATATCTCGCCTTTTTCGTCGAGGATATTTTTTAGTTCTGCTTCAATTTCAGGCAAAGCAGAAGGGGGAACACCTTTTATCTTTGTCATTGATCTGATGTAGTTCATCAATAATTCGACATCGGTGACATGCAAGCTATCTTGATAACGTATCATCTCAATGGATGAAAAATAAGGCGCAAGTTGCTCTGTTCCATTCTCCAACCGAAAAAGAATCCCAAGGGGAGTAAAGCCAGGATCAGTACTAGCTTCCTTTAGCCATTTATTAATCTCTGCAAGATGTTTCTTTCCATTTGTAGCAGCAATGAGAACACCATCTGCTTTAAGCACACGCCGAATTTCAGATAATGCTTTTGGCCGATCCGGTACATGGTAGAGCATGTGATTGGCAATGACGATGTCGAAGGTCTCGTCGTCGAAGGGAATGGATTGCGCATCAATCTCGCGGTAGGTGAACTGATGCTCAACGCTCGCCAAATTCTCTTGTGCGGTAGCCAGCATCCCCGGAGAGAGATCGCTAAGGGTAATTTGCCAATCGGCGGGAATCCGCTCGGGGGATGATGTCCAGATAAAGGCAGAACCGGACCCCAATTCCAACACTTTAGCAGGCGTGGGCAGCTTTTCATAGGTATCGAAAACCCACGACGCCCAGCCTTGCTTATTTTCGCTGAAGCGTTCGTGTACCAGAATGCGTGCGTCCAAATTTGACGCGTCTTTGTATTGCTCACTTTTGAGATAATTCTGATCGGTGTATTTGGACATATTTACTCCCAGCCAAAATCTCGGTCAAGATAGGTATAGAGCGCTTCATTCTGCGGTTTGAAGTGTGCCGCTAGTTTTGCGCGTGTGGAGGGCTGCATGGGCTCGTAAGAGCCTTCCTTGAAAACATCATAACCATTATTTTCAGGATGCCAAGTATTCAACCCAAGAAAAGCCTGCACCTGTTCCATGATGACGGCGGGGTTGTGGTAGAGATCTTCGCTGTGTAAGATGAGCACACGCTCTTTTGGGAAAAGCGAATGCCAGCGCTTGATCTGCGGCAAATAGGTGCTACGCCCCAAATAGGAATATTGCAGGTGCATAAAGGTCGGGTAGCGCGGGTCAGTGGCAACCTTTTCGGCTTCGCCTGCCAGGCGCTCTGGCTCGGCGGCAATGGCATCTTCAAAGGAAAGCGGCTCACGCCCTACGCGCACCATGTGCTGATAATGCGAGTACGCACGGTCAATGGGATTGCGCAAAATGATGATGCTCTTCACCTGCGGCAATGCGGATGCGACCCGCTCGTAGGCAGTGGGATGGAAGATATAGTACGGCGTCGCTTCACCTGTCAACTTGTTTCCGCTGGTGAACTTTTGACGCAGCGGGAAGTGGGCACGATACCATTCCGCTCCCTTAAAGTAGTTGCAGTCGAAATACTTGATCTCCTTACGGAATGGCGGTAATACATCGGGGTGCTGCGCCAGATAGCGGTAGAGTGATGTCGTTCCACCCTTCATCACGCCCACGATTAAAAAATCAGGGAGCGCACGCCAAGGCGATGTAACACGATGTAAGGCCCACCATGCTTGCAAGCGTAAGGGTTTTCGAGAAAGCAAACCGTTTTTCACGGTTGGGTTTTCAATCATTTTTTCTTAAAGACAATCATCGGATATTGGCCGTGCTTGCCATAAAAACGCGGTAGTAAATTTTCAAGCCAAAAGGCAATTTTTAGAAAAAGTACACCACCAAATTGAGGACGAATAAACCAGCGCAAGAATCTTGTGCTGAGGCTTCGCCAAGCATATATTTCAATTGTGAAAAGGTCTTTTAACTCGTTTTGCAGCCAGCGTGCGTTCATTTTTTGGACGAAAGTACCGGTGGCATCTTCTGCTGAAATATCTTTCTTCTTCTTCAAGTTAACAGGGCGCCCGGTTAGAAAACGTCCAAGTTGGATGAATGGCTCAACCAGATTCATCAGGAAAGGGCTTCCCCAACCGTTCACAACAACGCCTGTTTTTCCTTCGCGTAACACACGATAAAGCTCTTGATAAGCAGCACGGTGCTCTTCCATTGGAAGGTGATGGATGGTGTGCATGGAAACGATCCCATCGAAAGCACCCTGCTTGAAGGGTAAGTTTGCCACATCCGCGACAACGCAAAGAGCATGTTCGCCAAGGCGTTTTTTCGCTTCCTGCAAGGCAGTAATAGAAATATCGGCACAGACGCGATAGTCGTAGCCAGCCGAGTAGGTCTTGTATTCTTCGTACTGGACGGGACCCGAGCCAGCGTCAAGTAGATATTTACCTGATGGGAGCAAATGCTGATTTACGCGCAAACGTGTCTTATGAATATATTCACGTGAAACGGGACGCAGGTCTTCGTAGCGGGCGTTCTGATAATTGCCGTCTTCTTCCTGCGACCAGCCGACCTGATCGTAGAATTCGCGGACTTGTTGTTTGGTGTTGTTTTCTGCCATATCTTTTTATAAACCTTCTGCTTACTGCCAGTCTATTTTCTCTCCAGCCAGATAGCTGAAGGTTTTTTCAAATTTTGCCAAGCCTTCGTTACTCAAAGCTCTTTCCAGCGACCATTTTTCTTCGTCTTCCCAGAAGTGCTGGACATGCCAAGGGTAAGGCTGCGGGTACTGGAAGAAGAAGCGATAGGCGTAAGTCCATGCCATCTCGACGGCTTCGCGGCTGGGGGCGTGGGCCTTGGGATCGGCAATCACTTTTTCGAGAAGTTCAAAGTACTCATCCCATGAATTAGGTTCGAGTGTAAAGCCTTTGCCGCGATAGTGTGTCTGCCCCGTAACGATGACGGGCAGGCCGATCATCGCCATTTCCATGCCGACGGTGGTGGTGAAGACCAAGCCGACATCGGCGGTGTTGACAAGGTCGTAGGTGTTGATCTTCGCATCCGCGCGCAGGATGTGGATATTTTCGGGCAGGTCGGGGAATTTCTCGGTCAGAATGTCGTAGACCGACAAGCCCCAGCCGATCCCTTCGCCAGGATGGACGCGTAGAACGAACTGCATATCGTCGCGTTTGGCAAAGAATTCGATGGTGCGGGTCATCCACTCGGTCATGGATCTGCTGAAGGTGTGACGCCCGAGGGTCAGGCTGTCGCCGAGCACATTGGCAGGGAGCAGGATGAGCGGACGCTCGTCCAGGCCAAGTTCTTCACGGACTTTGGACGAGCCCTGTGCTTCAATATTCTGCCAGGTGCGGGCAAAATTCTCCCACAAGCCACCACCTTGACGGGCGGAGAAAAATTCCTTGACACGCTCCCATTCTGCTTCGCTAAGGGGTGTATCTTTGTGGGCGTTCCAAAGATCGGAGGTGTCTTGGCGCATCACGTCGGCATTTTGCGCCATCCAGATGCGTTCGCTTTGTTCACCGTATTCGTACGTTGTGACGGGGGTGTTGAGATATTGGGCGACTTTAAAGGTCATCCCGAATTCGAGGATCGAGCCGTTCGGGAGGGCGATGGCGTCAAAGCCTGCCCCCCTCTGTCCTTCGGACATCTCCCCCCGAGGGGGGGAGAATCTGCTCCTTCCCCCCTCGGGGGAAGGCTGGGATGGGGGAGCATGGGACTGAAGAAATGCCAACATGACGGAAGCATGCCTAAGGTCACGTTCGCGCCGCATGGCGTATAGATCGGACTCAACGTCGATCTCTTCGTGAAGCAGGGAATACTGTGTATCCCGATAAGCGGCGGCATCCAATTGAGAAGAAAGCTCTTCGGGCAGGGCATCCACAGCAGGGGTATCCAGCAGGGAAACGGTCTTCACCAATCCATCGAGGGGTTTGAGAATTTCTTTGAGATACAAATCCTGTCGGCGTAGGTCAAATTTACTGACGGGCTTTTTCCAGTGGGCGTGCGGCAGGTAGGCGAGGGTGACATCGTGACCGAGGGCGCTGAGGGCGAGGGCGGTCATGGTGGAATGCTCGACCCAGTAGCGTAGCATGGTGTAGATGAGCACGCGCTTGCCCGTTTTGGGGCGCTGGTTGGCTTTGGCTTGCTCCACCCAACGCGGTAGAGCTTCACGCAGTTTTTCGGCAGAGTAGCCGCCTACAGGCGGTTTGCTCGTTTGCTGGAGCAGGGCGTAAATTTCTGCGGTGTAGGGCAGGTCGCCGAGGAGGTCTTTGAGTTTGGATTTATCCATAAGAAAGTAGAAGATTAGAGAGAAAAGAGTAGTTCAGTTTTCTAATTATCTAGTTTTTCGATCTTCCAATCCATGCGCGGGCGAATGGCGCCGGGGCGCGGCTCATCCCAGTGCATACCGGGTGCGCCAGCGGGATCAACGTTGAATTCGAGTGTGCGTTCTTCGGCAAAATAGCGCCGAATGCGATACGAACTTGCGTTCACGCCCAGCGTGTAACGTCCAATGTTGAGCAGGTCGGGCGGGATCACGCAGCGGCTGACATAACGCCCCGCCTTGCGCTCGGTGTGGGTGTTGAACATGCGCGGGTCATCGGTATCAAAGGATGTGAAAACCGGCTCGCCACGCGCCGTATACAAATAGATGCCGACCCGCAGCCCCGTAATGGCTTCTTCGAGATCGTATTCAAATTCAAGCGTAAATTCTTCCGTGGATCGGACAGTCTCGACGATATTGCCGCGATTATCGACAATGCGGATCGCTCGTGGGTTAAACGGGGCTGCCGTTATGGGAATATCTTCTGCGCCCCAAACTTTTTCGCCCGCTCGTGCGTGCCCCGCCGAAAGGTAGTAATCCACAGCCTCGGCAGATGGCGCACGCATGATCATCTTGCCCTTCTCAAGGACAATGGATTCATCCGTCAACCGCAAGACAGCCGACATATTATGACTGACGAAAAGCACCGTGCGCCCCGCTTCAGCGACATCGTTCATCTTGCCGATGCACTTGCGCTGGAACTCGGCATCGCCAACGGCCAGTACTTCGTCTACGACGAGTATCTCGGGTTCGAGATGAGCAGCGACAGCAAACGCCAGCCGCAGATACATGCCCGATGAGTAACGCTTGACGGGTGTGTCGATGAATTTTTCCACTTCCGAGAAAGCAACGATCTCATCAAATTTGCGCTCGATCTCCGAACGCTTCATACCGAGGATCGCGCCATTGAGATAGAGATTTTCGCGCCCCGTCAGTTCGGGGTGGAAGCCAGTGCCCACTTCGAGCAGGGAACCGACGCGTCCACGAAGTTGCATCATGCCCGTCGTCGGTTCGACCACGCGCGAGAGCAGCTTGAGTAGGGTGCTTTTCCCCGCCCCGTTATGACCGATGATGCCTAGCACCTGACCTTCTTCCACGTCAAAGGAGATATCCTTGACGGCCCAGATGAGGTTATCGGGCTTTTTAGCGGCGAGGCGTTTTTGGCGCGAGAAAGTGTTAGAGAGCGTGTCGCGCAGGGTGTTATAGCCGCCGCGATTTTGGGGCGCGGTGCCAATTTTATATTGCTTACCGAGATTTTCTACATGTACTGCGATTGTCATAATTTCACTCAGATGAAGCAGTGCGTTGCATCCTATGGATGCACTGCACTGCGGGGCTTTCTATAAACTGAACTGCAACGCACCAGCCCCTCTGCCCTTCGGGCATCTCCCCCAAATTCCAAAAGCACGGAATTTAGGGGAGAAAAAGACGCACTGCTTAGATCATATCCGCAAAAGTGCGTTCCATGCGGCGGAAGAAGAACATGCCGCTGACCAACAATATCAGCCCAACGGCTATCGAGATAGCGATCTGCAAGCCGAGGGTCGCGGTCGCATCGCCGAGCATCGCCCAGCGGAAGGCTTCGATCACACCTGTCATCGGGTTGAAGGCGTAGAGCAGTTGTAAATTCTCAGGAATAGATGCGGAGGAGTATCCAACGGGAGAGATGAAGAGCCAAAGCTGGGTCAGGACGGGGAGCACATACGCCACATCGCGGTAGAGGACGTTCAGGGCAGCCAGCCACAAGCCGACGCCAAGAGCGATCACTAGAGTCAGCACCACGAGCAGAGGGATGACAAGGATCGCCCAACTGAGCGGGGTCTGGTAGTAGATCATCATCCCGACCATTACCAGCAGAGAGATGCCGAAGTCAACCACGCCGCTCAAAACGGAAGAAAGCGGCACAACCAAACGCGGAAAGTAGACTTTGGTGATTAGCCCGCGATTGGAGAGCATTGAGCGCCCCGAGGAGCCGAGCGCCTGCGCGAAGAGCATCCACGGGAGCAACGCTGTATAACGGAAGATCGGTCCCGGCACACCACCGGTGTCCATATTGGCGAGGTTGCCGAAGATGAATTGCAGGACGAGCATGTTGACGACAGGGTTGATGATCGCCCAACTCGCGCCGAGCAGCGTCTGCTTATAGCGGACGAGGATATCGCGCCAGGTCAGGAAGGAGATCAACTCGCGGTAGAGCCAGAGATCGCGTAAGTTAAGAGAAATCCAACCCCTCGGCGGACGGATGGTGAGGACTTCTTTTGGGGTGGGGAGTTTGAATTCGGTTTGGGTCATAAATATCCGTGAAACGCGATGCGTAAAACGTGAAAATCTTTCGTCACGCTTCACGTTTTACGTTTCATATCCTATGTCTACATTATCCTGCCTGACAAAGATCGTCTTTTGCAGGAACGTGCTGGCGATTCTCTTTATACCACTCGATCGTGCGGCGCATGCCCTCTTCGAAGGGAACTTTTGCTTCCCAGCCGAAGTATTCTTTGGCACGGGTCACGTCCAAGCCGCGACGGGGTTGTCCGTTCGGTTTTTCGGTATCCCAGATCAGTTTTCCTTCAAAGCCCGTCAGGCGTTGGATCATTTCAGCGAGGTCTTTGATCGATATCTCGTAGCCGGAGCCAAGATTAACTGGTTCGGATGCATTATAAGTCTCGCTCGCAGTGACAATACCATCGGCGGCATCTTCTACATATAAGAACTCACGCGTCGGGGAGCCATCGCCCCAGACGACGAGTTCCTTATCACCGCGCTCTTGTGCTTCGATCGCTTTGCGGATCAGAGCGGGGATGACGTGCGAAGTTTCCAAATTGAAGTTATCGCGCGGGCCGTAAAGATTGACCGGCAAAAGAAAGATCGAGTTAAAACCATATTGCTGACGGTAGGCTTCCGACTGGACGAGCATCATCTTCTTGGCAAGGCCGTAGGGGGCGTTCGTCTCTTCGGGGTAGCCGATCCAGAGATCATCTTCCTTGAAGGGGACGGGCGTGAATTTCGGATATGCGCAGACGGTGCCGATGGCGGTGAACTTGCCCACACCGTGCTGCCAAGCTTGGTGCATCAACTCGACGCCCATCATCAGATTATCGTAGAAGAATTCAGCGGGATGCTCGCGGTTGGCGCCGATCCCGCCGACGTTGGCGGCGAGATGGATAATGACCACGTTAGCCGGGTCGATGCCTTCGAGCGTGGTGTCGAAAAGGCGGGCAATATCATCGTGGCTGGTCAGGTCGTAATCTTCGATCAACGGGATGTAGATATCCGTTGCGCCACGTTCTTTAAGTTTGGCGATCACGAAGGAGCCGAGGAAGCCCGCGCCGCCGGTTACGATTACTTTTTTGTTATGCCAAAATTCAGTCATTTTTTCTCTCCCAAAAAGGTTAGAAGGTTTAAGGTTAAAAGGTTGAATGTTAGACGTTGTATTCCGCGTCGTCTTCCTGAACGCGGCGGTTATTCGGTTGATTTTTAAGATATTGAATAAAACGAGCAAGTTGCTTGCTGCAAATTTCTGCCATTTCAAAGGCTTTCTGAAACTCTTCTGCAGAGATATAGCCTTGATCTTTTACGATATAAAGCTGAGCGCGGACTTCTCCAGCCGAGGCTTTTGCATGTCCAAGATATTTGATAAAGGTCTGTTGTGTACTGCTTTCAAAACCTTCGGCGATATTCGACATGACCGAAACCGCAGCCCGTCGAACTTGGTCCCGCAAACCGAAATCACGCGAGAAAGTTCCGTCTTTCGAGAAGCCATAAATCAAATTCGCCAATTCTCTCGAACGCTGCCACACCTCCAAATCTTCAAAACGTTTCGCCGTTGCCATAACTTTAAACCTTCAACCTGTAACCTTGAACTTATTGCACTATGAACCGAGCGTTGCGATAACGCCCGTCCTGCGGATTTTTGATCAACCCGCTCTTGAGAGCATAAAGCACCTCACGGACACCATCGTCGGGGGTTAAGGTCGCTTCAAAGCCAAGCTCGCGCTCGATCTTCTCAAACGAGACAGTAATATCGCGCATGTCGCCGCCAAAGGTCAAATCCTTGTAGGTCACGGTCGTTTCGGGCAGGCGTTTGAGCACCAGGCCGACGATCTCGTCCTTGGTCAGGTTGCCATCCTTGGTGCCGAGGTTGTAAACCTGCCCGCGAACCTTCTCAACAGGCGCATCCAAGCCCAAAATGATACCGCGCACTGCATCACGTACATGCACGAAAGAACGTGAATACCCACGCTGATAAATGATCAATTCGCGTTTGCTGAAAGCATCCAAAACAAATTGGTTCAGGATCAGGTCAAAGCGAGTACGTGGCGAGATGCCGTAGAGCGTCGCAAAGCGGAAGATGAGCGGGGCGACGGCCGTCTGCTTGAGCAGGTATTCTTCTGCCGCAATTTTTGTTTCGGCATAAAGTGATTGGGGATGCAGCGAATTCGCTTCACTGACGGGTGCGCCGTCATCGGATAAGCCATAATTGCTGTAAGTGGATGAATAGACGAAGCGCTCGACGCCCAAATCTGCTGCCTGCTCGTAGACGTGCTGCACAGCCTCGACATTGTACCGCCAAGCCGCATCCCGACCAATGGACTGGCACGCCGGAAAGCCGACGATGGCTGCCAAGTGGACAAGGGCATCCGCCTGCTCGGATCCGCGCATCGCGTTCGAGAGGGTGTGGCGTTGGGTTACGTCGGTTTTGACGAAGCGGAAGTTGGGATGCGCCATAAATGGCACCAACGATTCGCCGCCGAAGAGCAGTGCGTCGAGGACTGTGACTCTGTGTCCAAGCCGTAGCAACTCGGAGGTCAGGAGCGATCCGATATAGCCTGCGCCGCCAGTGATGATGATGTGTTTCGTCTGATCCATTTCTTAATCCAGTTCCTGAGCGGAAGACTGAACAAAGTGAAGTCTGTAGTCGAAGGACGATGCTAGTATATCCGCTCTTACCCTAAAGGGCACGTGTCGACTGCGCTTCGCTCCGCTCAGAGACTGCTCTCTTCTATTTCTAAGCTAATCTTCATTCCATTAATTTCCAGCAAGGGCGCGGATTCATCATCCACGACTTCAATGCCCGCTTCGAGACAAGTCAGCTTGCAGACTTCGGCGACTTCGCCATTCCCGCTAATGCGGACGCGGTCGTAACCGGCCTCGCTGAGGGTTTGGAGTTGCTCCTGCACGCGCGTGCGGACGCGACGGTAGATGTTGAAGGATTGCTCGATATAGTCGACGGTCAGACGGGCGCGCAGGGCGATGCCTTCGGGGGTGATGATGTAGCGCAGCTTGCGGCGTTGGGCACGCTCGACTTTGACCAGTCCTTTTTCGACGAAGCGTTTTAAATGCCAATTGACCGTCCCGACGGCAACACCGAGTTGAGTGGCGAGGGAGGCTTGGGTAATATCCGGGTCTTGCTCGATCTGCTCGAGCAGGGTGAGTTCGCGTTGATCTTCTGTTTGCATAATTTTATAATTCAGTCGCTGAATTATAACGGTTGTTTGAGAATTTGGGAGGTGGGGAGTTTGGTTTCAAATGGTAAAATACATAATATCACTGCCTATCTAAACAACTTTTTAGTCTTAGGGAGCAATACTCAATGGAATACATTCAAGTGATTGAAATTGTTATTTGGCCTTTAGTTACGCTACTTTTCTTACTCTTCATTACAATATTTTTTCGCAAACAAATTAGAGAGCTTTTACAGCGAGCTATAGTCCGCTTCAAGAAAGGTGACGCGGAATTTGAGCTTAGCCAGCAAATTGACAAAGAAGACGCAGATGTCCAAAATTCTGTTGTTGAATCTCCCCTTTCAGTTAATGTAAGTGAAAACAATAAAAGAGAGCTTATAGACACCGAATCAGAAGAAAAGACAACTAGTGAGTTAGTCACTGATATGGCTATTGCTTTTTTAGATGGTGATTCAGATGAAGGGGAAGGACTCTATCAGAAAATTCAAGAAACAGAAAATGATCCTGTTGAGAAAGCTAAGAGTACAGCTTTATATTGGTATTGGAAATATCAAAGAGGAGATACTTCTTCTTTGGGGGAGTTAGAAGATTTATCAAAGAAGCCTGATATCTCAGATTATGTTCATGGGTTAATAGGACTCTGTTATTAAACTAGCGAGAACTATTCAAAAGCTTTTGAAATGTTTGAAATTGCAGCAAAAAATGCAAAGAGTGAAAAAAAGCGTGCCAGCTATATAGTAAACGGTGCAAATGCTTTACACAAAAATGGTGATAATCAAGAATGTTTCAAGCACATCACATCTGAATTGCCAAAAATAACAGATTACGAGGCAAAAGCTGTTTTATATGAAGGTTTAGCTGAACTATATGATGATGAAGGGAATCGTGAACTCGAGGTGTTAGCTTTAGAAAAAACTATTGAATATCGTCCTAATCATACAACTAGTATTTTCAATACAGCATACTCTCATAGTAAAAATCGATATAATGATCTTGCTTTATTACACTATATAGCCTTACTAAGGTTTTCGCCAAACCATAAGAATGGAATAAATAATCTTGGAGTTGCATATTCAGAATTAGAAATGCCAGCAATGTCTGTTACACAATTTAAGAAAGCAAGCGAATTAGGAAACACTCTTGCTTCTGCGAATTTAGCTAATGCGTATTTAGATGCAGGCTTTGTACAAGAAGCATCGGATGTGATAAAGACAGCCAGAGAACAAGAGAATCCTCATAGAAACGTCGGAAGTTCCTTTTCAGCGATTGCAGACAAACAAGATGCTGAGGAGAAGCTCAAACAAAAAACAATAGAAAACGCTAGGCTAAAACAAAATTTTCTGAGAGCGTATGCAGATGCCTTCTTCATAAGCCAAGAAAGAGATGTAAACTTAAATGGTATCTGGAATTCAGATGAATGGGCTAATGTTAAAATCATTCATACAAAAGAAAAGCTTGAAGCCGAATGGATGAAGAAGGAAAAACCACAGAAATTTATAGGGAAGGTTGAGAACCGCGCTGCTTCAATAGATACTTATTCGCAGACATATTCCTTTATTACAAATGAGAAACAAATGTCCAAAGATAATACAGGAAAACTTTATTATTCCATAGAAGAACAAAAAATTTTCGTCTTGATAGAAGATTCAAAAAAAGCAAAGTTTATAACTTTAGAAAAAACGGGTGAATTACCAGAAAAAAAGCCAGCAGATTAAAATAGAGAGACTTTTGGAAACGGGACTTCGCACGAAGTCCCGTTTCACTTTAATAGTAAAATTCAAACTTCAACAACCAGCTAGAAAACAAACCCAACGACGAGGTAACATAATGAAAAAAACAATATTAGTCTCTGGCGCAGGCACAGGCATTGGTCAAGCGACAACCAAAGGTTTAGCCGATAAAGGCTATGCACTGGTCTTACTGGGAAGAAATAAAGAGAGATTGGAAGAAACGCGTGCCATGCTGGCTGAGCCTGCGGCACATGCGATCATCGCAGCAGACATCCGCAATGCTGATGAGATCAAAAAAGGGTTAGAGGAAGTCAAGCCCGTTTTACATGGCGTGGTCGCCAACGCAGGCTTGGGCGGTGAAAATCAATACGGCGAAAATGATCGCTGGCAGGAGATTGTCGATACAAATTTGACAGGCACCTATCAACTCGTCGAAGAAGCGCTGCCCTATTTTGCCCCCAAGGAAGACGGCGCTCGGCATATCGTCATCATCGCGTCGATTTTGGCACGTTTGGGCGTGCCGCGCTATACGGCATACTGTGCATCCAAGGCTGGCTTGCTGGGATTGATGCGCTCCTGGTCGGTCGAGTTGGCGGCGCAGAATATTCTGGTCAACGCGATTGCGCCGGGCTGGGTCAATACCAGCATGGCACGTCAGGGTTTGGTCGAGATGGCAGAATTTACGGGCAGAGACTACGATGATATTCTCGCAGAGCAAATGTCAATGGTGCTGCTCGGGAAAATGAGTGAACCGGAAGAAATTGCGGAATTAATCGCATATATGATGAAACAAAAATCCATCACGGGGCAAACAATTGACATCAATAACGGCGCGGTCATGCCCGCATAAATAGCTGACAGTCATCTTTAAGGTGACTATCAGTTCCATAGCACTCTTATAACCATCACCCTTCCCACAGGAGTTCCTGCCATGTCCTATCCCATCCTTGAATTTGACGAAACCAGAGAAGCTTTTATAGAACCTTCCAAAGTGATCCAGCCACGTGACATACCTGAGAAGATCGTGATCTGTTTTTTCAGTGAAGTGATCGAAAAAGTTGTCGAAGAGCATAACGCCAGGATGCTGGTTAGAAATAAATGGGAAGATGGCCCGCATCCGGTTTATGAGATCGAATATAAAGGTCAGCGTTTGGGATTTTTCCATCCAGGGATCGGCTCGGCTTTATCATCCAGTCTTTTGGAGGAAGTGATCGCCTTTGGCGGGAAGAAGTTCATCGCCTGCGGTGGCGCGGGCGTCCTGCAAAAGGATATCGCGGTGGGGAATCTGGTGCTCGTCTCAGGCGCTGTACGGGACGAAGGCGCATCCTATCATTATCTTCCGCCAAGCCGAGAAATAGATGCGCAAAAGGATGTTATCCGCGCTTGCGAGAAAGAGTTGAAAACGCAAAATATTCCCTACATGCTTGGGAAAACATGGACCACAGATGCCCCCTATCGAGAAACCCGCAAGAAGGTCGCTCAACGCAAGGAAGAAGGTTGCCTGACCGTCGAGATGGAAGCCGCCGGATTGATGGCCGTGGCTCAATTCCGCGACGTCGCCTTTGGGCAAATTCTGTATGGCGGAGATACGTTGAGTGGAGACGAATGGGATAATCGCAGTTGGCAATCCAGAGATGATGTGCGTGAGAATCTGTTTTGGCTCTGTGCAGACATTTGTCTTTCTTTATAATTCCTACACAACGGGACTTCGTCACGAAGTCTCGTTTTCCTTTGAACGCCCATTTTTTTGAGAGACGGGAAATGGTAGAATGAAAAAAATCATGCTTGGTCGTTTCTAAATGAAATAGGAGCACAGCAATGAGCAAAACAGAAGAAAAAACATCGAAGAAAAAGAAGCCATCTCAGGGAGACAACGAAATTATTGACATCCTGAAGATGGAATATGCATCTCTCCTGAACCTATATACGCATACAGAGAATTCCATCAACAGTATTTTCAATTTCTATCTCACTTTTCTATCAGCCATCGCAGGCGCTGCAATCGTCCTTTTGCAGATCAATAATTCAGCCCCGTCTATGTCCTATCCAAGTATTGCAGGATTGCTGATATTTGCAGTTTTAGTCGGTGTTATCACGCAAGATTCTGTTGTAAATAAAAATATTGATTTATACAACTTCACCCTTGGGCTTAATTTACTAAAATACCGTCTGTTTAAAGATAATCTTGCAGAACAGGCTTACATCTTCTATCTATACAATTTCTGGGCAGATATCAGTCCGACGTCTGCGAGAAAAACCGACACCATCGACAAAGTTGAGGGAAAATTATGGTGGCTTGATCCCCTCGGCACACACCAGCTTTTTATTAACATCGTAAACAGCCTTGCACTTGCCTTTCTTATGGTCATTATTGTCCTGCTTTTGTCTGGAAATAACGCTCCCATGGAAAGAGTTTTTATAGGAGGCATAATCGTGCTGGGGATTTCATTCATTACCAATACAGTCTATGCACGCATTAAATATAGACGTGGCGCAGAAAAATTTACGACGGCGTCGAATACACAACTTCCCTGGTTGAGTAATTAAAAATAAACGGGACTTCGTTTGAAGTCCCGTTTTCATTTCAAATAGCGGGCTATTTTTTCTTGCGCAGGCCAAAGAAGGCACCTGCCGCGACAAGTAATACGACCAGCCCAACGAGCCAATATCCGCTACGAGAAGAGGGCGCATCCGCTTCTTCGGGCGGGAAGTGGGCGTCGGTGGGTTGCGCGCTCACATTCGTATGCACGAAGACCGCCGTCGAGCGCGCGGGCAGGGTGAAGGTGCTGCCCTCATAGGTTGCCTGTGCGTTGTGCGCATCGGTCAACAGCGGATGCAGCGTGAGTTCGCCCAAACCTTCGGTGCTGAAAGTTGTTTCTTCGGGGGATGCGTTCCACAGCACGACGATGTGGTCGTAGTTCATGTCGATGCGGTTGTTCGGGTCATCGACGATGGACATGGCGATCACGCCCGGAATTTGGCTGGGTCCTGTGTTAAGGAATTCGACCTGCGCCTTAACTTGCTCGGCGGTACGCAGCCTGAAGAGCGGCGAAGATTGGCGGATGGATGTCCACTGCTCGAAAAGTTCGAGCGACGAGGCCATCTCTGCGGGGCCTGGGGCGATTTCGGGATTCCCCAAGTAGGAACCGATCAGATCCCATGCGCCGCCATTCTTATCTTCGACGGGCAGACCGCGTCCCCAGCCGTTATCCTGCAATGTCCAGTCGAGGGCGTTGAACCAATCGGACGAATCGTAGCTATCCCGATCCATCGACTTCGAGCGCAAAATCTCGCTGCCCGCGTGGAAGAAAGGCACGCCCTGCGAAAAGGCGACGAGGCTCAGGGCAAGGCTCTGTGCCTGGACGCGCTCTTCGGGCGTGGCGTCGGCGGGCAGCTTGTACTGGATGGCATCGAAAAGGGTCTCGTTGTCGTGCGCCGAGACGTAGACGATATTTTCTTCGGGGTTGGCGGCGTAGGCGGCGGGGCTGCCGTTGTAGAGCACTTCCGCGCCCGTAACCGTGTCGCCGACGGCATTGACCAGCTCATAATCGACGAGATTGCCCGCGAGGGTGATGCGGATCCAGTCTTTTTGTTCAAGCAAGGTGCCAAGCTGCGCCCCGGCAGGGATCGTAGTGTACTCACTCGGGTCGGTGTACAAGCCTGTGGCGAAACCCTGCTCGCGCTGATCGGTGAAAGGGCTGCCGCCGCGCACCGCGTCGCGGATACGGTCGTTGAAGGTGCCGATGCCGTTGCCCGTCATGTTGAGCTGGGTGGCGTTCACGCCACGCGCATTGTCGGCGACTTCGCCAAAATTCCAGCCCTCGCCGTAGACGTAGACTTTTTCACCGTTCACGCCGTCAGTTGCGGTTATGAGTTCATCAAGCGCATCACGTAGCGCGACCATATCGTCGACCATGTGATGCCCCATTAGGTCAAAACGGAAACCATCGACCTTGTAGGCGGTTGTCCAGGTCAGCACCGAGTCGATCATCAGCTTGCGCATCATCGCGTTTTCGGTAGCGGTATTTTGGCAGCAGGTGCTGGTCTCGACCGCGCCGTTATTGTTCAGGCGGTAGTAGTAGCCGGGTACGATCTTATCGAGCACCGATTTTTCGCTCTGCCCGCTGGCGTTGGTGTGGTTGTAAACCACATCCATCACTACGCGCAGACCGTTTTCGTTCAGGCTCTGCACCATCTCGCGGAACTCCAAAATGCGCTGGGTGCCATCGGGATCGGTGCTGTAGGAACCTTCGGGGACGGTGTAATGATAAGGATCATATCCCCAGTTAAAACCGTCTGTGCTGCGGATGGCATTCACAGCAGCTTGTTGGTCAGGCGAGTCGGGCGCCATTGCTGACAGTTCGGCAAAATCGACCGTATCCTGTTGCGATCTATCTTCGTTAATCGTTGCAATATCAAAGGCGGGCAGCAGGTGGACGTGCGTCACGCCCGCGTTCGCCAGTTCGGTCAGGTGCAACATGCCGCGACTGCCAACATTCGTAAACGCCATAAACGTACCGCGTTGGTCTTCGGGCACAGTTTCATCCATCACGCTGAAATCGCGGATATGCAGCTCGTAGAGCACGATGTCGGTGAAGGCAGCCAGCGCTGGCTTGGACTCATCCGCCCAGCCAGCGGGCATCAGCGCGGGGTCGTTCAAATCCACGATCTGGCTGCGGGTTGAGTTTAGCGAGAGAGAGAAGGAATACGGGTCGGTCACCAAATTATGGATAACTGCACCTTCCTGGCGCACAAAAACTTCAACATCATAGAGATAGAATTTATTCTTCCAATCAGCAGACCCAGTGATCGACCAAACGCCCGTGGCGGGATCATAGTCCATCGGCAGGGATTCGTAATCTTCGGTGGTGCTGTCATCAAAGAGACGAATCGCTACGGACTTTGCGGTGGGTGCCCAGACCCGAAGTGTGGGCACATCCCCGGCGAATTCCGTGCCCAGTACCACGCCCGAGGCAGATTCCGCGTAAAGGGCATCGAGCACGCCCGCGGTCTGGATGGCGGTAGCGCCCTTGGGCAGCCCATCTGCCGACATAGCGGAAACAGCTACCTGTCCACGCAAGACTTCGGGGATCATGTCCACATAGTCATCCATCAGCTTGAGAATGCTCATCCCTTCAAGGTGCGGGAAGCGTCCCACAAGCTCAGGTCGCATCACGGTGCCGACATAGACGAGCGGCAAAGCCTCACCGCCCTGAATACCGTTTTCGGTCAATTCCAGATCGCCAGCAGGCGAGTAATTCAAAAAGTATTCGTTATCCGGGCTCAGTTCGGCATCCCAGACAAGGAAGTTTTCGCTCAACCAGTATGCTTTGGCGCTGTCTTGAATATTACCGAGGCTGGCTGCTTTGAATGCACTTATGGCTTCATCCAACGATGTATATTGTGTAGCGCTGCCTTCGATCTGCCAAATTTCGCGTCCGCGCACGTTGAATTCTAAAGTTTGGTCAGGACCGGGGTCTTTGACATCGCCGTTGTGGATGATGTAGTTGAGATTTTCCGCGCCCGCCTGCATATCGACGAGCCAGTAGATGCCATACTCATCCTGTCCCGCAGGCTGGAGCGGTGATTCCCAAGTAATGCCCTCGACCGCAGTTGGCCCCCAAATATGCAGCCCCCAGCCCGCGTATTTTGCATCCGCGCGTTTGTAGTGGATGATGGCTTGGTCGCCATCACCTGCGGGCGCTTCACTTAACTCCACGTCAGGCGGCGGGGCAGGGACGCCACCCAGCGCACTCTCGGCATCAGGATATTGTTCCGCGCTGCCCTGCGTGAGCCAGATTTCGCAGCCCACGCCAGAGAAGGTTATCACCTGATCGGGACCGGGGTCTTTTTCATCGCCGTTGTGGACGATGTAATTCAAAAACGCTGCGTCTTCTGCCATCGGCACTTCCCATAGGATGCCGTAGGTGTCTTCTCCAGTCGGCATGAAGGGCGAAGTCCACGTCACGTTGTCGACGGCAGTCGGACCCCAAATATGCAAGCCCCAGCCGTCATAATCCGTGCCGCTGCGCTTGTAGTGCAGCGTGGCAATTTCGCAAGAGCTCTGTCCCTGCGCTGCAACGTGCATCGGCGCGGCGATGGGGAAAAGCATGAATAAAATCAAAAGAGTTGGCAGAATTTTTTTCATCGAAATCTCCCTAAGAAACTGTTTAAAAAGTCGTTCACGGAGCAGTGCGTCGCACCAATTTCGAGCAGAAAAATGCTTGAGAATGGTTTTTTTACCGTTTTAACGGCAGAAGTTTGTCGTTCTGGTGCGACGCACTCCTGTAAATTCATTTATTAAACAGCTTCTAAGTTGTTTGGACGTACGAAAGGATTGTACTCCAAGAGCCTACAGAAAGAAACGGGACTTCATGCGAAGCCCTCTTCTTCTTTTACCTCAATCTTCAAACGCTGTGCTAAAATCTCCCATCTAAAGAAAAGCCCGCACAGGAAACTCAATATGCAATTCAAGATCAATCATTCCCTGCTTAGGCAAGCCCAGACAAAACTTTCCAGGCACAAAAAACTCTATTGGATTCTCGGCGGTTCCGGCTCTGGTAAGACAACCATCTGCCAAAGGCTTTCGGGGCAATTCGATATGCTCGTCTACGATATGGACGCGCATATTTACGGCACATATCACGAACGTTTTACGGATGAAAAACACCCTGTCAACAAGGCTTGGGCAAAGGCAGAAAACGGGCTGGCCTGGTTCTTGGATATGCCGTGGGAGACATTCAATAACTTCCTTCAGGCAGCCCTGCCCGAATATCTGGATCTGCTGACAGAAGACATCGCATCCATAAATCCGAATGACAGCCTACTCATCGACGGCGGGATATGGCACCCCGCCCTGCTTGCACAGGTGCTTCCGCTTCAGCAAATTATTTGTCTGACGGCAGAAGAATCCAGCGCTAAAATTTGGGAAGGAAATCCTGAGCGCTACGCCATGCGTGAGATGTTCGACTACTTCCCTAAGCCAGAAGTCAGTTGGCGCAAATTCCTTGAATTTGATACGAAGATCACAGAGACGGTTTATGAAGAAGCACGTGAGAATAAGATCAACATAGCTGCGCGGAGAAAAACAGAAAGCATCGCTACATTTTCGAAAAGCGTTGCCCAGCAATTGGGACTCCAAAAGGGACATTACTAATGAAGAAAAAACTGGACTGGAAACTGATTCGCTCTGAAGAGGGGCTTGATCTCAGGATCGCCAAAATTAGATTTAACTGGTGGAAAAATCCGCGCAACGGGACCGAACTCAAAGCGACCGTACTCGAAACCCCGGACTGGGTTAATATTGTCGCGCTCACGCCTGAAGGAAAGATTCTCGTTGTCAAGCAATTCCGGTTTGGGAACAATCAAATCACCACCGAAACCCCGGCAGGCGTCATGGAAGCGGATGAAGCCCCACAGAATGCTGCCATCCGCGAGTTGGCGGAAGAGACCGGCTACACCAGCGACGACTGGACTTATCTCGGCTGGGTCGAGCCGAATCCCGCTTTTCAGGACAATCACTGTCACCAATTTCTGGCGAAGGGCGTTGTCCGCACACAGGAAACCGATCAAGATGACGGGGAAGATGTCGAGTTCTGTGAGATGACATTGGCAGAAATAAAAGAGGAAATCAAAGCCGGACGAATGAGAAATTCGCTCTCCCTGTTGACGCTCTCGCGCGTCTTTGAAATTTGGGAATAGGTGGCAATAAAACGGGGCTGTTTCAGACAGTGCCTTTTTTCTTCCAATCCATCTTCATATACACATCCTCTTTTTCTAATTCCAGCAACATCTGTGCGAGACGTTTCTGCTTTGTCTCATTGCGTTTGGCCCGCGTAATCCAGCCGATGTAGTCGTTCTGCTGATAGTCGGGGCGAGCAAGGTACGCTTCCATGAGGCCATTCTCTTCAAGAGCTTCGCGCACAAAACCAGGCATTGGATAACGCTCTCGTTTAAGCGGGTTCATCATCTCTTTCCCAAAAACCTATATGAACTTGACGTGCTTCATTTTCCAGCAGCGGCCCGGTCACCTCGACAGGATGCGTGCCGCGCGCGAAGACCTCGCGGCAGGGCAGTGCTAATTCGTAGGGTGTCTTGCCCGTGATTTCATACAAGCCATCTTCACTGAGCGCGTAAACCACACGCCTGACATCGCCCCAAAAGATCGCGCCCGCGCACATCGGGCAGGGTTCGGTGCTGGTATAGAGTGTGAAATCTTTTAACTCATTTGCGGAATATTCTTTCGATGCCAACCGCATCAAATTCCTTTCAGCGTGTCCCGTACAATCTTGCGCCGTATTGACGGTATTCTCTGCTTCAAGCAGGATATTCCCCTGTGCATCAGCGAGCAATGCGCCAAAGGGATGGTTGCCGTGTGCACGCGCATTCGCTGCGATCTCAATCGCGCGGCGTAGCAAGTTTTCATTAGGATGCATTAGAAAATCAACTCCATCACTTCTTCTCCATCATCAACTTCGCCGGTCGGTTCAAAGCCAAGCCGTTTATAAAAGCCGCAAGGACTGCCTTCGCCAGGAACACAACTTGTCTGCAACCGGGTCGCGTTCGGGCGAGTTTTGACATGTTTGCTCAACAGAAGCAGCGCACGCCGACCAAAGTCCATGCCTTGATATTTTGCATCGACCATCAAACGCCACAAAAAATAAGACGACTCAGCCGGATTATCTTTCAACATCACAAAGCCAACTGGGGTCTCATCGGCATAAATGGCGCGGAACCAGGCAACTTCCGGATAAAAATGTGCCTGTGCGATTGATCTCTCGTTTGACGCCACAAATTTACGCTGTGTCTCACTGACATTTAAATTGAGCACAACAATCAAGTTCTCACGGGTCACTTCTCGTAAGCTCACTACAGAGTTACTATCGATGTCTTTTTTCTCACTCATTTTTACATTCCCAAAATCTGTTCTAATTGTTTCTCTTTTTCCACGCGGTCACGGATCGCAATCGGCGCAGCCAAAAAGCGCCGAATAGCCGCTTCACTCATATCAGTTTCATAGACATCGCGATACATCTCGATCAGAGTAACCGTTGGCTCAGTATATTTCTCCACGCGCACGGGATCGCCGGCTTTTACCTTCCCCTCTTTGAGCACACGGCAGTAAAGCCCGGGGCGCTCGGCATAGCGAAACTTCTTCACAAATTGCGGGTCTTTCATGCGAGCAGCAAAGGTCTTGCAGGGGATGCGCGGTGCAGTCACTTGCAGCGTTACTTCGCCGACGTGCAGAATGTCGCCAATCGCAAAGGTCGCACTCTCCAACTCGCTGATCGTCAGATTCTCGCCAAAGGTACCGGGAGCAAGTTCAAGGTCAAGTTCGTTCCGCCACCAGATGTAATCTGCGTCACCGTAAATGTAGACTGCTTGGTCGGGGCCGCCGTGATGCTTCTCGCTGAGAATGACATCACCATCCAAACCTAATTTCCCAATTTGCACCGCTTCGCTGGTGGGGATTTTGAAAATGCCGGTTTTCTCACGGTAGCCTTTGCGCTGTACCGTGCCCTCTTTTCCGATATTGACACTGAGTAATTCCATCATTTCTCCATATCTTTAAAAGCTGATTTTCCTGATTATATGGTATACCGGAGAGTGATACAATTCCCCGCATGGGTACACTTTATCTTGTTGCGACGCCGATCGGTAATCTCGAAGACCTTTCGCCCCGCGCTTTGCGGATTTTGGGGGATGTGCGGCTGATTGCCGCCGAAGACACGCGCGTGACCGGGAAGTTGCTCTCGCACTTCAACATCTCCACGTCCCAAATCAGTTACCACGAACACAACAAGATCAGCAAACTCGACCGTGTATTGGACGCCCTTAACGAAGGTGATGTTGCCCTCGTCTCGGATGCAGGTACGCCCGCGATTAACGATCCCGGCTACGAGTTGGTGCGCGCTGCTCTCGCAGCCGGGCACGAGGTTAGTCCGATCCCCGGGCCTTCGTCGCCGATTGCAGCCTTGGCAGTTTCCGGGCTCCCGACGGATTCATTTCTTTATCTCGGTTATCTACCGCGAAAAGGAAAAGAGCGCCGTGAAAAATTGGATGAAGTGAAATCCCTGTCTTATACGCTGATCTTTCTCGAATCGCCACATCGTATTTTGGCGGCACTCGAAGATATTGAACAGGTCTTGGGGAATCGTCCCGTTGCCGTAGCACGGGAGTTAACCAAACTTTATGAAGAGATTTTTCGCGGGGATGTGCCATCTGCGCGTGAGCATTTCAGCGTCAACGCGCCGCGTGGGGAGTTCACGTTGGTGGTAGAAGGCCAAAAGCAGGCAGATGTGATTTGGACGGAAGCAAGCCTAAAGTCCGCGCTCGAAGCGGGGATTGCCGCAGGTGAATCGCCATCCATATTGGCAAAACGTCTGGCAAAAGAATCAGGCTGGAAGCGGCGTGATATCTATCAGATGATCGTCGGGGAATGAGAAAATCTTCATATTTTCTTGACCTTTCTCTGATACAATAGCCCCCATCTATTATTCAGCTCTAAGGAGATAAAATGTCTGAAAAAGAAATGACCACTTTCCACAACGAAGATGTTGTTTTCCGCATTGCGATGTGGGCAAATATTGTCGGTTGGGCAGCTTTGGCTTTTGCGTTGCTTCAGTTTGCGAATGTTGCTTATAGCCTGTTTTCGCAATGGTCACAGTTCGTCATGGCTTACCCCGAAATCTTCCCGCGTATTGCACTTTTGGGCAACGCGCTCTTCCTCGAACCGCTGGTTGGCGGCGTCTTCGCTTTCCTGGCGTTGCGCGGCATTTCACAGGGGCTCTACATCCTGATGGATATGTACATGGATGACGAAGAGTTCGAAGATTTTGAAGAAGAAGAAGTTGATGAGGAAGATAACGAATAGTTATCGTTTCTTCACAAAAAAAGCTGCTCAAAATTGAGCAGCTTTTTTTTATTAATCCTTGGTATAACTAGCCATTCACTTCCTGCAAAAAGGCCAACAAAACCCGGTTAAACTCATCCGGCTTCTCAACCGGTGTAGCGTGGCGCGAATCTTCGATCACCGCCAGGCGTCCGTTCGGGAGTTTTTCGGTATAGCCTTCTTTCATCGAGACGGGCGTGTAATCTTCATCTGCTGCAACGACCAAGACAGGCGCCATGATAGTTGAGAGTTCATCGTGCACTGTCCAACCGATGCCCGCCTGAAAAGCTGCCATATACGAAGGCTTATGGTTTTTCGCCCAGCTTTCTACAAAGCGTCTGCGCAAGTCTTCCTGCTCAGGCTTGATAAATAAGCGTTCACTCAAGATTTCTCCGATCTTGCGCATCGAGAAAATCTTGAAGAGCACCGCGCGCTGGAAATAACTCTTCCAGTCAGCCAGCGTTTTCAGGCGCATATCGGCCCATGAGTTGATAATGGTCAGCGAGCGCGTCATTTCAGGGTGGTCCACGCCAAACTGGAAGGTGATCCAGCCGCCCATCGAAACTCCGACGATATGTGCTTTTTCGATGCCTAGCTCGTTCAGTAATTCCGCCAAGTCCTGCGCAAAAAGCCGCACATTGTACGGGCGTTTGGCTTTTTCGCTTTGCCCATGTCCGCGCACATCGTAGGTAATCACTTGAAAATGCTCTTTGAAAGCAGGTAACTGGTATTCCCAATCCTGCGCGCTTGAGCCAAGTCCATGCACGAAAACCAGAGCATCGCCCTCCCCCACGCTTTCATAATAGGTTCGGATTGTGGTCTCTTTTGTAAAGGGCATTATTTTTCTCCCTGCCATTCAGCGATCAGGCGCTCGAAAAAGCCATCCAGATAGGCCAGCCGTTCATCGGCGATGGCGCGTGCGGTTGGGGTATGCATACGGTCGCGCAGCTTACGCAACTTGAAGAGATGTTCGTGGTAGGCACTATGGGTCTCCCCTTCTGCCTCTTTGCCGGTAGCAAGAAAAATTTCCGAGGGCGTCTCGTAGAAGGGCGTTCCGGCCAACGCGGCGTAAGCGATCACGCGTGCCGCGCCGATCGCGCCAATCGCGTCCAGTTTATCCGCATCAAAGATGATCTGCGCTTCTAGTGTGCGCGGTTCTTCATCCGGATTGCGGAATCTATGCGCCAGAATACAGTGAACGACGGCCTCAACTTTTTCCGTTTCCCAGCCTTTTTCGGTGAGTACCGCTGAAGCGAACGCCGCCGAGGCTTGGTGATGCGTCGCACGGGCACCTGCCTGACCCGGAGCGCTGCCCTCCGCATCGTGCAAAAGGGCCGCTGCGCGGACAATTTCCATATCCGCGCCCTCGGCTTTGGCGAGACGTACAGCCATATTGTAGACGCGCAGGATGTGGTCAAAGTTGTGAACGGCGTCGGTATCTTGATACCAGGTACGGGCTTCTTTGAGGGTTAAAGGATTCATATTTAAAGGTTTAGGTTGGAAGGTTTTATGAAGTTTTCTAATTGAACAGTGAAAACGCAATTATAACGCTAGAGCGTGGGAGAGATCGCATAATTTTCCAGCGCATTTCTGAAGGTAGTTGAGTAGTACCGAATACTTTTGGAGGGACGTATCGAAGCCACAAAAGAGATTGTCTCGCCAATTTTGGCTGCGAATGTTCTTTTTAATTAAGATTCTGCTTGTTCTTTGGCAAGGGCTGCTTTTTGTTTTTCTTTGGTCTCTTTCCACGGGGTGCCATTCTCAATGCCTGAAATTCTCTCTTCGTATTTTTGAGAAGCTCTCTTGAGCACACTTTCCAGCTCAACGCCTTTTTCTTTTTCAAGTGAGAGGACAAGGTTGAGATAATCCCAAAGCACATCGCCGAGTTCATCTTCGAGATAGGCTTTACGATTCTGCGGGATTTCTTCAATGACTTCCTGTACTTCTTTGCAAATTTCGGCGATGTAGGTGCTCGATCCATTCGACCAGGGATTTGTTTTATCGAAGTGATTTTTGCGACGAGCAATATCGAGGAGGGTGTTGAAAGATTTCATTATGGATAAGAGACTTGATTTGCGTAACTTCCCAACGCCTTGATAAACTCATCCGCTGTTGAATTTTTGATTGGGCGGCCCAGCGCGGTTAGGGCCGTCTTATCGGAGCGCCATTTGCCATCCCCGAAAACGGTGACAAAGTGTCGGGCGATGTTGGGCTCATTTGTATCATCAAACCAGTGGACAATAAGTCCTTCCAGCGGCACGGCATGGAGAAGCTCTTTGGGGCGATTTAAAAATCCTGAGCGAGTTCCCAGAATAATTTTCTTTTCGGTGAGTGCATAAAAGGTTGCTTGGTGAAAATGGGGGATTTTTAGCTCCAGGTCCAATCCCAGCGAGGTTGCCAGTTCCGTGCGATGCTGATCGCCCGGGTTACGGATGTGCCGATTCGTAGAGGCAGACCAAAGGCCCGATGAAACCATGCTGACCAATCTTTCTCCGGGGAATTTTTCTGCGAGCCATTTTTCTACATGTTCTTTTTTGAATGCCATTTCTACTCCTATAAAAATACTGATAAAAACTGAAAATACTATCCCCTTCTATTTATACCCATTGCGAATAAGCGAAAGTTCATCAAAATCGAACGCCATTGACAAATCCTTTCACAGAATTATTGAAAATACCCCAACTCCAAGCGCAAACCTTCTTCAATGTTTTTTTGTGCGGCCTTAGCCAAGGGTTGGTTTGGTCAAAATCATTTTCCCATCGGGCGATGTGTACAAAAGCGTTGAAAGAGTCCATAAACCACAATTAAATTTTATACGTAAAGGAACGAATTTTTAATGCCGGGTGGTTTTCTTCCAGAGTTTCAATTTGAGCTTTTGCTATCCTTGAATACCCACCTACAATTATCATCCCCTGCACATCTTTAACGATTTCTATTTCTGTCCACTTTGGTTCCCAGATGATTCCAAATTGTTTTTTCTGTGAGTAGTGTTTTTCGTAGCATGCTTTATATGCTTCGAAATTTTCATCTATGTGAGTAACATATGTGTTGACTTGATTGGCTACATCATTTTTTAGTTCTGGGTTGTTTCCCATTTTTACTTCCAGAACTATGAAATGGTACTGATTATCTTGCACCTGTTTCAATGCAAGCAGATCCATTCGCCTTCCTTTAAGATTTTTATCAGTAACTTGTCTATCTATGATAATCAAATCATCTCTATTCAAGTTATCCGTCATCAACATTTGTTCAAACGCCAACTCTTCGCTGTAGTTTTCTGCTTTTATATTTCTATAAATTTCATCCAGGTAAGATTTCTGAAGGGCTGGATGTACAAGCTCTGATGTGGTTTTTAAAACACGATTATTTTTCCGCGACTTACTCGTAAAGCGAGTATCTTTTGACAAGCTATCTGAAAAGAATTTTTCGTGAATTTCAATCTCATAGACTCCACTTGCCTTGAAGACTATTTTCGCAGCATTGTTGCCACGGAAATATAGATTGAGATATTGGTCTCGTAAAGAGATGTCTAATTCACCCTTATATGCCTTAAGTGTTTTCTGCAGGAAGCCAAAATCACTTAGCAAGCGGGCAAAGTTTTCTTCATTGAAATATCTGGCGATCACTGAAAATACCCCAATGCCAAACGGAGACGTTCTTCAACGTTGCTCGGAGAATCTTTGGGGATGGCCTGGATCGCGGTTTGGGCTTCGACGACGCTGTAGCCGAGGGCGGTCAACGCTTCGAGGACTTCGCCATCGGTATCGGTCATCGCGGCGACTTCGGCGAGGGTATCAGTTGGTTTGAGCTTGTCCTGCAAGGCAAGGACGATACGCTGGGCGGTTTTCTTCCCAACCCCAGGGACGCGGTTAAGGATATCGTATTCTTCGCTGAATACCGCGCGTTTAACGGTATCAGGCGTCAAGGAGGAGAGTATCGCCAACGCCAATTTTGGGCCAATCCCGCTGACGCTGAGTAGCTGTGTATAGAGGTCACGCTCGCCGAGAGTCTCGAATCCATATAAAGACATCGCATCCTGCCGTACAACAAAATGGGTGTAGAGCAGCATCCGCTCGCCGATATCCGCTTTTTCGCGCAATGTCGCCGGGACGTGGACACGCATGCCGATGCCGTTGGTTTCAACGATCAGGGCGTCATCTTCTTTTTGGGTAATTTCACCACGTAAGGTTGCGATCATAAGTTCCGCTTTCCTCTCTCCCTTCTAGGAAGAGGCAGGGTGATGGTTAGTACTTATTCGTGTGAATATGTGTAATGGCTACCGCAAGCGCATCGGCGGCATCATCGGGACGGGGGATTTTTTCGAGAACGAGTAACATACGCACCATTTCCTGCACCTGGCGTTTGCCTGCTCCACCATACCCCGAAACAGCGAGCTTGATCTCGTTGGGCGTATATTCCGCCGGGTCTAGTCCCGCTTGTGCCAGCGCGAGCATCACGACACCGCGCGCCTGTCCCACTGCAATGGCGTTGGTAACATTCTTCTGAAAAAACAACTTCTCCACCGCACAGCGATCTGGGCGATGGAGAAGCAAAAGTTCGTTGATTTCGTTGTAGATTTTTACAAGACGTTCGTGCGCAGGCATCTTGGGCAAGGTTGTGATGACCCCATAAGCAACGGCTTCAAGACTTGAATCGCGATTCTCGCGCACCAATCCATAGCCCAAGGTTGCTGTACCAGGATCGATCCCCAGCACTAAAGACATTTATTCGGCCTCAAGGGCTGCCATTGCCTCGTCGGAGATACTCATATTGTGATAGACGTTCTGGACATCATCGAGTTCTTCAAGATGTTCGATGCCCTTGAGTACTTGCAGGGTATCTGCAACGCTTAAGTCCATTTCCTGCTTCGGCTCCATGCGAAGACCGGCATCTTCAGGGTCTACATTCGCGGCTTTAAGCGCATCGCCGATGTCTTTGAAGCTGCTAACCGGGCCAACGATCTCAATCATGCCATCATCGACGGTCACATCATCTGCCCCTGCTTCAATGGCCAACTCGAAGGCAGAATCAAAGTCCAGTTTTTCTTCCGGGAAGGTAAAGAAGGCGATCCGTTCAAACTGCCAGGCGACCGAACCATTCTCGCCGAGACTGCCACCATATTTGCTCAATCCATGTCGAATTTCAGCAACCGTGCGGTTCCTGTTCTCCGTCATACACTCCAGCATTACGGCGACGCCTTTCGCGGCGTAGCCTTCATAGGAGACTTCTTCAAAAACAACACCGTCTTTATCTTCGCCGGTGCCTTTTTTGATCGAACGTTCAATATTATCTTTGGGCATATTACCCGCACGGGCTTTTTCAACTGCCAAACGCAAACGGAAATTTGTGTCCGGGTCGCCGCCGCCCTCACGGGCTGCAATTGAAATTTCGCGGCTCAGGCGTGTAAATTCTGCACCACGCTTGGCGTCTGCTACGCCTTTTTTACGTTTAATGGTTGACCACTTGGAATGACCAGACATGGAATTCTCCTTCTTTTACCATCATCCTAACAGGATGCAAGTTTCTGTTGATTTAGCCTGCCTATTATAACGGCTGGAAATTCATTTGTGAAGCGAGCTTGAAAAGGCGTCGTCGGCTGCATAGTAAAGTCCCCTCATCTGCGCTACAATTACGTGGATAACATATCGAAAGAAGTGAGAGTCACGCTAAAGCTGACGATCGCTTATGTGCAAAAGGAGCCTTATTATGGAAAACAATTACGATCTTATTGTGATCGGTGCGGGCCCCGGTGGCTATGTAGCTGCCATCCGCGCGGCGCAGTTGGGGCAGAAAACCGCCATTATCGACAAGCAATGGCTGGGTGGCGTTTGTTTAAATGTGGGCTGTATCCCATCGAAGGCATTATTGAAAAATGCCGAAGTCGCCCATACGCTTCGTGAACGCGGCAAGGAGTTTGGTTTCTCCTTTGATAATTTGACGCTCGATTTTGGTGCGGCAGTAAAACGTTCACGCAAGGTTTCAGCTCGCTTGGTCAAAGGGATTGGATTTTTGATGAAGAAAAACGGGATCGACGTGTATATGGGAACAGCGCATCTGGACGCGCCCAAATCTGTCACCGTTACCGATGCAGAAGGTCAGTCTCAAACTTTGTCGGCCCAAAACGTGATCGTCGCAACGGGTGCCCGCTCGATGGTGCCCCCCGCCTGGACAATAGACGGCGAAAAAGTCGTCACCTATCTTGAAGCCATTCAGCAGGAGAAGCTGCCTGAATCGGTTGTGATTATCGGCTCGGGCGCAATCGGCGTGGAGTTCGCCACCGTCTGGAATTCCTATGGCGTGGACGTGACCATTGTCGAGATGCTGCCGCGCATCGTCCCGATGGAAGATGAAGAAGTCTCTGCCGAATTGGCAAAGGCCTTCAAGAAGCGCAAGATCAAGATGTTGACGGGGCACAAAGTCGAAGCGGTGGAAGCCGCCGGGGATGGCGTCAAGGTGACCGTCTCTGCCGAGGGCGAAGAAAAAGTTCTCGAAGCAGAGCAAGCCTTGGTCGCGATCGGCTTCCGTCCCAATTCCGCCAATCTCGGTTTGGAAGAAGTCGGCGTCCAGATCAACGAACGCGGCTTTATCGAGATCGACGATAGAATGGCGACGAACGTGCCCGGCATTTGGGCGATCGGCGATGTGACCGGCAAGCTGATGCTGGCGCACGTCGGCTCGGCGATGGGTATTTTGGCTGCTGAAGCGATTGTGGGCGAAGAGACCACGCCGCTGCATTACGAGATGATGCCGCGTGCGACCTATTGCCAGCCGCAGGTGGCCTCGTTCGGGATCACCGAAGCGCAGGCGCGCGAACGCGGCTACGAGGTAAAAATTGCCAAGTTTAACTTTCAGGCGAACGGCAAGGCACTCGGCTTAGGCGATTATGCTGGCTGGGTGAAACTGGTCGTCGACGAGAAATACGACGAGCTTTTGGGCGCACACATGATCGGCCCCGAAGTGACCGAACTGCTGCCCGAACTAACCCTGGCGCAGATGATGGAATTAACTCCCGCCGAGATCGCCCGTAACGTGCACGCCCACCCGACCCTGAGCGAAGTGTTGATGGAAGCCGCACACGGCGCGGAGGGGATGCCGATCCATAGTTAGTGTGTAGAAAGTGAAAAGCAGTCAGCCCCGTGAATTTTCATGGGGCTGTTTTTGTTTTCCGCCTTCCAAAATTAACGACATTTACACTATAATGACAAATAATATCAACTTTATCGGATGGAGAGAATTATATGGAAACATCAAATCTTAAAGAAAGACTTCTTCGTGAGCTTGAAGTAAATTTCTGGGAGGGCTGGACTTATTTTGGAAAAGGCAAAAACTCGAAATTAGTTGAATCTGAAAACGTGATCTGGTATCGGACACCGCTTCCCTACATTCCATATAATGCCGTCATAAAGTTCCAGGTTGCGAAAAATGCTGACGAGGAAATTGATGCGGTCATTGAGCAATGCAGCGCAGGGGGGCATGATATTGTATGGGTGATCACACCATCTTCAGAACCAAAAGATTTGAAGATGCGTCTTGAAAAACGTGGATTATTTGAAGCAGAAGTGATCACCGGCATGGGAAGAAGCTTGTTCGATCTACCCGAAGTCCCGGAACCCCCATCTGACATTGAAATAACCGAGGTCACTGAGACACAAGGTCAAGAGGAATTTGTTGAGTTTGCCACTTGGCGCTGGTCAATCCCACAGGAATACCATGCCAATTATAGAGAGATTATCGCTCCGTTTGAATTTGGTCGTCCCGGATCAAAATTTTCGGCCTGGCAAGCCTGGATGGATGGCAAACCCGTATCGAAAGTGGGTGTTGCACGGTCAGAAAATTCTGTGGGCATTTACGCCGTCGCTACTCGTCCCGAAGCCCGCCGCATGGGACTGGCAGGCATCCTTACCCTCCATGCCCTCCATCAAATGCGCAAAGAGGGCTATGAACTTGCTGTGCTGCACTCAACACCTATGGCAGAAAGTCTGTATGCTTCGATGGGGTTTGAGAAGTTGGCCGATTTTTACCTATATGGCAAAACCGAATTGCATATTTAGGTCGTGGTGAGTAAAAAGCAGTCAGCCCCGTGAAAATTCACGGGGCTGTTTTATGTAACTCAAAAAACAAGTATGATTATGTTTAAATCCGAAATGCAACATGTACTCCTACAGCAAATTTCAGAATCAATACTCTCGCGGCTCGTAAACTGTATCTGGATATGGAAGGCGTCTGTTGATATATCTTATGAAGGACAAGTGAAACCGGAGTTCTTCTCTCCATTCACTAAACGTGCCAATATCTCTAGAGCGAAATGCATGAATAGCATTTCTTCTTTGTTGAATTCGCTCAACATATGGATTCCAGTCTCTTCCTGTGGTCCAAATTCGACGTACAAAGAATTGGCGCAAAGGCTCTAATCTCGATCTATCTGGGTCAATAATACTACCGTGTTGTTGAATAGAATCAGAATCCACAATATACTGATTGTAGTAGACAGACAGAAATAATTTAAGCTGTCCTTCAACAAGAGCCCCAAGATTAGCCCATGCCATAATTAAGTCACCATCAGACGATGCCGATAGCCAGCGATTGAGACTTGATGATAATGAGGCTTGCCACCCTAGCATTGATCTGTTTAGCAACCTGGCAGCTTCAAATGGAGCCCATCCGTCCGAAGATATCCAAAAATCCATCATTTGAGTTGTTAATGTTTCGATACGACTGCATAAACTAGAGTACGAAATTTCTAGCGTATCGAGATCTGGCATGCACATAATCTAGGTTCTCCTCTGACAATCTATTTGCACTACTTATAAAAGGTCTGTGATTTGCGAAACTAGTTTTCATAATTCAATCACCATCTGCCACTGCGAGATGCTGCCCTTCAGCCTCAACAATGCAGTAAAAGGGTTCAATGTCTAATTTCTCGCCAAATTGGATATTGTCTGTCATGGCTAATCCGCATTCATTCAGAAATGCGCCAACGACTGCCTTGGGGTCAGTTGACATATCGATCCCGAATTTGGCAGGCTCACCCATACTCGCGATCAAATCCATATTCCTTTTGGCAATAAATGAATATTCACCCAAGCTGTATGCTTTGGAATAAAAGTCCTGCGCGATGACACTTCCCTTTGTGCAGAGAGCAGCCATATCCCTGAGTGTTTCCCTAACGAGATCGGCTTCCAGATATAAGGAAACGCTTTGCCACAGAAATAAAGTCTTTTTGCTTTTGTCGAAACCAGCTTCCAGTAATTTCTCAGCCCAGGATTCGCTTTCATAATCGACAGGGAGATAGGTGATCCAATCATGCGTGATGCCTGCTTTCTGCATTGTCTCAACTTTGAGATTTAGGGTGTTTGCCTGATCTAATTCAAATACCTTTACGCTTTTCCCTTGTGTATATTTCAAGGCGATCAGATCAAAGCCGGAGCCAAGAATGACGATCTGCGCCATTTCATCAAGATGTTTTTCCATGATCCTGTCGAACGTGACCACCCGCGTCCCCGAAACGGCTGCCAGGTCCGCGACTTCCGGTTCGGCGACTGTGGACAGTTTGGTCTTGAAACCAAATAAGCGTTGGGAAAGAATCAGCGCGCCCATCGTCGCCCACAAAGCAAAATGTGATTCACATGGAAAGTGCTTCGTGAATGCAACTGACAGGGGATCGGGTCTGGTCTCAAGATAATGCATGAACCAGCGATATTGAAGGGCTTGTCCCGCTGAGAAGGAAACGCCCAACTTCCTACTGTTGACCATTTCCTTGTACATCCCAACTCCCAACCCGATGATCAAGAAGGGAATGAAGATGATTTGAAGGGGGATATAGAGAAGAATCTGAAAAAGTTTCGTGATGAAACTCAATATCGTAGGGGATTTTTTGTCTTTCATAAGATTACTTTCATATTTCGTATTGCTAGAATTCGATCGCCATCTGCCATTGAGAGATGTCGTCCTTTTGCATGCCGACGCTCTCAAAGATAGCTGCCTGTTCTTCAGGGAAGATGGCGGGCACATGCCAGATCTTTTCGGGGTATTTGGCGAAGAGCGCTTTGAGCAGAGCTGCTTCATTCCCGTCTTCGGAGAGCAGTAGACGGATGACGATATGCTCTCGTTCGGGGTCGGAGATGACAACATAACTCTTGCCGAGCCTGAATCCAAATGCAGATGTAGGATTCTTTCGGAGCGTTTCCGCATCCACTTGCCAGGGCAGGTCGGGGAGGGCGCAATCCGTTGCTTTTCCGAGCACCAAGTCGAGGTCACAGGTAGCAAGCCCCTCGTCAAGTTCGCCTGCGGGCTTGCCGACCATGAAGCCGAATAAGCGGCGCAGCTTCTTGAATCCGAATTTCTCGTAGAGACGCACGGCAGAGTCATTTTGGTAGATCACTTCGAGCAGCATCTTCTTATCACCGCGCGCACGGGCTTCATTGAGCAGGGCATCCACGAGCCAGGTGCCTGCACCTTGACCACGCAGCTCTTTGGCGATCCCCATTGCTGCCAAGCGGCTTACGCTTCCCCCACGGGATGCGATCAAGCCCAAGCCGACTGGCGCATCATCTTTGAGCAGAACGCGGCTGAGGGCCAGATCGATCTCATCCTGTTTTACAAAGGTCTCAAAAGATTCGGGCAGAAAGCTGAACGGGATGAAATAATCTTCGAAGCCACGATTGAATATCTCGGCGAGTTCAGCGGCAGTGTAATTCGATGCTGGTTGAAGTGAAAAGCCCATAAAAGTTCTCTCCTTGCGTAGTTGGTTAGGGGATATTATCGCATGAAAATGGGGCTTTAGAAGACGATTCGGATGCGTTTGCCCCACGCTTACCCTAGCATGAGAGTACCGCAGTACCAAAAAGTGATAAAATACAGCCCATCTTTCAAAACTGGGTGACTTTATGGATAACAAAGAAACCAAACAACAACCTGCTTTTCATCCGCAATACCATCAACCGGAGCCTGTTCCCACACCTACGAATGGAAACGGGCAAAATGGCGGGGTTGAAGATGGCATCTTGCGAATCGTGATGTTGCTAATCAGCTCGATCATTTTAGGTGTTGCCATGTTGAGTGGGGCTTTTGTTGCTGCTGCTGTGATTGGCTTCAAAGTTACAAGAGTCATGGACAATCTCTTCCCGATTTTGATCGTGGTTGCTCTCTCATACCTTGTTGGCTGGATTGTTGCCCTGGCAGGGATTCGCCTGTTTAATAATCTCGTCTTGCCGTATGTGATGAATTTATACGCTTGGGGTACATTAGCTGGAATTTTAGTCTTATATGCAGTGATCTTGCAGAGGCTTTTCTGGCAGGCTTATAAGTTTCCTAACTTCGTTAAATATGTGGTTGTCATGGGCGCAGCTTTTGCAGCTTTGCTCGGATTCCATTTGTTGATCGAAAATCACAGCTTACGCCCCTTCTCGGTTCCATTGCTGCTCTTCAACTTGGGACATTTGTATCTAATCGTTGTTCACTATGTGTTTATGGATGCCGTTCTCTACGAAAAGCTGATCTACGATATTATATTTTTCCTCGGGATGACAGGCATTAGTATTTTTATGTTAATCCACATCGGCGTGTTGGCGGGTACGCGGAATGCCATCGACAGGATATTTGAGAAAAACCCCAACGGTCATTAAGAAAAGATCTAACTTAAACACAAAGAGCCTTCGCAACGAAGGCTCTTTTGATTCGTCTCAAGACAGCTTAGGCTAACTTTGCATCCATCGTGATTTCGGCGTTTAATACACGCGAGACGGGGCAGCCGCCTTTGGCGCCTTCGGCAATCTTAGCGAAAGTTTCGGCATCTGCGCCGGGGACGTTGGCGATGACATCCAGATGGATGGTGGTGATGGTAAAACCAGCATCGGTTTTTTCAAAGGTCAGGCTCGAGTTGGTGCTAACCGATTCGGGCGTAAGCCCCGCTTTCTCGAGTTCGGCAGAGAGTGCCATTGAGAAGCAGCCAGCATGAGCCGCGGCGATCAACTCTTCGGGGTTGGTACCAATCCCGTTTTCAAAGCGGGTGCTGAAGGAATATTGGGTATCAGCGAGCACGCCACTACCACTGGACATTTTCCCGTTGCCGTCGCGCAAACCGCCGTTCCATACTGCTGATGCATTACGTTTCATTTTTATTTTCTCCTTGATTTCCCAAATAATATTTGTGAATTAGTTAATAAAAATTATATCACAAATCGCCCCGTAAAAGTCCAAATTTGAGTGTATTCAAACAAAACGCTAATGAAATTCGCTTAGAAAAACAGCCCGCCTATAGCGACTAAACCAAAGACCACGATGATGCTGCCCGATATTCTGTTGATCCATGCCAAACCTTGTGCATCGATCTTTTTTTGAAAAAAACTCGCGCCAGCGCTGAGTAAAAACCACCAAGCTGTCGAGCCGCTAAAAACGCCCGCAACCAAGATCAACGCAGAGAGATAATCGCCGCCTGTGTTGACAATCCCCAATCCTGCAAAGATCGCGGCGAACGAAAGGATCGTCAGCGGATTGGTTAGAGTCAGGATAAAGGTTGAGAAATACGCGCCCAAGAGGCTGCCTTTTTTCTGCTCAATCTCTTCTCCATCGTCTTTTGCGAGAAAGGTTTTGATACCGAGATAAAGTAAGAAGAGACCGCCGATCAAACGTAACCACATCTCCTGGTCGATCAGAAATTGTGATATGAAAGTCAGCCCGAAGGCAGCCACACAACCGTAGAGCAGATCGGCCGTTGCCGCGCCCAACCCTGAGACCAACCCCGCCAACCGGCCTTCGGCAAGGGTGCGGCGAATACAGAGCACACCAATCGGCCCAACGGGAGCGGCAATCGAAAAGCCGATGATGATGCCTTTCAAAAAGAAGGGAATATCCATATTTTCTCCTAAAAAAAGACCGCCACCTTGATAGCTAAAGTGACGGTCGTCTCGAATAGTTAGTTCTTCTTTAACGTTCGACCGAAACAATACCACCCAATCGGTTCAGATTCAATGTCCAACTGCTGCCGAGTTGATATTGGCGGTACTCATCCAAATCGCCAGGGCTGTAATCGAGCATTCCTTTTTCAGTGTCAAAAAAGACAGTGTAGTCGACATTTTCATCGCCAAGACGTTGATCGCTGCTCAACGAAGGCTGCGCATAGCGTGGATCATAATCGCCGCCGTCCAGCGTCAGAGTCTCGACCGTTTGCCATTCCATCACGCTATAAGAGCAATATTCATCGCTTTCCGTGTGGCAGTCCTGCACCACTTCAGCATAACCATTGCCTTGATCTACTGTCCGCTCGGTGCAAACTTCTTCGCTTTCGGTATGGCAGGAGACGTCGTAGGCATCCGAGGGCGGGTTGCCGCGCTCATCGTTATGACGCACTTCGTGCTCTTCTTGCACACGCACACTCGTTTCCCAGCGCACGTCGCTAACGGTAGCAGCCACACTCTCGCTCGGGCTGAGGACGAAGAAGATCAAGCCTCCAATACAGCATAGAATCAGGAACAGGATCACGCCAATAATCCAGGGGCGTTTCGCCTTATCTTTTACGGATGCGGAGCCGGGGATGTTCATCCCCTTGAGCGGTACAGGCGCGGATTTTAGGCTTGCTCCCGCTAAAGGAGCGCCACATCCCAGACAGTTTTGGTTCGTTTCCGGATTCTCCGCCTCGCAGTTCGGGCACTGGATACTTTTTACCGCCTCCCGCTGACGGACTTCACCGCCCGCTTTGCGCTGTTCGCCTTCACCTAAATCCGCGCCGCATTGAGAGCAGGTCTCGGCGGTGGCAGGATTGCGCGTGTCGCAGAAGCCGCACATAATATCAGCGCCTGCCTTGGCGTGCTTAAGGGCTTTTTCATCCTGCACAAATTTACGCTCGGCTGGCGCCACAAACTCGACGTTCTCAGGCTGAGGGGCACCGCAACTCTCGCAACTGCCTGCGGGGCCCGGGTTGCGACTATTGCATTGGGGACATTCCCATTCAAGCTGAATAAATCCACTGGATTTTTTGACCATAAAATTTCTCCTTGAATGCCCATTATTATACAGGGAATGGCCAGGTTTTGATTTAGTGTTTTGGGGTTAAAAAGGGATCGCCAAGTTTTTACACTTGGCGATCTTTGGGGGAGGGACACCACCATTTTATTAGCATGGGGGGGACATGCTATGGGTGGTTAACACTTACTTGATACCAGTAAAAGGGGACGTAAGTGTCATTAGAGACAATATACACTATATTTGTCCTGATTTCATTAAAATAAAATAAGAGTTATTTACTCTTCTTCCCCTTCAAAGAGCTTGAGCCATTGATCCACTTCCCCTTTGGAAAGGGTGCGCTCTTCGTCAGGATTTTCAAAGACAGCAAACTTGGCATCCTGAACTTCGCGGGCAAAGTCAGCAGAGGAAATCCGCTTTGCTTGTGCCGACCGCGCGCTACTTTGCACTTCACGGTCGGATGAAACGACGATCCAGTTTTTAGCGGATTTGCCCATCTTGCGCAAACGCGCCAAAATGGCATCATCTGCCGTACGCCCCTTGCGGACAAAATGTGCAGTTACGTAGCCGAATTTGCGCGTGCGATCTTCACCGGGCGGCGCGCCATCGAAATAGACATCAACACGCGCCCTTTTGACGCGGCAAAACTCGCGCAACATCTCGACAAGCGCCATCTCATCATCAACAGCGTTCAGACGTAAACCTACGTGAGGAATCAAGTTGTGTCCATCTACGATATACGGCATGCACTTATTCTACCCCTCTAAAAGAGTAAGGGCGACTGGCTGGTCGCCCTTACTGCAAAATTACGCGATTTCTACTTCTTTGGTCGTGATTTCAAATGCGGGCGGATGCTCGAAATGTTTCTTCACGGCACATTGATCTGCAGAACGGATCAATGCCGGGCGATATTTTTCGGGGAAACTCGGCGGAACCTGAATTTCCAACTCGAATTTACCAACCAAGCCGGTCATTGGGTTACTGTACATGCGCTGGATAATGCGAATACCCTCAGTCGAGAGTCCACGCTGGCGGCAGAAACCGAGCACGTAAATCCCTGCGCAGGTGCCAAGCGAAGAAAGGAAGACCGCGAAGGGCGTTGGGGCAGAACCCTCGCCGCCACCCATAGGGGGCTGGTCGGTGTTTACGGTATAAGGACCAAAGTGGGCGTCTACACGCGCGCCACCGGGAAAATCAATAATCATTTCCATGAGAAATACTCCTAAATATTGTCTGATTTACATCGTTTCTTTAGATGAGCAAAGTTTAAAAAAGTTGCAAAACTCAGCAAGTCTTTTTTCGTAGATTAAGCTGCCCCAAAAAAATCACCGCAGAACCATGAAATTCACGGCGTTACGCGAAAAGCTGAAAAAAGATCGTGATGCCATTTTCTTTGTGGACTTGGCAGCGAAAGACACAAGCCAGTTATAATCAACCTATTCAAGTACATATCAGGAGAAACTCATGCCAGAAGACTACAACAGCAAAAAAATTGCGACTGAAGGCAATATCATCAAAGACCTGCTCATGCGCGGCAGGCTCATCATGCGCTTAATGAACGATTCGCGCGTTAGCGGCCTCGTCAAGTTACTGCCGCTCGGCTCGCTCGCATACCTCATCATGCCGATCGATTTCATTCCCGGCGGGCTGATGACCGTCATCGGTGCAGCGGATGACGTTGCCGTGATGTGGTTCGGCTTCACGCTCTTCGTCGAGCTTTGCCCCCCACATGTCGTCGAAGAACATCTCGCGCAGATACAGGGACGCATCACTCCCACCGCGGATGGCGATATTGTGGATGGAGAAGTAAGCGAAATCGATTAAGGAGGGATGATGAAGAGACTGCTCTTGGGATTATCCGTCGCATTCATTTTGGCAGCCTGCAATGGCGCACCCGAACCAACCCCGCCGCCTGCTCCCATTATTGCAACAGCTGCCCCGTCCCAAGCGGATTCCGCTTCCCCTGCACCCGAAACGGATGTTGCCCCCTCAGCAGAAGCTGCTCCCACATCGGTGAGCAGCTTCCCCAATCCCGCCAACTACCTGTGGATGCTGACCGTACGCGGCTTCCAACAACCGCTCGATATCCAACATGCCGGTGATGGCTCAAATCGTCTCTTCGTGGTTGAGCGCGGCGGGAGGATCCGCATCATCGAGAACGACTTGGTGCTCAACGAGCCTTTTCTCGACATCAGCAAAAAGGTGCGCACCAGCGGCTCGGAGCAGGGACTACTCGGGCTGGCCTTCCATCCCGGCTATAGGGAAAACGGCACCTTCTTCATTAACTATACCGATGTTAACGGGAATACGGTCGTCGCCCGCTACCAAGTCTCGGGGAACGCCAACCAAGCCGACCCCAAGAGCGAAGCGGTGCTGCTCCACATCGCCCAGCCTTATGGCAATCATAACGGTGGCGGCGTCGCCTTTGGTCCCGACGGCTTCCTGTATATCGGGCTTGGCGACGGTGGCTCGGCCGATGATCCCAAAGGAAATGGGCAAAATCTGCAAACGCATCTCGGCAGCATTCTGCGCATCGATGTAGATGGCGGCGAGACTTATGTGGTGCCTGCCGACAATCCCTTTTTGAAGGGCGAAGGCTTGCCTGAAATTTGGGCCTATGGCTTGCGCAACCCGTGGCGCTTCAGCTTCGATTCACTGACCGGCGACCTGTATATCGCCGACGTTGGGCAGGACGAGTGGGAAGAGATCGACTTTTTGCCTGCGGGCTCGCCAGGCGGCGCGAACTTCGGCTGGAACTTTATGGAAGGCACGCATGTTTTCGTACTCGAACCACCTGAATCTGTCGGAGTGATCGCACCCGTGGCAGAATACAACCATGATGATGGCTGCTCGGTAACGGGCGGACAGGTTTATCGCGGCGCAGCGTTGCCCGAATGGCAGGGTATTTACCTTTACGGCGATTTTTGCAGCGGGCAGATTTGGGGTTTGTTGCAAGTGGATGGGGTGTGGCAATCACAATCACTTTTCTTTACCGGCGCGATGCTTTCGAGCTTTGGGGCAGGCGAAGATGGCACGCTCTACTACGCCGACTACAATACCAACGCTATTTATCGCTTAGCTCAACGTTAATTGGCAATAAGGTTTTAAAAAAAAGACTTGTTGTCAATTGCATAAATATAAAAGCCTTTCGGGTTTTCTCGATAGCAAAGCCTTTTGTCATGCCAGCATGTGATGCCTGTCACTAGCCAGGTTGTCTGACCTTTCCTAAAATACATCTGGTTTTAGAAATATTTTTCTCCTTTTGAGTTGGTTTGAACGATCCCGCGATTTTTTTCGCGGGTTTGTTCATTTAAAGGGGTGTTTTCAATTGACTTCCAACTAAAATTAACCTAAACTCAAACCATGTTATCTCGTGTTTTCTCTTGCGCCGTTGTGGGTCTCGAAGGTGTCGTCGTCGAAGTCGAAGTTGACACCACGCGCGGGCTGCCGGGCACTGACATTGTCGGGCTGCCAGATGCTGCCGTCAAAGAGAGCCGCGAGCGCGTCCACGCCGCTATCAAAAACAGCGGCCTCCCTTACCCCCGTAAAAGAATTATCGTCAATTTAGCTCCCGCCGCCGTCCGCAAGGAAGGGCCCACCTACGACCTGCCCATCGCGCTCGGCGTTTTGCTGATGCAGATGCTCGTCCCGCCCGACAGCATGGACGAAGCCATGATCGTCGGCGAGCTTTCACTAGATGGCACAGTCCGGCACTCCAAGGGGATATTGCCGATGGCTGCCGCCGCGCGTGCAAATGGATTCAAACGGATTTTCGTTCCTGCTGTGGATGCAGCCGAAGCCGCCCTCATCCCTGACCTCGACGTGCTACCGGTAAAATCGCTATATGCCCTGTACCAACACTTGATCGGTGACGAACAGATCACACCCCAACCGCCTCCCGTTGTGGACAATCTCCCCCGTCCCACCGTCACCGACTTCTCCGAAATCAAAGGGCAGGAACATGTCAAACGCGCCTTAGAAATTGCATCAGCGGGTGGGCATAATGTGCTGATGATGGGTCCAATAGCCGGTAGTCAATAGGAGGAGGATCAAACCAGCCATCTAGCCGTATGTCGCGATCGGGGGACAGAATAATCTTAATGTGTAGCATCTCTAAAATCATACGTTTCTTTTCTGGAGAAATTTCTTCATCTTCTTCATTTAACAATCCTTCAACGATTTCCTTTGCAAACACCTCCAAGTTTTCAATGTCTGCCGGTCGTGGTAGATTTTTTATTTCATAGTGAATAGTGCTCAGATTTTCCTGGATGTCGCTTTCCTCGGTTTCAATCAGCTCTTTTTGTTCCAGATACTCTGCTTTTGACATATTGATGTCCGGGTCCAGGTATGCGATGCTCAAATTCTGAAGCTTTTTCTTGTTCTTCACCAGAGCCTCTTCCAAGGTAACAACCAATCTTCTTTTCTTTTCAACCTCTGCTTCTTGTTGGGCGCGGGCTTGTTCATAGCCTTCCATGAGTGATTCAGGGAATAGCAGCAAGTTCAGAACTCGATACCAAACTTCATTTTCCAACCAATTCGCGGATACATGACGATTCATACAATGTCCGCTGCTTATTCGATGTCGATAGGCTACCTGAGCATAGGGGCGATGTATTCTTCCGTCCGGCCCCGGTTTTGTTTGCGGTGTGGATGTTTGTGCCGCATAAGGGCGTTCACATTCCGAGCAAAACACCATGCCGCTCAACAGATAGAAACGTTTGGGCTGCATCCGCATCACTTCCTTGTTATGGGCTCGCTTGTCCTGTGCCAAATCAAATGTCTCCTGATCGACGATTGGTGTGCAAGGAATCTTGATCCATTCAGATTTTGGTTTCAGGGTTCGTTTTTTCTTTTTACTGTCGTATTGATTAAAGTAGTAATGACCAACATAGACTGTTCTTTTCAGCATTCTTGAGACGCTAGTCTTTCCCCATTGCACACCCTTTGTATATGCAGGAATCCTCTCATCATTGAGCATTTGGACGATTGCACGCATAGATTCATGCTGATGTACATATAGGTCGAAGACCCGCTCCACGATTTCAGCTTGTTCCGGAACAACAGCCAGCCCGCCAAGGGAATCCGGATCAAGCCTGTATCCATAGGGCGGCTTTCCTGCAACAAATTTGCCACTTTTTGCTTTACGCTTTTTCCCTCGAACACAGCGCTCTGTTCGCTTGGCATTCTCCCATTTTGCAAAGGTGGCATCCAAATCCTTGCGGACTTCCCCTTCGGGCGTCTCATCATAATCACCGAGCACATATTCCACGCTTGCACCATGTGCCTGAAATTCACGCTCCAGGGTCTGGCGAATATACGGGTCGCGAGCCAGACGATCAATCGCATGGACGATGAGAACATCAAACCCGTAGGCTTCCAAAAAAGCCAGGGCAGCATCAAGGCTGGGTCTCGATAATTCTCTGGATGTGTAATCATCTACATAGGCGGGAATTGTGCCATCGACACGATCGACATCTTGACCCGTTTCAGGGTCAACATATTGATTTCCGTGCAAGGTGTAATTACGCTCTTCAGCATAGCGAAGGCACGCTGCTACCTGGGTAGGAATGGAATAATTCCCGCGTTGTATATCCGTTGAAACGCGGGCATAAATAACGGCTCTTTTACTCATGAGAACTCCTTTTGCTAAAATTGAATGGAATCCAGCCGACCACCGGATCAGTTGCGCCATCTGCTGGCAAAGGATTAATCCACCCTTCAAGCTGGACCGTACCGTCTGGAGAAAGAATGACAGTGATGTGCATCATTTCCAGAATCTCGCGTTTTCGTTTTTTGGGAACATCGCCAGCCTCCGGCAAGAGCCCCGCAGCAATCTCTTTGGCAAAGGTCTCCAGGGTGTCAGCCTCGACGACTTTGGGGAGATTTTTGATCTCGAAATGTGCCCTTTGAAGCTTTTCCTGAATTTCTTTTTCCTCTGCTGCGATCAGTTCTTTCTGATCGAGATATTCCTCTTTTGACATTTGGATATCCGGGTCAACAAAGGCCATATTCAGGTTTCCACGATAGCGTTTGGTTTTATCCAGCTTTTGACCCAATTTGTGAATCAAGGCTTTTTTCTCTTCGATAGCTGCTTGCTGCTCTTCGAAAGATTCTTCATAACCTTCCCGAAGCGCTTCAGGATGTAAAAGCACGTTCAGAACTTTTTGCCAGACGATCTTTTCCAGCTTGCGTGCGGAAATTTCTCGGTTTACACAGTGTCCAGAACTTTTTTTATGGCGGTACGTCTGGCGGGAATATCGGTTGTGGATTTTTCCATCTGGCCCTGGTCTTTTTTGCGGCAGATGCGTTTGGGTGACATAGGCATAGCCACATTCTGAGCAGCGAACCATGCCACCCAGCAGATAAAAGCGATGCGGCTGTGCCTGTTGGACGGCGCGATTATGGGCCTTGATCGCCTGGGCTTGGTCGAATAATTCCTGACTTACCAAAGGCGTACAGTCGATCCGGATCCATTCAGATTTGGGTTTAAGGCTGATCTTTTTGCCATTACGCTTATATTTGTTATAGAAAAAATAACCTGCGTAGTTGGTGGTTTCCAGAATTTTTTTTACGCTTGATTTCACCCATTTGCCCCCTTGAGTATATGGCTCGTGTCCTTCGCGGGTTAGAACCTCTATAATTGCCCGGATGGATTTTGCCTCTGCCACATAGAGTTCAAATATCCTTTGAACCGTGGCAGCCTCATCGGGGTCTACAGCCAACCCGCCAAATGCTTCAGGGTTTATCCTGTATCCATAGGGAACCTTTCCTGTAACAAATTTTCCCTTTTGGGCTTTGCGCATTTTTCCCCGATTGGATCGCTCGACGCGTTTTGCTATTTCCCATTTGGCAAAGGTTGCCTCCAAATCCTTGCGCACCTCGCCTTCAGGGGTTTCATCGTATGAGCCAAAGACATATTCAACGCGAGCACCCTGGGCGTTGATTTCTCGCTCCAAGGTCTGACGGATATATGGATCGCGTGCCAGGCGGTCTACCGCATGCACAACAAGCACATCGAAGCCAACGATTTCAAGATAGGCGAGGGCTGAATCAAGACTTGGTCGGGATATTTCTCTGGATGTATAGTCATCCACATAAGCAGGAATCGCACCGGCTTGTTGCTCGACATCCAGTCCCGTTTCTGCATCAACAAATTGGTTTCCCAGCAAGAGGTAATGCTGTTCTTCTACATAGCGAAGACAGTCTGCAACCTGGGAGGGAATGGAATAATTACCGCGCTGCATGTCTGTAGAAACACGGGCATAAATCACAGCACGTTCACTCATACATGCTCCTTTTTATGGAGCGCTTCGCTTTTAAAAGCAAAACGCCTGGTGTGGAATCCCACCAAGCAGATATGCAGGCTGATATAATGAAATCAGCCTATCCTCTGAGTGCATTAGTGGGTTAGGTTTGGCCGTGCGGTGTTACAGCACCAAGCGGCCTTTTTCTTTCATATAAATATAGTGCCAGTACTATATTTATATTATAACAGAAAGTATGTTCTGTTTTTCTTTCAATGGTTTATTATTTATCTGCTTCGGCTTTCGATTTTGGTCCCCGTCGTTTACCGGTTTTCTTTACTCTGCCAATATATATTTCAAGCGATTGCTGGCTGACCTGCCAGGCTTGCCCCCATTTTCGGGCATGGATTTTTCTGGAACGAACGAGTTGCCGTATATATTCCAGGTTATAGCCACTGAGTTCAGCAGCTTCGTAGGTGGTGATCCAGTCTTCCATATGTGTATTATAACGTGAGCGCGGAAAAGATTATTCTGTTTTCAAGGTGCTGAAAACAGTTTTAACATGTGAATCCTTGATATTTCTATGATAACTCTGTGAATATATCTGTGAAATTAGATTTATTGAGATGATTGAAAAGTTAGCAAAATTCCTAAGTTGTCCTATAATTCATTATTAGGATTTGGTGATCTGAAAAGTACAACCGCCGATTTTTTCAGGGTGTGTCATTATGAGCGCAAATATAACAGTTTATTGTCTAGAACAAATCACAGATTATCTGGAGTTTGAACGACTCTGTAATGACTTGATGGCTCTAGAGGGATACGCAGATATTGAACCTTTGGGAGGCTTTAGCGACAAAGGTCGTGACGCGGTACATGTAGATAAAGATAAAAACACAATTTTTGCATACAGCGTTAGGGAGGACTGGAAAGTAAAGCTTTTGGAAGATGCTACCAAAGTTAGGGATCATGGTCATGCATGTGATGAACTCGTTTTTGTGACCACATCGTCAATTACGGTAGCGGCAAGAGATAACGCGATCAAGGACATAAAAGAAAAATTTGGTTGGTCTCTAAAAATATTTGGACTGGAAAGATTGCGCATCTTACTTGAAACGAATCATCCTGATGTTCGGTCGAATTACCCGCAAATCTTTCCGCCAAAGTTTTTCAAAGCACAACACCCTGATCGGTCAAATACTGCAATCTACATTCTTTATTCAAACGAAGATGCCATATTTACAACCTGGTTGTCTCAGAAACTGCTGTCATTCGGGTATCGTGTTTGGTGCGATTTGACAAACCACCTATTGGACGAAAGCATCCCCGATGACGCAAATGAGATTATCGAATATAAAGCCGGCATTGTTCTATCTGTGCTATCAAATGCTGCCTTGATGGACATGGATCATGCTAACAAACGCTTTCTTGCGTTGAAAGTTGTAGCAGACAGAGGGCGAGAACATTTGCTGGTATTGACACCCGACGGGCAACTTAATCATGACCGTCTTGATCAAGAGACACGTTTTCTAAAATGCACAGATTTCTCAGCGAACTGGGGAGAAGGGCTCATTAGCTTGAGCCGGCAACTCGATAGATTGGGGATATTGAAACCTATCGTCAATGGCAGGAGCTTGGTTGCCAGAGCCTTTGATGAGCAAGATGTGATCTTGGACGAAAATGAGAATGTCTTTTTGAACCTCTATGAAGTCATCGAGGTACCCAAAGCCATCCAAAGGTTTGAGTCTGATGTTGAGATTGATCGCCATATATCGAGAGAGTGGCAGTTTATCTGGCCGCACCGCTGGGTAAACGAGCGCACATTTCTTAGCTTCTTTACTCCACCCGATTCAATCACGCAACAATACAATTTCAAACCTTCTGGCGGTGGGCTAACAGGTCAGACGAAGTGGTTGGACGGAATTTTTGTTAAGAATCTGATTTCAGAGCTAATAAAAAAATCGCTATATGCGAAATGTATTCAAATGGGATTAAGTTATTGCCCAGATACAAGGCTCTACTATTTTCCGGACGGATTGTTGCCTGGAAATAAACTTTGGTATACCAGACCTGATGGCACAAAAACATGGCTTCTGGTTTCTGGAGAGCGGAAATATTGGACACCGACCAAAGAAGACTATTATCGGTACCAATTAGCTCCGGTTTTTTACGTCAGCCAGAATTTATTCGCGGATTTTGTTGTGACGGTTCGTCTCAAGATCAGAGTCAGCGATCTGAAGAATAAATCACTGGATTCAAAGAAGGCGTTTACTCGTAGAAAACGTCTTACTCATGACTGGTGGAATAAGGAATGGGGAGATCGCTTCTTTGCAATAACAGAGTTTCTGTCCGAGGACGGAAAAATTGTTATAGGGAATAAGAAGAATGAGCAGGTCATTTTTGATGCGAAACCTTTTGGTCTTTTATCACCATCGAGGATTAATGAAGAACAGGTTTCAAAGGAAAAGGGCAATTGGATCTGGGGAGGAGATTCTTTAGATGAAGAGGAAGGGGATACAGATGAAGAATGACAAGATAATCATCTTTGATGAGCCTAATCTTGAGTTTCGGTACGGACAACAAACCAGAGACCCCAGAGATGGCTTGAGTTTGTTTGGTCCTTACGATGCAGATGCTTCATCCAAACCACCTATGAATTATGTCGTTTTGGGAACGGAAAATGGGATAAATACCTTCAACGCCTGGGCTGAGCATATGAATCAGCCGATTACAGATGCTCCCAAAGATAACCTACGTCTTTGGCCTCCTTTTCCGGGTTTCCAGGTTGCATTTAATCAAAAATTCCCAGAAGAGCCAGTTTGGTCTTTCTCAATCCCGGATGAAGCATTGCTAAAAGCATCGAGGCGTTCTGATCCTTATCAACGCTCTTTTGAAGTTGTTGAGAAATATCTTGAAGGTCTTCAAATTGCAAGCAATCGCGACGAGAATATCGGGGTTGCCATTTGTGTTGTTCCTGAAGATGTTTGGAAAAACTGCCGACCGAAATCCACTGTAGCGGATGTGTCTGGAGAAAAGGTTTCTCGGAAACGATTAGAGCGAAGAAGATCCGGGCAAATGGAAATATTCACGGATGTAAATTTTGACCAATATGAATTATCCAGAGACTTTCGTCGGCAACTGAAAGCCCGGGCAATGGAATATGGTATCCCCATCCAGATCATTCGGGAAACGACCTTGAAGTTAAGTGATGAGCACAAGCCGGGAGAAAGAGGATTAACGCCCTTATCTGACAGAATGTGGAATCTAAGCACCACTATTTACTATAAGTGTGGTGGCAGACCATGGAAGCTTGTTACAGCACGCGAAGGGGTATGTTATATCGGCATAGCTTTTCGTAAGGTCGAGTCAAAAAACGAAACGGCATCTTGTGCAGCACAGATGTTTTTGAACACAGGCGATGGGATTGTTTTCTTGGGAGAGTACGGTCCTTGGTTTTCTCCTAGAGAGAGGCAATTCCACCTGAGCAAAGAAGCCTCTAAAGAACTTCTAACAGGCGTACTGGAAACTTATCGACAACAAGAGGGGAAGGAGTTGACCGAAATTTTTCTACACTCCAGATCTGATATCAGCGAAGAAGAATTTAAAGGGTATCAAGAGGCTTGTCCTGCTGGTGTGAAATTGGTTGGTATTCGGGTTAGACAAGACCCATTGAATAATCCTCGTTTGTATCGCTTGGGTGATATGCCCGTTTTTCGGGGAACTTTTTGGAAGATGTCAGATACGACAGGCTTTTTATGGGGAAGCGGGTTTGCGCCGCGACCAGCCACATACCGAGGCTGGGACGTTCCAGTACCAATGCGAATTGATATTCAGCATGGCGAAGCTCTGATTGAGCGAGTTGCGCATGATATTTTCGGCCTGACCAAGCTTAACTACAATGCTTGCCAATTAGGAGATTCAGAACCCGTAACAGTCGGATTCTCGGATGCAGTTGGTGAGATATTGATTTCAAATCCGAAGGTAGAGAAAACGCGTCCAAATTTCAAGTTCTATATCTGATGCTTTTGTAGGCTTTTTCAAAAAAGGAGCTTATCAAGTAAAATAGCCTATCCTTTTTAGAGGTGATTTAACCGTATGAAGAAAGAAAAACGATCCTTTTACCTTCTCTTTTTTGCACTGGTTTTGTTACTGCTCCTTGCCCTGAGCCGACTAAGTTCTCGTTTGGGAGACACCCTGGATGATAACTTGACCGTTGCGGCAATTACCGCAATGGTGATCGCTGTATTCGTGCTCTTTTTCTTCGGGATGTTTTTATCCTGGTGGCTAGTTCGCGTAGCTCGTAAGAATCCCGTGCTCCTCAAACGTCTCGTAAGAACAAATGCCTGGCTATTTTCTTTTCTGGGCGATGATTCCAGAGATGATCTGGAAAAAACCGTGATTGAGCAGGCAGAAATCGACTCCCTTCCCGTGGATGAAGAAGTTCTGGCAGCGCTCCAGAACCCCAAGCGTCGTGGTCGTTCCAGTAATTATCCATACGAAACCAGACGCCGGACTGTCTTAACATGGGAAAATCGCGGACCCAATTTCCCGCTTACTTTGCCACAATTTCTGGATGAGCGGTTTGGTTCATCTGCTACGGGTATGCCGAATGTGCCCACAGATACCTTTTATTATTGGCGCAGAAAAATCCTTGGATTAACCAAAGAGGACAAGCCCAAAGGCGACAAAAAGAAATAACCACCCGGAAATAATTTTCATAGACTTTCCACAGAACAAATTCCAGAGTTTTCACAGACCTGGCTGATACAAGAGTGCCGCTTTCAAAAAGCGACACTCTTTTTTTATTCCAGGTTAAGGAGACCCTATGCCAAAACTGATTATCTACTTAAGAGACCAGGACCATAATGCCTTAGAGGTACTTGCTCAACAGGAATATCGTGTACCCAAGGCACAGGCAGCCCTGATCATCCGCCAAGAATTGGAACGAAGAGGCTTGGTGGCAATCAATACTGAAGACCAGGAGGAAGATCAATATGAACACCCCCTTGCTTCCTGATGCACAAGATGCACAAATTTTTAATGACAGACAGCGTCGTCAATTGGGACAGGTATACAGCTTGATCCTGAGTTGGCGCAGGGAAGCAAAGCAGAATGATCCTGCTAATGCTGCTGCAAACAAAAAGCCTAAAAAGGGGAGCGAGATGGCGAAAATATCTAATCAAACGGAGTGAGACCGTGTTCGAAGGCGTTTCACTTGGAACTGTGATCTTTTCTACCTCGGTTATTCTGGGGTTACTCGTCGGTCTATGGATTTTGAAGTTTTGCTCTCGCTAGGAGATATGCTCTGTATGACGAAAATCATCTGTATCGCAAACCAAAAAGGCGGGGTGGGTAAAACCACCACCGCCGTTTCTTTAGCGCATGGCTTGTCCCTGCAAGGCAGGCAGGTCCTGCTTGTCGATCTCGATCCGCAAGGACAGTCTGCAACTGCCTTGGGACGAAACCCCGAATCGGGTGTCTTTTATCTGCTCACGATGGGCACTTCGCCGCAGGAAAGCAACTTCGTACAATCCTGGGTGCGTGCGTCCGGGCGCGATGGTCTTTACCTTTACCCCGGTGACCAGCAAACGATGGCCGCCCAAACCGTACTGAATGCCCAGAACCAGCCGGTCTCGTCCATCCGCACGGCACTCAAACCCTTCATGAAAGAAGGACTGCATTACATCATCTTCGATACCGCGCCCAGCGTAGGAGGTATTCAGGAACGGGCGGTCTGGGCGTCTGATCTGGTGATCGTGCCCACTGCAACAGAATTCCTGTCTGCCGAAGGCGTTGGCAAGGTCGCTTATATGATGAGTATTCTCCAACAGAAGAAAGGCTGGCAGGGTGCGCTGCTTGGAATCCTGCCGACCTTCTATGATGCTCAAACACGGGAAAGCAAAATTACCGGTGATGCACTGCGGGAACGCTTCGGGGAGAGTGTTCTGGAGCCGATCCACCGCGCCACGATTCTGCGCGAGTGTGCGGCATCCGGCAAGACGATCTTCGAGTACGACGATAAATGCCGTTCCGCTGAAGAATATATGAACCTGACCAAACTGGTACTGAAATTTTAGGAGGAGAGATGAGTGATCGTAGAAATCCATTTGGGAAAGTCTCTGATGAAACTATCCCTGCCAGTCCGCCTGATATTTTTGAGTCCCTGCCAGTGGCTGAGATTCGCCAGCGGGATCGGGCTTGGGAAAGGCGACATCAGAATAAAAAGGTGGTCTATCGCGGCGTCGATCCGAAGGCTGCCTTACGCGTGCGTGAAATTGCGGGTGACTTGAATGTGCCAACGGGCGAAGTGGCGCGAGCCTTATTGGAATACGGACTGGATGCCTACAGCCATGGCGAGATGGATTTGACGCCTCGCCCCAACCCTGCCCGCTTGCGGATGACGCTCTATCCATCTGATGATGCTCCCGTGAGGAAAACAGGCAGGGCGACCAAAAGAAAACCCACGCCTGAGCAGGCGTGGCGGGTGATCACCACCTGGCGAAACTTCTCTCCTGAACTCAAACACGAGATTGGCACGTTGGCATCCGATCAAGGTCTGGATGTGCCTGTCGGGGAGTTGGTCTCTGCATTGTTGCAGTATGCGCTCAAAGTCTACGATGCTGGCAATCTTGAGCTTCAGCCGGTCGAAAAAGCAACGCGCTATAGTTTGGCGCTGAGGGGCGATTTTTAATGGGTGCACAAAAAACAACAAAACTTTTTAGAAAAAGATCGAACGTAGGCGGCAGTGACAACGTGCCGCCTACTTGCTGTCTACGCCCCGTCTACGTTCCCGCCCACGTTGCCGCCTACGCCGAAGTCACAGGAAGGACGGAGAGCGACGGAACAGTCTTGCGACGAGTATTCGGGCAGGTGGGCTGAGAAAGGGCGTTTTTGATGGAACTTCAACAAGCCTGGCAAACCGTACTTGGGCAGTTGCAAATGGAGATGCCCCGCGCTGCTTTTGATACCTGGGTGCGCGACACGAGACCGATCTCTTACGAAGATGGCTTGCTGACCGTCGGGGTACGGAACGCGTATGCCCGCGACTGGTTGGAGAGCCGGCTGGCAAGCACCGTTTCGAGATTGCTGATCGGGATTATGAATCGGACGGTGGATGTGGCCTTTGTCGTCGCTCAAGGGGATGAGCAAGAGGAAGAGGCGGACGAGTCTGGCGAAAAAGAAGTCTCGATCTCCGTCGACGAGGTCGCCTCGCTCTACGATCAGGTCGTGCGTCCCGAACGAGCCGTTTATCTGCCCGGCTATTTCCGCAAACACTTAGCGCAACTCGGTCCCGATCTGGGTTGGATGTATATCGGCTTCCGGCAGGCGGCGTATGGGGAAGGCGCACGCGGCGGGAAGAAAACCGCCCGTTTTTCCGGCAAGCAAATCGCGGCACTGTGTGGGGTCACGGAACGCACCTTCTGGAATCGGTTGGAACGTCCCCAGACCTGGGAAAAGCTGGCAGGATTGGTAACACCGATTTATGGGGAAGCGGAATGGGTGGATGGGCCTCAGCCCAGAAGATTGCCACGCAAGTACACGGTAGCGATGACCCTGCCACTCACTGCTGAGGATGCGCACGCCCTCATGCGTTGGCTAAAGGAGCAGGTGGAAATCCATGATGGTCCATTGGGGACATTGGCAGCCTCGGTTGAAACACCCTTGCAAGAATTGCTGTCTGTATCGTCGTCCCCTTTGGTTGAAGGCAGACCGCAGGACGTGCTGGCTATTCTGCGGCAACTCTTCGCAGGCGAATTGCCGGATACCCAACTCATGGCTTTTGCTGAACGCTTGCGGATGCACATCATGCCGCAGAACGATCAGATCGTGATCTCACTCTTTTTCCTGGAGCATGTCCTGCCACATCTGGGCGCAGGTCCCGCCTGGATGTATATCCTCCTGCGGGATCGTTGCTATGATGGACCCGATGAGCAACGCGACCTTTGCACAGTGCAAGGTGGTTACGGAGAGATCGCCGATTGGTTAGGGATTGCGCGCCCACGAACCGTCTATGAATGGTTTTATGGGCGCTATGGCTCCAAAGCCAAAGAGCCAGGCAAGTTGCGTTTTCCCGTAACCAACGTCTATTTAACCGTGCTTGATCAGGGTAAGGCAAGCAGTTTTGCAGAAGGCGCACGCAGCTTCCGGGTTTTGCTCCAAGACGTGCCGCCGGAGATCGTGCAGGCAGCCATTGAAAACGGGGATGATCTTTACGCGGATTTCAGTATCGTATTTACGCGATTTTCAGAAGATTATTACGCGACTTTCAGTATCGTGTTTACGCGATTTTCAGAAGATCTTTACGCGATTTTCAGAGTCTTTAAAACCCTTAACCCCTTTATTAACCCTAAACCCCTAGAGGGGAATCCCCCCTCAGCGCGAATTCACAGAAAAAAGAAGGCGGATACAACCAGAAAAAAAACGGGGGTTGGGTCTTCTCTCTATTGGGATTTGGATTTTCTGCTTGCGAATAATTCAGTAAGCCCGAAGAAGCAGGCCGAACTGCGCAAGAAGGGTGCCAGTGGGGAAACCTTCACCGCCTGGCTGCTTTATGCAAAAAGCGCAGCGGGCGCAGGTTTGCAGGATAAGACAGGCGTTTCGAACGCCATCGCCCGCACGCTGGAATCCCCGCGCGGTGGTCCGGGTGGAGCAGCGAGCGGGCTGGCGAAACTACCTCCGCACCGCCTGAAAGCCATGCTGGAAAACGATTTGGAAGGGGAAGACATCGACGCCCCCGATTACGAGGCGGCTTTCGAGACCTTGCCAGATTCAGGTAAGCAAGCCTTACTCAAACAACTCTTTGGAGACTGAGCATGAAAAAGATAATCGTTTTGCGTTCAGCTTTTTCTCAAGCATTAGGTGTGATGTTTCGTCGTGCGCTTGGGGAGAAGATCTTTGTTTTCCCATACCCCACTAAGGCAAGTCGGCTTTATTGGACGGTTTTCTGCCCGCCACTACGGATCGTTGCGCTGGCGAAAAAGGATGCCCAAAGTGCTGAAATTGTCTTCGACCAGGTGGTACAGCCTTGGCGATTTATTTCTTTGCCGAAAGCGGATGTAGTGGTGGAAATGGCTCCGGATATGCAGATGGGTAATGCGCTGGTACGAGAAATTCTGACTGAAATCGGTGAACAGCCTCATCGACAGGTAGGTGGGGTTGATCCCAATACCGGTGTGCAGGATTTGATCTTTGCGCTACTCGCGAGTGCGGTAGCAGATATCCGGCGGGTGAAAGCTGTTTGCAAGATCGACGGCTTTGGGCAGGTCGATCCGGAGATCATCCAAAAGCGTTTTTCTCCATGGGAACGAGGCAATATTCTCGCCTCTGCCGGCTTTATTCTTGACTACAGTGTTCCGGCACGGATTTCCATTCCTGAAGGTGCGCTTTTCCTCTCTGAGCAGATGGTGGAATTGGAGCATGAATTTCAGGATGAACTCTTGGCGGCTGCTGTGGCAGGAACCCCCTGGAAAAGAGAGTTTTCCTCTGATTGTCTTGGCTGCGGGAATAATGGTACCTGGCGTTTTGTCTTGCCAAGCTATGATCTCTCACCCGAACTTGTCTGGCGGCTGGCAAGACCTGAAAATGCGGTGCCGCTTTGCCGATCTTGCGCCCGCAGGCTGCGCTTTGGAAGCGATGAGAAAGTTCGTCGTAATCTGGTTTGGGGCTTATGGGGTCCGCGCTTTGAAGCTCTGGAGCGTTGGTATCTGGCGGTGCGCGGAGAAGGTGCTTACCTGCTACCAAAGGATTGGGACAAGGAAACCTACCCACTCTGGCCGCGTGAATTTGGCGGGGAGACCTGGAGCACAGGCAGCGGCGCACTCTGGTGTGCTGAGCCGAAGAGCTTTGAGAAGGTTCGCAGAACCAAAATGCAAAAGCAGGTTCTGTCTGATCTTTTTAGCCAGCAAGTACTATGCCAATGAAGATTGCATTTATTGGCATTTTGCATTCTAAATACCAATAAGGCTGTGCGCGTTTTCCCCCTACCTTACAAAAGATTATGGTAGTCTGTCAAAAAACGGAGAACCCTGCCTATGACCGCTTTAGCTTTTCTCGGCGCACTGAGTGTCGCCACCTTCTCATTTGAACTGATCTCAGCCCTGCAATATGGCTTCTTTCGCCATAGCCGTTTGGATGGGGCTTATCAGAACCAGAACCAAACAGTAAAAAGACGCTCCACCTGGGAAGCGATCCTGATCGCGCTTTTCCCCAAACGCTTCGATCCCAACGAAGCGAAAGACATGCTGGATGTGGTGGCGCTCATTCGCAGAGCTGGCTACCCTTACAATACGCCAGGTGAGTTCTATGCCGCCGCTATTCGGGAGTTCAGCAAATACCTGATCGTTGGCGGGTTGATGGCAGGCTCTCTGGCGATGAACGGGATGCTTTTTGCCGCGCCGCTATTTGCTGCCTTTTATATCTATCTTGGGCTACGCCGTCCCTATACGCGCCTGAAGAAGATGGCAAAGGCACGCGCCGAGACCATGCGTAATAATATGCTGATCGCGCTCTCTGTGCTTGAATCCCTGCTTTCATCGGGCGTAGGTGTACAGGATGCCCTGCGGCGTACAGCTGCGGTTGGCGGTACATTCTCAAATCTACTTGGGCTACTCGTTGCCCAAATGGAGATCAAGGATATTGAGAATGCTGTCGATGTGGTGATGGCACACTTGCCCGATCCTAGTGACACAGACGCCACGCTCTTTTTTACGGATATTCTGGATTTTTTCCAGCGCAGCAGACCGATTCTGACCGGCGTCACAGCATTGCGGGAATCAGTGCACCGCACGGTACTGGAACTGACCGAAGAACGCGCTGCTTTGGTGCGCCAACGCAGTGGTTTATTCGGTGTTACGGCGGTGATCGGGTTGGTGCTGTCGATGGTGATGCCTTTTATCAGCAACACGTTCTAACCAAAAAAATACTTCTTTTCTTCAAGCAGGCTGCCGGAGACAGCCTGCTTTTTTTGTGCATCTGTGCAGGTACCCTGCCCTGTTTTCCTGTATATATCTGGAAAAACAAGCAAGAGATGCTTGCAAACAAAAGGAGAAAAACGATGTTCAAAAAAATGAAAGCACTTTTCCAGGATGAAGAAGGGCAGGATTTTGGTGAATATGCCCTGATCTTTGGGGCGATCGGGGTGATCGCAATGGCGGTCATCCCGCAGTTTCGGGAAGCGGTGATTAATGCCTTTCAGACGGGAATCAACGCCCTGAATATGGCAGCAGGAGGGTAATCCCGTGAAGACCCAACGCGGGCAGGCGCTTCGACACGGCTCAGCGCAACACCTTCGACACGGCTCAGAGCAACGCCTTCGACATTGCTCACCCGTGTCTGCGACACGAGCGCAGGCAGGACAGGCTATGGCGGAGTTTGCCCTGATGATCCCGATCATGACCCTGCTGATTTTCGGTTTGGTCTTTGCAGGCTTTTATGCGTTTCGGGCAACCGCTGCGGATTGGGGTGTCTTTATCACAGGTGTGGCGGAGGGCGTTTATAACGACCCCGCCACCCATATTGTGCGCGAGACCATTCTCTGGCCCGACATCAGAGATTCTGTAACGTCGAGTCAAAACCTGCCCCGCACGGTGCGCTCCAGTATTGCCATAGAGAAGAATACGCCCTGGGCGTTTGGAATCACCCTGATCGAAGCCCAAAAGGGACGTTCCTTTTTTCGCCTGTGGCGCTTCTATCCCGGTCCGCCCCCGGCAGGAGGCTTTGAATGATCAGAAAAAAGTCTGAGCAAGGACAAGCGATGGCAGAAACCGCGCTCTTTTCGGTGCTGATTATCCTGATGGCTTTTGGTTTTCTTTCCCTGATCCCGATCCATCGGGCACGCACCGCCGCGACCGCAGCCGCCTACGGCTGTGCCCAATTCCTGAGCCAATCGCCTGACCCGGTACGCGCCGCACAGAACGCGCAAAGAATCGCAAACGATACGCTCTCCTCTGCCTGGAGCGGCACCTTCGGGGTGCAGTATTCCGTGCGGATCGAACCGCCCAGCGCCCCCGGTGAGCCGGGAGCTTGTCAGGTGAGCTGGCAAATTCCTGAACTCTTCAGGCTGGGCTTTGGCAGCGGGCATTCTGTGGAACGCTTTATCTCGCGCTCCGAGACCTGGAAAGCAAAATGGCAGTAAATCAAAAAGAACGTGGGCAAACGATTGCCCTGTACGCGATCATCCTGCCCCTGATGGCAGTTTTCCTGATGGGACTGCTCGACTATATGACCACCAGCGTGCGCATGATGGATGCGGTCGCGATTGGCGATTTGGCTGCCCATGCCGGAGCGCAGGAGGTCGAAGTCCTGCCGAATGGTGTCATTCGTGCTACGACAGCAGGCAACGCAGTCGCTGCAACCTACTTTCGCAATCAGGCACCAAGTTATCTACGCCTGAACAGCGTGCAATGTGGCAGGTTTCAGGGCAGACCTGCCTGTCGTGTGCAGGCTGGCGTCCTGACACCCGGCTTTCTTTTCCCCCACCGCTGGATCGCGGTGGACACCATCGGCTACCTGGCGCACGGGGTGACAAGAGAAGATCAATGAGGAGAATTATGAATTTCTTTACCTATACCGACCTGACAGGCAAACGACGCTTGCGCTCCTATGTTGTGATCGCAATTGCCGTGTCAACCCTGTTGCTCTTGCTGGCTGGCGGGATGGCGATCTGGCGTGCGAATGAATTTCACACGGCGGATGTCCCTAGAACCCCGCACCTGGAAGCAATCCCTGTGGAAGAGACCGTAGAGCCTGTCATCCCACTCCCTACCGAAGAACCTTGTGCCTCGAATGCGGCGGAGTGGTCTCTGCTGGATATTCCGCTCAGTGAGAACTACAAACGCCTCAGCCCCACCTGTGCTTATGAAGGTTTGGAACGCACGGTTGCCTGGGTCTTGGCGATCCATGAAGGCTACAGTCGCGCGGAAGCAACCGATGCTTTGGGCTTTGACGCTATCCCGATGGAAACACAGCTTGGCAGTATTCAGGTGCTGACGGATAGAGATGGTCCGCTCCCGATCGACTTGCTCACTGCGCCTGCCCTGCCCGATTTACGACAATGGAGTATTGATCGAAACCGAAAGCCGGCGACTGCGCTCGTTCTGCGTGGGTGCTTCCGTACCGAAACCATTGCAGGCAACGAACGCGATGATTGGGGCGATGGCTTCGATCTGATCTGCGTCGTCTCGCAGGATACAGAGACCGCTTACGGGATCATGCAGCTTGGCGAAAACATTTTCACAGGCGGTGATGGCAGCTTAAGCGCCTCGCGCACCTTTCTGCTTTTCGGTTATCGCTCAGGTGAATGGTTGTGGCTGGGCTGGCGTGCCGATGGTGGGCGCATGAGTTATGAGGAAGCCGGGCTGGATGTTGACCTGGCAGCCTCGGATCGGGAGATGATGAGTTCCCTGTTAGGTTTGCCTGTTTGGAATGCCGCCTGGTTGGAATCCGTTCATGGTTTGGCGGTACAGCCTTTACCGGAAAACTGGCAGGCGGCTACCGATATGGCAGCGCGAGATTTGATTCTGGATGCAATCAATGGGGTACAGGAATAGGAGATTACGATGAAGTTCCCCAAGCGGTTTTTCATTTTGCTGGTGTTGTCGATATTCGTTTCTACACAGGCTGTCCGTACAGTTCATGCCGATGCGGGAGATTGTTTTTACACCCCGCCTGATACCGTGACCTGCACAACAGGTGGTAGTGGCACCAATGGCGGCGGAAGCGGTTCAGGTAGTGGCGGGTCAAGCGGTGGGAGTAGTGGTGGTGGCGCTTCCTGTACAGAAATTTCGCCAACAGGTTTTTCCAACGTCCTGATTCCCTCGGAATACTTTTCCTACACAGGTAGTTCAGCACCTCCTGGAAGTTGTCTGCCAGCGAGTGGGCTGGTGGATGCCTGCACGGGGACGATTCTGGCGTCCTACACAACCGGGATGCCAACAGATTGTCCCGCGGAATATGTGGAACCGCCCAATCCCTGCACGACTGAACTAACCCTTACCCCCGGCGGTGTGATTTGTGGCACTGCCTGGGACTGGCATCTGACTGCCAGTGCGCGTTTGCCCACGATCTCTCTGGATGCACGCCCTTATCCGGCGACCTTGGTGCGCTGGGAGGATACGGCTATTCGCCTGGGTGCTTTGCCGACCAGTTCGGGTACGGGCAGGCTTGCTTACGCAGCATTGGGCGGGGGTAGTCCGGGTAATCCTGCGCCCGGGGACTGGCGTGACATCCGCCTAACCCTTACCTTCCGACCCGCTGCCGGCGCAGCCACTGTTTTTCTGCCGCATATTGGCGAGTTCTCCCTGCCATTGGGTGCTAACCCGATGCTTTTCTATTGGGATTTACCATCTCATCCTGAAGCGGGCGGTGGTCCTTTGGCGGGGAGCGTCGGCTTGGATGAACTCCCCGCAGATTTTCCTCTGTATGAAGGTTATGCCCGTGCGCCCTATCGCCTGTACTGGGAATTGCGCTATCAGGAGTGGGCAAGTCATTGTGAAGTGGGTGGTGGCGGATCACTCAACTGCGGGCGGGATGAGTTTGGTAACTTCACCGGGTCTCGTGAATGGGATTGGGAAGGACGTTCTTCCAGCGGTGAAATCCCGCCATCTGCGGTACGGGGCTTACCCGCTTCGATGATGGCAGACCTCGACCATAACGGCGCAGCAGATGCCTATTGGGATCGCTTTGTGCAGATCCGGCGCATGGATGATGCGAACCGTATCGACAACCCACTCTGGGCGCGAACTTATTCCTGGGGCAGCGTCTTTTATTGGGGCGTTCGCGAAGGGCAGGGACAGATTGGCTGGCAAGAATAGTTGCTGAATAGCAGGAAAAGAGTTTTACCCTGAGGAAAAAAGTTAAACCCTGAAAACTCAGAAAATGGCAGAAAATCTTTCTCTCCCAGAGTAAATTTGTCGTCTAGGGTAAAACTTTATTCCTAAACGACTAAAACAAAAAGCCAAAAAACACTCTTCAGGGTAAAACTTTATTCTTGAAAAGATGCCCGCTCCCAAGGTGGGAAACGGGCATCTTAGAGTAAAACTCTATTCCTAAATTACAGTTGCGCACGCGCCGACCACCCCTGCACAAGTTGGTGTATGGTTGAGATCAAGAAGTCGGCAGGATGCCCCCCTCATCCTGTCGATTTCTTTTTTTGCTCTGGAGTTGTGATGAAAAAATGGCAAATTCTTTTGCTCTTGGCGGGGATGCTTTGGATACTGCTTTCCTGTGGGTTGAAATTTTATCGGGAACTGGAACCGGATTTCGCCGCCATCGCCTATCTGGAAAACAAAGGGTATAGCTCGGTGCGGATCACGGGCAATCTCCCTGAAGGGCGTGGTTGCGATTCGGATGATGCTTATCGTTTTACCTTTGATGCAATCCCTGCTGACGGGAAGAAACGAGTGAATGGTTGGGTCTGTGGTGATGGTGAGGAGACCTGGTATCAGGAAAAATGAATTATGGGCAGGGGGGAAATTTACGGGATGATATCCTTTTTTATCGTTGTTGGCTAATGTACATTTGTCTTTCGGAAAACTTTTTTTCCAACCCTAAGAACTGCTTGAAACTCATTGTTGAATCACGTGAAGTAGACTAACCATCGCAAAGGCGATGAGGTATGTGTCCATAAAATAAGCTAAGAGAAGAATATAGGTCCCCCAAAACTTACTTGAATGTTTACTTCCTCTTAATCCGTTGTTAAAAGACACGGGTTAAGATAAATTGTCTAATTCTATGTACAGGAGTCTACTTATGCCTACTCGTATTCTTTTCTTATGCACAGGAAATTCTGCCCGCAGCCAGATGGCTGAGGCTTTTCTGCACAAATATGCCGGAGAGCACTTTGAAGCGCACAGCGCCGGATTGAAGCCATCAGGCGTCAATCCATTCACCGTCCGGGCTTTGCAGGAAGTCGGGATTGATATTTCCGAAAACACATCCAAAGGGGTAGAGACCTATCTTGGAAAAACTCTATTCCAGTACCTCATCACGGTTTGCGACGATGCTGACAAGAATTGCCCAACTATTTGGCCCGGAGTCAATCAGCGTATGCACTGGTCTTTTGAAGATCCGGCTGCTTTTGAAGGCACGGATGCCGAAAAGCTTGCCAAATTCCGTGAGATACGCGATCAGATTGAAGAGCGGATCAAGGTCTGGCTGGAAGAGCAAAATCTCCTGTAGCGATTTTCTTCGTTACAGCCTGTCGTCTACCTTGACGGCTTCTTTTTTGAGAATATAATTCAATTTATGTTGAACTATATTGAAATTAGTCCACCCTCTGTGGATATGGAAGAATTGCTCGCCTGGCTCAAGGCGTTGGCTGAGCCGAAACGCCTGCGGATATTCAATCTGTTGATGGAAGGCGTGCAATGCAATTGTGAGATTGGCGAAGCCCTGGATATGGCACCTAATCTGATTTCTCACCATTTGAATAAATTGCGGACTGTTGGCTTGGTGGATGCTGAACGCGATGGGGTGGATTCACGCTGGATTTACTACTCGATCAATCGCGCTGCACTGGAAAAACTAAATGCAGCTTTTGGCACTTTTCTCGATCCGCAACGTATCCAGCCACGCCAACCCGCTTGTGGTCCAAGAGCGGAAAGCGCTTGCGACACAGGTTTCTCTTTGAAAAAGGATCATGAATGAAACGAAAAGTCTTATTTTTGTGTACAGGGAATTCCTGCCGTTCACAAATGGCAGAGGCGCTTGTCAATGCCCGATTGGGCGCTGAATGGCAAGCCTTCTCGGCAGGAACCAAACCTGCCGGATATATTCACCCGAAAGCGTTGGCTGCTTTGGCAGAGATCGGTATTGAGCATCAAGGCGCTTCCAAACTTGCAGATGAATATCACGATATGCACTTTGATCTGGTCGTCACAGTCTGCGATTCTGCGGCGGAAGAATGCCCGCTCTGGTTGGGGAATGGAAAGAAGCTTCACCACAGCTTTCCAGACCCGGCCGAAACCGATAATATCGATGATTTCCGCCAGGTGCGTGATGACATCGAGCATGAAATCATTGCGCTATTGGAGGATTATGCAAATTGATTTATTGTATTTTGAAGATTGCCCTTCATGGCAGGAAGGGATGGGAAATCTGAAGGTAGCGCTTGCTGCTGAAAAGTTGGAAGCCGACATCCGCCTGGTAAAAGTTGCTGACGATGAGGATGCAAATCGCTATAAATTCCTTGGATCCCCCTCCTTTTGTGTGGATGGCGTGGACTGGTGGCCTGAGAAGCGTGACCAATACAGCTTGAGCTGTCGTGTATATCCTACGCCACAAGGGATGAAAGGCACGCCAACTGTGGATATGCTGCGCGAGAAGCTGCGTACACTTAAAAGCTAATAATTATTTGGAGTTACTATGACACAAGAATCCCCAAAACAACTTTCGTTTCTGGATCGCTACTTAACACTGTGGATCTTCCTGGCAATGGCGCTTGGCGTGGGGCTTGGTTTTCTTTTCCCTGCTGCGATTACGAATTTCAATGAAGCTGTTTCGGTGGGGACGACCAATATCCCGATTGCGATTGGTTTGATCCTGATGATGTACCCGCCCCTGGCAAAGGTGCATTACGAAGACTTGGGTAAGGTTTTTCGGAATTGGAAAGTCTTGGGCTTGTCGCTGGTTCAGAACTGGATCGTTGGTCCGGTTCTGATGTTTGCTTTGGCGATCATCTTCCTGCGCGACTATCCTGAATATATGGCTGGCTTAATTATGATCGGGCTGGCACGTTGTATTGCGATGGTGATCGTTTGGAATGAACTGGCGGACGGTGATAATGAATATGCCGCCGGATTGGTAGCATTCAACAGCATATTTCAGGTGCTTTTTTACAGCGTCTATGCGTATATTTTCATCACGGTTTTGCCAACCTGGTTTGGGATGCAAGGCAGTTTGGTGGAGATTACGATTGGCGAGATCGCCCAAAGCGTTTTCATTTACTTGGGCATTCCCTTCATCGCCGGTTTTTTGACACGCTTGGTCTTGATCCGTGTGAAAAGCAAAGCTTGGTATCACAATGAATTTATTCCAAAGATCAGCCCGCTGACATTGATTGCCTTGCTCTTCACGATCATTGTTATGTTCAGTTTGAAAGGGAATTTGATTGTCACCATTCCAATGGATGTGGTGCGGATAGCGATTCCGCTGTTGATCTACTTTGTGCTGATGTTCCTCGTCTCCTTCTGGATGGGTCATCGGATTGGCGCGGATTATTCCAAGTCAACTACCTTGGCTTTTACTGCTGCCAGTAATAATTTTGAATTGGCGATTGCGGTTGCTGTGGCGGTTTTTGGCATTAATTCCGGTGCAGCCTTTGCCGCCGTGATCGGTCCCCTGATTGAAGTGCCGGTTATGATTGGGTTGGTGAATGTCGCTTTTTTCTTTCAGAGAAAGTATTTTGGCGATCAACTTGGCGCTGCGCCTGAACTAGTGGAAGCTGCGCAGGAAGTTTGCCCGCCTGACGATAAGTTGCTTAAATAGAAAACCATCCCCGTTCTGCGATGAACGGGGATTTCTTTTTCAAAAATCATATTCAAAAAGATGAATGTCATAGACAATAGAGGTAATCCGTTCTTTAGGGATATTGTTTTTGGGCGTAAAATATATTCAGGAGTTTGAATATGAATGAGTACACAAAAGAGATCAAGATATTCAAGGCGTTAAGTCACCCGACCCGTATTGCGATTTTGGAGCTATTGCGTGATGGCGAGCAGTGTGTTTGCCATATTGAAGCGTCATTGGGGTTGCGCCAAGCCTATATTTCGCAGCAATTGATTGCATTGCGCAAGGCGGGCATCCTCGCCAAGCGCCGCGAAGGCTGGAATATTTACTACCGCGTCATCAACGTCGAGATATATACCCTGTTGGATAGCACCTATCAGCTCACAGGCACACCCCGCTCGGCATCCGAGGTCGTTCCGTCGAATTGTTCTTGTCCGCAATGCGGAAGTGATACGCAAGATATGCTTGTCATTCCGGAACTTGAACTTTAATCCGCCGCTTTTTTTTGTCTAATTGCATTCAAAAACTTGAATATATTTTCGGAGAAAATATGAATCAGTCTATTTTACCCAAAAATCCCACAGAATTACCTTGGAAAAAATTCATCCTTGTTGGTCTTAGCCTTGTGATCTGGCTGGTTGCCTACAATATTATTGAACCTTTCGCCCATTGGATTGCCTACGACCTGCTCGCGCAGCCCGAAGGCTCGCATTTGGGCGAAGCGTTGGCGTTTTTCTTTTATGATGTGCCGAAATTATTTTTACTGTTGAGCGGTATGATTTTTATCATTACCCTGTTTCAGACTTTTATTGACACCCAAAAAGTGCGCACGCTGGTTGAGAAGCGCGGTGAAGGCGTGGGGAACCTGATGGCGGCGCTGTTTGGCGCGATCACTCCCTTTTGCTCCTGCTCCTCGGTGCCTTTGTTTATCGGTTTTGTACAGGCGGGCATTCCGCTGGGCGTGACCTTTTCGTTTCTGATTACTTCGCCGCTGATGAATGAAGTTGCATTCGTGCTGCTAATTGGTCTCTTTGGCTGGAAGGTGGCGGGGCTGTACCTGCTTTCAGGCGTGAGCATCGGCATCATCAGCGGGCTGATTTTGGGACGCTTGAAGCTGGAACGCTATGTGGAAGGTTTTGTCTATGAGATTAAACCGCGCGCCAATGTTGAAATGGTTGAAAATGAAATGACTTGGTCAGAGCGCATTAGCCGCGCCTGGGACAGCACGAAGGAAATCGTTGGGAAGGTGTTCTGGTTTGTGATCATCGGGATTGGGATTGGGGCCTTTATTCACGGCTATGTTCCGCAAGATGCGCTGACGGGCATCATGGGCAAAAGCGCCTGGTGGAGCGTCCCTGTCTCGGTGCTGGCTGGCATTCCGCTCTACTCCAACGCCGCAGGGATTATCCCCATCGTCAGCGCTTTGCTGGCGAAGGGCGCTTCACTCGGTACGGTTCTCGCCTTTATGATGTCGGTGGTTGGGCTTAGCCTGCCCGAAGCGATCATTTTGCGCCGTGTGCTGAAACCGCAACTGATAGCCATCTTCATCAGCGTGATTGGCGTGGCGATTATTCTAACGGGTTATATGTTCAATTTTGTTTTTTGACCATGATCACAATCCTCGGCTATGGCTGCGCACTCTGCGGCTTTTTCTATAAAGTCATCAAAGAGGCTGCGCAAGAAAAAGGCTGGCAAGTTGAAGTAGTGTACAGCAAGGACAGGGAGCTGATGGCTGCGCACCAGATAGAAAATACCCCTGCGATCTTGCTGGATGACAAAGTAATAGGCGTCGGTTGTCGCAGCACAAAACGCGCTCTGGAATTACTGGAAGATGTATTGAAAACGGGTGTTTTTCCGCCCGATCAAAAGAATAAATTTCAAGGAGAAATAAAATGAACTCGATCAAAGTTTTGGGCACCGGCTGCCCGACCTGCAAGAAACTGCTCAGTGATGTGGAAACCCTCGTACAGGAAAAGTCTTGGCTGGCAGAAGTAGAGTACATTACCGATATTGCCGATATTATGTCTTACGGCATTATGAGTACACCGGCATTGGTTGTTGATGAAAAGGTTGCCTTTGTTGGATACCCCGGCAAACCAAAGCTGGAAATTTTGCTGGCTGATTTGTTGGCTTAAATGGAAAAATGACACCCTCTTTACAGCTTTACGGCACACCGTTGGAAAAAAAAGGAATGGATGGATGGGGCTGTGGGGATAGCTTTGGTATCAGATAAAGTGACTTGCGCACGGCTAGACCACCCCCTGAAGAATCGTGTATACTTAGAATTGAAAAGTCGTTGGGTGCCCCCCTCACCCAATGGCTTTTTGCTTTAAGTGTACCGGGCGTAGTACCGATCAAAGTTTTGGTGAAAGGATTCCAGCCAGGCTTCGATAAAAACCCTCGATTCAAACATGGGGAGTAAATCCGCTGCCAAATCCGAAGTTTTTAGTTGATGGATTTTCTCTCGTAAGGTGAGCATGGCTGTTTTCGTCGTATATGAAATCTGCCCATCCAGAGCGAGTTTTTCTTCCAACGGCTGTATATTTTGCTGCATGAACCATAGCAGATCGTAGAAATCCCTGCCTTTGATAAAGACATCTGCGCTTCCCTGTTGAAAACTGCGCTCAATGCAGGCAATCATCTTGCCTGCCATCATAGTTTCAAGAGAAAAATGGGCAGGAACAAAACTTCGCCCGTGAAAAAATACCGGTGTGTTTATCACCTTTGCAACCTGATTGTGATGGCTAATTTCCACCTTCAAGTGCAAGGCTTGGTTAGCATGTGGAGATAGACCCAGAGGGTGCAGGATTGGAAATTTGAGCAGGAGACGCAAAATCCCCTGGGCGCTTCTTTGCGGCTTGATCGTTAAATCCTGATAGCCGAAGGTATGTTGGAAGACATCCAAAAGGTCGCTTTCCAGAGCAGACAAATCTATTTGAGCGCCGTTATCCAAATCGAGGTCTTCTGAAAGGCGATTAAGATCATAGACAATATGCAGGCAAGTGCCCCCGTAGAAGTTGAGTGAGCGATAGATTGGATGGTTATACAGGAAGTCCAGCACATGCGCCTGCAAAAATTCTTTCAACAGAATTCTTTTTGTCTCTACAGGGAGACGAGGATCTTTTGAAGTGAGAAAATGCTCCAGCCTTTGAATTAGTCCTGCCACAGATACCTCCTGAAGTTTTGTTCAATATCTTTCATCTTTGGTGAATTACTTGCATCAACGTATCCTGAAAATTCTTCGATGTCGTTGGGGTTTAGTTCATCCAATTTCAGGCGTAATTCTTCTCCCAGATTGAATTTTAGCGTTCGGTACTTCTCCGGGATGGGGCGCAAATAAAGCAGATCAAATAAAGCCTTCGCCAGCGATGCCTGTGCGATTTGAACACCATAATATTCTTCAATCTGAAAACCCGTATAAAGCTCTTCCCGAATATGCCTGTAGGAAAAAGTCCCCAGAGAGTTATTGATGCGTTTGGTATTTTTTGTTGTCATTGATGTGATGGGGTAGGTGATCTCAGTGAGAATATTATGTTCCTGCAAGATCGTTTCAAGAGAAACGTATGACAGGGGTTCCAGGATTGCGCTGACCATCTTCAGAAAGAAATAATCCTGGCTGTGATTGTTGAAAAAAGGGTGGGTCATATAAATGCCTTTTTTCAACTGGAGAAGATATCCGGCTTTTGCCCATCTGTACAACAGGTTCCTGACATGTTGGGGGTTTTCCATCCCCGAAACCTGCCGAAAGCCTTCAATCGAAAAAAAGGGCTGGTGATCGAAATGAGAGAGTATATTTGTTTTCATCTTTTTTATATTGAATAATAATCAATTAATGTGTATTATCCGATATAAAACAGGATGTGTCAAGATAGCTTGTTTTGTGCGTTCCTATTCCATTGCAGTCAACGACAATTAGAAACGGACATCACGTTGCGTCCATCTCACGGGGTACCCCTGCGCATGCTGTTGTATGATGCCTGCATGCGACGCAATCTGATTTTTCTCTTTCTCTATCTATCCCTTTTGCCCTTTGAGTATGCCCCTGATCTTGTTGAACAAGAACAGGCTGGTCAAGCCCTACCTGCCCATCCCTGCTCTTCCCTGTCTTTGGACAAGCAAGGGCTAACCTGTCAGGTCGGTGAACCTTATTGGGATACGACCCTCTTTCTCCCTTTTCCGCGCTTGTATATTTCAGAAAAAAATGTTGCCTCGCTGCGAGCATTGCCGATCAGCTCCGTATCGGAACGTGCTTATTTCCTAACGATCCATAACGAAGACCATGATGGGCCATTGGAACTCCAACAAGTCCAAATCCGCCTTTCCTTCGTGCCTGCCATCTCCAATACCCTGATCCCCTATCTTGAAGATCAATGGATTTCCTGGGGGAAAGACCGTGTGCCTTATGTCGGGCAATGGGAAGTGAGTTATCTCGTGCGCGTTGGCGATGTGTGGCAGCCGCAGGTTGTCTCAGGCAAGATCACACCCGCCGATATTCCTACTCTGTCTACGGATCTGGCAGCCGACATCAATTACAACGGCGTCCCAACCGCCTTTTGGAACTATCAGGTGAGCCCGTGATGAAAATCCTTCTGCTTTTGTTGCTACTTGCGATTCTGATCTCTTTCTATGACCTTCGCTATGCCCGCATTCCGAATGTCGTCACCCTGCCTCTGATCGTGATTGGGTCTTTTACCAATCTCCCCAAACCCTGGTATGTGCTCTTCTTTCTGGCAGCCTTGCTGCTTTTCTGGAAAGAACGCTGGATGGGCGGTGGTGACGTGAAGCTCTGGGCAGGCCTTCTGCTTATTTTGCCTGCAACCGAGATCACCTTGTGGGCGCTGCCCTTTACGTTTTTTAGCACAGGGCTGGTCCAGCTTCTCTGGCGTAAGTTTCGTGGTGAACCTGTCATGGGCAGGCGCACCCCCGCTGCCTGGCGCGCCGTCGTCTATCTCCTGATCCTGGTGGGAACCCATGCATACTGATATTTTCCACGCCCTGCTCGATGAGCGCAATCAGCAGGCACGCGGCAACCCGATCCTGCCTGCCCTGCTCTATGCCTATTGCCCGGCTGCCGCAGGCTGGTGGTTGGCAGGCGAAACCCCTGAACCTGTTTTTGATGTGATCTGGCAGGTGTTGGAAGATTATGCGGCAGGCAAGACCCTGAAAGAAGCGCTACTGGATTATGAGATCGGGGAAGCTGCCCTTCCTGATATTGAGCAGTACATCGGGGAAGTTGCCACCTATCGCAGTCACCACCCAATGAGGTCGCCTGAGCTTTCACCGCTTTTCCCCGGTGGACGTTTTGAACCCAGCCACCGACTTGGCTCACAAGTCGGTATCCGCAGGATGGGCAGTTGGCAAAGCGTTCTGGAATATGCCCGTGTCTGGGCTTTCCTGCTCTACGACTGGCGAAGCAGGATGCAAATCTCACCGGATGTTGAACTGGTGATCGAAAAGGAATGGCTGGCTTTACGCGCTCCCGGCGTGCGTAAGGCAGCTTATTTTCCCGTCTGGGTCTGGCGGGAAAATTTCGACGGAAAGACGCGCAACCATATCGGGCTATTCGTGGAAGATGGTCGCGGACATGACCAACTGCGCTTTGCGCTGGTGCAGTCTGCGGATCGCACCGGGGATAAACGCTGGAAGACCCCGCCGCTGGTCCTTGGTTTGGGGCGTACAAGCGGTGAAGCTGAACTTTTCAAGGCATCTTTCCCGCCCGACGAACTCCTGAAGATGGTCTTGCCCCTGGGCACACAGCTTAGCCAGAGACCGATACTACCCTTACAAGCCATCCGCAACCCCCAAGCCTGTGGCTTGTGCGGCTTTCAGACGAATTGCTATCCGGATCAAAAGAAACGCGGGCGTCAATTGCCGCTCTTTGGCGATGCCTCTCTCAAAATGTTGAACCGATGAGGAAGATCGACATGAACCCAAAGAAATCCTTCCGCTTACTTGCCTTGTTGGCAATTTCCTTATCAGTAGTTATGTTGGGACTCGTCTCGACCAGAATCTCGCATGTCTCGGCAAATGGCGTTGGCGCGCCCGTAATGGGCACTGATGAACCGGGAGATGATGAAAACCCTCCCGATGATCCTCCTGAAGAAGGCGGCGGATCGGTGATAACAACCATTGCCCAAACCTTTTTTCATGTTGTCTTTCACGACGACACGATCTCCAAAGCCTTGGGCAATCTTTTTAAAAAGACCGCCGAAGCGCAGAAAGAGGATTTCCAGGTGGAAGTTAGCCGTTGGACCGCATCTTTAGGCGAATTGGTACAGCCTGCGGCAAAGGATCAGTTCACGGCTGTTGCCCGTTCAGGCTTGAAAACTGCTGCCGCGCTTGCCCCGGCCCTTTTTCTCTTACGCCTGGCTCTTTATCACTGGAGCAAGCTGCTTGGGGACGGGAACGATACGCCGATGGTGGTGGTTGGGGATTGGCTTACGGCAGGCTTGTTGGCAGTTCTCTCAGGGCCCTTTCTCGATCTGGTTGCCCGCCTGGGCTGGTGGATGTGTCGGGTTGGGGCGATCGGGGAAGCCTCTGCTCTGGCCGCCCGCTTTGTGACCCTGATGACCGCCCCCGCTTTCTTGAATATTACTTCCGTGATTCCCGGCTTGGTTTTCATTCAATCCCTGATTGGGATCGGGATGACCTTTGCCGCGATCCTGGCGATGGCGGGCTTGCTCTTTGCTTTTAGCTCTGCACAAGCGGCACTCTTTGTGCTGGCAGTCTTGGGTCCTGGCGTGGCTGTGGCAGCGGTAATCCCCCAGATGCGCTGGTTGCGTTCATTATGGTTGAAGGGCGTGGTTCTGATCTCGCTCCTGCCTTTGGTGGCAGGCGGGATCTTCAAGGCTGCGGTTTCGGTGGCAGGCTCGCTCTCGCACGGCGGTCTGGTTTTGAGTTTAGTGCGTCTCTTATGGCTCTTCGGGGCGACGGGCGCTTTGCTCTCGCTGTCCGGCATTCTGGCAAAGCTGACCCTGAGCGCCAGCGGCGAAGCGGCAAAGAAAGCCTTTGGCGTGGCGAAGGGTTTGGTGGCAACCGCTGCACTGGCTGCGGCAACGGGTGGGATTGGCGCAGCAGCAGGTGTCGGGGCGGGCGGCATGGCAGCAGGTGGTGCGGCGGCAGGTGGTAGTACCGGCGCAGGGATGGGCACGGCGGCGGCAGGAACAGCTGCGACCAGCGCGGCGAGTTCTTCGTTTAGTTCTCCTGCTTCGGCTGGCTTGGGTGCAGAAGCGGCACATTTATCCAAAGCGCAAAGCTTCAACAAGCTGGGCACAGCCCTGGATGCAGTTGGCGCGCATGGGCAAGCCAGAGTTGCCTATGGCTTGGGGCGTGGACAGGAAATGGCCGCCCGACAGGAGCAGCTACAATCCCGCATCGAGGGTTTTGGTGGTGCGCCGCGTGGCGAATCGCAGGGAATGGCTCAGGCACCTTCCGCTCCCGAAGCTGCGGATGTTGGTTTTTCTGCTTCAGCCCAGGTACGCAATGACCTTCTGCGTGGTTTTGGTGGTTCATCCGAATCTTTCCAGTCTGCCTTTGGCGGTTTGTCCAGCCATATCGAAGCGGCAGGCTTTTCCCCCGAAGGGTTCGCCGCCCAATATCCGCAGGAAGTAGGCATGATGGCAAGAACCTATTTGCAATCGGGTGGAGAGATCGAAGGCTCAGATAGACCGCTTTGGGAAATGGCAAGCCGGGCAGGCGTGGATGCAGAATTATTGTCGATGATCGAGCAGAGCGGAAAATAGAATGCTGGAAACGACTCCCTTCTGGTTGCTTTCCTTTGCCTTATTCAGTGTGGCCGACTTGCGTTATCGCCTCGTGCCTGCGATCGAGCTTTTCTTTTTGGCGAGTATCTTTGTCTCAGCGCCGCTCTCGCTGTTGCAAGTTCTTGCGGTTGTGCTGGTTGTGGCATGGGGGATTTTTCCGAACCTGCCTGCCTTTCTTGTCCTGCCGAGTCTCTTTTCCCCGGCTGCCTGGCTCTTGCTCCTGATCGGCTACGGGGTGCGGCGCAACCTTGTCGGACGCGCCGACCTGCTGGCATTGGGCGGGATTGCCTGTCTTTTCCCCTGGGCTGGTTTGGTATTCACGCTTTTGGGTGTGGAGTTTTGGCGCAGGTGGTGGCGCAAACGCCATCCCAATGATGGGTTAACCCCGGCTCTGCCGGGCATGTTTTTGGGCTTGGCGCTCTTTAGTTTGCTGAACTGGCTTGTCCCAGCCTTGATTTAGCGTGTGCATTAGCAGGGGTACCCCTGCTTGAAATCCTCTATACTGCCGCCATGCGTGCTGGTGTAATCGGTGTTCCCACTCCCTACAGAATCTTCGGTGAATTTGCCGGACTGCCCTTTTGGGGCGGCGGCTTGACTCTGCTTGCGGCTGCCCCTGGTGTGGGCAAGACGAGTTGGATGTTGCGGATGCTTTTTGAAGCCTCCACACAGGCTTTTCCGGCTGCCATTGGCTGCTACGAGCATACCGAAGAAGAATTGAAATTCCGTCTCTCCCAACAGGCATTGGCATTTCTTGCGGGACCGCACGGGCAAGCAAATGCCTTTGCACTGGAGGACAAACTGGCGGAAGCGGGCAATGCGGTCTTGTTGTCGCTGGATGACCGGCGGGATACGGTGCGTGGTTTGGAAGATGTCCTGCTGCACACCTACAATTTCCCTGAAAAGGGACCCGCTTTACTGACGGTGGACTATCTCAACCGTATGCCTGTGGTGGGGCTGACCGGCATGATCCCACTTGAACAGCGCAGTGGCGAGGCAGCAGCAGCTTTGCGAGCGATGTCCAGGCGTCACAATTGGGCGATCATCGTCGCAGCAGCCTTGAAGTCCGAAAGTTTCTCTCTCGAAGAAGGCTTCAATCTGGCGCATCTGCTGGGGGATGAACGTGTCCCTTATGAAGCGGATCGGGTCTTGCTGGTCTCGCGTGCAGGTGAACCCGCAAAATGCGGCTGTCTCAATCTGGTGGTGCATACCCTGAAAGACCGCACCGGCCCAACACGCACCTGGAATCTCCAATTCTGGGGCGAACGTTTCTTCCCTGCGCTGGAGCATGAATATGATGGGCATATCAAATAAATGAGCGGTGTAGCGAATATTCTTCAAGGCATCTTTCGGGATGCCTGGCAGGTGCTGGTCGTGGTGACACTGGCGATTGGCTTGCTGGCAGCCCTGGCGCAAATTCTGCGTCTTTCAGCGGGCAGCTTGATCGGGGCGAACCTGTGGGTCTGGGAAGCGATTGCGGGCATGACGGGCGTTCTGATGCTGGTGCTCTTTGCCTTTCTGGGTATTCCTGTTCTGGTACAGGCAACCGCAAGCGCCATTCCCGGTGGAGCAGGATGCGGCCCAATCAATGACCTAGGCGTTTTCTCAGCCTCCCTGATCGCAGGCTTGGCGGGGCTACGCATGTTGAAATCCACCTTTTTGGCGGTCTTGTCCGCCTCGGCGGGTGGATCGACAAATACCTCGGCTGCCCTGATCGAGATTGCCGAAGCCATCTTTGGGATGCTCTTGGCAAGTATCGCTGTGCCTGCGGCGGCGGTCTTTTTAGGGGCATGTTGATTTTCTTACAGGAGTAAAGACATGAATTATTTAGGTCTTAATCCCCAGCGTTTGCTGGATGATGGTCCGGGGCTTTTCGGTCCGATCATGGAGCAGATCCTGATCCTGGCGCGCGATGCCTGGGGTTTTCTGGTCGGGTTGATCGTAGTCGTGGCGCTGCTGGGCGGTTTGTATTACGTCCTGCAAGGCAGCGCCGGTATGGCATTTGGCGGCTCCAAGATGGCAACCTACGCCATTCTGGGTGTGGTGGGCTTGATCGTGTTGGTCTTGATCGGTTTCCTGATTCTGCCCCAACTCGGTCAGTTATTGGAAAGCTTCAAGCCTGCCCCACCGTTTTGAGCGGAGAATAATTCGAGATGTTTAACGACCGTGACTTGACCATTATGGGCATTGGGGCAATCGCCGCCGTGATCTGCTTGCTAATCCCTTCGCTCGGCTTGGTGTTGAAGGGCGTGATCGCCTTTGTGGTCTTGATTTTCTTTATGGCTTTGGCGCTGGTGCGTATGGGACCCGACCGCGTGCCGATGGAAGTTTTTTTGAAACGGCGCATCAAGTTCGCAACGCAAGTTCGCCGTTATACCTATCATGGCGACCACCAGTTGGAGAAACCATCCCCGATAGCTGTTGCACGCCCTGTCCAGCAATTTCGCCCAATTGCCTTGCAACTGGATGGCTCGAATATCTACTGGGCGGTAACAATCTGGCTGGGTGTGATCGGGCTGTATTTTGTGATCTGGCTGCAAAACGGCGGCGCGGAAGAAATTAGTTTTTGGTTACGGCAGTTTTAGCACCCCATCTGGGGCACAAGGAGAATAACGATGGCCGTTTTGCTCGCTATTATCGGCGCATTGGCGCTTTCTGCGATCCCTTTGGTTTTGGGCTGGCGACGCACCTATAACGAAGCGCAAATGGCACGCCAGATGGGTGTTGCTCCGCCCGAAAAGCGCATCGACCTGGAGAAGATGGCGCGTCAGACCGGAACCGGCTTGGCACTCAACCAGATCCTGTTTGGCTTCCTGACCTGGGCGGGCGGTGGTTTCGTAGCAGGGCTTTCGTTGGGCATGGTACCTGCGGTTTTGTTTGGGGTTGCAGGTGGCTTGATCTATGCCGGTTCACTCTCCGACCTGCGTCAGTCTTTTCGCTTGCAACAAGCCAAGGATATTTTGCGTGGGTTGTCTGTGGTGGAAACCCTGCTGACCCAGGGACGTACCTTGCAGGATGCCCTGGATGGGGCTGCTCGTTCGGTGGGACCCGATGGGCGTTTGGTGCTGGAAGACCTCGTGCTTAGACTGCGCACTGCTGCGACCGATCAGGCAGCCGAAGCGGTGAAGGAATGGACGACTGCCTGGGATAATCCGGCGGTAGATATTGTCGCCACATCGCTCCTGGCATCCATTGAAGGACGCATCGAAATCTCGCCACTGATCGCTAACCTACGCACGACCCTGGGAGCGGTGGTGGAAGTGCTTTCACGGGCACGCGCTGCCTCAAAGGGTATCGAGTGGCAGGCGCGTTTCCTGGCCCTTTTCCCGCCAGGGGTACTGGTGGTGATCGCGGTGATGACGCCCGAAAATGGAAGGCTCTATGCCCAAAACCCCATCTATCTCCTACCCGTACTTTTGGGTTCAGGGCTTTCTTACTGGCTCTCGATGCGCATGGTCCGCAATGGTTTGTCCATCGAAGCCTCGATGGGCTTGCAGTCCGGGCAGGCGGGCATGATCCAGCTGGATCGCATGGGCAAGGTTTTATAGCCAGGCATGAAAGGATTGCTCAAGATCACCTGTGGGGTGATTGCCTTGCCTTTTCTATGCGGCATCCTTTTCGTGATTGCCTATGTGGTGATCGTGGGAATCACCATCCCGCAATTGCCCAAGTGGGCGCAACCGAGCGTGACCCAATGGCTCTTGGATATTCCACAGGACAGCGACAATCACAATATCCCCAATTGGCATGAAACCAATGGTAATCCGACGCGCGCCTTCTCAGGCACATGGGCGGATTATTTTGGTCCGGACGGGGAGATCATTGGCATCCCCATTCAGGGACCCTTTACCAAGTGGGGGCAGGAATATGAAAAGCCTCTCCTGGGTTGCGTTTATCATGACGCACACTATAGCGACCATACCGGGATTGATTTCCCGGTGGATGTCGGCACGCCGCTCTATTCTGTGCTAGGTGGCAAGATCGTCTGGGCGGGCATGAACGGTCCCTGGGGACGGTTGGTGGTGATCGAGAACGGGGATTACCAGGTCTGGCTGGCGCACTTCAGCGAGATCTATGTCGAGGAAGGCCAGATCGTGGAACGCGGCACAATTCTCGGTTTATCCGGTGGCGATCCGTCTG
>JBNLFG010000006.1:0-251364 GCA_050305405.1 Anaerolineales bacterium | reverse complement strand
TCGCCGCCCTTACGGGGGATCCTCATCGTGCCGTGCTTGCTTTTATTCCAGCGTTGGTAGTATGCCCTGAACTGGGTATATCCATAGCCGTCTGGATATTCTTCTCGATATTCTTGCCAGAGCAGGGTCAGGGTGACACCGCGTTTGGACAATTCTCGATGAACATCATCCCATTTTGGCAGCGGGCGTTGTGGTTGACTTTCTTCAGCTTTCTCCGGAAAGAGACACCGATACAGGCTGGCTTCATCCAGGTTCGCAGGCAGTGGCCAGCCCAAACCGGCTTGCTCTGCACGTGCCAGATACTCGCCAACCGTGCTATTGGAGATTCGACAAGCCCGTGCGATGGCCCGATTGGACAGATCTGTTTCGTGATGTAAGCGGATGACTTCTCGGATTTTTCTCAATGGTAATCGCTCCTGTGGCATCCTGACCTCCTCATGATTTTGGACGTAGGATACCGTGATTTTGGATTACCAGTCTGCTCCTATCCCCCGATAAAAAGTGTGCGACATCGACCGTTTAAGGTGTGCGGCATACTCCGTTTAACCTGTGCGACTTGAACCGTTTAAGGTGTGCGACATGGAGCGTTTTATGCACCAGTCCCATAAAGGCTCTAATTTCTTCCATCCACCTGCGTACGCGATGTGCCTGAGTGCTTTTATTGGGTGGTGATGAACAGAACCTGCCGTAAAAATATTGCTCCATCTATAAAATTCTCGATATGCGCGCCAATAGCCTGCCTCAAGCGTTTCCGGGGACATGTGTGTGGGAGAAAAGACGGTGTGGCGTGTATCGTATAAATCCCAATTAGATGTTCGGATACGCTCTTTCTTCTTCATACGTTCATATAAAACTGTTCCGGGATATGGCGTTAGGATATGGAAGGTTGCTGTTTCTATCCCTTGTTGGACAGCCCATTCAACTGTTCTGTCGAAAACGGAGTCATCATCATGATCCATGCCAAAGACGAAGCTGCCGTTGATCATCACCCCCAGATCGTGTAAACGCCGGATCGCCTCTGTGTAATCGCGATTCAGGTTTTGATATTTGTTTTGTCCCCGTAGATTTTTCTGGTTAAGTGTCTCAAACCCGATGAATAAACTGCGCAAACCGACTTGTGCAGCTTTCTCTATCAAATCTGTTTCCAATACCGCTTGAATGGTACCGGCCGCCTGCCAGAGGCGTCCCATCCCGCGCATTCCGTCGAATAGATCATTGGCAAAACGTCGGTTTCCGAATAAATGATCGTCCAAAAAATAGAGATGCTTTCCTTTTAGAGAATCGATTTCCGCGAGTGCACGGTCAACGCTCAAGGTGTAGAACGATTTCCCTCCTTTGAAAAAGGCCTCCTTGTAACAAAAGTCGCAGCGATGCGGGCAGCCTCTTGAGACAGCGATGGAGTTGGGCACAAGATAAAGATTACGCTTGATCAAATCCCTGCGGGGGAAGGGCGCATCCACGAGGGTTCGAGATGTTGACGCGTATCTTTTTTGTGGCTGCCCATTTTCGTAGTCAGCCAGGAATTTTTGCCAAATATCTTCTCCGGGTCCAAGAAAAATTGTGTCCGCACGTTGTGCGGCTTCTTCCGGCATGGACGTAACATGCAATCCGCCCAGGCAGATATACGCCCCTTTGGCTCGATAGATGTCAGCAATCTCGTAAGCGCGGTAAGCAGATGTGATATAGACCTGGATGACGACCAAGTCGGGTTCGTCATCCGTGCACAGTTTTTCGACATGTTCATCGACCAGTTCTATTTCATCCGTATCCCTAAGGTAAGCTGCTAGTGTCGCCAGCCCTAATGGAGGGAACAGGGAATATTTGATCGGTCTCCAAAAAGGACTTTTGGCTTCTGTAAGCGCTGGCAGGATCATTTTGACTTTCATTTCTTCCTTCTTGCAGTCAGGTATCGCCCAAGTATAAGAAGAAAGAATTGCAAACGCTTTCAAAAGGTGGCAGATTTTCTCAAAAAGCCTCCACTTGGTTTAGCATCTTGCTCGAATAACCTGACGTGAAAACAGTTCATGGGTAAAATGAATGAATGAACACCAATGCTTTTATCATCATGGGCGTTTCGGGTAGCGGGAAAAGCACCGTTGCGCGTTTACTAGCCAAAAAACTGGATTGGGATTTTCTCGACGCCGACGATTTTCATCCGCCTGAAAATACCGCCAAAATGGCAAATGGGATTCCACTTAACGATTCCGACCGTGCCCCGTGGCTTGCTACCTTGCACGACAAGCTGGGTGCCATGCTGATGGCAGGACGGCATCCCGTGCTGGCCTGTTCGGCGCTCAAGCAGCGTTATCGAGACCAACTATCAGATGGCTATTCCGGTTTACAACTGGTGTATCTCAAAGGGGAGTATGATCTTATTTGGGCGCGGATATCCGAGCGCAGGGGACATTACATGGCAGCAAACATGCTCAAATCCCAGTTCGACGCGCTTGAAGAACCCAATGATGCGCTGGTTGTGGACGTATCCCTCCCGCCGGAGGAAATCCTAAAGCAAATCCTGCATCAAAAACTCAGATAAACAGTGAACTAACTTTTCCCAGTTAAACAAAACCGAATAAAAACGAATGCTTTTCCGTTAAGATAATAGAAAGACAAAATCTTGTAGAAAGGGTCTCACGCGGTGACGATAAACGCGACCGAAAGTACGCTCGTTAGTCAGGCGCAACAGGGCGATCGCAATGCCTTCAGCGAATTGATTCGCATTCATGCACAGGGCGTGCAGCGTGTTGTTTATCGTATGTGCGGCGACCAGCAATTGGCTGAAGATGCCGCCCAAGAGACCTTCATCCAAGCCTGGCTGAAGCTGCCCGCGTATCGCCCGAAATCATCGCTGCGCAACTGGCTCTATCGCATCGCCGTCAACGCCGCCATCGATATGCTGCGCAAAGAGAAGCGCATCCTGCCAGAAGCAGTCGAAGAGCTAGCGCTCGCGGATGCTGACCCAAGCCCCGAAGCAGCCCTGATCCACGACGAGCGTGTTGTGCAAATCCGCAATGCGATTGCCGATCTGCCAGATGCCAGCCGCGCTGTGCTCATCCTGCGTGAATACGAAGGTCTCTCCTATCGCGAGATCGCCGATACCCTCGATATCCCGCTCGGGACGGTCATGTCCCGCTTGAGTTATGCACGTAAGTTGTTGAAGAACGAACTCAGCCAGAAACTCGAATCCCATGTGGAGGTCGCGTATGTCTGATCATATTGCCGAACTACTCAACGCCTATCTGGATGGCGAATTGAACCCGCAGCAGCGTCGCAAAGTGGAAGCGCACTTGGAAAAATGCCCAAGCTGTGTGGATGAACTCGAAGCGCTTGAAGCGCTCTCCGGGACGCTGGCTGAGGTCCCTCTGCCAGAATTCTCGCCCCCTGAGCAGCTTGCTGCCAATGTCGCCCTGCGATTGCCGCGTACCCTCGTCCAAGTGCCGACCTCGCGCAAATTGCTCGAACTCGGTTGGTGGCTGGCGCCCGTTGGCTTGATTTTCGTCTGGGTTTTCATCAGCACATTTTCGTTGGCAAGTATGTTGATTAATGCGGCCGGCAATGCTGGTTTAGTGGAGAGCGTATCTCTTTTTGCCGGAGGCTCAGTCAATTACACGGCGTTTTTAGGAAGATTTGGCTTCCTCGAGCCGAGCACCTTGCAGTGGCTCGTACCCTCTGAACAATTTATACGCCAACTTCTTTCGTATCTCATCTGGCAAGTTGCGCTTGCCATGCTTTACTTGAGTTGGATCGCTATTTGGTGGGCACGCCAAACACGCCCGGGACTGAATCGTCAGCTCGGGAACTGAAGCAAGCCCACGTTCACGTCCGTTTCGGACAAGGTCTGTCTGTGACAGAGAAGGAGAAAGATCATGGATCCCGTAAAAATTTTAAAACGTGCCTGGCACATCCTGTGGAACTATCGTGTCCTGTGGATATTCGGGTTTATTCTGGCATTGGGCGCCTCTGGCGGTTCCCCCGGTGGTAATGGTGGTTCACGTTATAGCGTCAATGACCGTCAGGAATATCAGTTGCCTAATGATATGCAGCACGAATTCAATAATGTCGGTGAGGCTTTTGAAGAGATTTTTACCCAGGGCTTGCCTGCTTTGGAGAGAGAGCTTGATCTTCCGCAAGGCGAGTTGAAGAGCATGCTTTGGGTTGTTGTGGCTTTTATCCTGGCGATGATCGTTTTCAGTGTGCTAATAAGCATTGCGCGTTATGTTTCGGAGACATCGGTCATTCGCATGGTGGATGAGTACGAAGTGAGCGGCACGAAGATGTCGTTTCGCGAGGGTTGGCGTTTGGGCTGGTCTCGCACGGCATGGCGCTTTTTCCTGATCGATCTGATTGTCAATATCCCCGTTTTCCTGCTGTTTGTGTTCCTGGGTGTTGCAGGCTACCTGGTTTATGTGATGGTTGGCGGACAGGATAGGCCCTTTGCAACAGCCGGGATGATTAGCCTGATTGGGGTTGCGATTTTGGTGGTCTTTGTGGTCGTGTTGGTGAGCGTTTTTCTGTACTTGCTGCGCCATTTCTTCTGGCGAAGTGCTGCTTTTGAAGGCCTTGGTGTACGCGACTCGCTGCGTGCCGGTTTCGAGATGGTGCGTGAGAATTGGAAAGATGTTGGCATCATGTGGCTGGTGATGATCGGTGCGGGAATCGCTTGGGCAATTGCCTCTTTCATCGCGTTTATCATTAGCCTGCCACTTATCGCAATCACAGTGGTTGCAGGAGCAGTTGTTGCCGCAGTGCCGGGCTTGTTGCTCGTGGGTTTCTTCAGTCTCTTCCTGAGCGGATATCTCCCTTGGATCGCTGGTGCTCTCTTCATCATGCCGCTTTTCTTCATCGTTGGTTTCTCGCCCTGGATTTTGCTGAGCAGTTGGTCGCTGACCTTTACATCCATAGTTTGGACGCTGGTCTACCGCGAACTGAAAGCGCTGCCCGGCTTGGTGCCTGATGTTGATGATGAGATATTACAGCTAGAAGAGTAAGCTGTCTGGATGAAAAAAGCGCCTTCCGAAAATCGGAAGGCGCTTTTACTTTTCTCTTTGACGATTTTTGCCAATTTCGCAGAATATAGAACCGATGCGAGTTTTGCGTTTGCGTAGGCATTGCCAGTTTTATATCCCTTTTCGAGCAACAACCTTTCGTTGGCTCCCTGACGCTTGCAGTAGACTGCTTTATTAAACCCGTCTTCCTGCTAAAAAGGACGCGACATATTGCGCCGGGGTCAAGTCAGCGATCGGGATTCCAAGATCGGCGCGACGGAACATCTGCTCGGTCATCAGCGGCCCGATCAGCGCATTCAGGCTGGTGAAGGGTGATTCCCCGTCTAGCTCGCCTTCCTGCTGATATTGTCGAATAATTCCAACCAGGTTTTGAATATTTTCCCACACAACACTAAATGCATCCTTTAGCTCGGGGTGTCGTGGCAATGCTGTCAGCAGCGCCGGGATAATTTCCCCATATAGCGCGTTCGTCTGCAAATACGCCTGTACAATCGAGACCAAATCATTTGCCAGATCGCCCGTATATGTGATATCTCTCAAGGGGGCGCTAGAAAATTGCCGATTGATCGCTTTTTCGAAGAGCTGGGCTTTGCTGCCATATTTACGAAAAAGGGTGGCTTCATTGACCCCTGCGATCTTGGCGATCTCCTTTGTCCTGGCACCTTCATAGCCGTGTGAGACGAGCATGTCGATCACGGTTTTATAGATATTTTCTTCATCAATTATCTTTGGCATGTTGAAATTGTATCATAAGCAAGTATTGACTTGCAATAAAGAGTTTGATACACTTATTGCAAGTAATCACACGCAATAAATGATAGAAAAAAATAATGTCAAAAAACAACGACTATCTGCACGGACTCGGCGCAAACGAACGTGCCATTGTCGAACGCATCCCCCTGCTGCCTCTAAGGAAATTTGTCGCCGGAGTGGTGCGAGCCAAAGAACGCGTCCAATTTACGGGATGGCTGCAATATCTTTTGCCCCTCATCCCAATCTTGATCCTCGCCCTGCTCGCACTCGTCTCGCTCCTGCTCAAGATCAGTTTTCTGGCGAAAATTTTCGGGGTGCTTGGCGGCTTGATTCTGCTCCTCACCCTCTTTGATATTATCACCGTCAAATTCAAAATCCGCCCCCCCGAACGTTTACCCGCCCCCCTCGACGATCTCGACATCTTCGACCTGATGCGTGCCCGTCACTCCACCCGCTCCTTCCAAACCCGCAAGCTGACCGCAGCCCATCACGCCGCTTTGATAGACTCCGTCCGCACGCATCTCGCCGAACCGCAGATCGGGACTGCCCCCATCCGCTTCGAATATATCGCCGCCCCGCTCACCGTCTGGCCCGTCGTCAATGCGACCGAATTCCTCATCGCCATCGCCCCGAAGGAATACAATCGCCTCGCCATCATCGACGTGGGATACAGCCTGCAAAAAGTCGTCATGGATGCCACCCGCATGGGTCTCGGCACCTGCTGGATCGGCCCCGGCGCGGATCATGCCAGCATTATGGACGCTCTTGGCGAACGCTTTGACACTGAAAACGATCACATCATCTGTGTGCTTGCGGTGGGCTACGAATCGAAATTCGCCCCCATGTTCATTCGGCTCTTCAACGCCCGCATGAGTACCAGCCGTTTACCGCTCTCCGAACTTTTCTTCAGCGATGCCACATTTAGCGAACCCCTCGACATGGATACCCCGCCTTTCAACAAATTCGAGCGGGCATACGAGAGCTGCCAATGGGCACCCTCCTCCTACAACGGGCAGACCACCCGCTGCGCCGCCGTCACCGACGAAAGCGGCACGCTGCAAGGCTTCGACTTCTACGCCGCCACCGCCTCCCAATACTACGCCCCCGTCGCCCTCGGCATTTGGGCCGCCAATTGGGAACTCGGCACCACAGCACTGGGACTTGACGGCCATTTTGTTGTGCGTTTAGATGGGGATAGTGAATCTTTGCCGAGGGTTGATTTGGGTTGGGTTCTTCACGACGGCTTTTAGGGGAAGATTTGTTAGTGAACTAGAAAAGCCCGCTCAATTTTGAGCGGGCTTTTTCTGAATTGTTCGACAGGTCGATAGTTTTTGCAATCACTTGATAGCACTTTATCAATATCATCAGCATGCTCAAATATAGGGAAGATAATTTCCATACAGTAAAGCGAATTAGCCACCAGACACTTTGCTAAAATGAGTCATCGTTGGTTGAGTAGCCCCGAATGCTTTTTCGGGGCGTATCGAAACCACCATCGAAAACAAAACTGTCCGGTGGCTAGAGAGCGAATAGGAGAATGTACGATGAAAATAAAAGAAATTCTAAAAACCATACTTCGGTGGGTGGGGCGGATATTACTCGCCGTGCTGGGTTTATTTTTCGCTTTGCTGATCTATCTTTTCGTCAAAGAGACTATCGTTCGAAAAAACTACCGAGCTGAATTTCCGCCACCCGGTCAAATGGTGAGCCTTGGGACACACGACATCCATTTGAACTGTGTGGGGAGCGGAAGCCCAACGGTTGTCTTTGAATCAGACCTTGACCAGTATGGCTCATTAAGCTGGTTGCCGGTTCAGGAACAGATCGGACAGGTAACACGCACATGCAGTTACGATAGGGCGGGAATCATGTGGAGTGAGCCGGGACCACTTCCCAGAGATGGCGAGACGATCGCCCGTGAACTTGCTTCCGTTTTGGACGCAGCCGGTGAAGAAGGGCCCTATCTACTGGTTGGACACGCCTTTGGTGGCGCCTATATCAGAATATTTGCAGGAAAATACCCTGATGATGTCTGTGGTATGGTGCTGCTTGAATCGAGTCATCCTGAAATGCTCACACGCTTCACTGAGTACGGTGTCACACCAGAAATCCCGAACAAAAATATCAGACCCTTGATCCTGCTTTTGTCTCATCTGGGATCGCCGGGTCGATACAAAGGGAATGTGTATGACCTGCCACCTGAAATCTACGATCCGGTACAGGCATTTATGCCTGAATCCAGTATGGCATGGTTTGACGAAGAAGTTGAAAGCCCTAACTCTCTGGCACAAGCGGGGCAGTATGAATCTTTGGGCAACTTGCCATTGATCGTGTTCGCCACGTCAAGACCTTCACCCTCCCTGGGGGATCTGGGACAGACACTGGATGATTTATGGCTCGATATGCAGCGGGAGCTGCTCTCTCTCAGCGAGAATAGCGAGATCAGAATTTATGAAGGTGGACATTATCCTCAGATTCAAAACACCGAGTTGGTCATTGAAGCAATTCAGGATATGCTCGAACGCTGTGAATAAATCTTTTCTGCTGTGAACAAAAAAAGCGCCTTCCCCCAATGGAGAAGGCGCTTTCACTTCTCACTCGTCACGCATCAACCTCACCACTCGCTCGCAGGGAGCAGGGGAATCCTTGCCGAGCGTTGATTTGAGATGGGTGTAAATCCCAGTCCGCTTGAGCGGGCTTCGCAAATGTAGCACGGTACGTTTATTTATGCCCCGAATGGGGTACGTCCGTGCGGATATGGCGACCAAAGACCGCACGGGGATAAATCCACCGTGCTAGCATTACAAAGTCCATGCGGACTACCCCCGTCGCTTTAGGGATTTGGGCAGCGAACTGGGAACTCGGCACCACAGCGCTGGGACTTGACGGTCATTTCAGCGCCCGCTCGCAGGAAAATGAGAAATCCTTGCCAAGAGTTGATTTGAGGTGGGTGGTTCTACAATAAAAGCGTGTGTAAAGAAAAAAATGGATAGTGTGGAAAAATTGCTGTATACTAAACAGAGATTTTAGAAAGAGCAATAATCAAAGATGTTTTTGAAAGCTCAAAATCTACTGTGGAGGAACTAAGATGCCTGTTTTGAGTATGGTTATTGAGGCAATTATTGGTATAGGGGTTTCATCAACATGGGACACATTAAAACGTAGAGAAACCATCATCAAACTCTTAAAGCGTTTTGATATTGATCCTGAAAACCCTCCTTCTGATTTTGAAGGGATTTATGCATATACTTTGGTCGAATATGGGGTTTATAAACCAGAACCAGTTTTGAACTTTTTTCGCAATGAGTTTGTTCGAGAAGCCTTTAAAAAATCTTTTTACGAAAACAATTTTACAATACTAGAAAAAGAAGCTGAGGGGATTATTCAATGGAATGAGGAAACGGGAAAACTTGGTCGTATAGATTACGATCCTCGTCGAGAGTTTGCTACGTTCACATTAGTTTTCAATCATTTAGTTAGTTACAGTCGAACCCCTTCTGAAGTGAATACTGATCAAAAAATTGATAGTGTTTTAGAACAACTTGAGAATATTGAAGGACAAGGTTTGACTGCTATCAGAGAACAATTAGTCAAGTTAACCGAATATGTAATGAAATCTAACCAAACTGCTTCCGCTTCTTCGGAAGAAACTTTCCATGTTCAAAATTCACTTAAAAACAATCGTGTGCGCTGGCTACATCTTTCTGACTTCCATGTTGGGAAAGATAATTATGGTCAAAGACGACTTTTCAAGCATTTGCTCGACCATATTCAAGCACGAGTTGAAGATGGGCAAGTTCCAGATATGATTTTCATTACAGGGGATATAGCAAATAAAGGTAAAAAAGACGAATACGAAGAATTTAATGATAACTTTTTTGTTCCCCTCTATGATATGCTACCACCTGATAGCCAAGAACGCATTTTCTTGGTTCCTGGAAACCATGATGTTGATCGAGCACAAGCACGTGCAGCACAAACTTATGATGTGCTCCTTCGCATCCCAGAATTTTTAGACCCAGGAGAAGGAGGGCAATTTGAGCGTAAAACAATACTTCCGCGATTTCGAGCATTTACTGAACATGATTACACAAATCTTGAAGATGAGCATTGGATTGAATCTCAAGATGGCTCATTGAGCAAAATCTTACAAATCAAAGGCTGTTCATTTGGGATTTCTTGTGTTAATACTGCGTGGTTATCAAGCAGTGACAATGACCGTCATCAACTTTCTTTGGGCAGGCATCTACTGGAACAAAGTTTAGAAAAAATTGACGATTGTGACTTCAAGTTAGTTTTAGGACATCACCCTCTAGATTGGCTATTAGATACAGAACTTGAACCAATGCGAGCAATTTTAGGACGCAATGCTGCACTTTATCTACATGGGCACGTTCATAAAGGCAGAGCATATTATGAAAAAGGAGCTGGCTATCCTTTTATTTCACTACAAGCTGGTGCGTGTTTCCAAGCACGTGAAGATGAGCTTTGGGTTAATCGCTTTTTATGGTGTGAACTTGATGTTGAAACTCGCGAGCTATGGATAGAACCATTGCAGTGGGCAAGAGCAAATCAGGAATGGATTCTTGACAGCGATGCATTCCCTGAGCGTTATCGACAAGGCGACCGTTGGGTAATTTCGATTCCTGATAATCCTGAAATACCTCTAGTTTCACGTAAAGCATTAAAACCAGATGTTGAGAGTTTGGAAATTCCTGATGGATGGGCTCTCGTAGATTCTGTTTTCTTAGCTAGCCGTGATGTAGGTCTAGAATATGAACAAGCTCTTAGTTTTTTTAATGGGCGTGAACCTATTTGGCGTGAGGCATTAGCGCCACAAATACCACGGCGGGGAGTTGTAAGTCAATTAGTGTCTGCTTTAGAAGAAGCACGTAGTATGGAACAATTATGCGTTACTTTATTAACTGGTGCTGCGGGCGAGGGAAAATCTACCGCTCTATTACAAGCTGTAGTTGATTTGATCCTCAGCGGGAAAAATTGGCAAGTGCTTTGGCACTATGATACGATAACCCCTCTACCATCAGAGGTGATAGTTCGTTTACCAGAGAGCAATGGGACGTGGTTGATTATTTCAGACGATGCCGAAATTGTTGCGAAGCGTACTTACGCCGTAGTTAAAGAATTACGTTCTCAAAATCGTAAGGATATACAATTTCTTTTGTGCGCTCGTGATACGGATTGGATGGCAGAACAAGTTCCAACATCTTCCAAATGGCGACAATATACTCAATACAATGAATTTAATATGCGAGGTATTACTGAGGATGATGCTGGAAAAATTATCACAGCTTGGGAAGCGTATGGTCAAGAAGGATTACAACTTCTTGATGGTTTAGAGCGTTCGGAGGCTATTCAACGCCTAGTAGATGCTGCAAGATCTGAAGTCGGCAGTGATGAAGGGGCTTTTCTAGGGGCTATGCTTCAAGTGCGATGGGGCGATGAATTTTCGAAACATATTGAAGATTTATTACAAAAATTAGATAAGCAAATCATTCCGAATACAGACTTGACACTGATGAATGCATTTGCCTATATAACGGCGTGCCATGCTGAAAATATCCATAGCCTTTCTAGGATTTTATTATCGGGAGTTTTAGGCGTACCTCAAAATTCATTAAAGCGTTGGGTTCTTGGTCCTCTAGGAGAAGAAGCTGCTATTGCTACTACTGGAAAATTTATTTATACACGTCATCGGGCAATTGCCGATACTACAATGAGCATCCTTTCTGAACAGTTGTATGATGATATAGATATACTTTTTATTGACCTAGTACAAACAGCTCTTGATGAATACAATTCTGGGGGTTTTATCCCCAGCCTTCGTGACTGGAGATATTTATCCGACTACTTCTTTTCTCAAGGCAGAGATGAGTTAGGAATTCGACTTGCCCAAGCAGCGTGTAGTATAGCTCCTGAAGATTCGTTTTTAGTCGCTAAACTAGCTCAACTATATCGAAAAGTAGGTCAACCAGAACAAGGCGTTAGAGTTTTTCGAGAATGGTCGGGAGATAGCCGTAATAATCGAGCTTTTTTCTCAGAATGGGGAGCTGTAGAAGGAAATATTGATAACTACGGACTTAATGTTTGGCTGCTCGCTTATTCTCTAGCAGACCAAGCTTCTCGCACTCCTCCAAACAACAATGACGCTAAGATTTGTTTAGCTGGAATTTCATATGCTTTTGCGGAATTGTTCGAACGCTATAATCGAGATGAATTTAGTCAAGCTTGTGGTGCAACCGCGCGATTAGGACTATCTCTTAGTCTAGACTATAATACCAAAAATTGGCTTAACAAAAGTTTAGAAAGAGCGATAAGCTACGGCGTGAACGATGTTTCCCTAAACAATGCCATAGTAGGATTTCAAAATGGTGTATTGATAGCATGGGAGCAACGAGAAAAGGAATTAACCAAAATTCAAGCAGCTACTGAATTAACTTTTAATGGATTAAGGCGTTTGTTGCAGATCACATAAATTTGATATTATGAAAACTCGGTGTTAGTCAAAAAAGTTTCCCATCATATCTTTATCAGAAAATCGCCTTCCCCATCGGGGAAGGCGATTTCACTTCTCACTATATCAACTCTTTTCCAGCACCACCGCCCCAACCTTATAATCGGGGATCTTCGCTTTCGGGTCTCTCGCATCAAGCGTCAGCTCATTCGCAGCCGCTTCGGCAAAGTGCATCGGGATGAAGACCATCCCTGGGCGGGAGCGTTCGGTAATCAGCGCCTTGACCTTGATCTCGCCCCGCCGTGAGCGCACCTTGATCCAGTCGCCTGCGTGGATGTCGAGCGGTTGGGCGTCCTTCGGGTGAATTTCGACCGTCGGGTCGGGGTAGATGTCATCGAGCTTTGAGCGCCGTGTCATTGTGCCGCCGTGCCAGTGATAAAGCACCCGTCCCGTTGAGAGCAGGAAGGGATATTCGTCATCGGGTAATTCCTGCGACGGGCGGTAATTCAGCGGGGTCAGTCTGCCTTTGCCGCTGGGGAAAGCCTCGATAAAGAGATAGGGCGTGCCGGGATGATCGGGGGTTGGGCAGGGCCAATGCACGCCATCTTCACGGGCGATGCGTTCATGCGTGATACCCTGGAAAGGCGGTGTCAGGCGTGCCATCTCGTCCCAGATAGCGGAGGCAGAGTCAAAGTCAAAGCCTGCGCTCGCACTTCGTCCGAGTTTGGCTTCCACCCGCTGCGCCAAATCCGCAATGATCTCCCAATCGGGGCGGGCAATCCCAGGGGCAGGCACCGCTTCACGGATCAGTTGCACACGGCGGTCGGAGTTCGTGAACGTGCCTTCCTTCTCCGCAAAACTGGCGGCGGGCAAAATGATGTCGGCATATTCGCCCGTCTCGTTCATAAAAATATCCTGCACGAGCACAAAGTCGAGCTGCTCCATCACATGGCGGGAATGCCGCAGGTCGGGTTCACTCATCATCGGGTTTTCGCCCATCACATAATAGCCACGAATGACGCCCTTTTCGGCGGCGTCCACCATCTCCATCGTCGTCAATCCAGCTTCGGGGTTGAGCACCACGCCCCAATCACGTTCGAACTTCGCCTTAATTTCGGGATCCGTCACACTCTGGTAGCCGGGGAAAACGTTCGGCAGGCCGCCCGAATCCGAGCATCCCTGCACATTATTTTGCCCACGCAGCGGATTCAATCCGCCGCCCGCCTTGCCAAGATTGCCCGTCAGCAGCGCCAGATTGGCGAGCGAGAGGGCGTTATCGGTGCCGTGGACGGACTGGCTGATGCCCATGCCCCAGTAGATGGCGGCGACGTTGGCGTTGGCGTACAGCCGAGCGGACTCACGGATCGCTTCCGCCGGGACGCCTGTTACCGTTTCCGCCCATTCTGGGGTGCAATCCTGAATTTCTGCCGCAAACTCGGCGAAACCATCGACCCGTTTGTCGATAAAGTCGGCATCGTAAAGTTTCTCTTCGATAATCACCTGCGCCATCGACTGGAAGAGTGCCACATCGGTGCCAGGTTTCTGGCGCAACCAGTGCGTGGCAAAGTTGGACATTTCGGTTTGGCGGGGGTCAGCGACGATCAGCTTTGCACCGCCCTTGACGACCGCCTCCCGCAAAAAGGTGCTGATGACGGGATGCGTTTCGCTGGTATTTGAGCCGGTCACGATGAAAACGTCGAGGTCTTTCATCTCGGCGATCGAGTTCGACATCGCCGACGAACCGATGGCGATGGTCAGCGCCGCCACCGAAGCAGCGTGACACAGACGGGCGCAGTGATCGACATTATTGGTGCCGATCACGCCCCGCACAAATTTCTGGAAGATGTAGCTATCTTCGTTGGTCGCCTTCGCCGAGCAGAAGGTACCGAAGGCATCTCCGCCGCTTTCTTTGGTAATCGCAGCGATCTTTTCAGCGGCGAGATCAAGTGCTTCATCCCACGTCGCTTCACGGAACCCGTCCATGCCAACGGGCTTGCGGGGCTTCATGCCGATGTCCTTGCGGATCAGCGGCGTCTTCAGCCGTGAGGGGTGATGCACATAGTCCGTGCCAAAGCGACCTTTGGTGCACAGCCGTCCGTAGTTCGGTGCCACGCCAAAGGGCGCATCGACTTTGAAGATTTTGTCGTCTTTGATCTGTAAATCAATTTGGCAGCCCACGCCGCAGTATGGGCAGGTGGAGCGGATGGTTTTATCAATATTAATCATGATTTTTCCTTTTTAGAAGCTGTACAGTCTCTGAGCGGACGCTGAGTAGTTTCGAGCATAGCGAGAAACGTATCGAAGCGGTAGACGAAGAGCGGGTTTTCTGGTGCCGCCGTCCTTCGACTGCGCCGATGCTGGGTTTCGATACGTCCTTCGACAAGCTCAAGACTACTCAACCACCAGCATCGCCTCCGCTCAGGAACTGGATATTTACTTCTTCCCTCCCATTTTCTTCTTCTCAGCCCTCTTCTTCCGCCGAATCGCATCATAATCCATCCCCTGCTCCATAAAGAACTCAGTCTTGCTCTTCAAGGCATTCGTCGGGCAGACAGCGACACAGTTACCGCAGAAGACACAGGTCGTTTCGGGCATCGGGGCATCGAAGAAGGTGCTGATCTTACTCTCGAATCCACGCCCGCCGACTGAGATGGCGTAGGTGTATTGGATGTCATCGCCGCAGGCTTGCACGCAGCGCCAGCACATCAGGCATTTTTCGTAATCCCGCACGAAGAAGGGATTATCGTCCTTGACATCCTGCTGACGAGTTTTGGCTTGCGGGAAACGCTTACGGTCAGCGCCGAACTCGTCCATTTGGGCTTGGATGGCGGGCGACTCGGAGAGATCGACACTGGCGTTCAGCATTTCAAGGATGGTGCGCCGTGAGCGGATGACCCGTTCGCTGGTGGTGTGGATCACCATCCCGTCGTTGACTTTGGTCACACAGGCGGGAGCGAGCACACGCCAGCCCTCCACTTCGACCACACACTGCCGACACAGCCCCTCGGACGTGGTCGCTTCGTGGGCGCAGATCAGCGGTGCGGGTTTATTGATGCTCTCCAGCACCTGCTGGATGGTGGAGTCGGGCAAGGCTTGGACTTGGTTCCCGTCGATGGTTAGGGTGATTGTATTTGTCATAATTATTCTCCAGTTCCTGAGCGGAGGGTTTTGCGAAGCAAAAGACGTAGTCGAAGGACGGTATTTGCAAAGCCGCTCTTCGACTGCGCCGATACTGGGCTTCGATACGCTCCTGCGGAGCTACTCAGCCACCAGTATCGCCTCCGCTCAGAGACTGTCATTATTTAAATTCCTCGGGGAAAATCTCCATCGCACTCAACACGGCGGATGCGGCGGTTTGGCCTAATCCGCACAGGGATGCGTAGGTCATGATCCAGCCGACATCTTGCAGGCGGGCAAAATCTCCGTCGAGCAGTGACCCAGACAAATTACGGTCGAGAATCTCGGCTTGGCGCTGCGATCCCAGTTGGCAGGGATAGCATTTCCCGCAGCTTTCATGCGCGAAGAAATGTCCCAAATCCGATAGAATTTGCTTCAGATCGGTCTCAGCGCTGAGCACGATCACTGCGCCGGAGCCGAGCGTTAATCCCGCCGCACGGGAATCTTCCTGCGTCAGGCGTACATCCAGTTGATCGGGATGCACGAACTTGCCCGCCGCCCCACCGAGCAGGACAGTTTGCAGATCAGCGCCGTCTTTGACGCCGCCAGCTTGTGCAAGTAATTCCCGCAGCGTGGTCGGCTGAGTGACTTCGTAAACGCCGGGCTTCTCGATGTCGCCCGACACGCTGAAGAGCCAGGGTCCCGTCGAATTTTCGCTGCCGTATTGGGTGTACGCTTCCGTGCCGATGCGGAAGAGCAGCGAGACATTCGCAAAAGTCTCGACATTGTTAATGACGGTCGGTTTCTGGAACAATCCATGCGTGGTCGGGAAGGGTGGTTTCAAACGCGGAAAGCCACGTTTGCCTTCGATGGATTCAAAGAGCGCGGTCTCTTCGCCGCAGATGTACGCGCCTGCGCCGGAACGGAGTTCGATATCAAAATCAAAACCGGAACCGTGGATATTCTCGCCGAGATAGCCTGCGGCACGCGCCGCGTCGATGGCTGCGCCGACAACTTTCTGTGCCTTCGAATACTCGCCGCGAATGTAGATGAATCCCTGCGATGCGCCGATTGCCATGCCGCCAAGCAGCAGCCCTTCAATGATGGCAAAGGGATCGTTCTCCAGCAGGACACGATCCTTGAAGGTGCCAGGCTCGGATTCGTCGGCGTTGCAGACGATATATTTCTCGTCGCTAGGCGCATTCGCTGCGCCCTCCCATTTGATCTTGGTCGGGAAGGACGCGCCGCCGCGCCCGAGCAAACCGGAACCGTCCATGAAGTCGATCAGCTTGCCCGCGCCGAGCAAGAGCGCTTGTTCAAAGCCTTGAAAGCCGTCGTTGGCGCGGTAGTCTTCTAGGCTGGTGGGGTCAACCACGCCGACACGCTTAGTGATAACACACCCGCTACCATAAACTTTGAGCGAGAGATTATCTTCATTCGCCAGAATATTTTCAGGGGTCGCATCGCCGATGGGGGTCTCGTCTACAAGGGCGGCGGGGGCATGATCACATAAGCCCAGACACTCGACATGCTCGACAAAATAGTCGCCATCAGCGCTGTGGTTACTGAGCACATTGAGCTGCTCACGCAACTGTGCATACACATCCCACCCGCCACGCGCCGAACAGCTTGGGCTGGTACACACGCGGATGATCGTCTTGGCGGTCGGCTCGGTGTAGAGCATCGAGTAGAACTCGACCATGCCCATCACATCCGCGAGGGGGACGCGCAGGACGTTCCCGATCTCGGTGGCGGATTCCTTTGAAATGTAGCCAAATTCTTTTTGGGCAGCCAGCAAAGCTGGTAAAAGCATGGTGCGCCCACGCGGGGCGATCTCCCCCAGAAGATCATTGAAAGATTGTTCTTGCATGAATGCTCCGTTCAATTATGTAAAGAAGGAAGCTTATTATATACGATATTTTTTATCCTTTATGGGAAATTTAAGCAATCCGATTAGAAACGCCCCAACAAAAGGCATTGTCAGTTCCACAATGCGGATGCCGAACCAATAATCGGATGTGACGCCTTTGAGCGTCAGGAGTGCCAACCCTGTGCAGAAAAGGACTGCCCCCAGCAGAGATTGCCATACGTGTGGATGCGCCGCACCGCCCGTGGACCGCACTCGTTCGTAGCGCACAAAGATCGGGGTGACGAGTAGCAGGATGCTGCCCAAGACCAGAATCCAGATCGGTCTTGTCAACCACCAAGCCGAGGTTCCGGGGGCGATCCGCAGACCGATCCCACCGAGGGCTAATCCCACACCTGAGACGAGCATCAAGACGGTCACATGCCAGAGGAAAAGCGTCATAATCATCCCGTTGATGAGAATAGTGCCCGTCCAGATTTTGGGATGATCGAGCCAGCGACGGAGCGGTTTTTCCAGCGAGAGCAGTAGCCCACCTTGAAAAACACCGAGAGCGAGCATCGTCAGATTGGGCGGCAGGGTGTTGCTGATCTCGTCGCCTTGCACCGAGACCATGCTGACGGGATAAGGGCCGAATTTGACGAGCGCGCTCAGCGCAAGGATGCCGCCAAGTGCCCAAAGCAGGCTTTTACCGGCTTTCGTGAAATAGTCTGCTTGCCAGGCAAAGCCGAGTTGATGGACTGCCAGCCAAACGAAAATGTAGTTGAACCAGCCGACCCAACGCCAGCCAGCCGCAAAGGCAGCTAGATCGATGAGGATAGCGCCGACAACGAGCAGCCAGAAGGAGCCTAGTTGAAGCTTTGACCAAGCACGATAAGTGATGGGGACAAAGATGATGACGACAATGTAGACGACCAGAAACCAGGCAGGCAGCAGCGCAAATGCCGAGGCGGCTTTTAGAATGGTTTTGTTGACGAGGAAGGCGTTGGCAACAGTCCCGATGATGCCCCATGCGACCAACACCGGCAGGACGGGCGCGATCAGGCGGCGCAGACGTGCCGCCAGCCAAACGCTATAGCCTTCGCCGCGTCGTTGGGCCGAGCGCCACGAGGTGGCATTCGAGAAACCGCCGACAATAAAGAAGATCGGCATGACCTGTACCAGCCAGGTCAGCCATTGCGTCCATTTGGCGATGGAGAGAATGTCGGAGAGTTGGAGTTCGTCGCCGTTGAGATAGGGCGCGACCACGAGCCAGTGCCCACACATTACCACGATGATGGATGCTGCACGTAAAAAGTCGACGTAGCGGTTGCGTTCAGGAGGTGTTTTTTCAGCGAGCTTGGCCGCTTGTTGCCAGATGGGTGAAAGTGGATTGGTCATTTTATTCTTTCCCCAATTGCAGACGGTAATAGAGCCAGATAAAGAAAAAGGCGACGAAGATGGCGACGATGCCCCAGCCGATCAACGGATAGCTGCCGCCCAACATGGTGACGCTCATGCCGATAATGGCTGCACTTGCCCAAAGTAATTTTAAGTTGAGCATCGAGCGAAAGGTCTCTACACTGGCGTTTCGTTCTGTCCACGATGCGCCGCCGATGCCGATCAAGGCTGCACCAACAAGACGCGCGCTAAAGGGGGCAAAGCTCGGCCAGCCGAAAAGACCCAGGAACCAATTTGGGGCGATCAGCAGGGGAATGGCGAAGAGGTAATCTGCGATGAAGTGGATCACGAACCAAGTGTGTAAAGATTTGGAAACCATGTAAACTCCTTGTGTGCGGGCAGGCTTTCGTGTTGAAACCCCGTCCTTTGCTCAAGGTTCTTTATCATGGAAGACGTGAATCATAGTCATTCGTTTTTCTTGCAGTATAATTTCGGCCTTGTGAAAAACAATAACATGAATAGTTAGGAATATTATGAGTCTTTCAGGATTTCAAAACAAAGTCAAAAACGCCGATAAGCCCCTCGTTGTGGATTTTTGGGCACCGTGGTGCGTGCCTTGTAAAACAACAAAGCCTATTCTCGAAAAACTTGCAAAAGAGTATGCAGGCAAAGTGGATGTGTCTTTTATCAATGCCGATAAGTCGAAGGATATTATCCAGCATTTCAAAATTATGGGCATCCCGACCATGATCGCATTCCGCGATGGGGAAGTGGCTGTCCGTAAAACGGGTGGACAAAGTGAAGCCAGCTACCGCGCCATCTTCGAAGCTCTGCTCACGGAGGGTGAAGTCAAGGTGCCGATGCAGCCTTTTGATCGCTTTGCACGTCTGGGGGTCGGGGCGGTAATCATCCTTATAGGCGTGAATACAAATCATTGGTGGCTGATGGCCATCGGTGCCGTGGTCGCTTTTCTGGGGATTTATGATCGTTGTCCAATTTGGGCGGCGATTACGGGTTTCTTTAAAAAACAATAAAGGAAAAATTTAGGCAATGATCTTAAGTACATGATGCAGCCATAATTTGAAGATTGTACTTAGAGCCACTACCAATTTTATTAGGGATTGGATATTTATAAAAAAATGAGCATCACTTAGAAGGAGATACTCACTTCGGCTCTCTATGTTTAAAACCTCGCAAATCGCACCAAGCTCTTCCTGCACCGCATGAACGTACCCATAGGGCACAAGATAAACGTCCACGCTACCAAGCGCAAGCCCGCTAAAGCGGACTCACTGCGCAGCCGACTTCAGTCGGCTTTGGCTTTTAGCACGGGGATTAATCCCCGTGCAGGCTTTATAGATTACAATATTCAATACAAGATTTCAGAAAACATTATATTCATTACCTCGGCGGGAACTCATATGCGCACCATAACAGGATCTCTTACTCCTGAATTATCAACTATCTTAGAGCGACAATCACAAACGAAGGACAATGCTATTCCTGTAACATCCTTTCGCCAATTAATGGATTATGTGGCTCGTCTTTCGTATGTAAACAAAGATTATCTTTTGTTTTTCAGGGGGCAGGGTTTTGATTACAAAAACAAAGCTGGGGCATCTACACATATCCATCAATTTATCGTGGCGAAAGAGTTCCCCAAAAAGAATTAGATATAAGATTCAGCATCCTAAAGAGTGCATCACGCCGTTTATGCGACGCATTAGAAACCGAAAAAATTCAAGGCTATATAGATGTAAAGCGGAGAAAATATATCCAATGGAGCATACTCCAACACTACGAAGTCTGTCCAACCCCTCTACTTGATATAACACACTCCCTCCGAGTAGCGTGTTCGTTTGCTTTTCTCTCAGCAACTAACAACAACCCTTTCGTATTTGTTTTAGGCATGCCGTACCTAACAAACCGTATTTCTGTCAATTCAGAACATGATCTGGTAAATGTTCGTCTTCTAAGTATTTGTCCACCTGACGCTTTACGTCCTTATTATCAAGAAGGATACCTTGCAGGAACAGACGAAATCACCACTCAATATGAATCTAAAGATGAATTAGACTTCAACAACAGATTAATTGCTAAATTTGAATTACAAAAAGGGCAAGAGTTTTGGAGCAATGGATTCGCATCTATTCCTAAAACTGTACTATATCCCGATGACGACATAGTACATAATGTTTGCTCACAAATAAGTGTTGAATTAGGTACAGAAGTAGAACCAGGAAATCTTGGAAAATTCCTCCAAGAATGGGTGGATCTCGAAAGTATCATATTAAGTATGGCTCGTCGCTATTCCAAAAAAGTTTATTCTTTTCATGAAGCAACAAATATTCTATATCGGAAGAAATTACTTCCAACAGACATTACTAAACAACTCGATTCTCTTAGATATACTAGAAACTTAACTGTTCATAAACCTAGAGAAGTAAATCCGCAAGACTTAACTGACGCACTTGAAAAGATAACCTTATTGAAAAGAACGATTGACAACATAGAAAGAAACAACAACTAATTTGCTCAAATAAAAGCGACTCTCACAAGTCGCTTTTTCTTTTCCCTTCGTGCTCCTTCGTGGTTTATGCTATTTCTATAGCGGTATACTATCCTAATCAAAATTTCAGGAGAGTTTTTATGAAAGGCATCATCGCAGGCGGAGACAAACAGACCATCGCAGCAGGAGAAGAGATCCTTGCGCAGGGCGGCAACGCCATCGACGCAGCCATCGCAGCCGTCTTTGCCTCCTTCGTCGCCGAAGCGACCATGACCAGCATCGGCGGGGGCGGCATCGCCCTCATCGGCGACATCCGCACCAACAAAGCCCAAGTCTACGACTTCTTTGTCGACATGCCCTCCACCCCGCCCCACGCCAACATGGACTTCCACCCCGTCACCTCCGACTACGGACCCGCCCAAGACCTGCTCTACATCGGACGTGCCAGCAGCGCCGTCCCCGGCATCGTTCCAGGCTTGGCAGCCCTCGCCGCCGAACACGGCAGCCTGCCCCTCAGTGCCCTCGTCGCCCCCGCCATCCGCATGGCAAAAAGCGGCGTCGAACTCTCCCCCTCGCAAGAATACGTCCTCGACTTCCTCCAGCCCATCTTCAACGACAGCAAAGCAGTCAAAAAAAACTTCAAAAAACGGGATGGGACAGACTGGAAAGCTGGCGAGAAAAATTCCTTCCCCGCCCTCGCCAATGACCTGACCCAAATCGCCGAACACGGACCGCTCTCCTTTACACAGGGTTCCGTTGCCCAAGCGATTGCCGCCGACCAAAGAGCGAACGGCGGACTGATCACCCTCGACGATTTAGCCAACTACAAAGTCAACATCCTCGACCCGATCCGCATCCCCTACCGAGACGTTGAACTGCTCTTCCCTGCCATGCCCTCCAGCGGCGGCGGGCTGATCGCCTTCACGCTCAAGTTGCTCGAATCCGTTGATTTAGGGGCAATGGAACACCTCGGCAACGACCATATCCGAGCGTTGGCGGAAGCGATGCGCCTGACCAATACCGCCCGTCCCGTTTGGGATGCGGTACCCAGCTCGGAGCAGGCGCGTATCAAGCGGTTCTTGGGCGACGACCATCTTCGGGCGTATCAAGAAAAATTGGGGCAGATTCTGGCTGGGGCGGAGCCGCCCTCCGAACCGCTTTTCCCCAAAGGCCCCGACCACACCACCCACATCAGCGTTGTCGATGCGGCGGGCAATTTCGTCGGCGTGACGACCACCGCAGGCGAATTTGCGGGCTACGTCCCCGATGGGACGGGCATCCACATGAACAACATGCTCGGCGAAGCGGATTTGCACCCGCAGGGCTTTCATAAAACGCCCCCCGGCACACGCCTGACCACGATGATGTCCCCGACCGTTTTGCTGAAAGACGGTGCCCCGCAGATGGTGCTCGGCAGCGGTGGCTCCAGCCGCCTGCGCTCGGCGATCTTGCAAGCCGTCGTCAACGTGATCGACTTTGGGCTGCCGCTCGAAGAAGCCGTGCATCGCCCCCGTATCCACTTTGGGGCAGGCATGCTCCAACTCGAAGGCGGCATCCCAGAAGAACGGGCAACTGCGCTGGAGAATTTGGGCTATCAAGTGAATCGCTGGGATGGGCTAAACATGTACTTCGGCGGCACGCACGTTGTGGCGCTGATTGATGGCGAGTGGGTTGCGGTTGGGGATCGAAGACGTGGGGGCGCTGGGGCGGTTGTGGAGTAAAGAGCCCCCTCTGTCCTACGGACATCTCCCCCAAATGCGACGATAAAACTGTCGTCATTTAGGGGAGACCAGACGATGAGTTTATGTTATCCCCCTATTTTGCTTGCAAAATGGGGGACGCCGCAGCGAAGCGAGCGGCAGGGGGGCTAAACGTTCAGTTTTCAAAAAACGCAAAAGTAATTAGAGATGCTTCCCCTTTTTTCAAAAAGGAAAAGGTTAGGGTAGGAGAGAATAAAAATCCACTCAAAAGCATTTCCATCATAAACTCACCCCACAGGTCACGCTTGAAGCGTGACCTGTGTTTTTAATCTATGCTCCTGTATGGGGAAGGCTAAGATGAGGGCGGTCACATGACCAACATGACCCCGCACATGACCTCCAGCACTGTTAAACATGACCCTACGCCTACTATAGTATGGTCACTTGAAAGCGAAACATCATCTAAAGGAGTAAATCTGATGAAAAAAGGAAATATCACTGGTGGTTTGATCTTGATCCTGCTCGGCGCATGGTTCCTGGCTGTCCAATTCGTTCCCACACTCGAAGCCTGGGCGCACGGACAATGGGCCCTATCCGTGATCGGCGTTGGCGTCATCTTTCTACTGGCCAGCGTCCTGACCAATACCCCCGGCCTCTCCATCCCGGCCTTCATCGTCGGCGGCATCGGCGGGTTACTCTACTACCAGAACGTCACCGGTCGCTGGGATACCTGGGCATACGCCTGGACGCTCATCCCCGGTTTCGTCGGCTTGGGTTTGCTCTTCTTCAGTCTGCAAACCCGCCAAAAAGAAACAACCAAAGCCGGTTTTATCCTTGTCTTCCTGAGCATGATCTTCTTTGCTGTCTTCGGTTCCTTCCTCGGCGCACCCAAGGAAATCATCCAATATTGGCCCATCATCCTTGTCATCGCAGGGTTGTGGTCAATGTCTAAAGCGCTTTTCGGCAATCGTGATGAGCGCCAAGCAGTCAAAGCCCCGAAGATAAATGTCACCGTCGATGTAAGCGATGAGAACGAAGAATCCACCATCGAAACTTTGGATGACTAAGGAGCACAACATGAAAACAAAATCCGCATTCTGGGGCACCATCTTTATTCTCGCAGGCGCACTCTTACTGCTCAGCAATCTTGGCATCCTCAGCATCAACGTCTGGAAACTGGTTTGGCCCAGCTTCATCATCGCCATGGGCGTCTGGACTCTCTGGGCAGCCACCAAAGGGCCTGAAGCCCTCGAAACCGAAGAACTCTCTCTGCCGCTCGAAGGCGCAACCAAAGCAAAACTAACCGTTGCTTTCGGCGCAGGGCAATTCCACATCAATAGCGCTGCCAGCACAAACGAGCTGCTCAGCGGCAGCTTTGTCGGCAGCGTTGAAGAAAAAGTTACCCGCGATGGTGACTTTACCAAAGTCAAACTCCAACCGCGCAGCGACGATTTCGTCCACGTCATCATGCCTTGGTCATGGGGCGCACGCAACTGGAACTTCGGTATCAACAAAGACATCGCCTGGCAAATCGTCTTGGAGATGGGCGCATCCGATGCACAAGTTGATCTGACGGATGTCCGCGTCACCGACCTAAAAGTCGAGACTGGCGCCAGCAACACCGAAATCACCCTGCCCGCCAACGCCGGGCAAACGCACGTGGACCTAGACGGGGGCGCTGCCTCCGTAGCCTTTACCGTCCCCGAAGGAGTTGCCGCCCGCATCCATGTGGACAGTGGCCTCTCCTCGATCGACATCGACCGCACCCGCTTTCCGCGTGTCGGCGACTACTACAAATCAGACGACTACGAAACGGCTGCCAACAAAGTCGATATCAACGCTGACTTCGGCGCAGGCTCACTGAGTATTCGATAAGGATTTTACTCGCCCTGCCCCCCTCTGCCCTATCGGGCATCTCCCCCCACAGGGGGGAGAGCCAAGTCCCTTCCCCCTTCGGGGGAAGGCTAGGAAGGGAGCAAGGCAGACAGAAAGGAAATCACATGAAACAACGTTTTGATATGCGCATCGTCTTTGGGATCGTACTGATTGCAGCAGGCGGCTTATTCCTGCTCGAAAACCTCGGTATCTTCCACGGCGGTCTCAACCTCCTCTGGATCGCAATTCTCGGCGGTGCGGGCATTACATCCCTGTACGTCTACGCCAACAATCGCAACAACTGGTGGGCACTCATTCCTGGCTCAACCCTGCTTGCCATCACACTCAATATTGCACTCGACATGGTCGCCCCTCGTCTGAGCAATGCGCTTGGCGGCGGCATCGTCCTCGGCGGGATCGGGCTCAGCTTCTGGCTGATCTTCATCACCAATCGCAATTTCTGGTGGGCCGTTATCCCCGCAGGCGTACTCAGCTCCATTGCAATGGTCTCGGTGCTCGGGGGAATATTCCCAAGCTGGCAAACCGATGGGCTCTTCCTCATTGGACTGGGATTAACTTTCATTCTACTGGCAGTCTTACCCGGTTACGAAAATCGCCTGAAATGGGGCTTTATTCCCGGCGGCATCCTGACCCTGATCGGCGTGCTGACCATGCCCATGCTCGATGGTATCTTCAATATCTTGTGGCCCCTCGCGCTGATCGGCGCTGGCGGCTACGTCATCTACAAAAATTTCAAGAACTAACAAAAACACCCTCACCCATTCGCGTTCCACTCGAATTTCCCTCTCCCGCAAGGTGGGAGAGGGGGAGCAAAGCAGGGGTGAGGGCAAGGAGAATGCAATGAATACCGTACTTTATCGAAGCGAAAGCGACCGCATGCTCGGCGGCGTCTGTGGTGGGTTGAGCAATTACCTCGGCATCGACACGACCCTCGTGCGTCTCTTCTTCGTCATCTTGTTCTTTGGCAGCGGCATCGGCGTGCTCGCCTACCTGGCCCTGTGGATCGTCACCCCAGACGAATCATCCGTCAACAAAGACCTGACCTGGAAAGAAAGCATTCAGGACACCACCGAAAACTTCGGCGAACGCGCCCAGAACATGGGACAAGAGTTCTCCGCAGCCGTGCGCCAACCGCACCCCAAATCTGGTGTCATCATTGGCGGCGCATTGATCGCCCTTGGCTCGCTGCTCTTTATCGAAAATCTGAATATCTACTGGCTACGCTGGCTCGATTTCGATATTCTTTGGCCCGTACTTTTGATCATCGCTGGCGGCGTTATCCTCGTCCGCCGTTCGCAAGAAGGAGTTTCTAATGAGTAATAATCACAACCATCGAACCAATATTCTTTGGCCCGCAATTCTGATCCTGGTAGGCTTAGCCTTCCTCTTCCAAAATCTGGGCTTACTTGGCAACGATCTCTGGAACAATATCTTCAAATTCTGGCCCCTGCTGCTGATCCTGCTCGGCATCAATGATATGGTGCAAAACCGCAGCATTGTCGGCCCCACAATGACGATCAGCATCGGCGCGATTTTCATGGCAAGCAATCTCGGCTTTCTTGGTTGGGACGCGTGGATGACCCTGTGGCGCTTGTGGCCTGTTGTCATCATCGCTATTGGTCTTGAGATCTTCCTCGGGCGCAAAAACATCTTACTCGCGATGTTTGGTGTAGCACTTTCCCTTGCCCTGCTCGTGGGCGGAGTATGGCTCTCTGGCGGCGCTGAAGGCATGACCGGACTTGTTTCCCCTGCGGCAGGCGAAGTTGTCATCGGAAAAGATATTGAACAGCCCCTCGACGGGGCTGAATCTGCCGAAGTCCGCATCGATTCATCCGTCGGCCAGTTGAAGGTCGAAGCTCTCAACGACAGCAAGAATCTCATCGTAGGCACAATCTACTCGGTAGAGCGAGAGACCATTCTCGAAAGCTACGAGATGACTGGTGATAAGATCAACTACTACCTGCACAGCGAATGGGAACCGGGCGGTTCGTTCAACTTCAATGAAAAGAATACCCGTCTATCATGGAATTTGGCACTCAGCCAGGAAATCCCGCTCGACCTGAGCATATCACTCGGTGTGGGCGAATCTGATCTTGATCTGAGCGAACTGCAAGTCAGCGCAATTGATCTGAATATCGGTGTTGGGCAAACGACCGTCAAACTGCCTGGCGGCGAGTACGATGTCAAGGTTGACGGGGGCGTGGGGCAAACCACCATTAGGCTACCTGATGAAGGGCAGATCAAACTCAATGTCGATGGCGGTGTCGGCGAGATCGTCATCTACATTCCCGATGGTATTGCTGCCAAAATCTATGTCGACCGCGGTATCGCTGGGTTCAGCATCCCATCCGGCTACAGCCAGAACGATAACGTCTACACAGCAAATGGCTACGAAGACGCTGAAAATCAGATCGAGATCCATGTCGATCAGGGTATTGGCAACATCGCCATCCGCGAACGCTAAACACAAGAGGTGACTGTCACTCTCAAAAGTGACAGTCACCTTCAATTTAAGGTATCATCTTCTCATGAAAGAATTCATCGAGCGCTATCCCTTCCTGAAACAGCTCACCTTCACTAACCTAAGCGGCGTCGTCACCACCCTCGCGGTCGCCATCCCCAGCCTTTACGATTATTTCAGCACCACACATGAGTACCGCTGGACCGCGCTCGGTCTCTATTTCATGATTATCTTTTTTGTTGCGGTGCGCCAATTTGCGCTCGCCAGCAGCCCCCTGCCCTCCAGCATTTATCTCGGCATCCAGACTGTGCTCGTCGTCAGCCTGCTCGCACTGCCCCCACATCACCAATATGTCATTATTCTTTTCTTTGTGCTCAGCGCAGAAGCGACCACCCTGCTACACGGCCACAGCGGCTATCTCTGGATATTGCTTTTTACCATCATCACTACGGGTGCCCTTTTTCTACTCGAAGGCGGTCGAGCAGCCATCTACAGCGCCCCGATCTATACCGGGGGCTATCTCTTCTTTGGCGTTTTCGCCTCCGCTACAACGCGCGCCGAAGTAGCTCGCAACGAAAGCCAAGCCCTGTTACAGGAACTGCGCGAGGCCCATGAAAAATTGCAAGTCTACGCCGCTCAGGCAGAAGAGCTTGCCGTCGCAGAAGAGCGCAATCGCCTTGCGCGTGAGATGCACGATACACTCGGACATCGCCTGACCGTTGCGATTGTCCAACTCGAGGGCGCAGAACGCCTCGTCAAAGAGAATCCGGATCGCGCGGAGGAGATGGTTGCTACCGTTAAAGAGCAGATGCGCGCTGGTTTGAGCGAGTTGCGCAGCGCCGTCGCCACCTTACGCGAACCCCTTCAGAGCGATCTCTCGCTGAAAAGCGCGCTCAAAGCCCTTGGGCAAAACTTCCAAAGCGCGACAGACATCAAAGTCGAAATGGCATTCGCCCACAAACTCCCGGACTTCCCCAACCAATATCGCGTCGCTATCTATCGCGCCGCACAGGAAGCCCTCACCAATGTTCAGCGTCATGCGCAAGCGACCCAAGCGCGGATGACGCTGGGCATCATAGACGACGAGATCAACCTGACCCTGCGCGATAACGGCGTCGGACTGCCCGGCAACGCCGACAAACTCGGCTTCGGCTTGCGAGGCATCCAGGAACGTGCTGCCCAGCTCGGCGGCAGGATGCAGCTCGAAGCCAATCCCGAAGGTGGTGCGCAGGTCTGTATCTGTTTACCGCTGCCTGAATAATTTACCGTCAAAACCATCACCACAGAGACACAGAGAGTACAAAGTTTTTTTAACCTTACTGATCTGCCATCTCTGTCCTCCGGACATCTGGTGAAGAAACTGCTTCGCCTCCCCCAAATTCCAAAAGCACGGAATTTAGGGGAGAAGATGGTAATTTTTTAAATACTTTCCTTTTCTTATCCCCCTATTTTGCTTGCAAAATGGGGGGATGCCCCAGCGAAGCGAGGGGCAGGGGGGGCTGAATGTTTGACTAACAATCCATCCTAAAAACACCTCGTAGTGGCGACTTTAGTCGCTTTGAACGGCTAAAGCCGTTACTACAAAGGAATTTTAGGATAGACACTAAGATAAAAAACTGACTTTTACTCACTACGGAGGACCCCATGATGATGCCTAACCTGATCCGCGTCCTGCTTGTGGACGATCAACGTCTGATGCGCGACGGCCTGCGCACCCTGATCGAACTAGAAACCGACCTCGATGTCGCTGGCGAAGCCGAAGACGGCTTACAGGCAGTTACCGCCTACCGAGACCTCGGCCCCGACATTGTTCTGATGGACGTGCGCATGCCCAACCTGAACGGCGTCGAAGCGACCCGCCGCATCAAAGCGGATTGGCCCGAAGCGAACATCCTCATCCTGACCACTTTCGATGACGACGAATATATCTTCGAGGGGTTGCGCGCAGGCGCATCGGGCTACTTACTGAAAGATGTTTCGGGGAAAGAATTGGCAGAGGCCATTCGCACCGTCGCCAACGGCGGCACATTGATCGCCCCCTCCGTGGCACGCAAAGTCGTCTCGGAATTTGCACGGCTAAAACCTGCGCCCAAAGAAATCTCCGAAACCCTGCCCGATCCGCTTTCAGAGCGTGAGATCGAGATACTCAAAGTTGTGGCACAAGGGCACACCAACAAAGAGATCGCTGATCAGCTCTATCTCGCCGAGGGGACGGTCAAGAATTACGTCACCAGCATCTTGCAAAAGATCGGCGCGCGCGACCGCACACAGGCCGCTATTCGTGCCAGAGAGTTGGGGATTTTGTAGGGCGAGGAAAGACAAAAGATGAAAAAAGACGGCAGTGGGGGCTGCCGTTTTCTTTCTTAAGGGTATAATTGGAAAAATATTGTGCAGGAGGAAATAAATGCAAAAACGAAGACAAAGAAATAATTCTGATGATAGCTTTTACAAAAAGAAACATAAACGTTTGGACACGATTGCATTAATCGCTAAAAACATTGCTTGGATCGCGGTAGTATTTAGTATTTTGGTAGCACTTGGAGAGTATGTGCAAACAAAGAACTTCCTCGAGTTTCAAGTGCAATCCATGAACTTTCGTGGGCTATATGATGCTGCGGCGCTTCTAAAAGAAAAGCCAATTTTTTCTCTTAGCCTCATCGTAGACATGTTTAACACTATCCTAAAAGGCATTATTTATGCTGTTGTTCTCAAGGGGATTTCTCTTGCGCTCTACATGCTGATCGAAATTGACCTGAATTATTCTTTGCTGGCTGATGGGGAAACGGAGTAAAAAAATGGCACAGGATTTGCGCTCACAAATTTATAAGAACTTCAACCAAGAAGAAACAGAAACCCTTCTTGAAATATGGAAAACCAATAATCGTTCTGAATGGTCTGATTTAGCATTTGAAGTTCTGGAGAAAATCCTCCTGGAGCGCCTACATGAACTTCCTTCACAAAACGATGATGTGCTTGAGTTAGAAGATATCGAAGAACAAAATCTTTTTGAGAAAGCTAGTGATTGGTTTTCCAAAAACAGTGAAAAATATGAATATGATTTTGATTTAGAAGAGGATGACGGCCCCGTTTTTTATGACCCACAAGAAGTGCTAAATATTTATCAGTGGCTTAATAAACTTGCCAAAGCCGTAATCCCAATCTCCATCATTCTGGGTTTTCTAACTCTCCCCCAATTTGCTAATAACGTACGAGCTTACTTTGTGAATTCTTATCAGGACATGACGATAATTATTTGGATCATTGCCTTTCTTATGATGGCAGGAGGGGTTGCTCTACAAATAGTAGCAACCTCTTACCCACTAAAAGCATTAGCCTATGTTCTAAAAATACTGATGAAATTTGAGCATAATAGCCGAAAATAACCCAAAAGCGCCTTCCTGAATTCGAGGAGGCGCTTCTTTTATCTACAAACGTAATTTACTTTTCTTCACCGCGCGCCGATACAGGGGACGCATCAAGATCGGCAGCATAAAATCCGACGATAAATACGTCAGCCACGGTAAAAGGGAACCAGGCTGGTCGCCGCGCGGCTGTCCTTTTGACGGTAGCAGGTCGATCTCCGCGAGCGTATAGCTGTCCCCATCGCTTTGTATCGACTCGCTTTTGACGCTCCCATCCCTATCAATAATTTTGTTGCCCTGCACAAAATCGCATTCCATTTCCATTTGGCTGGCTTGGGGCAGATATTTAATCAGTGTAGGCACAGCAACTGCATAAGAGAAAAACGACAGAAATGCGCGCGGAACGGTCGTACGAATATGCCCGCTACCGCCGGTCTGCACAGTGGGGACACCCAGCCAGCCAGTTTGTTGATTGACCATATCGCCAAAAAGCAAGCGCCCCGTATCCTTGAGCAGCTTGCCAAGAGGCCCAAAATCGTCGAGAGTCAGCTTACCGCCTTGGGGCAGCATATAGCTGGGATTGGTGACATCCGGCGGGCAACTGCTGACCGCCATAAAATCGACCTTGCCCGCGTACTGTTTCCAGAGTTTTGGATGCGCGACGTCCCAGCAGATCAACATGCCGATGTCCCCCAGATCGGTGTGCGCAACAACAGGCTCTTTTCTGCCACGGAAATAGGCACGCTCCCAGCCCCAGGGATACTGCTTGTCGTAGCGCCACATGCGCCCGTCGGGGGCGAAAAGCAGTAGGGCGTCGTAGATGTCGCCATCATCCCAGAGCAAAATTGCGCCGCCAAGGTGGATGCCATATTTGGCAGCCGTCTCCCGCAGCCAGGTGGCGGTCAGCCCATCAATGGCTTCGGCGTTGGCGTAGTTCTCGTCGATGTAGCCGTAGCCTATGTTGAAGAGTTCGGGCAGTAGCACAAACTGTGCGCCGTCGTTCGCCGCACCTGCGACGAGTTTGTCAGCACGTTCTAAACGCTCTTTTTTAGGTGCGGGGCTGGCATCCATTTGAATGGCAGCAACTTTGAGCTTTCGTTCCATTTCAGATTCCTTCTTTTCACCCTCATCCTACCCTTCTCCCTCAAGGGAGAAGGGACTCTGCTCCCTCTCCCCTTTGGGGAGATGGCTGGGTGAGGGGCAATCTTCGCTAAAAACTACCGCTTCACAGTAAAAATTAGAGTCTCTTCCACCGAGTTCCCCGCGCGGTCGTAGACGATCACCTTCAAGCTGTGCTTTCCGGCTGATGTAGCCCAGGTCCACACGAAGGGTGCTTCGGTCGCCACACCGATCTGTTTGAAGTCAATATAGTATTCGACACGCTCCACGCCGAGATTGTCGTTTGCCTGCACCTGCAAATCGATCTGGCGATTCTTCACATAATCAATCTCTTCGCCTTCCTGTGGGAAAAGCACGCGCACTGTAGGCGCTTCGTTGTCGATACTGATTTGTGTGGTCGCCATCTCAATGCGATCATCCTGATGAACGACCATCAACTGCACAGCGTAGAGACCGCTCAATTCACTGGCATCCCAGGAAACAAGTACACCATCCTGTACCGGACTATAAACATCATCTCCGATCTGCGTCCAGCGTTGGGGATTAAGCCCTTGCCCAACCAAGACACGATAATATTTAAAATCTTCCCCTTCGGCCGTACCGATGATGGCAAACTCACCCTGCACATCCGCAAATATCTCCGGTTTTGTGATGGTTGCATTCGGCAGGCGCGCAGGTAATTGGATCGCATCATAAGCGGTCGGCGGCATCGGCAAACCGGCCCCATCCGCCCAGACACGTGCTTCGGCAGGCACGATCATAAACTTCTGTTCTTCGATCAATTCCAACGGTGTGAAGACTGTTGCCAAATAACCCGTCTCACGGTTGATCTCAAAGGTGCGATACAAATTATCGTATTGGCTCGGCTCCGACCCGTTCAGGAAAACTTCACGCACGATATTCGGGCAATCGGCAGTCGGCAGCAAACCGGATGGATCGCAGACGCCCACTTCGGTAATCCCGACGGGCGCATCCCAGCCATCAGCGGGTACGCCCTCGCTGGAGCGGATCATCACAGCATGCCAAATCCCGGCCGCCGCTTTCGGCGAAAAGGCCGCATCTGCGCCCATCCAAACCAGCGTCACACGCTGCGGGGTTGCACCCACTGTCCACGCTTCGCGACCGTCCAGCACACGCCCGATCTTTGCGGCAACGGGTCGCCCGATCTCCAGTGCATTCGGCGTGCCAAGGCTCGCCCAGCGCGCGGTCTCGTCGCTGAGTACATCCGTCATCAAGTAGGCCAACTGCGGCGTCACCACCGCTTGCGACTGCGGCGTCGTCCAATCGAGCCAAAGCTCGCCATCTGCGCCACGCACTTCGCGCACACTGACGGGCTGTAAACGCTCATCGATAAGCTGCCCGTTCAGCACGCCTTCGGCAGCAAAAACACCGTATGCCGCCGCCAAATCCAATTGCGAAACGAGCGCGTCTTCAAAAGCGAGCACATCAAAATTCAAACCAAAAGAGCGCGAAATACGCGTCACATTTTCGCTGCCCATCTGCGCCAGCACACCCTGTACGGGCACGCGATAATCGTTCGTCAGCGCCGTGCGCAGACGTAGCGGGCCATGAAAATCACCATCGTAGTTTTGGATGCCTGTCTCGGAGGGGATATCCCATAAAAGCGATGCTGGACTCAGCCCGCGCGTGAATCCCGTTAGATAGATGAACGGCGTCACACTCGACCCGGCCCTGTGTGGCATCAAATTAGCGGATGCCGCGTTCAGGTTGGTCTCACCAACCGCCGCCAGGATTTCGCCCGTTTGCGGATCAAGCACGAGCGCGCTGGCTTGCGGGTTTTCGAGTGCATCCATCGTTGGAAGAATTGATAACAGACGAGCGGCATCGCACTCGTTGACGGTACGTTTGTTCAGGCGCGCAATCTGCGCAGCGAGCGCACAGGAGGCGTCCGCTTGCAGATCAAGATCGAGGGTTGAGATGATCGTCAACCCGCCACGCTCGATGCGCTCGCGGGGATAGATGGATTCCAGTTGAGCGAGGATTAAACGGGTAAAGGCCGGGGCGGGGTTATCCGGCTCGATAAATGAGGGCAAATTGAAAGGCGAGCGACGCGCTGCATCCGCTTGGTCTGCATCCAGTAAATCCAGTTTCTGCATGATGTAGAGCGTCTCCTGGCGGCGTTGATAGGAAACGGTGGGCGCGTCGATGGGGTTGAAGGCAGGGCTTTGACTGGCAGCCGCAAGCGTCGCAGATTCAGATGTCGTCAGCTCGGTAACGGATTTGCCAAAATAAAGCTGCGCGGCAGATTCGGCGCCATAGGCATTATGACCAAAATTGGCGCTGTTGAGATACCACTCGAGAATTTGCTGACGACCATATAATTCAGTCAGTTGGGCTGCCAACAGGCGCTCACGGATAGCGCGGCGAAGCGTGGGCGGCTCATCCCAAAGCAGGAGATCAAAAACGAGTTGTTGTGTGAGCGTTGGGTGAATTTCGGGGTTGCTCAAATCGGCGAGCGTGTAGCCCGCATGATTCCAAAAATCAGGATCGCGCAGGGCAAGCGTTGCCCGCCAGAGATTTGTCGGGAGATGCTGTGGGTTCTCGATACTGAGCGGAATGTAGCGGCGCGGCGCATTTTCGGGCGCGAAGACTTGAATGAGGGTCTCGCCATCGCGTGCGTAAACACGCGTGGGCTGGAGCAAACTCCCATTGCGGGGGTTGAGCAGGGTTTCAATTTCAGCAGGTTCAGGGAGATCGTTGGTGATGCTACGATAGGAAAGAACAAAGGAGAAAATCAAAAATAGCAGAGAAAGGCTCAGAAGGAAAGCGCACCCGAATCCTGCCGTGCGCCCCTGTGCTTGCAGACGGGCTGTTGGTTCGTTACGGCGTCGCCGTCGATTGCGGAGGATGTTGAGGGTGGAAGACATGGGATGATTATATTCGGTTTAACGACGGAGGACGAAGAAAATAATTTTCCGCTCAATGCCCGTCTCTGTCCTATCGGACATCTCCGCCCGAAGGGGTAGGCTAGAAAGGATGACTAAAAAATCTCATCCAACCAACCCAAAACTCCCCCGTTCTTTTTATTCGTTTTCTTAATATTCTTTGGTAACTGACCATGCACAACACCGTTCTGCCCATTGATGAGTACGTGATACGCCTCCCCTCCGTAGGGATAGGTGGTGATCCAAACCGGTAACATAAGCAGTTTGTAGGAATCAATTGCCATATTCGCAGAGGATGTGGTCAAGTTCATCAACTCGCGCATATCGCGTTGGAGTTTTTTCTTGTAAAACTTATAAGCGCGGCTGCGTGCTTCGAGCGAAGCGTCAGCGAGCGCGACCTCGTAGGCTTCAGCGGCCCAGTTAGCGAGATAACGCGCATCATAAGGCTTTGACTCCCTGAAATTATAGGTCTCAATCAACTTCAAGACCATTTGGCGGTGCTCATGGTTGGCGGGCAGCACAAGATCATCAATATAAACGGGATATTCGCCGTGTTCTGTGACCAGGACACGTTTTTTCGTACGCGATTGAAAGGGATTATCTTCATCTTGATAATGCTGCCCGCTATAGGAAATAAAGCCAGCAAAGTCAAAAGTCCAAACCGGCAAATAAAATCCGCGCGGAGGCTGCACCCTGCCTTGCGGCACGAAGTTATTTTCCTTGACCCACTCAACGAGAACTTGAACGGCCTCTTTCTGCTTCAATGCCTGCGGAATAATCGCATCGGGGTCAAGCAATTCACGCGTATCTTCAAGACTGATCACATGCGGAGATGTACAGTAAGCACAACTCGCCGAAATCTGATCGGGCGGCAAAATAAATTCTGCGCCACAACCTTCGCAGTGGAAAATCTGGCGCGCGACAGGTTTGCTGTGCCCACGCAGGGTCGCCATTGCCCCAAAGAAATCCTGCTCTTCGCTCAATTCACCTTCTTCAGCGATGGCATCCCCGCTGCTGGCGCAGAAATCGCAGACCAAAGTCTGCCCATCAGGGGCAAAGCTCATCCGCGCGCCACAATTCGGGCACATGAAACGGTCGGCATTGGCTTGGGCATCGTCCGTCAACGGCGCAGGGATCGCATCCGGGTTGATCACATCAGCTTCTTTGAGTCTGCCATCCAGGACAGCCAGTGCACGGCGCGCACGCGCATGTGTCATACGGTAGGAGAGCGCCTGTTCCAGCGCCTTGCGTTTTTCGGCAGGGTCATCGCTGATCTCACTCATGTAAAACCAGCCGTCCGCCAATTGATCGTAATCGCGTGAAGACAAAAAGAGACGCTCCAAATAACGGCGCGCCATATTCTTGTCGCCGTCTTTGAGCGCGATCTCTGCATTTTTGAATAAATTACGGTTATAGGTTTCGTCCATTAGCGCACCAAAGCATCCGTCATGCGCGCGATGCGCGTCATTTCTTTGACGTCATGCACACGGATGATATCCGCGCCGCGCACGATCCCGACCGCGACCGAAGCCGCTGTCCCCTCCACACGCTGGTCGGCAGGCAGGTCAAGGGTGTAACCAATGAAGGATTTCCGCGAGGGGCCCAACAAAACAGGGTAACCCAATGCGCGGATTTCATCGAGCCGATTATTCAATTCCAAATTTTGTGCGACCGTTTTCCCAAAACCAATTCCCGGATCAAGGATAATCGCCTCACGCTTAACCCCGGCTTGCTCGGCGATCTTGACCGATTCGAGCAATTCGGCTTTGACCTCTTCGAGCAAATCCCCGTATTCTGCACCGATATAGGCATTCCCCAACTGTTCACGGACTTCAACGCTGGCGGGATTGGAGCGGTTGTGCATCAAAATTACGGGACACCCCGCAGCGGCTACAACGGAAGCAAGTTCCGGGTCCGCGCGCAGCCCCCAAACATCGTTGACGATGTGCGCGCCCGCGTCGAGCGCAGCCTTTGCCACCGAAGCCTTATATGTATCCACAGAAATAAGCGTTTGCGGCAACGCTTCCGAGATGGCACGAATGATCGGGATCACGCGCTGCAGCTCTTCCTCCGCATCCACAGGCGCAGAGCCGGGGCGGGTTGATTCACCACCCACGTCGAGAATATCCGCCCCGAATTCGACAAATTTCTGTGCTTGAGCAAGCGCAGCCCCCTCCTCGCCTCCCCCATTTTCTTCGATAACGGGGGAAGGCAAAAGCCCATCGCCCGAAAAACTATCGGGCGTGGCGTTGAGAATACCCATCACATAGGTGCGTTCGCCCCACGAGAGGGTTTGATTATTGATTTTGAGAGGGAGCATGAAATAATAGTGCGTCGCACCAGCCTTTTAGGTTGCTTCCCGTTTACGAGCAAAATGCCCAACGACAAACAATCCCGTCAAAACTGATGCGACGCACCCTCTAGCTAATTAAGCAAATTGATCGAGCGGCTGCACCAACCAGGCTTCGGCTTCCTCGACACTGGTGTAAATATGGATAGCGGCAGCGAAGTTCGTATCGGCAAGAGCAGCAACCTTGCGGATGCCATCGGCAACGGCCTCGCTTGCAACAACCACAGCCAGGCGTATCTTGCGCGCCGATGGGTCGCTATTCAGGCGGATGGCACTGCGCATCGCTTCTTCGGGAAAATCCTGCACATCGCGCAGATCATACAAGTTACGGGTCAGGCGGTCAGCTTCAAAGAGATGCTCTTCGGCAAACTTTTTCCAGTGTGCCACCGTCGGGGGCGTCAGATCGGAGAAAACATAATTCATCCCGCCATCTTCGCGGCGTGTCACGGTGTATCCAATACCAGGTTCAGCTTTCCAGTTCAGGGGTTTTAGGTCAGACATGAGGGTCTCCTTATGATAGCTACTTGATTCGTGTAAATTGATTATACCGAAAAAGGATTAATTTCATCGGTATTCAAGGCACTTAGCAGAGTCCTAATATCCTGCCTTAAAACAGGATGCACCAACTCAGGCGCTAAATCCGCCAGCGGCACGAGCACAAAAGCGCGCTCATGCAAACGCGGATGCGGGATCTGTAAATTTTCTTCATCCAGAACGAGATCGTCATAAAACAGGATATCCAGGTCGATATGACGTGGCCCATACCGGAAGTTTTTAACGCGCCCCAATTCGTCTTCCCGTTTTTTGAGATAGCCCAGCAACGCCCGTGGATGTAGGCCTGTCTCAGCTTCAACAACCATATTCAGAAAAGCCGGTTGGTCGGTGTAACCCCAGGGCGGCGTTTCGTAGATGGTCGACTTATGCAAAACGCGCACATCCGGCGCAAGCACATCGATCGCATCGCGTAAGTTCGCGAGGCGATCGCCGAGGTTTGTCCCTAGAGCAATGTAGATTTTTGCCATATTTATTTTTATACAATTCGTCAGTCTCTGAGCGGAAGATCGAACGAGGTGAGATGTGTAGACGAAGAGCGGGTTAGCCAGAGAATACCGTCCTTCGACTGCGTGTTTTGCTACGAAAAACCCTCCGCTCAGGAGTTGGACTTTCCTTTTTAATTTAAACCCTTTCTATAATTGTCGCAGTCGCCATGCCATGACCAATACACATGGTCTGCAAACCGAAACGTCCGCCCGTACGTTCGAGTTCGTGGACGAGTTTGGTCATCAGCACCGCGCCTGTCGCGCCGAGGGGGTGTCCGTGGGCGATGGCGCCGCCATTGGGATTGACCTTCTCCATATCGACATCCAGTTCTTTTGCCCACGCCAATGTAACACTGGCGAAGGCTTCGTTGATTTCGATCACGTCCATATCGGCCAGAGTTAGTCCTTGGGTCATTTCGAGGGCTTTTCTGGTCGCGGCAATCGGACCATCGAAGGCGAGAGTTGGATCTGTGCCGACGACAGCACGAGTCAGAACGCGCGCACGCGGCATCAGGTTATAACGCCCGACTGCATCAGCGGAGGCAAGCAGGAGTGCGGCAGCCCCGTCGCTGATCTGGGAGGCGTTACCTGCCGTGACGGTGCCATCGTCTTTGAAGACGGGCTTGAGGGCGCGCATCTTCTCGCGGTCGAGGGGGCGGCGGACGCCTTGGTCGGTTTTAAATATCTGTCCATTGGGGAGTGTTATCGGAAGAATTTCTTTCTCGAAATATCCTGTATCTATAGCGGCAGCAGCTTTCGATTGCGAGCGATACGCAAAGTCGTCCTGCTCCTCACGCGTCAGATTCCACCTTTCCGCCATCTTCTCGGCGCTAACACCCTGATGGACGAGCTTTTGGGGCATGTCGGGATGCCACTCGGCGGGATAATCCGCCCCCAGCATTTGATGCGACATCATCTCCGTGCCGCCCGCGAGAACGAGATTTGCGTCGCCTGCGAGAATGGCTTGCGATGCAAAATGTACCGCCTGCTGACTCGAGCCGCACATGCGGTTGATGCTGACACCCGGCACGTGGACGGGGAAACCTGCCTTGAGCGCGGCGAGGCGCGCCATATTCGCGCCCTGATCGTCAATGGGCGTGACAATGCCCCAGATCACATCATCGAGACGTTGGGGTTGAATGCCTGCACGCCGCACTGCAGCATCCATAACTTGGGCGGCGAGGTCAACGGGGGCGAGGGGATAAAGTGCACCTTTCGGGCTGCCTTTGGCAATCGCGGTGCGTACAGCGGAGATGATAAAAACGTCGGTATCGGGCATGGGATTTTCCTTTGTGTTTATTCAAAATACCAAGAAGTAATGACGGCGTTGGACAAGTTTAATTGATAAAGCAATTCTCCATTGGTTGAGACTAGAACAGGCGTACAAACACCCATATAAAGTTGGGTTGCACAATAACTGGCAAAAAAGGCACTTCCGTCAGCGTTGAAAATACGCGGTTTTGTAAGAAAGGCTTCTTCATTTTCTACGTTTCCAAGAGAAATTTCTTCCAGATTATCACCTGAGATATTGATTGTGTACAACTTTTCGGGTTTATCATGCGAAGAGAGATTGAAAAACAGCTTTTCCCCGTCTGGCGAGATGCTTGGCGGGCAACTCATAAATGAATCATCAAATGTTTTTTCAGCCACGATAAAATGAATTTCTTTCGTGGATGTATCCAGCCAATGAAAAGATATTTCAGAGCGACCTGTTTGTTCAGGCGCAATGCTTAGACAGAGTCCAATTTTTGATCCGTCACGACTCCAGCCGCCAAAGTAAAAGCCATCCATACCGATCGCGCCAAATTCCTGAGAATTGGTGAGAACATCTATATCACCAGTTTTAGTATCAAGGATACAGATTTCTGATGTTATTCTTGGGATGCAATCGAAACCAATTTTCTTTCCATCAGGCGACCACTGCACAAAACGATATTCTCCGCCCATGCGTTCCTTGTTTAATTTTACCTGTTCGCCTGTTTCGATATTTCTGGCGTAGAGGAACCCGTCAGCGACATAAATCACATCTTTTGCGTCTGGCGATAAAATCGCATTCACAATATAGGGTGCTTCAGAAATATCATACGGTGCATCAGCGCTTGCCAGAATAAGATGCTTGTTTGTGCCATCTGCGTTGGCAAGATAAACATCGTTTTCTGGCGGGACAAGATAAAGGATTATTCCACTTGGGGAGTCAAAAGTTACTCTTTCCATAGGCGGCGCTGCCACTTCAGCAATAGCACTAATTTGTGGTGCTTTTTTCACAAAAAGGAAAATACTAACGCCAACAATCCCTAAAAAAACAAGAGCCGTGATCCATTTGAAATTTTTAGACACGAGAAGCCTCCACAGTAATTTGGTTTGGCTCTCATTCTCGACAGTTTTTTCCATCCCAGCAACTGTGGATTTCCCTAAATCAGCCTTTTTCGCCTCACCTGTGGATTTCCCCAATTTCAAAGCTGCTTCAACTTTTGAACTCACGTCAAGTTTAGCGTAGATATTATGCAAATGATATTCAACCGTTCGCTCAGAGACATTTAAATCAAAAGCTATTTGCTTATTGGTTTTCCCCTCCAGCAAAAGTTGGATAACTTCTTCTTCTCGTGAGCTAAAATCGCTCATCTGCTTTTCACCCATAAACGCATAAAAAGAGCCTCCTTTTACGGTGTTGATTGTTCAATCATCACGTAAGTGACCAGAATGCTATTACAGCCTGTATCCTTCCAATAGCCGAGGTCCTGTCCAGCGGCATCAAATTGATTAATTCGTAATATCTCTCTTCCAGTGATGGTGATTTGATCCCATTCCTTGATTTCGAGCAATTGGTTGAAAATATCTTCTGTTGCGGGGAAGATATGCAATAGATTAATCGTACCGGAAGGTTTTTGTTCTTGAGACCGCCAATGAAAATGATGGTTGGAAACCGAAGTGCGAACAAGGTCTGGATTTGCAAAATCGCCCGTCGTAACCAGAATATCATGCGACATAAAGGGCGCAGCAGAATCATGCCAACGGGATGTGTGGCGCACAACACCCGAAAAGGTGGAATTCGCCGTATACTCGAACTGCACTTCCCAGGTTCTGCCATCGGGATCAACAATCTGCTGATACCCGTCAGAAAAAGTCAGCGATTTCTGGAAAGGGGTATTCACCGAAAGGGACGCAAAAATAAGCCCCAAAACAGCAAGAACGACCGTGCCAAAGATAAAGTTGTGCAATTTCATAACTGTAATTCCAAATATGACTCCGCAAGGAGATTTCTTCATCGGAAGTGCATCCTCCTCGCAAAATCATCCAACTTTAAAAATGCTCATTTTCATAGGCAATTCCTTCTCAGAAGGTTTATTATAATCGTCCACCCCAAAAGGAGGCACCTAGACAATGAAACTGCTCACTACCATCTACCGTCAAGAAAATATCAATCTCGAAGGAAAAACCTTCTTCCGTGAGGCCGTACGAGGCATCATCTTCCGCGAAGATAAATTACTCATGATCTACTCGCCCGTCAATGGAGACTATAAGTTTCCCGGTGGGGGTATCGAAGCTGGTGAACCACATCTCAAAACCTTGCAGCGTGAGCTCCTGGAAGAGGCTGGCGCAACGCTGACACAGGTCACGGGGGAACTCGGTAAAACGCTCGAATACACAAATGCTTTCGACGAGGGTTTCGACACCTACAAGCAGGTCTCTTATTATTACTTCTGTGAGATCGACGGGGAAATGGGCGAACTCAATCTGGAAGATTATGAAGAAGAGTTGGGGTTTCAGCCTGTTTGGGTGGATGTTGAGAAAGCGCTCGAGACGAACAAACGCATACTAACGGAAACAAGCCCCAATCCACGCTGGACGCGGCGCGAAGCCTTCATCCTTTCGCTGCTGCTCGAACAATCCAAAAGATCATAGAGTACTTGTTTCCCCCTATCGCAAATTCAGCATTCAACTATACTAGCGGTAAATCTAACAAAACAACAGATGATATGGAAAGCATAAGCCGCAACCGCAGCGTGATACAGAAACTGGAATCCCTTCTTGAGAATCCGACATCTCAGGAAATGGAAATCGACACGCTCGCCACCTTAGCATGGGAATTGCGCATGATCTATCCCGAGCGTTCAAGAAGATACGCCCGCAAAGTCGCAACCCTGGCGCAGAGCGGCGACTTTGAAGCATCTCCATACATCGAGGGGAGCGCTGCCGCAGCGGTAGCTCTCGCTTTCTTTTACATGCAAACAGGCCAACTGCACGAGACCACGCGACAATGCCTGAGCGCCCTAAAGATTCTTGAAGGCAGTCCCCATACAAAAACGACGCTCCATATTTGGTTGATCTTAGCCAATAACAGCTTTTTCCTCGGCGGATTTGAGACCGCCCTTAAAAATGCGCAGAAAACACTGAACCTTGCCGAAGAGCTTGGTCTCGTTATCGAAAAAGCTTGGGCGCTCGACATAACCGCCAATGCTTACGGCATTATGGGTGAATACGAGAAAGCATTCGCAGCGCATCACAAAGCGATGGACATCTTCAGAGTCGAAAACGATATTGATGGCATCCTGCGTGCGGGCAATAACATCGCGATGACCCTGTATCAAAAAGGCGATCTTGAAGAAGCGTATGAACAAATTCTGAAAACGCGGGAGCTTGCCCAAGAACGAAAACGAAAATCCGACCTGCTGAATATTCACTGCACCGCCGCACAAATCGCGATCGACCTATCCCTTCTTGATGAAGCCGAAGAACATCTATTGGCCGCCTTTTCAAATGGCGAAGTGCTGGAGTATACGCATACCTATCACGTCTTTGTGATCATGGAGTGGGGACGCCTCTCTCTCAAGCGCGATGAGGTGAACAAAGCCAAGTCCTATTATTTACAGGCTCTCGTTCTGGCAGAAGAAAACGATCAGATCGCGGAAATGGCGCAATGTTATCAGGAGCTTTCGAGCATCTATGCACAAGAGGGGGACACAGAACGAGCCGAGAAATATATGGAACAGGTGCAATTCTTCAGTGATGAATTGGAGCGAAAACTCACCAAACACCGCAAGATCATCAAGGACGGCACACAGGCATCAGAAAACTAAAGGCCTCGCGATTTTTCGAGAGGCCTTTACATCGCAGAAGAAAATCCTGCCCGATGCATACAAGGCGGGATATTTTTATATTGAGGACAATAAAAAAACAGACCAAATAAACTATAATTCCTGCGTTAATATTGAGTGAACAGGAGCTATGATGATTTTGATTTCAGGGACAGAAGAGTGGAAAGCGATGCATCCCGGGGCGGTAATAGGTTTGCTGGAAGTATCGGGCGTGGATAACACACAAAAATGCCCTCCACTAGATAGCCGCAAAAGAGACGTGGAAATGATGCTGAGAGAAAAATATGGCGAGTTTACTCGTCAGCAGTTAGTTGCTCTCCCGATCATGGCTGCCTATAAAAGTTACTATAACCGTTTCAAGAAAACGTATCATGTTCAACTTCAGGTCGAATCAATTGCGCAGAAAGGGAGAAATTTGCCAAATATGTCTCCTTTGGTTGATGCAAATTTCGCAGCAGAAGTCGAAACATTCATCCTGACAGCAGGACATGATGTAGCAAAATTACAGAAGCCAATTATTATAGATACCTCAAAAGAGGGAGATTCCATCACGCAACTAAATGGTGAGAGCAAGCCCATCCGCACGGGCGATATGATCATGAGAGATGCTGATGGCGTTAGTTGCTCAATACTTTATGGGCAGGATAACCGTTCTTATATTTCGCCAGAGACATCTCACGTCCTTTACGTTGCTTATGCACCCGATGGGGTTCCGCATGAAATGGTTGAGACGCAGTTAGAGAAAATTGAAGAGAATATTCGACTCTTTTCACCGAATGCAATTGTGGAGCAAAGACGTCTGCTGCGAGCTGATGACTAAAACTGAAAAAGGGAAGTCGTGATTTTTTTAAACTATAAGCCACTAAACTAAAGTTAGCCCATAAAAAAGGAGTACGAAGATGGCAGAAAACTTATCTTTCGATGAGATTGCGGAAAAATGTAATGGCTATTTTGAAGACGAGGCATTTCAAGCTGCTTATGATTTACTCACAAAGGTTGCCCCAGATTTTCCTGACCAAGCCATGCTCATTTACAATTGGCGTTATTGTATGGCGGCCTTGGTCGACAAACCTGAGTTGGCCATAGAAATACTTCAAGATTCTTTTGATGCAGGTTTTTGGTGGAGCAAGGAATATCTACAATCAGATGATGACCTAAAAATCCTGCAAGACCTACCGAAATTCAACGAACTTGTCGAATCATGCGAGGCCAGACGGTTAGCTGTTCAAGCTAAGACAAAACCGCTTGCCATGCCCCTCCCTTTGCCAGAAAAAAGAGATGAGGCCCTGCCACTTTTACTAGCCTTGCATGGCAATACTCAAAATGCAGAAAACTCTGCTGAATTCTGGCAAAGCGCTGTTGAGCAAGGCTGGTTGACGGTATTACTCCAATCATCGCAGATATTTGGCCCAGATGCCTATGTTTGGGACGACCTCGAGTTAGGTGGCAGAGAAATCGAAGAACACTTCAAGCAATTAAGTGAGAAGTACTCGATTGATTCCAAGAAAGTCGTCATCGGTGGTTTCTCGAAAGGTGGCGAAATGGCGGTCTGGCAAACCCTGATGAATGGGATTCCCGTTTCCGGTTTTATAGCCGTGAATCCGGGAGGTCCCTTGATCGCCAATACAGAAAAGTGGCTTCCGCTGATTGAAAATGACAAAACCTTCACCGAGAAGCGCGGCTATTTCCTTGTAGGTGAGAATGACCCAAGCCTTGAAAATATCAAAGCTTTGCATGAATTATTGGTATCCAAAGGAATGGATTGTAAACTTGTCATTTCCCCCGCTATTGCACACGATTTCCCTGACGATTTTGACCAAATATTGGCACAGGCCTTGCAATATTTACAAGAATAAAAAAGTTTGCAAATTACTGTAACTAAAACTCCCCGTTCCTTCAATGAAACGGGGAGTTTTTTTATCTATTATCCAGTTGCCATCGCTAAAAACATCGGGCTAAAGTAGGGGATTAGCCAAATGAACCAGACCAGTATGCTGAATTTATGAAAGTTCTTGATTGCTTTTTCGTCATTTCTACGTAATACGAAAAACGCCCAAAGAGCGTGGATGAACATCAACACAATAGCAATCATGCCAGTGATACCATGCACATCAAAACTCATTCCACCAGCAAAGTCAAACATCATGCCGGTTCCCCAAGTATCGCAGATCAAACCCAAAACGAAAAACGTCAAATGCCATTGCTTGAGTTCACCAGAAATGCGTTCACTCCAAACGCCAATGGAGTAGAAAATCAATGCTGCGGTGATAATGATGCTTGCTAAGGGATCCATATCAAACTCCTTCTATGAGAGTGGACAAAGGATAACACAGGCATATTTCCCTCGCTACTTTTTCCTAAAAACGATCCAATTTTTTTGAGAGAATAGATATCTATCTTCTTTCCTTTCCCCTACAAATTTGCATCAATCCAATCCAACGCTGCTTGAGCAGTATTTTCCCAAGTGAATTTCTTTGCCTGTTTTTTCCCTTTTTCAATTAATCCCTGACGTAATATGTCATCCGTTGCTAAACGATAAATTCCGTGCGCAATATCATCGATGCTGTACGCGGAAACAACCAACGCGGCGCCCCCTGCAACTTCCGGTAATGATGTTTCGTTAGATGTTAGCACCGCAGATTCGCACAGAAAGGACTCAACAACAGGCAAACCAAAGCCTTCAAAGAGCGACGGGTAAATTGTAAAGGCAGAGAGACTGTAAAGAGCAGGCATGTCTTCTGGAGGGACACTGCCCAAAAGGTGCACTCTTTGACTGATTTTTCCATCCAACCTTTTCTGAGTATGTCTGCTATTCCAACTCAATTTACCTGTAAAGTAGAGGTGATGAGGTATTTGGTCTTGAATTTTCTCGAACGCATCTAGCGTTCGGTCGATGTTTTTTCTCGGCGATATGGAGGTCGGGTAAAAGATAAAAGGAGTTTGAAGTTGATATTTATTTTTGACCGCTTCCAAAACAGATTGATCTCTTACAGGACGATATTTATCCACCCCTGCATAGATATTGTGAACTTTTTGGGGTACTGCATGAAGGATGTTGATTACGTCTTTGGCTGTGTATTCAGAAATAGAAAATACACCTGATGCATGTTTTGCCGCAAAACGCATTCCCATCTTCATATAGAGTGTATCCAAGGGTTTGTAAGCATTCAATTTTGGGTAAAAGTACCCTAAGTCGAGCATGATAGCAATGCTTTTAGCAGAGCAAATGAGTGGAATTGTCCCTTTGGGAAATATGGCAATATCAATCTGATCGCTCTTCAAAGCTCGTGGTAGTATTATGTGATCCCAGGTTAGTTTATTTGTTAATGGCAGAACATGTTCATAAGCATTGGGATACCGCCCAAGGAATTTTGGGGTGTTGTAATACAAGTGAACATCATAGTTTCGAGCTAATTTCGTAAAAGCCTTTGTAAATCCATCTATATATACTTGCGGACCACTAAAAGGTTGATTCAATCCTCTTGCCGCAATAGCAATTCTTTTTTTTCTCATTAAAAAATCCCTAAAAATCGATTACTTCTACAAAAGAAGAGGAGACAAGCAATGTTTCTGAAAAATTATCCTCGTTTGCCAATGCTATCTTTGAAACTAGGGAAATGGTTTTACTCAATCCCATTTTTATACAGAAAGCTATTCTATCAGAAGGAACGCTTTACTTTTAAACAAAAGTCTTTTGAGTGCTTTTGGCACCCTTATAACCCCACTTGGAGAAATGAACGAGCAGTTGAAATTCCTATTGCAAAAGAAATGCTAAAAAAATACCCTGCAACAGAAGTGTTGGAAGTCGGGAATGTATTATCCCATTACTTCCCTGTTCAACATATGATACTTGACAAATATGAACAAGGTCGTAATGTTGTTAATAAAGATGTTGTAGATTTTTCTTCTGAAAAACCCTTTCAATTGATCGTTGCAATTTCCACTATCGAGCATATAGGCTGGGATGAAAGTCCACGCGAAAAAGGAAAGCATCGCAAGGCTATTAACCATCTTCGCTCTCTCCTTGCTCCAGGTGGAGTTTTATTCGTAACTGCTCCCATTGGGCAAAATCATGACCTCGATGCGGACCTGGCTGCAGGGAACTTAAATTTTGATGAGTACTATTTCTACAAACGTTTGTCCAAAGAAAAATGGGGAGAATCCACTCACGAGGAAGTGAAAAACACACAATACAATACTCCATATCGTGCCGCAAATGCTTTCTGGATTGGCATTGCTAGAAATCCTAAAAAAGAAAAGCAGACCGTGCCCGCAAATGAGAAAAGCTCGTAACTGCTCACTAGTTTTTCAACTTAATCACATGAATCCAGGAAGGTATCGTTGGAAAAATGATGCTATGGGGCATTCTATCTTGAAATCTTATTCATCGTTTTGCCACAAATTCCCCTTAAACCAATGAAGCGAAAAAAACTCTTTAAAAAAGAACAGCTTTGGAAAGTTGGAAGAATATTGATTTCATCAATATTATTATATTTCCTTTTCTATAACATCGACTGGAACGTTTTTAAGAATTTTCTCAAGACTGATTCAATATTTTTCCTATTTAGCTTGCCAATTGCTTTTCTTATCAATATCTTTTTCTCTTCGATTCGCTGGCGGGTTATTCTCGAAAACCTGGGCGTCCACGAAAAACTCACTAAATTAGCAACTGTCTATTTAATTAGTTCCTTTTGGACAAATTTTCTCCCAAGTACCATAGGAGGTGATGGGTATCGTTTCCTCGCCCTCCGATCCAGACATGTAGAAAAAGATGATGAAATTCTTGCCTCCATTTTATTAGACCGTGCTTACGGTTTTCTTGCCCTAATCATCTTTAATTTTCTTTTGGCATTGTATTTCATTGATGAAATCAAGAACACTGACTTTTTGATTTGGTCAGAGATAACGATAGCTGCAGGGCTGTTTTTTATCTTTATACTATGGACGCAACGCAATTTCATTATACGTTTTCAAAAATTTCTTCCATCAATAGCAGGAAAGATATTAGCGAAGCTACATCAAATAGTCAATTTGGTCAGACAGCAAAAGCCACGCACAGTGCTTATAGCTCTTCTTATGTCTGCTTTCTTTCTCACGATTAGTAGTTTCGCTGCAATAGTATATTATTTTATGGCAGGCGTTACGGGACATAACACATTTATCGCTTATACATTCACTCTTTCAAGCATACTAAGCGCCCTGCCGGTTTCTATTAATGGCTTGGGACTTGTTGAATTATCGCAAACTTTAACAATGGCATCTCAAAACATAAGTAAAGAAGCAGTTCTTTTTGCAGCTATCTTAGCTCGCATTATGGGTTTATTCAATTCACTTTTAGGTGGGATTGCATATATGATAGAAACTTGGGTTCAGCGCTAAACAGTAGAGAAATCTTTCTTTGAGAAAGTATCCTTTTCTCTTTTGAGCGTCGCAAGAAACAAAGAGAACAATACCCCAACCATTAACCAACCAAACCAATCGCCAAAACGAGTGTAGAGCGTTTGCCCGTCCACAGTAAACGTCTCACCAACGATCACGCCACGCTCGTTAATTTCTCCTTCGGCGGTAATTCTTCCGTATGGGTCAATCACCAGCGAGATGCCGCTCGTCGTGCCCAACCCCATCGCCACGCGGTTTTCTGCGGCGCGAAAAACGCCATCCGATGCATGGAAGGGTGGGAAAGTCGTATTGGCATTGAAATCATCATCGACAGTCAGCAGCATAATATCGGCGCCGCTGCGAGCCAGTTCTCGGATGATAAAAAGTCGATGCCTATCCCAGCAGACGGCCACACCAATATCGCCATATGAGGATGAAAAAACCGGATACGCCCGTGGACCCGGGCTAAATCCCGCATTCCCTTCACCGGATGTGATATTGATCTTGGCTCGCCGCCCGACTTCCTCGCCCGAAGGGGATACCATTAAAGCGGTATCGTGCATCCCCATTTCTGTCTTCCAAACCACGTCGGTGACGATGTAGCTGTCCACTTCGACCGCCAAACCCTTGAGTTGGTCGATAAAGTGCGCATCATCCGCATCCGCAAACTCATTCTCTGACCAGACGATAAAGTCGGGATGCTGGTCAGCGACGGAGCGGGTTAGCTCGGCATCGAGGTCAAAGATAGCTTGCGATGTTTCGGGGGTGTTGGCTTTTGTTCCGTCAAATTCACCGCTGGCGAGAATGGCAGGGTCTTGGTTGACGAGATCTGTCAAGGCGGCGATGGTGAAGGTTTCGGCAGAAGTCTTTGGGATAGAGAATGCGCCGATAACGAGTAATAAGGTAATTAGGGACAAGGTAATTAGGCTAACTCGTTGCTCAACCTGCCAACTTTCAAACTTCAACCTTTTCAACAGAAGCGAAGCGACGACCACATTCGCCAACATAATCAAAAAGCTCAAGCCCGGAAAACCCGTGATGCCCAAAATCTGCAAGGCAGCGGGGAAACGCCAAGCGCTTTTAGCGAGCAGCACAAACCACCAATCTTCAACGACAGGAGCGATGAACTTGATAAACTCAATCGCCGACCAGGCAACAGGCATTGCCAGCAACTTCATCCAGCCTGATAAACGAGATTGCAGCCAACCCCCAAGTTGGATAATACCCGCATAAAAAGAGCCTACAGCGAGGATCAGGAAGTAGCCCAAAATTGGCGGGAAGATATTCGGATACCAGTTATGCACGCCAATGGACAGAATCAAGCCAAAAGGGAGAGCGATGACGTAATGTTCTTTGGACGGAGAAATGCCTATCGCCACGAGCAAAGGTACAAGAGCGATCCATCCGAGATAGGGAATATCAAATCCAGGCATGGAGAGGGTTAGCAAAATGCCAGAAAGAGCGGATAGCGCTAACTTTGTCCAGAATTTCATTTCATTTTCTCCAACACTTGCAACGCCTGTCCGACGGCCGTTTCGCCACGGAAAACGCCTTGCATATTCCCTTCGGTGTCAAGCACAACCACACCGACCAGCTCATTGACCTTCTCAAGCCCGGCGGCTTTGGTCACGCTGCCATCCCAATCGGGCAGAATGATGACATAGTCTTCAGGAGCATAGCCCGCAGGCAGAGCGGCGGCGGCTTCTTCATAGGAGCTTTTCATCGCACGCTCGGCAAAATTGCGAAAGAGTTTCGGGATGCCGTGCAAATCAACGACATTAGCGATCATCAGATTCTCGGCTTTGCTAAAACGCGCCACATCACGGATGGTGGTATTGACCTTCGCCGCCTGCTCCGACGTCTCTTGGGTATGGAAGAGCAACATGGCGGGCACCCCGAGGGCATTCAGCGCAATCTCCCGCCCCGAGCCAGCCGCCTTCAAGCTAGCCGCCGGAAGCTGCCCCACCGACAACTGACCACCGTCTCCTCCTGCCTTACTGATTTCCGATTCACTGATTCCTAATTCACTAACCCCAGATCCACTAATCCCTGCATCTGTCATCAAAATTACCTCCGTCCCATCCAAATAACCACGCACACGAGAAGCTGTCTCACGCCCCGACATCAAGGCAGCGCTCATCCCGCCAGCAAAAGTCCACGCACCTGCCAAAAAGAGATTCTCAATCGGCGTGGCAGCGTTCAGACGGTTGAAATACATATTCTCCACCGACTGCTCCGTACCATAGATGCTGCCGCCCACGTTGCGGCTGTAACGCCAATTCGTCAGCGGCGTGCCAACTTCCTTGTATTTAATCATCTTTTTCAAATCTGGGATCAACTTCTCAGCACGGTCGATCAGTTCCTGGGCAGCGGCTTCCTTTAGCTCAAGATACTGCGGATTTTGCCCATAGCTCTCAAGATTTCCTCCAGTGCCCCACTGATCGAAGCTGTCCCAATGCGCCAGCGAGAAGATGCCCAGCACCGATCCGCCCTCGGGCGAGCAACCCGGGTCTGCCTGATCGTAATGCGTGATCGACATGCCGGATTTCTGAAACTCGCCAGCCAGCGCCGCCTGATAATCGGCATCAATATCATAGCTATCGCTGACGAAGATTTCGTGATGTTCCCAGCCTTCGGCTTTCAGATCACGATCCAGGCCGAGATAAACGACCAAATTGGAGATAGCTGCCGGAGCGGACTCAATTTGGGCTTGATACTGCGCAGGAAGATTTTCCCGCCCCACAAATTTGAGCAGCGTATCCGGTGCGTTGGCATTGGACACCACAACGTCAGCTTCTACTCTCAAGCCTTTTTCCGTTTCCACAGCGACAGCTTTACCGTCCTTGACCTCGATCTTATTCACGGTTTGCCTATAGCGAATCTCGCCGCCATGCTGGTTGATAAAAGCTTCGACTGCTCGGCTCATCGCCATGCTCCCGCCTGCGGGATAATACGCCCCGAAGAGATGATAACTCACCCACGGGAAGATGAAGGTCGCTGCGTTTAGTTCTTTCGGCGGCAAACCATAGTAGCCCCACAAGGTCGAGAAAACCGTCTTCAATTTTTCATCGCTAATAAACTGCGCCATAAAATCGGCCCAACTGATTGACATGACCGAGAGCATCTTGCCGTATTTGAGCGGCATTTCTTCCATCGGCGGGCGTGTGCCGAGCTTGGCATCTTCCCCAAAGCGGCGCACCTGCCAGTAGATTTCGATCATATCGGCGATCATCTCACGGATGCCGTCTTTCTCATGTGAGAAATGGCGGATCAACTCGGCTTCGTAGGCAACCGGGTCAGCATGAGCCGTAACTTCATGCTCGGGATATTGCACCGTGTAAAAAGGGTCCATACGATGAAAGTGAACAGCATCGGTCACGCCCAACTCCTTCAGCACAGGATACGCCCAGCCGCCAGGAGCGACACCATCAATCGCGTGCAGCGCCACTTCAAAGCGATACTTCCCTCGCCGAAACTCGTGGGCATATCCGCCCGGCACGCTGTGATGCTCGAGCACCAGCACCTTTTTCCCAGCTTTGGCGAGGTAGGCGGCAGAGGATAATCCGCCCAGACCTGCGCCAATGACAACGACATCAAATTTTTCTGTAGACATTTTATTTCTCCCGGATCAAGTCGGTAATGCGTGAAAAGGCAAAGCAAAGTGCGCCGTAAAAGGCTAAAACTGTGAATAAGAGTAAATACTGCTTCGCTGTTTGGATATAGCCCCAAAGCGCAAAGAGAGATAGTGCCATGCACAAGTGGGTGTAATAAAAATTGGCATCACGGTGATGTGTCTTTTTTGCTGATTTTGACAAACTTGGTTCAGACATTTGGTTTTCTCCTTAGAGTAATTGATTATATATAATTTTTTATACTAGTAGGCAAAAAAGAGAGAAGTGACAATCACTTTGGAAGTGACTGTCACCCCGATCCCTTTACAACTTCTCTACTTTGGCAATGGTTTCATCCAGCCAGCGGACGTACATCTCTTCGTAGAGCACGCCAAAGCGACGGGTGACATCCCAGAGTTCGGCGTCTTTGGCGAGTTGTGGCATCCCGTCGGCGATCTGTTGGATGAAATCGCTCGTAGCGGTGTTGTACTCCTCCATTTGGCGTTGGTGCATATCACGCAGCAGACGCAGTTGGGTGAGCAATTTCTCTTTATCGGTATTGGCTGAAAAGAAGAGTTTAACGAGCAGACTCTCTTTGCGCGATTCCAAATTCGTTACAGGCAGAGCAAGCCAAAGGTTAAGGTCGTTCTGTCCCGCTTCGGTGATCTCGTAAACGCGGCGGTCGGGACGTCCCTCCTGGGGTTCGATATGCGATTCGAGCATCCCATCTTCTGCCAGTTTTTTTAGCGTGGTGTAGATCTGACTCTGTTTGGCATGCCAGAAGTTGGCAGTGGACTCGTCCATGAACTGTTTGAGTTCGTAGCCGGTCATGGGGGTGTAATTAAGAAAGCCGAGCAAAACATATTTGAGCATAAGATCATCCTTTTATATATAAAAGATTATATATAAAAAATCATTCCTGTCAAGACCCCACATTTGATACCAACTTGCAAAGAAGAAAGGAAACCCCTCTTTAAAAAGATACCAATAACACATTAGAAAAAGCGCCTATAGTATAATTTTTGCGCTTCAAAATTCTGCCTATTTCGCTGGAGGAAAATATGGTTGCTGGGAATATTCGCGTTTTGGTCGCCAAGCCGGGACTGGATGGTCATGATCGAGGCGCTAAAGTTGTGGCGCGTGCCCTGCGTGATGCGGGCATGGAAGTCATTTACACGGGTTTACGGCAAACCCCTGAGATGATCGCCGAAGCCGCTTTGCAAGAGGATGTCGATATTATCGGGCTTTCCATTCTTTCGGGGGCGCATATGGCATTGGTGCCGCGCATTTTAGAACTGATCAAGGCCAATGGACAAGAGGGCGTAAAACTTTTTCTCGGCGGCATTATCCCCGACGAAGATATAGCGCCTCTCAAGGAAATGGGTGTCACCGGCGTCTACGGACCAGGAGCTTCGACGGAAGACATCATCGCTGACGTCCGATCCGCTGTCAATAAAACGGCTTGAAAGCAGGCTTTGCATGAGTCTCTCTCAAGCCGTTTTGAATCAAGACCGTCTCGCGCTATCGCGTTTGTTGACACGCGTCGAAAATGATAGTGAAGAGGGGCGTGTCGCACTGAATGAGCTTTTTCCGCATACCGGCCACGCTCATTTGATCGGCATCACGGGCGCACCCGGAACGGGCAAATCGACTCTCGTTAATCAGCTTGCATTGCATTATCGCAAAGCGGAGAAACGCGTTGCAATTGTTGCTGTGGATCCCTCCAGCCCGTTTACGGGGGGCGCGGTGCTCGGCGACCGTGTTCGGATGCGTGATCTCTCTGGCGACAAAGGCGTCTTCATCCGTTCGATGGCTTCGCGCGGCTCACTCGGCGGATTGGCACAGACCACCGCTGCGGTTGTGCAGGTTTTCGACGCGGCAGGCTTTGACGTGATATTGATCGAGACGGTCGGCGCAGGTCAGGCTGAAGTAGATATTGCGCGACTGGCACACACAACGCTGGTCGTTGAAGCGCCGGGATTGGGCGATGATATTCAGGCCATCAAAGCTGGGATTTTGGAAATCGCAGATGTGCTCGTCATCAATAAAGCTGACCGCCCGGGCGTAGAGAACACTGAACGCGCTCTGAGAGGCATGCTTGAGTTGGCGCATCCTGCCAAACGTGTTTTTCAGCATCATGGGCAGCAGATGGTGGTTGAAGCAGCCGAAAATGCCGATGGTCAGAATTCAGTTTGGATCCCGGTCATAAAACGGACCGTCGCCAAGGATGGGGATGGAATCGACGAACTGGGTGAGACGATTGAAAATCACGTCGCCTTTTTACGCGGCGGTGGAGAGTGGGCCGCTCGCGAGCGTGACCAGCTCAGGTCCACGTTCGATACGCTCATCCGCGAAACTTTATTCAGACGCTTTTTAGATGAGCTATCCGCGGAAGGGTATGATGAGATCATATCCAAAATGGCAGCGCGCGATATTTCGCCCTGGGGCGCTGTTGAATCGCTATTAAACGGGAGAGAAAAATGATCTACGGAGAACGGATCCGCTTTCGCCGTGCAGAAAAAGATGACCTATCGCTCTTTATGGCGTGGATCAATGACCCCGAAGTTACAAAAGGGCTAACGCTTTATCTTCCAATGGGGATGTGGGAAGAGGAAGAATGGTTCGCAGGGCTATCCAAACGCCCACAGGCTGAAAGACCTTTTGTTGTCGATATTCCTGATGGAGATGATTGGCGAGCGATTGGAAACCTGGGCGTTTTCAATATCGACCCCGTTGCCCGTTCTGCGGAAGTGGGCATTATGCTTGGCGATAAATCGATCTGGAATCAAGGCTATGGCACCGAAGCCATGCGCTTATTGGTAAAACACGGTTTTGAAACGCTTAATTTAAATCGTATCCAACTCTATGTTTATGATAAAAACATCTGGGCAGTGCGCGCTTACGAGAAGGTCGGTTTTGTTCACGAAGGGCGCAAACGGCAGGCACTCTTCAAGCACGGAGAATATCAAGATATTCTGATCATGAGCATCTTAAGAGATGAATGGGAGAGTCAACAAAAATGAGTGTAAATAACTACAAACACGAGCTAAAAGCCTACGGGAATATCAAACTTTTTGCAGGTACTGCATCACCAGAACTGGCACAAAAAATCGCAGATTATTTGGACACAAAACTCTGCGGACGCGACATTATACTTTTCCCGAACGATAATCTTTTTGTGAAATTGCACAGCAGTGTGCGCGGGCAAGATGTTTACGTTGTCCAAACCACATCACGCCCTGTGCACCAAAATTTGATGGAATTACTGATCTCGCTCCAGACCCTGCGGCTTGATTCCGCCGCACGGATCACAGCCGTGGTCCCCTATCTTTGCTACAGCCGCACCGACAAAAAAGATCAGCCGCGCGTCCCGATCACTTCCCGCCTGGTGACCGATATGATCGAGATCGCAGGTGCAGACCGCTACGTCACGCTTGACCCCCACGCTGGGCAGGTGCAGGGCTTCTTCTCCATCCCCGGCGATGTGCTGACCGCCTCGCATATCATCGTCGAATATATTCAAGAAAACCTGCTCGCGTCACTCACCGATCCGGTCGTAATGGCCGTCGACTTGGGGTTTGCCAAAAAAGGACGCAACTACGCCGCAGATCTTGATCTCCCGATCACCTTTATCGAAAAACGGCGCGTGGGCAATGATTCAAAAGCAAAGGCGCTCACGATCATTGGCGATGTCAAAGACCGCGATGTTATTATCGTAGATGACGAAGTCGATACTGGCGGCTCCGTTTCAGAGGCCATACAAATTGCCCGCGAAAACGGGGCACGTGATGTTTATCTCGCCTTCATCCATCCTATTTTCTCAGCCAATGCCGCCAAACGAATTGCTGAGTTAGATGTAAAAGAAGTCATTACCACCGATACTGTCCCCATTCCAGAAAAAATGCAAGCCCTTTTTGGCGACCGTCTGAAAATTCTCTCTATCGCTCCGATGCTCGGTGAAGTCATCCTGCGCGCGCACGAAGGTCGCAGTGTTGGCGAGATGTTTGATGAATAATGCCCGAGCTTCCTGAAGTAGAAACTATCGTCCGTCGAATGCGCCCAGAGATTGTGGGACGCAAAATCACAGCCGCCGATTTGCGCTGGGAGCGGACGCTCGCAACCCCTAAACCTGCTCTTTTCAACAAGAACATCATCGGTCAGTCAGTCGAATCCGTTAACCGTCGCGCGAAATATATTGTTGCCCAACTTAGTGTGGACACACTCATCATCCACTTGCGCATGAGCGGCGATATTCTCTTTCGAGATGTGGATGCCCCTGCTGAGAAACATGACCGCCTGCTCCTACAACTGGATGACGAGAAAATACTCGCCTTCAACGATGTACGTAAATTTGGGCGCGTTTGGCTCACCCCAACGCCGCAGGATGTACTCGGTAAACTCGGCCCCGAACCGCTCGATGATGCCTTCACTGCGGACGATCTTTTCGAGCGTATCACGTCGCATAAACGCCAGCTTAAGCCGCTCTTGCTCGACCAAAGCGTCATCGCGGGTTTAGGCAATATCTACACAGACGAAGCCTTACATTTAGCGGGCTTGCATCCACTCGCAAAATCTGATGTAATTAAGCGGAAGCAAGCCGAAATCCTGTGGCGAAGCATCCGAGAAGTGCTCAATGAGGGTATCCGCCGTAATGGGACATCCATCGATTGGATTTATCGCGGTGGAGAAAATCAATATTATTTAAATGTTTATGGGCGCAAAGATGAACCATGTCTGAAATGCGGGACGCCCATCCAAAAAATCGTTGTCGGGCAGCGCGGCACGCACTTCTGTCCACAATGCCAACAAGTTTAGGATTTTGCTATGGCGCAACTTGATTTAAAACAAATTGGACTTTGGGTATTTATCTGGCTGGTTGGCTATGGGCTGGGGCTTTTAGAAGCAGCGGTAAAAGAGAAAAATCGCAAGAAGAAAGAAAAGCCTGAAGTCGTTCAATTACCTCCGCAACTGATCGAAGAAGATTATGCGCTGGCGCTTTTTGAAGAAGGCGAACAACTTACCCTAAAACTGGACAAATCCGAACTAAAAAACCGTCAGGAACTTAACGATACCCAGCGCAAACGGCTCATTAGTCTAGTTGTTGGGTTGCGCCCCTGGCTCGAAGGCAGTCCCTCACAAGCACAGCCATCTGCCCCCAAACCCCAAACCGCCGCCGCTCCTGCCGCTCAGCCGACCAATCGCTCTGTGACGTCCCCTGCATCCCCCCCACCAGCGCCAGCGATATCCACTGAGAACAAAACCGAATCGCAGTCCAGTACCATCATAGAGCACACCGCTGAAGAAATCGAATACGCCAGCCTGACAATGGTGCAGCAAATCGACTGGCTCTTGCAAAAGAAACTCGTAGGTCATCCTCTCAAAGAAAAAAGAATCCGCCTGCAAGGCGCGCTCACAGGCGGAGTTGAGTTTTTCATTGGCAACCAACGCTACGAATATATCGACGAGATCGAAGACCCCGCTATTCGTGAACTTTTCCAGCAGGCAATCAAAGAGTGGGAAGAAAAAACCACACCCGGTCTATAATGCACCACGCGCCGTAAGAATAGGCGCGTTCACCGCTTCTGCAATCTCAGCAGTCACGTTGGGGGCATAAAGATGCCGCAAACTTTCCTGATCGCTAAAAGACGATCCCATACAGACCAGATCATACTCATTAGATTGTAACTCTTCCAAAATCTGATTGACGACATTCCCCTGCCGCACAATCACCTGAGACGCAACACCCCTGGCATCGGCATGTTTCCGCGCCTCCTGCAGGATGCGCACCGAATCATCATCCGCTAAATCCCGGCTCTCAACATCCTCCCCCTGCCCAAGCAAACGATCTGACTCCACAGGCGGGACAACATGCAAAAAAGTCAGCTCAGCGCCCGCCAATTTCCCAATTGCGATGCCGATCTCTTCAGCTTTCCCCGCATACCCCAAGCCTCCAAAACAAATTAATACCTTATCCAATGCCATGCGCGCCGAGCGGACATAAAAGATTGGGCAGGGCACACTTGCCATAATCTTGCGGAAGGAACGCCCTATCAACCAATGCTTAACTTGTGAACGGCCCAGGGGGCCAACAAAGAGATAAATATCTTCATTCCAGTCCATATTGGCAAGTACTTCTTCGGTATCTCCGTTGACCAGTTGTAATTCATAGCTGATTTCTTTCTTCTGAAAGAGATTCAACGCACGACTGAAGATCGCTTCAACGGGATGCTCTTCATCATCGCTTTCAACCACACCCAAAAACGTTAGTGGCACCTCCATCAGCGCAGCCATCCAAACCGCAAACTCAATCGTCTGCCAGCCTTCTGTACACCCGTTGGTAACCAATAAGATTTTTTTCTTCACTAAAACATCCAGCATTTCTAATGACCTCCACCAAGCAAAAGTTGCAACCCGGCTCCAAAAACAAGTAAGCCTAAAATACCACGCACAAGCAAAAGATTAATCCGATGAACTACTTTCGCACCAAACCAAACACCAGGCAATGAACCGATCAGCAACGCGCCTACCGCCGCCCAATCTGTTTGACCAGCCAGGATATAACCAAAAGCGCTGATAATTGCCAAAAGCGCACCGTGCATCACATCCAAGCCAACCATATAATTCAGCGGCATCGAAAAGAAAAGCAGCAGCAACGCCATGATGACTGTTCCGCCCCCAATGGACGTCATCCCGACCAAGCTTCCCCCAAGCACACCGATCACTATCAAAGCCCAAGGGGGCGGATAACGCACTTCCGATTCTTTTTTCGGTCCCAGGAAACGAAATACACGCGCAATGATAATCACACTGACCACGATCAATGTCCAGCCCAGAAGAGTGGGCAAAAATTCATCGATCAGGTAGCGGTTATCGGTATGGCTCAAGATATAGCGTGACCCCAAAACAGACGCGGGCAGACTTCCAGCCGCCATCCACAAAACAGGCTTAAGCGAAACCTTGCTTTCGTGGTGATGCTCCAATCCGCCGACTACTTTTGTGATCGCGGCGAAAACCAAATCCGTCCCCACTGCCAGAACAGGGTCAAACTTCATCACCAGCAACAGGAAGGGCGTCATCAACGCACCGCCGCCCATCCCTGTCAAACCAATCAAAAAGCCAGTCACCAGTCCAGCACCGAGCATAATCAGAAAATGCGCCATAAGCTAATTCTCCGCATCAAGCTCTTTGACCAGATATAACGTCCCGCGCTTAAAACCACGCCCCAGATAATATTCCCGTGTCCCCACAGCAGCGATGACCGCTATCCGCGCGAAACCGCCCTTGAGAGCAACTTGCTCTGCCTCCTCGAGCAGCCGTGTACCGAGACCTGCGTGCTGTGCTGATCCGTGCTTTTCTGCGCCCACTTCGAGCGACTGCCCGTAGACGTGTACCTCACGAATGATGGCTGCCCCATCAAGGTCAGCAATGTCTGTCTCGGGCGCATTTTCTGTAGGCAAGGATAAGCGTAAAAAGCCCGCAACTTTATCATCTGGCGTGACGAATGAGATGAAGTGCTCTTCGGCAGTGTTCTCCTCTACATCCCCTCGAGGGTTGGAGAACTTAATTCCTTCCCCCTTTGGGGGAAGGCTGGAATAGGGGCTGGCCAGATACACCAAATCATCCAGCTTCAATTTCTCAATATCAATCTTCTTCCCGCGCACTTCGCGACAGCGCAGGCATTCGCATTTCGTACCGCGCTTTTTCATTTCAATATGCACATCCTGACGTAGGCTGGTACGTTTATTGCCCTCGACGACATTTGTGGAGGGAATATCACGAATAACACGATTCGCACGGCAATAACGCGGGATGGTCGTCTTCACATCCGCAATGAGTGAAATTAATTCTTCGGTGGTGTAGGGTCTGTATTCCCCGGCTTCCCAATGCGTGTGTAATTCTGTCTCTGCGAGCAATTGCGTGGGATAGACCTTGATCTCATCAGGCGCGATTCCATCCCAGAGACGTGAAAAATCTTCACGGTCAGATTCAGGCGTTGCGCCAAGCAGATTCGGCATCCAGTGCAGAACGGTTTTGAAGCCGCCCGCGCGCAGCAGCGCCATTGCGTCGCGCAATTCCTGCACGGTGTGACCCCGTTTATTTAACGAGAGAACTTTATCGTCGAGGCTCTGCGCACCCATCTGGACCTTGGTCACACCGAGATAACGGAGCCAAGCCAACTCGTCGGGCGTGACTTCGTCAGGACGGGTTTCGATCACTAAGCCAACGTTGCGGTGATCTGCTGTTTCGTTGATGCGGTGCGCTTCCACCAGTTCTCCTGCATCAACTTTCTCAGCTTCATAAACTACATCAACCCCATTCAACGCATCAAAACAACGCTTGATGAACCACTCCTGATAATCGCGCCGATACGAGCTCCACGTCCCGCCCAAAATGAGCAGCTCGATCTTGTCAGTAGGATGCCCGACTGCCTGCAAAGCATCCAGGCGCGAAGCAACCTGATCGTACGGGTCAAACTGATGTTGCAAGCCGCGCATCGCGCCCGGTTCATCTGGTAAATAGGATTTGGGCATCCGCACATCATCGGGGCAAAAAATGCACTTGCCCGGGCAGGGATAGGGCTTCGTCAGCACTGTCACCGTCGTCACTCCTGAAAGGGTGCGCACCGGCTTCATGCGGATGCGCGCCAAAAGCTCGCCATCGGCTGCCATCTCGCCCTGCTCGACCATTTCGTTATACGCAGCCACCAAGGCATATTTGCCGATGTAGCCATCTGCAGTCGGGTATTTTTTGATTGCATCAATTGCAGGGGTGCCCGCACGCACATCTGCCAACGCCAAACGCGCCAGCCGCATTTTCTCTGGCGTGACCGTTCTTGATTTGAACCAAACTTCTTTTTCAGACATATTTTTGTCGTTTATGATTCTGCGGGAAGGGCTTTAGCCCAACGAAGCAGTCTCAATTATTTTTATTTAGCAAGCTATAATAAACGGCATGAGAAAAGAAACCGCCGCCCAACTCATCGAAATCAATAGGCTATTCTATCAGAAATTCGGCGCCGAATTTTCGCGCACACGCGGACGCATCCAACCCGGCGTGCGCAAAATTGTAGCGCGGATCGGGCACGACTGGCCGATCCTCGATGTGGGGTGCGGCAACGGGGAGTTCATTCGCCAATTAGCAGCCAACGGACACCGCGCCCCGGTACTCGGCGTGGATTTCAGCTTGCCTCTGCTCGAGGATGCTAAACTCGTTCCCGAAAATTTTCCGGCTACCTTCCGTGCCCTCGACATTACATCACCTGACTGGTCAGCGGTCAACGGACAGTATTCGGTCATCACTTGTTTCGCAACCTTACATCATATCCCTAGCGAAGAGATTCGATTAGAAATCTTAGGCAACATCCACGCTCGATTAGCCGACGATGGGCGATTCATCCACTCAAACTGGCAATTCCTGAATAGTCAGAAGTTGCGCAAGCGCATCCAGCCGTGGGAGGTGGTTAGCTTGGACGCGGAAGACATGGATGAAGGCGACTATCTGCTCGATTGGCGCAGTGGCGGCACCGGTTATCGTTACGCCCATCAATATTCGGAAGCGGAGTTGGCAGACCTTGCTGTGAAGAGTGGCTTCAAAGTTGTAGAATCGTTCTATTCTGATGGTGCGACGGGGAATTTAGGCTTGTATCAGGTTTGGGAGAAAAGCAGCGCAACGGCTTAAACGGAAGCAAGCCCAAACACGGGGGCGCTTCGTATCAATCCTGATCTTGAGACACTATACGCGGAGCAGTTTCTATGCGATCACGTCCAGCATTTTTAGCAGCATACATGGCGCGATCAGCAGATTCAATCATTTCAATCAAATTCATATCTTCGACACTATCTCCCGCAACACCACCGCTAATCGTAACAGACACTTCGCCTTTCTTTGTGGCAATACGCAACTGACGGATTTTTTCCAAAATCCGCAAGCCAACCGTATATGCGTCATCAAGATTGGTTTCAATGAGCAGGATGATGATTTCTTCGCCCCCATAACGACCGATCACATCGTTGGTGCGCATCATTTTTTTGCAGGTTGCGGCTGTCTGCTCAAGCACCAAATCCCCAGCAGAATGTCCGTAGGTATCATTAACTTGTTTAAAATGATCGAGATCAAGCATCAGAATAGAGAGCGGACGTCCATAGCGACGCGCCCGATAGAATTCTTCATAGGCCAATTCAAAAAAGTGGCGGCGAGTATAGAGTTGGGTCAGTCCATCAGTAACTGCAAGACGCTGCACGTCTCCAAAAAGGCGTGTGTATTCGAGTGTTGCCGCAACCTGATTGGCAAAAACCGAAAGCGCTGGCAGATCATTTTCTGCAAGGCTTTCACCCCAAAGCCACAAAAAGCCCAAAACCTTTTCACGGTAAACAAGCGGAAAATGCCCCACAGTTATCTTTTCTCGATCCATCATGCGATCCAAAACACGCTGGAGTACGCCATCAGGGAAGCTCTGCAAGAGATGTGAAATGACCCCAATAAAGTCATCTAAAATCACAGGGTGCAAACTCTCAGTTAAATTGATATGAGCAGGCAAACTATCTGCAGAGATGCGCAAGTCCATCACCGAAGAATCCTTACCAACCGTACCTGCCACCTCTTTGATGATTTCGGCATCCAAAGACGTATAACGAATAAGAAGTTCTTGTGCTTCAGGCTCAGACAAGGCAATCAGGATTTTCAAACCCAAGGGCTTAAGGGCAGCACCCATCTGGCGCATGACGGTCTCCGGTTCAGATGACATGACCATCTGCGAGGCGACTTCGGTGAGCGCACGAATCAACTCATTGGAATGAGCGATTTCGAGAACGCGCTCACTTTGGGCTTGCTCGGCGCGTAGACGCGTTAGGCCAACTGCAATTTGGTTCGCCACCGTCGTTAGAATACGTTCGTCGCGGATATCGAAGGCGGCAAAATCATCGCTTTCGACATTAATCAAACCCAAAACTCTCTTCCCATCCTTGATCGGTACACATATCTCAGAAAGGGTGCTGGAAAGTGTATTGACATAATTGGGCGCTTCCCGAACATCATCATAACGCTCCAAAACGCCTGTCTGCGCAACGCTGCCAGTTATGCCCTGCCCTAACTTAAAATTATTTACTTGATAAGTAGATGTGTGTTCTAAAACCTGCCATTTTTCGTCAAGCAAGATCATGCTCAAATTTGCAGAATAGAGGGATGAATCAAGCACCTTGATCACATTTTCCAGCAAGCCAGCTTCATCACTCGACTGAGGGATAACAACAGCAACTTCATGTAGCGCCCTGAGTTCTTCAACTTGGTCTTCTGCTTGAGAGAGCAAGATCACCTTTAGAATCGCCTGCGAAATCTGTCGAGATGTCAGTTTTGCGTAAGTCAGTTCGTGCGGCGTAAATTGATGGGCATATTCATAAAGAAGCTGCAAGAGACCAATCTTTTCCCCGCTGGCAATCAACGGCAGCGCCAGAAGAGTCCCTTGTGGATGGATGGTCAGGAAGGGTCTGCCAATATCACCCAATTCTTCGAGGTTACCGTAGATGAGAATATCGGCGCTTTGCAAGCGCGCCAATATTGCGTTTTCAGCTTGAGGGGGCAGGTTTTCCAAAGCCTCTTTTTCTTCCCCTGCAGCAGCTCTGGGATAATATTCTTCTTCCCTGGCATCCCATAAACTAATCAGGCAATCATTGGCCTTGAAGACTTCACGCGTTTGCTCTGCCAGAACCAATAAAGTCGAGGTGAAGTCAGTCGCGTCCAGAACATCATTCGTGATATTGATCAAACTTGTTAGCGAGGAGACTTGCGCTTCAAAACTCTTGGAAACTTGAACTCGTGCATGAAAAGCTTCTTTATACTGACGCTCTTTATGCCCCAAGTAACCAATGGCAATGGCAACAATATAGAAGGAAACTGTTAGAGACAATTCACCGTGAATCAAAACATCCCACGAGTTTTGATAGTCTTTCAATTCAAACAGCAACATGCTGACAAAAACAACCAACGTTGCCGATAATATCCCGCCTCTCACGCCCAGATACCAACTCCCCAATATCACAGGCAAAAATGCCAACACGAGTATATTTGTCCCTATCACCTCTTCAGCGATAAAGAAAAGAATCACATAGATCGCCAGAGAAATTATCAGAGCGATCCAGCCAAACAGGGGAGGGTCTTCGCTTGCTGGGAAATTCTCTTTCATTTGGTCTCGTTTCTTTGCGTGAAGACAGCTTACACACAGAAAAGAGGGGTGATGACTACGATGACTCCATGTGTCCTTATTTAATCATAGCCTTTAAGGCTTCAATCTCAATGGTAGCTTCTTCCCACGTTTAGGCAACAACCGGTTTTGCCTCACCACGCTTAACGCCGATCATCATCACAAAGGCCAGTAGCATGAAGGTCGGGGCAACGAGCATGATCGAGTTGTAATTGTTGCCAGCCGCCTGGATGATCAAACCGTTCATGTTGGGGCCGGCAATCGCAGCCAGCGTTGAGAAGAGGTAGTAGAGACCGGTATAGGTGCCAATGCGGGCATCTTCGACCATATCGACGACCATCGGCAGTGAGTTGATGTTAATGAGTGCCCAGGCGACCCCGGAGCCCATCAGAAAGAGGCTAATGACCGGAATATTGCCGAGCACCGGTAATTTGGTCAGGACAGTACTCAGCAAACTTGGCGGAAGCAAGTAAAGGCTAAAAATGAGTCCGCCGAGCAGGAAGATGCCGGCCATGATTGTATTACGGCGTCCAAATTTGCCGCCCACGAATCCCGCAATCAAAGCGGAAAGAACGAAGAAGAGCGAAAGATGCCCAAGCAGGCGTGTGCCATCTGCCGCACTCATGTTCAGATAATTGACGGCGTAGAGGGTGAAGAAAGCTTCAATGGCATTGTAGCCAACAAACCAGAAGAGAATGGCGCCAAAAAGCCGCAGGGCGCTTTTGTCGTTATCCGCCCAAACTTCTTGCAGGTTAACGAATAAGCCAGGTTCTTTTTCTGTTTCGGCAAGTTCTTTCGGTTCTTTGATGAAGAAGAATACCAATAAAGCAGAGATAATCACCAGCCCGGAACCCATCCAAAATGGGAAGGCAGGATTCATTTCGTAGAGCGTCGCACCGCCCAGAAAGGAGAAAATCGCGCCGATGCCACCCATAAAGTTGATGATGCCGTTTGCTTGTGAGCGTTTTGGCGAGGGAGTGATGTCGGGCATCAGGGCGACAACGGGCGTGCGCCAGAGCGCCATACTCAAGAGCAGCGTGCTCGTTCCAGCAACAAAAAGGGGCAGGATAGAAGCGAGGGGAATCCAGCCAAAGGCGGCAGCAGAGATGGGTGCACCGATGAGGATAAAAGGCATCCGCCGCCCGATCTTGGTGCGTACCCGATCTGACCATGCACCGACTGTCGGCTGGATGAAGAGCGCAGCGATATTATCGAGGGTCATGAAGAAACCGATCCACGCCGGAGCAAGGTGAAATTTTTCGGAGAGGAAGATGGGCACAAAGGCGTTGTAAACACCCCAAACGACACTTACGCCAAAAAAGCCAAAGCCAAGTAGAAAGATTTTGCCATAACTGAATTTCATCGTTCTCTCCTATATCTATGATGGTTGAAAAATGTTATTTGAAGATGCTTACTGTAGAAAATTTGACCATGCTTTACGATAGCGTGCTTTCTCTTCTTCAGACAAAAAACTCGCTTCGAGAGCGTTCAGGTTGAGCTGCCAGAGTTCTTCCCATGAAAAGCCTTGTTGGGCAAGGAGCAAATATTCGCTATTCAGGTCAGTCGAGAACATGGGCGGGTCATCACTGTTGACGGTGCAATAAACGCCCGCATCCACCAAAGCGCGGAGTTGATGCGCCTGATCGACAGGGGTGACCTTTAAACGATAATTGCTATGCGGACAAACTTCAAGCGGGATTTGTGTTTCTTGCAGATAAGCTAACAACTTTTCATCTTCCACCGAGCGGACACCGTGCCCGATACGCTCTACCTTCAACTTGGTCAGCGCACCCCAAACACTTTCTGCGCCGACAGTTTCTCCCGCGTGGGCAACGAGATGAAGTCCCTGACGACGGGCTTCATCGTAAACATCAACAAAAAGCTCCGGCGGATAACCGACTTCGATGCCACCAAGCCCCAACCCGATGAATACATCCTGCTCATAACCTTTGAGAATAAAATCTAAAACCCGGAAGCGCGTATCAGGCTCATGACGAGCTATATCCGGAATATAGCGTAAGCCGATGTCGTACTTTTCTTTCCCCTGTCGAATGCCTTCCGCCAAAACAGCGATGACTTCATCCTGCGGAAAATTATCGAGCATAAAGGAGGCACTCAAAAAGGCTTCACAATAACGGACGTTTTGTTCGGCTTGTTTGGCAAGAAAATGATCCAACATCAAAGCGAAATCGTCGGCTGTTTGCATGCAATCGGTGGCCAGCCCGTAGATTTCTGCAAAATGATTGAAGTCTCGAAATTCGTACATCGCCTGCCATTCTTCCAGGGTGGCAGCAGGCAGGTTGACTTTATTTCGTTTTGCCAGTTCCCAAATGGTGGCGGCATCGGTTGCTCCTTCGAGATGGACATGCAATTCCACTTTAGGCATGGCACGTAAACGAGAAGTAAGCTCGTCAGAAACAGGTATGGGGCTATAAATATCTGTCATCAGTTCTCTCTGCGAAGTTTTTCTAGAAACTCAATATCTTTCTTGCTGAGTTCGAAGGTTTCAAGCATCTCCGGGCGGCGCTCAAAGGTGCGGCGCAAGGCTTCTTCCCGCCGCCACTGAGCAACTTTAGCATGATCGCCGGAGCGTAACACCGGGGGCACTTCCCAGCCGCGAAATTCAGGCGGGCGGGTATAGTGCGGGCCTTCGAGCAAGCCCGAAGCATGGGAGTCGTTGGCGGCACCGTTCTCGTCGCCGAGCACACCGGGGATCAGGCGTGAGAGGGCATCCACAAGGATAAGTGCGGGCAATTCACCGCCGGTGAGCACGTAGTCGCCGATGGAAATTTCGTCGGTAACGAGATGGGAGCGGATACGCTCATCGAGCCCCTCATAGCGTCCACAAAGGAGAGCAAGCCGAGGGTGGCGAGCGAGTTCGTCCGCCACATCCTGCGTAAAGAGGCGACCTTGCGGGGTCATCAAAATCAGCGGACAGTCAGGCGGTGATCCAATCACATCTTCAACTGCTTCAAAAACGGGTTCGGGTTTCATAATCATCCCGCCGCCACCGCCGTAGGGATTGTCGTCCGTAACGTGGTGCTTGTCGTGCGTCCAATCGCGGATGTTGTGAATATTAACTTGCAGGTGCCCGTTTTCCTGGGCACGTTTTAAGATACTGCTGTTGAGATAGGGAGGGAATACTTCTGGAAGAAGGCTGAATATTTCAAATTGCATGACCTCATTCTAGCCTTTAGTGAGTTGTATGACAAGCCGCTTCTCCAAAAAACTGCAATTTGAAATTTATCCTGTCAAAATATCGCGTTCATTCAGCAAAACCCAAAATATGAACAGTTGAATCCTGAGTTTTTTCTCAACTTACTTATCTTGCGCCCTATCTATGCCGATGGTAAGATGCAAATATGTATCTACGAAGAAATAAATGGTCTATGACCCGACGTCGGCGGCGCGTTAACTGGTTTTGGGTAACCGTTTTGCTAGGGCTTATTTTTGCCACCACCTACTTTGGGCGTTATGTTGCACCTGATATCCAAACGCCCTTTATCGATACGCCCACACCCACACGCGCCCCCGAATCTTTTATCACCGAGGCGGAGGAACTTTTCGCACAGGGAAAACTTGAGCCGGCAATTACCGCCTACGAAGAGGCTATTCGTTCAAACCCAAGCGACCCCAATCCTTATATCCAAATGGCACGCGCACAGGTTTTTCTTAATCGATATCCTGAAGCTCTAGAGAGCGCTGAAAAAGCGCTTTTGCTGAATCCAAATAATTCAATGGCACATGCCGTGCGCGGTTGGGCGCTTGACTTTTTACAAGACTATCTGGCTGCTGAATCCGCCGTCAAACGCGCTCTTGAGTTGGACCCAAATAATGCTTTTGCACATGCCTATCATGCTGAAATATTGGCAGACTCTTTCAGTGTTGGCGTTGGCCCTCTGGACAGCATCGATCTGGCCATTGAAGCATCGAATGTGGCGCTCAGTCTGGCCCCCAATCTGATGGAGGCACATCGTGCGCGCGCGTACGTACTCGAAATAACAGGGAACCCTGAAGAGGCTATCCAGGAATACAAACTTGCCATCAATCTGAATGAGAATATCCCCGACTTACATCTTTCACTGGGACGCAACTACCGTTCTCTCAACGCAAACGACCAGGCTGAAGCTGAATTCATACGCGCCAACACGCTCAATCCCGCCGATTATCTGCCCGATCTTTACCTTTCACGTACCTATGCCGGAACCGGAGCCTATGCCAAAGCCGTGCAATTCGGTGAACAGGCTGTCAATGACGCCCCTCTCAATGCATCCTTACATGGTAATCTGGGCACGATGTATTACCGTAATTTTCAATGGCCTGAAGCCGCCCAAGAACTGGCGCTAGCTGTTTACGGCGGCAACCTGGGTGAAGAGCAAACCATCGAAGGCTTAACGCTTGATAATAATTCCCGCACCGCTCAATATTATTTTACCTACGCGCTGGTACTGGCACGTCTTAATCGCTGCGGCGAAGCCGTCCAGATCGCACAGCAGATCAAAGGCACCATTCCCAGCAACGAAATAGCTGTCTACAATGCAACTGAAGCGGAAAATATCTGTAAAGAGAATCTCGATTCCCCCCCCACAGCGACAGAAGAGATTATCCCAACGCCCGAAGAAACCCAAACTCCTGAAGCATGAACCGTCAACAAAACATCTTCTTTCGTAAGCCAAGCACCAATCCATACCGCATCTTTCTTTTGCTGGTATTGGTTCTTGGCGGCATTTGGCTTGTCCGTCAATTAGAGACCGGGGCGATCCAACGTCCCTTCATGCCCACGCCCCCGCCCACGCGCACTGTACAATCTCTTGCGCAGGAAGGCGATGTCCTCTTTGATGCAGGCCAATTGGATGCCGCCATCAACGCCTACAATGAAGCCACACGTATAGACCCGAATAATGCCGAGGTATGGGCAAAATTGGCGCGGATCCAGACATATACATCTGCACTGCTAACAACGGATGAACAGCGGAAAATCAGACTTCAGGAGGCGCTTGCTTCCATTGAAAAGGCAGTGGAACTCGCCCCGGAGGATAGTCTGACACACGCCATCCACGCTTTTGTGCTGGACTGGAACGCTGACCAAAACCTTTTCGGGGAAGAGCAAGCTGCCGATTACCTTTTCGCCGCAGAACAAGCCGCTGCTCGTGCCCTACAACTTGACAACCAAAACACACTCGCGCTCGCCTTTTATGCCGAAATCCTGGTCGATGAGCAGAAATGGAATCAGGCAGATCAATACATCCAGCAAGCCCTCGAGCAGGACGATACGCTGATGGATGTACATCGTGTTTATGCCTATGTGCTTGAATCTTTTGCCCAATATAACCAAGCCATTCAGGAATATGATAAAGCACTCGCTATCTCACCAAACCTGACCTTCCTGTACATACGCGCAGGCGCAAACTATCGTCAGCTTGGGTTTAGCAGCCTTAACGAAGAATCACAGCGCCAACTTTTTGAACAGTCACTTGAGTATTTTGCAAAAGCTGCCCGCATCAACGAACAACTTGGCATTGAAGACCCTGCTCCTTATCTCTCTATTGCCAAAACTTACTCACAGGAAGGTGAATACTTTGCTGCGGCACGTAATATTCAGCGTGCCATTGAAATCAATCCCGCTAATGCGGATACTTACGGGCGATTGGGCATCGTCTATTTCAAATCACGCAATTACGAAGGTTCGATCTTTGCCTTAAGGTGTGCCGTATATGGTTGCGATGAAGAAGGTTCTTGTCTAGGGCGTGGTGACTGCGGCCCTAATGATGAAAAAGCCGAAGTAATCGGCTTGCCACTCTCGGCGAACACGGTCGTTTATTACTACACCTTTGGCTCCGTTTTGGCAGCCTTAAGCCGACCAAACGAAAATTACTGCGAAGAAGCAATGCAAGTCATGTCAGAAGTCCGCGCACAGTTTAGCGACTCTGCGGATATTATGGGCATTGTCCAGGCGGGGGAATCGATCTGCCAGTCGTTGAATGAGTAGGATAGAAAGTAGAGAAGAGATAAGCAGAGAGAAGCAGGTCACGTTTTATACGTGATCTGCTCGTAAGGAGGGCAAGATGGATTTATCATCCATAGATCAAGTTACACCAGATTGGCTCACACAAATTTTCAACGAAAGTAACATTTTGAAAAAGGGAAGCATCGTTGCTGTTCAAAAGTTCCCGCTTGGTGACACACCTTTCAGCGCACCCAAAATCACTCGATTAAATTTTACCTACTCGGAGAATGCTGTTGGCAACCTGCCTGCGACCTTGATCTTCAAAATTGCAAAGCGGGAAAAAGAGTGGTTCTTTTACAAAGAGATTGCAAAAGGAATGCAAACCCCGCCAATTCCAAAGTGCTTTCATGTACACAACAACCAAGAAACCGAGATGTCGTATTTTTTACTGGAAGATTTGGGCGATACACATACACAAACGCAATGGCCCATTGCGCCATCTTTCCCCGCTTGCGAAAAAACGATGGATTGTATTGGAGAATTCCACGCCTTTTGGTGGCAGCATCCGAATTTGAAGAATGACCTGCGGGACAAACTGGATTCAGGAGATGCTTGGCTCAACCGTATTGATTTGGCAATTGAAAAGCTCCCCGAGTTTCTTGACTTTATGGGAGATCGAATATCCACACATCGGAAGAAAATTTATGAAGACATTCTTTCGTCGTCAAATATTTTTTGGCAGCCCCAAAGATCAAAACACGCCCTAACGCTCGTTCACGGCGATGCTCATTTCTGGAATTTTATGTACCCACGCAATGAAACAGATCGCGTCCGTATCTTCGATTGGAGTATGTGGGATATTGGCAAAGGCACAGATGACTTGGCGTATATGATCGGTTTACATTGGTATCCTGAGCGTCGAGCACGCTTTGAAAAGCCCTTATTACAACGCTATCACAAATCTCTGCATAATCATGGTGTCGAGAGTTATGCTTGGGAAGACTGCTGGGACGATTATCGTCATTCGGCGATCATGAATCTTTTCATCCCTGTCTGGCAGTGGCAAAGAGGGATAACCCCAATCGTCTGGTGGTCACATTTGGAAAGAAGCTTTCTAACCTTTGATGATTTAGATTGTAAGGAATTACTTTAGCAGGCCAAGCGTTTTAACGTGACCTGCTTTTTTCAGGCACACAGCCAACAAAGGGGAGCAAGCCCAAATTCCAGAGCGATCCGAACCCCGCTATTCAACGGGGTTTTTCTTTCCAAAATATCCTATAATAGGCGCATCGTGTCGTCATATTCTGCCTTAAGGAGGCGTCATGTCTGGGATTTTATGTGCCATCCGCGGGGGTCCCGCTAGTCAACCCACAATCTCATTAGCTATCGAAACGGCGAAAAAATATGATCTACCGATCTACTTTTTGTATATCGTTGATCTAGACTTCTTAGCGTCCACCAATAGTTCGCGCTTGCAGACCATTTCTGAAGAGATGGTCGAGATGGGCGAGTTTATTTTGCTGGCGACGCAGACTCAAGCTGAGCGCGAGGGCGTGACCGCCCACGGCATTGTACGGCATGGCGATGTGAGCAAAGAGATCGTTGCTCTGGGTTTGGAAGTGAGCGCCAACTATGTGATTCTAGGGAAGCCAAAAGAAGAAAAAACGAATGTCTTCACACATGACCGCCTGCATTCTTTTGCTGAAATCATCACCGAAAAGACAGGCGCTGAGGTTCTTTTTGCGGAGAGAAATCAGTGAGAGCACACGCTTTTGTCCGCCGTCTTCTTTTTCTTCTGGTTCTTCTGGGGGCGTTCTTCACGACCTCATCATCACAACCTGCCAAAACCCATGCGCAAGAAGATGATTTCACACGCCTGATCCTCGGCGAAATTCTGGATGGGCAAAACTCCCCTGTCGAGGGCGTGGAAATTGTTGCGCTGGCAGGCGAAGAAGAAATTGGCAGAACGCTCTCGCAGCCCGATGGCACATTCATTTTGCATCTCGAAAAAAGCGATTTTGAGACTCTTTCGCTTGATTTTCAGCGTGCGCATTTTGCCGAACAGAAAATCGACCTTTTCCCTCAGGAAATTGCGCAGATCCAAAAAGGCGGGACGGTCACGCTCCCGCCCCTGACCCTCACCCGCCGCATCGGCCCCGTCTTTTGGATTGTGACCGCCATCTTTATCGCAATGCTGGTGGTCATCGCAGCGGGACATTTACATAATACGCTCGCGGCGCTCTTGGGCATGTCGCTGGTCTTCGCCATTAGTTACCTCGGCGAACCGTTGAGCGAAAAACTCTTCATCTTCCAGTTCGAGCGTTCGCTCAGTTACGTCGACTGGAATGTGATCTTCCTGATCATGGGCATGATGATCGTCATCGCCGTTGTCGAGCGCACAGGCATCTTCCAATGGTTGGCGTTCCAATCCTATAAATTTTCGGGCGGACGAGTTTGGCTTTTGCTCGTCATCCTGATGTTTGTGACAGGCATTGCCTCCGCCTTCCTCGACAATGTCACCACCATGCTCCTGATGACACCCATCACCATCCAGATCGCGATTGCGTTGGGCATCAATCCGCTTGCCCTGCTGATGCCCGAAGTCTTCGCCTCGAACGTGGTCGGTATCAGTACACTCGTCGGCACACCCACCAATATCCTGATCGGCTCGTACGGCAATATCTCCTTTAGCGAATTTCTTATCAACCTGACGCCCGGTGTACTGCTTTCTATGGCTGGACTGATCGGTTATAGCCTCTACGTCTACCGAAAAGATTACCGCGCCGCTGGTGAAATCCCTGAAAAAATGCTCGAACGCCTTGAAGAGCGCGGGCAGATCACCGCCCCCGAAAATCTTAAAAAGGCAGGCTGGATCGGGCTTGGCATGATCCTGCTCTTCGTCTTTGGCGAACATATCGAACTGCTGCCCTCGGTCACCGCCCTGATCGGCGCGACCGCCCTGATGGTCTGGATCAAGCCCGACATCGAAGAGATGATCGAAGCCGTCGACTGGACAACGCTCGTCTTCTTCATCAGCTTGTTCGTCGTCGTCGGTGCAGTGCAGGAGGTCGGGCTCATCAGCCTGATCGCCGATTGGATCGGCAAACTCGTCGGCGAGAACCTGATTCTCGCCATGATCCTCATTATTTGGCTCGGCGGCATCCTGTCCACCGTCATCGCCAACATCCCCTTCACCGCCGCCATGCTGCCCGTGGTCGGCTTCCTAACCGCCACCATCCCCGGCGCAGAAACGAAAGTGCTCTTCTACTGCCTCTCCGTCGGCTCGGCGATGGGCGGCAACGGCTCACTGATCGGCGCCTCCGCAAACCTCGTCACAGCGGGCATTGCCGAACGCGCAGGCTACAGCATCTCATATCTCTATTTTATGAAAAAGGGATTCCCAGCCCTCATCATCACCCTGATGATTGCGACAATTTGGCTGCTGATCCGTTTTTAGGATGCGTGCGGGACGCTCTCAATTTGAACTTGATTCCGTTTAAAAACATCTATCCAGTCCCTGAGCGGAGCCATGACCGAAGGGAAGAGCGCAGTCGAAGGGCGATTTCACTGTACTCCGTCCTTCATCTACGTTTATCCTGAGCTTGTCGAAGGGCTCAGGAACTGTAATTTGCAAAGGAAAGAAAAATGACTTCAACTTCCTCCCCCTACATCCTCTGCCTCGTACGTGGCGGCAAAGAAAGCAAAGACACCGTCACCAAAGCGATCGATCTCGCCCTCGAAATGGATGCACGCCTCGTCTTCTTCCACGTCATGGATGCGGAGTTTCTCAACCAATCCATGATGGGAACACGCATGAAGAGCGTCTATCAGGCACTCTACGAGATGGCTGATTTCGCCATGGAAATCCTGAAAGACCGTGCCGAAAGACGCGGTGTGAAAGAAGTGGAAACGATCATCCGCGAGGGGAATATCGTCAAACAATTGCGGCAGGCAGCCATCGAGACACAGGCAAAGGTGCTCATCATCGGACGCCCCATCCGCAGCCCGGGCTCGAATGTTTTTGAAGATTCAGAGTTGTTGAAGTTTGCAAATGAGCTTGCTGAGGTCGGCGAGGTGGAAGTGCTGGTGGTTGGGGAACAGCAGTAAACAATTTTCTGTAATCAGTTTGCTCCTCCCCTAAGTTCGACATCTTTTCGTCGCACGAGTGCCCTTCAGGTATTTTGGAGATGTTGGGAGAGGGGGGATAAGACATGTTTTTTTTCAGGCATAAGCTAACAAACGGAACCAAGCCAAAACCCACGAGCGAACCGCTCAGACTACAAAAGTCTTGAAGACTTTTGTAGTCTGTCTATCTCCTATCCCAATATCAGAACTTTGTAAGAGTTGGTTAACATCCCTTGACGCTCGATAGTGGGGCAAGTATCATTCGGGCACTCTTTAGCACTCTGATGGTTAGGGTGCTAAAACCTTGTAAGGATGCTAGCCAAATATGAGCCTGAAACCCTTGAATGACCGTGTGATCGTCGAGCCGATTGAGAAAGACAACCTTTCGGCTGGCGGGATCGCTTTGCCTGAAACGGCGAAGGAAGAACCCCAACAGGGGATCGTTATCGCGGTGGGCCCCGGTTTACGGGATGCCGAGGGCAAACGGCTGGCGTTGGATGTCTCAGTTGGCGACGAGATCGTTTTCTCTCGTTACGGCGGCTCCACGCTCAAGCATGACGGCAAAACCTTACTGATCCTGCGCGAAGAAGAGATCTTCGCCATCATAGAAAACTAATTAAATTCTTTTTTGGAGGATTGACCCATGGCTAAACAATTAATTTTTGCAGAAGAAGCACGCCGCAGCCTTAAAGAAGGCATCGATGTGCTCGCCAACGCCGTTTCGACGACGCTTGGACCCAAAGGGCGCAACGTTGCCCTCGACCGCAAATTCGGCTCCCCCACCGTTACCCACGATGGTGTGACCGTTGCGAAAGAGATCGAACTCGAAGACCCTTTCCAGAATATGGGCGCGCAGCTTCTCAAGGAAGCCGCCACCAAAACCAACGATATTGCTGGTGATGGCACGACCACATCCACCGTTTTGGCACACGCCATTGTCACCGAAGGTTTGAAGACCCTCGCTGCTGGCTCAAACGCGATGCTCCTGAAACGTGGTATCGAAAAAGCATCCCACGCTGTTGCTGCAAAGATTAGCGACCTCGCTATCGAGCTTTCCTCGAAAGAAGAGATCGCCAACGTAGCTTCCATCTCTGCACAGGATCGCATGATCGGTGAATTGATCGCCGACGTGATGGATAAAGTCGGTAACGACGGCGTTATCACCGTTGAAGAGTCCAAGGGTTTGCAGTTCGAGACCGAATATGTTGAAGGTATGCAGTTCGACCGTGGCTACCTCTCCCCCTACTTCATCACTGACTCCGACAGCATGGAAGCCGTGATCGAAGAACCTTACATCCTGATCCATGAAAAGAAAATCTCCTCGGCACAGGACTTGGTCCCGTTGCTCGAAAAACTGATCCAGGTTGGCAAACGTGAACTCGTCATCCTCGCTGAAGACATCGACGGCGAAGCTCTTGCCACCCTCGTGCTCAACAAACTGCGCGGTATGCTCAACGTTTTGGCTGTCAAAGCCCCTGGATTTGGTGATCGCCGCAAAGCCATGATGCACGACATCGCCATCCTGACCGGTGGTACCGTCATCTCTGAAGAGACCGGTGGCAAGCTCGAAACCGCTACCCTCGAAGACCTCGGTCGCGCCGAGAAGGTTGTCTCCGATAAAGAGAACACCACCATCGTCAGCGGCAAAGGCGACAGCGACCAGATCAAAGGCCGCGTTGAACAGATCCGTGTTGAGATCGAAAAGAGCACCAGCGATTACGACAGCGAAAAACTGCAAGAACGTCTTGCCAAACTCTCCGGCGGCGTTGCCATCATCCGTGTTGGCGCAGCCACCGAGACCGAACTCAAAGAGAAGAAACACCGCGTTGAAGACGCCCTCTCCGCTACCCGCGCGGCAGTTGAAGAAGGTATCGTTCCTGGTGGTGGTGTAGCCCTCATCAACGCTTCCGCCGTTCTCGCTGACCTGAAAGGCGACAACGACGACGAGCAGACCGGCATCAACATCGTTGCCAAATCGCTCTCCGTCCCGATGCGCAAGATCGCTGAAAACGCAGGCAAAGACGGCTCCGTCATCGTCGATACCGTCCGCCGCGCAGATGATTCCAAGATTGGCTACAACGTCATCACCGACGAATATGTCGACATGATCAAAGCCGGTGTCATCGACCCCGCCAAGGTTACACGTGGCGCTCTAGAGAACGCTGCTTCCATCGCCGCGATGATCCTGACCACCGAAGCGCTCATCACCGACGTGCCCGAAGAAGCACCTGCAGCTCCCGCTATGCCCCCCGGTGGCGGCATGGGCGGCATGTACTAAACCGTACAGCACAATCGCTGATTTCCAAATGCAACGCACTTTTGAAGTGCGTTGCATTTTTTATTGCCCCCTGTCCTATCGGACATCCCCCCAATTTCGTAGAAATTGGGGGGACTGAGGGGGGCTGGGGTATAATTCGCCCGATGTTAAACCAAATAATAAAACACCGAACTTGCCTCCCTTTGTTGGCAATTTCCATCACCCTGATATTAACCGCCTGTGGAGCGGATCCCACGATCGCTCCCAGCCCGACACTTGCTCCCGCTACAGCGACATCTGCCCCGCCCACAGCGACTCCCGTCCCCGCCGCCGCGACAGTGAATGGCGAAGTGATCCCGCTTGACGAGTTCAATGCGGAATTGGCGCGCTTTCAGGAAGCACAGACCGCATTAGGTAAAACTATCTCTGCTGAAGATGCCAGCACACAGGTTTTGAACGATTTGATCAACCAGACGTTGCTCGCACAAGGTGCGCACGAAGCAGGTTATCTGCTCGAGGATGCCGAACTGGATGCTCGGATCACCACTTTGGCGGCTGATGTCGGGGGCGAGGAAGCCCTATCCACTTGGCTGGCAAGCCATGGGTACACGAGCGAATCGTTCCGTTCATCCCTGAAACGCGCAGCAGAAGCAGCTTGGATGCGTGACAGTATCCTTACAAATTTGTCTGGTACTGCCGAACAGGTACACGCACAGCAGATTTTGCTCTATAATCGTGAGACCGCTGAAGATGTTCAGGCAAAACTGACTGCGGGAGCCGATTTTGGAGAGCTGGCTAGCGCTTATGATCAAAAAACAAATGGCGAGTTGGGCTGGTTCCCACGCGGCTATTTGCTTGAGCCAAAAATTGAAGATGCCGCTTTTTCTTTGGCAGTGAACGTTCCAAGCGATATTATCGAAACAGATGTTGGCTTTCATATCATCATGGTTTTAGAGCACACAGACAGTCGCCCGCTTTCACCGGACGCCCTGCTCAGTTTGCAGGAAAAAGCCTTGTTGAATTGGCTGCAAGCAAAGCGTGAAGCGAGTACAATAGAGCAATAAATCCAGTAGTTGGATGGAGAGTTTTCTATGGCAGATTTTGACTATAACGACGACATGTTCCGCGAAGAAGAAGCACCTGCGAAGAAAAGTATCAGTCTTGATACATTGGATATTTTCTCGATCCTGCTTTTGCTGGGGACGATCTGCTTGGGCGGATATTTTATGCTGGTCTTCATCAACCCCTTTACTGCGCTGAACCCGCTGCCCCCGGCTACGCCGATCCCACCGATCATCATCCCAACCGCGACGATCACCCCGCAGCAATTGGATACCTTGTGGACACCAACTCCCACCATCCAACCGACCATCACCCAAACACTGCGACCGACCTTTACACCAATTCCAACCAACACGCCAATCGTTCTCTTTGAGCCAACAGCTACCGAAGAACCACCCACACCAACAGCAACCCCGGGGATGCCCTTCGAAGCTGAGATTCAGAATATAGATAGCACTATTATTCATCCCGACACAGGCTGTAACTGGCTCGGCATCGGTGGGACAGTGGAAGATATGGACAAAAGCCCGCTGATCGGCGTGGTTATTCGAGTAGGAGGGACGCTCATAGGTAGCACAGTAGACCAAGTTACCGTTAGTGGTTTAAACCAAGAGTATGGGCGTTCAGGGTTTGAATTCAAGTTGGGCGAGGCCCCATTGCCTTCAAGTCAGACCATGTATATCCAACTACTTGACCAAGCTAGTCTGCCCCTATCTGACAAAATCTATTTCAGCACATCCGGTGAATGTAATCAAAACCTTGTTTTGATACGCTTCAAGAAAGTGCGCTGAGCCCCGATTGCTCTAAAATGGAGAAGCCGAGTATTTTGAAAATACTCGGCTTCTTTTCGTTTTTATACAACTTTGTCTTTCTTCGTGCGTCTTTGTTGATTCTTAAATCTCCACGTTCCAGGCAGCGTATTTCGGATTCTTGGCGCGTACAATGTCAAAGAAGAGTTCGCGCAGTTTCGCCGCGACGGGTCCCATTTCACCTGTGCCAACGGGACGGTGATCGACCTTCGTGATCGCAGTCACTTGGGCGGCGGTGCCGGTCATAAAGAGTTCGTCGCAGATATAGATTTCGGTGCGATCAATCGCACGTTCGACAACTTTGATACCCAACTCTTCAGCAGCCAACTCCATCACCGAGCGACGGGTGATGCCTTCGAGGATATTCTGATTCACTGAAGGCGTATAGAGCACGTTGTCACGCACCATAAAGACATTCTCAGCGCTGCCTTCCGAGAGATGGCCGTCCTGCGTCAGGACGAGCGCCTCGTCGAAGCCGGAGCGCACCGCATCGGTCTTGATAAACGCCGAATTCGCATACGCACCGCTGATCTTGCCGCGCGCGGGGATAACATTATCATCCAAACGTCGCCACGAGGAGACGGTAACATGCGCGCTGGTGTCATTCGAGACATACTTCCCAAAAGGCAAAGCCACGATACTGAAATCCGATTTCACATCATGCAGCTTGACACCGATCATCTCTTCCGAGAGAAACGCCAGCGGGCGAATATAGACATCTTCGGTGTAGCCGCTCTTCTTGATCAGATCGATCGTATGCTGCGTCATGCTTTCAGGGGTTTCATCGAAATCCATTAACAGCATTCTGGCAGAATTCAAAAAGCGTTTGTAATGGTCGTAAGGGCGGAAGAGATAGAGCTTGCCATTCTCGTCGTTCTTATAGGCACGCACACCGCCAAAAACACCCGTTCCATAATTCAGCGCATGGGTTAGCACACCGACCTTCGCTTCGCTGTATGGCACAATTTCGCCTTTGAAATACGCATATTCAGGTAAATTCATCGCAACCTCCAATTGGATTTTTAAATGCTTTGCGTCATTATACTACTGCAAGATTTCTCAACGCGTTTTAATTGGGATAATTTCATCTCCGCTAAATGGATATCCCAGAGCAACCGCATCCAAGCCCATCACGCGACTATTCTTAAAAAATGCGAAATCGAATTCGCTCCTGTCCCCGGCTTGCCTGCCGGGAATAGGCATCAGCCGCGCCGTAAGCGGTTTCGCCAAGCGTGTAGAGAGTGCCGCTATATCGAGCAATACCGCAGCGATCTGCTCACGCGTGACATCGCCCGCCAACGGGACAGTATCCAGCCCCGTGCCGCAAACCGCTGAATATAGCAACAAATCCTTGACCGTCAACGTCCCTTCGGCGGCGCGTTTTGCCAAGACCGAATCTTCAAGCACGGGCATCATCATCCCATTGAAGCCGGTGTGTGGGAAATCTGCAACCTGGATAGATTCCGCCAAGATAGCGGCGGCGGCCAACGAGCCATGCAAGCCAACCTTCGGCACACCAAAAGCTTCCATCGCACCACCGAGCGAGACGGAATCATCAGGGAAGGGGGCAAGAGAGAAGTCTAAGCCCAGAAATCTGAGCTTCAGCGTTTCAGCGATTTGGGTGAGTTTTTTGCCATGAGTTTCGAAACTGGAGATGAGCGTCTTACGTCCTTCATCGACTGTGCGCTGTCCATCGAAAGCATCGACCGCTAAATCAGCAGCTTCGAGGGCAAGGGCAAAGGCCGGTTCGTCGCTATCGTGATAGGCGGCAGGTAAAAAGGGGACACCCGCCCCGACATTCGCCAGGGCAGCGAATTGCAGGTTGGCAAATCCATTCGGCTCGATGGGGGCGCAGCGCACGATCACATCCGCGCAGGCTTTTACAGCGGGGAGCGAGATACCGCTCGCATCCGCCATCACGCCGGTGAAGAAGATGCTCGGGTTTACCGCAATCGCTTCGGGCAGAATGGCGTAGCTCTCCGGAAATTCGGGCAGGGCCGGGCCAAGCGATGCATAACCGGCATCCATTGTCTCCATAGCGGAAGCAAGTTGAAAGGCGAGCGTGGGCGTCTTATCCACATCCCCAGCCAGAATTTTGGTAAAAGAAGGCGTTGCCAGGCGAGTGGTCTGGATTTCGTATCCAGCATCCTGATAGGCAGCTTTCGCAGCACGCAGAAAATCATCTGCAGCGCGGAGTTTCTCTTCGTTGAGCGGAAATCCGGGATTGAAAAAGTAGGTGATCGAACGAATTTTCATCGGGGCATCCTTTTGGTTTAGAATTAGATTGATTTTACTTCACAAACCAATCAAGATGAATTTGCGAGGAGGGTGCTCTTCCGACGAAGCAATCTCACCGAATATGAGACCGCGCCGTCGCAAGTACATGCTCCTCACGGAATCAAAAAACAAGGAGAATAAAATGCCTTTTGTAGCGCTTTCTGAAATGGACGAAAGAGAAGTTGTGGCCGGGTTTCATGGCAAATTTGTACACAGCGAAAATATGACCACGAGCTTTTGGCGCATCGAAGCGGGCTCGACACTGCCCGAACACGCCCATCCGCATGAGCAGGTTTCGATCGTGACATCAGGAAAATTTGAGATGACGCTGGCGGGCGAAACACGCCAACTCGAGCCGGGGATGGTGGCCGTGATCCCATCGAATATAAAACACTCTGGCACGGCGCTGACCGACTGCACCATCATGGATGTCTTCTATCCCGTGCGAGAAGATTATCGCTAGATAATTCAACTTTCCTTCTTCAAAATCCCCACATCAAGTGGGGATTTTTGCTGCATCCCTTTAAGTCTTCTTTACGATCCCGTTAAAGTGGCTTTATGTAGGGCAAGTATCCTAATAGCATCACATAAAAAACATGGAAGTCAAGCAAATGCTGACTTCAGCATATTAGGAGAAATAAAATGAAAAAGAAAACTCAACTACTTTTTGCTTTCGGGATGCTCATCGCCCTGCTCGCTTCAGCCACATCTGCTTATGCCGCGCCCAATGAGGGCAAAGGCGGGAATAACGGAAACACAACCAGCAGCGCTACCGCAGGGAGCAGCATTGCCGGGACAACTGTGACCAGCATCACCGCATTGAGCGATGCCGAAGTTACTGACCTGGTCTTCATGCGTGAAGAAGAAAAACTCGCCCGTGATGTTTACTTGACCCTTTACAACACCTGGGGTTTACAGGTCTTCAACAATATCGCTTCCAGCGAACAGATGCACACCGACTCGATCAAAGGTCTTCTGGATGCATACGGTATCGCTGACCCTGTTGTAAATGACGCTGTCGGCGTCTTCACTAACCCTGAGCTTCAGGCTCTCTACAACCAGTTGGTAGCAACCGGCAGCACCTCCCTTGTAGATGCACTCAAAGTCGGCGCAGCAATCGAAGAGATCGACATTGCTGACCTCTACGAAGCCATGGCAGAAACTGCTCAACCGAATATTCTTCAAGTCTACTCCAGCTTGTTGGCTGGCTCCGAAAACCACCTGCGCAGCTTCGTCTCGACACTGAGTGCACAGGGCGTGGGCTACGCAGCGCAGTATCTCTCCGATGAGACCTACAACGCGATTATCAATTCTGCGATGAGCACCCAACAAGGTGCGTCGCAGGGACAAGGCAGTAGCGGTCGCGGTAAACGCTAAACTCAATATAGATATAAAAAGCTCGGAGAGATTTCTCCGAGCTTTTTTCATGTGTGCAATTCCTGTTTTAGCAACCCACGAGGGGAGAAGAGCAAAGGTGAGAGCCTGCCTGAAATCATAAATAGTGACACAGAAGGAATTACTAATTTTCTGAAATAAGAGCCTGCAGTTTTTGGTTGAATTGATTAATATCGGCATCCAGTTTGCTGAAAAAAATGTGGTCGATATTTTCTACCACACGAACAGCTTGCACTGCGAGGATATGTCCTTGTTCTGTAATGGCAATAGATTTCGCGCGCGTATCAGATGGATGTGCCTTACGGGTTATTAGTTCTTTACTCTCCAACTTTCGCAAAACATTGGAAACCATCATCACATCCATTTTGACGTGATTAGCAAGTTCCACCTGTGTAAGCGGCTTATCGTTACCCGCAAACCACGTTAACGAAGCAAGGAGGACAAACTGGGCATGGGTCAAGCCAAACGGACGTAATCCCGCGTTGATTTTCCTCTGCCACAAGCTCGAAACTTGCCAAAGTAAAAAACCTGGACTTTCATTTGAATCTTCGAATTGAAAAATACTTTCACTCTCTGGCATGGGCAACCTCTTCTATCAACATTTGACTGGCAATCAAGTCAAAGTCGATCTTAGGGATTTCAAAGAAACCAAACCGAAACAGATAACCCCAACGGGTTTTGTTCTCGATAAATGTTAGAGCTGGGATTAGCGGCTGGATGTGTGCATCTACACACGCCAGATATTTTACATCACGCCGGTATGGAATAAAACCTCCGCCCATATCAAATGGGTAAACCAATTCACCTGTCACATATCCGATGGCTGTGAATGCTTGTAGTTTTTCCTTGCCTCCGAATTCTACTTTGGGCGAATAAAACAAGATTCCGTCACCAATGTTCATCCGTCTGAGGGGCGCGGCTTTCCCGTGATTTGCCTGCGCGATGCCCCAACGAAGACCGTTCATTACATGATCTTTGGAGGCTACAATTATCCAATAGTTCATTTGCATTCCTTCGCCACACGTATCAACCCATCCATCGCTTCGGGGAGGTCTCTGGCAGCATCCTTCCCTATCACCTGTGCAAACAGGAAGCTCAGCGGCCCTGAAATGGTCACTCGATGCGTTATATGCAGCCCGTCCTCCTTTTCCCATAATTCATGAGCGAATTCCATTTTTGCCAGCGGAAGGGAGGTTACATCCACAAAGCGCTTCAATGGTTGGCACTCGGTAATGATCGCGCTTGTTGTCGGTCCACCCACGGGCTTAAGTATACATTTTGCTCCAACCCTAAAGCCACCCTCGATACGGCTCCATTCTACGCCTTGATCCCACACCTTCCAGTTTTCCACGTCCGCCCAAACTTTCCAAACGGCTTCCTTTGAAGCATCTGTTACAACGGTATGTTCAGCAGTCCACATCATTTTTCTCCTCGAGACTTAAGTATATTTATTTATTATATATGTATATGTTATTTTGTCAATAGAAACCGAAGCGCTCGAAATACGCGCATATGGCATTCCTTATGCTTAGCAGGTATTAGATTTCCCCTCTGTGCAAAAATCATCATTACCCCCTAGCCTTAACAACAAACAGCCATTGAAGAAATCTCCAATGGCTGTTTGTTTAAGTGTCTATCCTGAAAATTCCTCGTAGTGGCGACTTTAGTCGCTCAGAACGGCTAAAGCCGTTACTACAAAGGAATTTCCTGATAGACTGTAAGTGTATATAGTACCTGCACTACCCCTCAGCCAACTCCATCACAAACATATCCAGAGCCAAATCAAGCGTCATTTGCCCGGTCTTGGCATCTTCGTCGATCTTCAAGAGATGACGATAAATACTCTCCAAGCTCGCTAACGAAAAATGACGCGCCTGCGCAGCAACCTTCTGTGCGACAAAGGAATGCAGTTTCAACTCCGTCTGTACGTTGCCGTTATTCTCGATGACTTCGCGCGCCAGCAGAATCAATCGGAACTGACGAACGACCATCCCAAAGATAGAGAAGGCATCCTGTTCTTCAAGCAAGCGGTGCAGCATCGCTTGGGCTTCGCGTCCCTGCCCGTTACCGAGCGCGTCGACGAGGGCAAAAACATCGCCCTGCGCGGTCGAGATGCTCAACAACTCCACATCCTGCAATGTGACAGGGCGTTCAAAATTGGCATAAGTCAACAGCTTGGTGATCTCCTGTGCGGTCTGACGTGTATCCTGCCCGACCATCTCAGCCAGGCGCGCAGCAGCCCGCCCTTCGATCTCGCCACCCTGCGATTTGGCTTCCTTTTGAATGCGCGCAACCCACTCGTTCGTCTTCCATGCTTTGGGTAGCATCAAAGCTTCAGCGCGCGCAATCTGCTTATTCTCATTCACCCACTTCACCAACCAGTGTTTGGCGGCTTTTTTCTCATCCAGCTCTTCGTATAGTGCCAGCACCGTCGTCGGTGGAACAGACTCTAAAAACGCAAAAAAGTCCTTGCGGTGCTTGGCATGGGTGTAACGCGCCGAGGGTTTCTCCAACAGCACCAGCCGCCGCTCCGCCAGAAAAGGCATCGCATTGACGGCCATGTTCAACTCATCTTTGCTAGCCGTGCGTGCTTCAAGGCGTGATGTATTCATCCCGTCCTTATCCACACGTTGCTGCAACTTCTGCAAACGACGCGAGATGGCAAACTCATCATTGCCATAGATAAATAGAATGCGTAAGGTGTTTTCAGCCATAGATTTATGAACGTGTGCGGATGCGGTGCATCCCGGGGCGGATCATCTCAACCGTCAGGATCTTCATATCCCCCATCTCCGCTTCGGTCGTGACCTTGGCCTGGAGTACGGGACCAAGCGGTTTGCTCAGTTCCCAAATTAATACCACTAACGGCAAAATAAACGGGATACGCCAGAGCTTCTTCGTCCACTTGCTCTGCCCTCCGAGCCCGTACCAAGCAACGGAACCAGCCAGCAAGCCCGAGGTCGCGTAGTTTGTCCCGCAGCCGGGATGAATAGCCAGTTCACTCTCTCCAGCGCGTAGACGCTCGAGGGCCTCAACAGCCGCATCGGCCAGATCAGCTGTATCCACATCCCCCAAAATCACGCAGCCCGTCGGATTCGAATGTCCTCCCATCGGACGATGGGGATATTTGGGCGCAAGCACCTGCAAGGTGGCGTGCTCAAGGGCGTGGTTGCGGCGGGTTTCGAGAATAAAGGGCAGATCAAGTATAGACATATTCACTCCAAGGCTGGTATAGAGAGATTATACCCTTTAACCAAAAAGCCCCGCTCGGTTGAGCAGGGCAAAATGACTAATCTGCGGCGGCAGTTTGTGCCGCCTTTTCGGGCATGGGCGTTGTTGCCCTGACAAAACCGATAAAGAGCAAAATCACCCCGAAGAACTCGCCAAGATAGAGCGCCCCCGGAAATTGCAAACGGCTGAAAAGACCACCAAAAGCTGGCAGCAAAGCACCTGTGGCGATGAGAATATTGCCAATGGTGCGGTGCAGCAAAACGCGCTTGCGCCAGAAAATCCACGCCGAGTAGGCAGCGCCACCGACGAGGGTGAAGGTACCGTAAATATTGAAAAAGGGCGTCAAACCACGTACTCCGCTGGTGATAATGGCATGACCACTCAACTCAGCGCCGGTATGCCCTTCGCCGATCATCAGGCTCGGGTCAAGTTCGGCACCGAAGACTTTGAATACCGCGTAAAGCGAAGCGGCACCGAGTAGCGCCATCAGCGCATTTGCCCATTTTCGATTCGCCAACAGGTAGACTGTTCCCTGTCCCAGCCAAGCTGCGACAAGAATTGCGCCAAAGAGGTACCACATGCGGAAAACGAAGGCATTCCAGCCAAAGGTGCCGTAATAAAACTCACAAAATCCGCCGATTCCATAGAAAATCGTGCCAATGCCCCAAAGCAGGAGGTGGGCACGTTTACGTTCCATATAACGTTTCAAAACGAAAAAAGCGAAAATAAAACTAATCAAACTGGATAGCAAAGGAACAAGGGTGTTCAACATCTCAACTCCTATACAAATAAAAAAGTCCAGATGGCCTCGGCCATCTGACGACTATTCAGGCGATTACGCCTAATGCAACGCCTACCGCTGCAAGCAATATCCCAACAACGACCACAACCAGAAGCACAAGTAAAAAAGGGACGACCTTCTCATATACGGGTGGATATTCGCGCGCAGGGCTTTTCTTTTTAGAATCCATGCTAACGATTATTGCTCTCAAAGGCCTGATAAGTTTCCATCAACGAGAGCATGGTCTGATCTGTAAAGGCATGGATACGCGAGAGCATCTCACCCCAGGCTTCGATGTCGACAACCCGCGAGTCGAGGTAAACAGCAGTCATCGCTTCGAGGAGCAAACTACGGAAGAATAGAAAGGCACGCGTCGCATCAAGCAGATCAAGGTTATAGCGGCGTCCGCGCGAGGCATATTCATAGCCCAGCGAGCGCGCTTCAGCGATAGCATCATCGCCTTGTGCATTCAGATAGCTCGCCAAGCTCTGCATGAGTGTTTTACTGCTCATGCGGTATTGGTGACGAGCATCATCATCCAGCTTTTGATACCATGTTTCCGTACTTAGGCGCTTTTCGCCGATCTGAAAGCGGATGCGATTAAGCACATTCCGAAAAGCCCGATCGGGCTCCACTTCCTTGCGCTGGCGGGATGTCTCCAACCATAAATTGATTTCATCCAAAAGATATCGGCGATGCCCTCCCTGCGTACGATATACAGGTAACACGCCTTGGTCGGACCATGCCCGCACCGTACTGGGATGAACGCCAAGACGTTCGGCAACATCACTTAAACTGAGCCAATCATTGATTCTTTTATCCATGCAAAAAACCTTTTCAAGAAAATAGCCAAATAATATTGAGCAATATTAAGCAAAATGGACTCTATCAAGGATAAAAGCTCTGGTCAATGTAGGTTTTGGTAGATTTATGATTATTTACTTCTTAAACAAGGACTCAAAAGTCGGCAACATCTCTCCCTGATTTGTTGCCGACTTTTGATACGTGGCTTCCCTCGAGCCCAACCACGTCCGGATGTCTTTGACTGAACATAATAATATCTGGGTAGAGTCCACAAAAAGTGGACAAAAGAAGAAAAATATCGTAAAAACGTAAAGGAATTGGAAACTTACACATCTGAAAACAGGGCTTTTGATCCGCAAAAAGCCAGAAAAGCATGATAAACTAGCCGCGCAAATATCCCATTGGAGAAAAACTATGTCTACTAACGGAACACATCCTATCGAAATCGCGGGGCTGCAACGCGAATTGCCCCTACTTGAAATCAAACCAGGTTTACGCATCGCCATTCTCAATATTCTTGGGGATACGGAATTAGTTGAAGCCTGTGCCCAAGCCCTGGACGCAAAACTCGACGCCACCGACTATGACGTGCTCATCACTGCTGAAGCAAAATCAATTCCTTTAGCATATGCCCTTTCTGTAAAAACCGGCAAACCTTATGCCATCCTGCGCAAAGACTACAAGCCTTATATGGGCGAAGCGATCACCGCCGAGACTCTCTCCATCACCACGGGCAAACCGCAAACCCTCATCCTTGATGCAAAAGATCAAGCATTGGTAAAAGGGAAAAAGGTTGTTTTGGTCGATGATGTCATCAGCACAGGTTCCACCCTGCAAGGGATGCACTTATTGATGGACAAAGCTGAAGCCAGCGTCACAGCAGAAGTCGCCATCCTAACCGAGGGTGATCGTGCCAAGTGGTCGGATGTCATCTCGCTCGGACATATTCCCCTCTTTACTGATTAGCAAAAAAGCGCGCCTTCAAAGGCGCGCTTTTTCTTTATAGCAGACTACAAAAGTCTTGAAGACTTTTGTAGTCTCTGTTTTAACCCAGCAACTTTTCTTTTTGCTTTCGAGAGAGCCGTTTAATCGCTCTCTCTCGTTTTAAGGCGCTGCTTTTATCCGGCAATTCTTCCACATAAATCAGCTTCACGGGGCGGCGTGTTTTTGTGTACTTTGCACCTTTGCCAGCATTATGCATTTTCGCCCGTCGTTCAGGGTCAGTCGACCAGCCAGTGTAGTAGGTTCCATCGACACACTCGACCATATAGCAGAAAAAAGGCATTAGTCTTTCAGTTTTCTCTGTTTGAAACCGAAGAGTTGCGCAGTCATACTGCTGATCTCCACCCCTTTCATATTTCCTTCGCCAGCCAGTAGCCAATCAGCAACGATACGCTCACTTTCCCATGTCGAACGTCCCTCTTCGGCAGCGGTCAACAAATCAAGCAGCGCTTCTTTATCTTCTGTGTCCAAAAGCGATTTAATCTGCTGGAGGGATGCGAGCATCTCGTCCAGTTTGTAGCCCAGAATCTGACGATTGGCAAAAGCAGCCTCGGTAATTGACGCGGCCCCCTCCTGATGGAGAATGGATCTCGTTGTTTCAGCGTATGCCCGTCCCGCAATTTTGCGCGCTTCACCCCAGCCCGCACGATCTACCGTTGTATTAAGCAATGCGGCGGCTGTCAATTGTGGCAGCAAATGCACTGCGGTCATCACACCATCTGCTTCGAGAATATCGGTAAAAAGGGGCTGTGATCCAATCAAACGTATCAGGGTTACAGCGGCATCCACTGCGCCAGCAGAGGCGGATATCGGCGCTGCGATCATGGTCGGGGTGTTGACGAAAAGATCTTTTCGAGCGGCGTTAAGGCCGAACTCTTCTTCTTGCAAATAAAGGGGATTTATAACGGGAGCAAGCCCAATGTAGGTGCGTCCGGCGGGCAGTAATTCATCAACCCAAGCCTGGACAGTCGCTTTACTTGCACCTGTATCAAAGATCACGGCATCTTCTTTCACATCCTGCGCAATATATTTGAGCGTGTCGCGTATTTCACTAAAAGGCAAACTCAAGATGATGATGTCGGCATCGCGCACCGAATTAGGCAAATTGCGCATGACCTTATCAACTGCGCCCAGTTTTTGAGCCTCTTTTGCGGTGGTGAATTTTTTATCGTGACCAACACGAAAAATGTCCTTTTTATATTCTTCGAGCGCCAAACCGATTGAGGCACCGATCTGTCCTAAACCAATGATTGTAATTTGAGAAGTCATATTTTTATCCTTATTTAGCGTTTGCACGCATTATACCCCGCTACTTGTCCTAGAATCGAGAGAACCAGGGACGCCGACCCTGGTTCTCTTTTGAAAGGAGGAGAAGAGAAATCACTTTATGGCCTTATCTTAACATGTGCATAGGAAGGGTACTTGACGCTTACCCTACGTTTCCCCTACGCTAGTCCACCAGTTATCGGATGTGTAAGGTATTTTCTGGGGCTTGCCTTGAAATGCCCTAAAAAGCTACAATGTGAAGGTAGCCGATGGAGGTGGATGATGGGTAATTCTGCTGGAACAATCTATTTTGGACAGGTACGCAAGACGCCGCTGGGAAATTTATGGTTGGCCTGCTCGGAGAAAGGCTTGGTGGCTGTCGAATGGGATTCTTCCCGAAAACAGGCAATGGCGAACCTAACCCGCCACCTGAAGGCTCCGCTGGAGGAGAACCCTCGCCGTTTGGCCTTAGCAGCCAACCAATTGCGCGAATATCTGAGCGGGAAGCGGAAACGCTTCAGCATCCAGATCGACTGGTCGTTGCTGCGTCCCTTTCAGCGCGAAGTGCTGCTGGCGACCTTTGCCATCCCTTACGGACAAACCACCACCTATGGCGAACTCGCCCAGCAGCTTGGACGCCTGCGCTCAGCACGCGCCGTCGGTCGTGCCGAAGCGACCAACCCGATGCCCTTGGTGATTCCCTGCCATCGTGTTCTAGGCGCAGATGGAAAGCTGCGCGGATATGGGGGAGGGCTAGATATTAAGAAATGGCTATTACGTCTTGAAGGGGCTGTGTTGGCATAGCACTACATGTCTCAGACTAAAAACTCCGCAAAACGGAGTTTTTTTATTTTAACGAAGAGTAAACCAATTTTGAACCTTTTTCCCTGAACAGGAACATACAGGGTGAACGGTTGCGATATACTCAAAGGAATGTAGCACCATGTTGGAACTCGCTATTGGAAAGATGACAACACCACAACAATCGGACGATCTCATACTGCTAAAGCGCATTGCCATGCAAGAGGAAGAAGCGCTTTCTCTTTTATATTCTCGGCATGGGAACAAGCTCTACGGTTATGCTCTGCGGATTGTCCGTAATCCTGTTCTGGCTGAAGATGTGCTGCAGGAAAGCCTGCTTGCGATCTGGCAAGGGGCAAAACACTTCCGCAAAGAGGGGCAAGTATTGGCGTGGATGTTTGGCATTGTGCATAACAAAGCCATGCGCACATTCCGTCATAAACCTACCAGCCAACTGGACGAAAGCACAAAAGACCCTGCAATTCTTGAACATCAAGTAGATGAACGCTTGCTTTCAGAGCAGCGTGGCGACCGCCTCCATATCGGACTGAATTCGCTTTCAGTGGAACATCGCACGGTTTTGGAATTGGTCTTTTATCAAGGCATGAAACTAAAGGAAGTCGCTGAGATATGCGATATCCCGGTTGGTACGGTGAAGAGTCGCCTAAAGTATGCCAAGGATGCGCTAAAAGGTGCCATGACTCGCCAAAGCTCATCCATGGAGGAAATAAAATGAATACCCATGAAGCGTTAAATACCCTCTTACCTTTTTATCTGGCAGGCACCCTCAACGAGCAGGAAGCTGCTGCAGTAAAAGCACATTTGGAAAGTTGCTCTCTCTGCACCGAAGACCTCCTTTTCTGGCAGGATGTGGAAACAGCAATAGATGCTGAGAATCTCCCTGTCAAAGCGCCCCAGTCTGTACTCACGAACACACTCGCCTCGATAGGAGAAAGACAAAATATCCTAAAGCCCTTGCAGCACTCCTGGCAAATTATCCGTGCACAAATGCCGTTGGTCTATAAAGAAATTTGGCCTACATCATTTCTTATCTTGATGTTGGGATTTGTAACCACCTTGATCGCAGATCAAGCCCGATTTTTATTTGCCATTGCACCATTGGTCTCTGCGACAGGTTTGGCATTTATCTACAATAAAGCACATGACCCAGCCTTTGAATTGGTACTTTCAACCCCCGTTTCACAAATCCAGCTTTTGCTGGCACGTTCTGGCTTGGTCTTTGGCTACAACTTTGGGCTTGTGGCATTCTTTTCTGTCGGGCTGTCTTTGTATTTTTCCCCTGAACTGATTATCAGCTTGCTCAAAGATTGGCTTGCGCCGATGACCTTTCTCTCAACACTGGGGCTAGGCATCTCCATCTTCATCCGCACGGAGGATGCAGTCTTTATATCCTACGCACTCTGGCTAAGTAAATACCTGCCGCAAACAAACGAGTTTCAGCGCTTATTTAGGAACCTGTCACAGACTATTTTGAGTTTCTGGCAAACCCCAATGCTGCTCTATGCCTTGTCTCTCGTTATATTCACACTCATGCTCATCTATATACAAAACGGATTTCGTTTCATTCGTCGTTTGGCTTGAACGTATTCGCAACCGTTCAAATTAAACCTAGGAGTGAATGATGAAAAAATTATTGGGTGTATTCAAATATGAATACCGCATGTCCATCCAACGTCGTGGACTATGGGTTGCTGTATTACTCTTTACTGCCTTCTACATCTTCATGTGGACGGATCTGAGTCATGAGATCGAAGTTGATCTTAGGTCTCGTCAAGCATTACTTTCAGAAGCTGGGCAAACTGTATTCTTTTTGAATCTCTTCTTCCCAGTCGTTGCGGGCATTGCCAGCGCAGATCGGGCTATCCGTGATCGCACCTTGGGAGTACGCGAGCTATTGCGTGCTACCAGCACCTCTAATTTCAAGTACGTTTTAGGAAAATATCTGGGAGTGGCCTTCTCGCTACTGACCTTCGGATTATTTATAACCCTATCTGTGAGCACCTTTTTAGTCGTGTTTAACCAATGGCCGCTGATCTTTCTTCCGTACACAATCTGGGCAAACTTGCTGATTCTCGCGCCAGGGCTATTTTTTATCACCGCATTTTCGCTCGCCTGCCCATTAATTATGCCAGTACGGGTTTATCAAATTCTCTTCACCGGATACTGGTATTGGGGTAATTTTCTTAGCCCGCAGGTGATGTTCACTGTTTCAGAGACAATGCTCAACGCATCCGGTCGCTATGCACTGATCGCCATCTTTGGAATGAAAGTCGCTACGAACTGGCAGGATGTACATGTAAGCACTGCCTTGTTGAACATGCTGGTACTCTTCACCTTTGCTGCTTTGGCACTGACTGGCATGTGGTGGATATTACGGACGAGTGAAAAGGGATAAAAATGTTGACACACATGAAATATACCTTTCAAGCCCTGCAAAAGGATAATTTCTGGCTGCCGCCGGCATTGATGGCGCTCTTTCTGCTCATCGCCTCGATGGTTGGCCCGGAACAGCAATACGGGATCGCCCGCTCCTTCCTTGGATTTGTCTTGCCACTGCTCCCGGGCGGATTATCGGCCTATGCATTTCTCGCCGACCCCGCTTTAGAATTACAGTTTTCCACCAAACGCTCTGCCTCTAAAATGATTTTTGAGCGCCTGACGACCATTTACCTGACCATTGTAGCTGTCTCTATTCTCTTCCAACTTGGGGTGCTGGCAATGGGTATTTCGTTGGCTCCCTTAGGCGGAATTTGGCAACGCCAATTCATTTGGCTCGTACCATGCCTAACCTCCCTGATGTTGGGCGCAGCCTTTGCTTTACTCGCCCGAAATGGGAGCGGCGGCTTTGCGCTGATTGGGGGAACATGGATGCTACAACTGATTGCGCGTGGATGGTTTGCTGAGAAACCTGTCTTGCGTAATATCCTACTCTTTTACGCTGCGATGGATCCACACGGAGCGCCGCGTCTCACGAATCAAATCGTTCTGAGCACCCTCTCCCTTTTCTTCCTCGTGCTCACACATCAACTACTAAAAAAACAGGAACGTTACCTCTAAAGGATAAGACAATGATTAGCATACAAGATTTACACAAAGTATATGGGCATGGAACCAAAGCCGTAACAGCGCTCAAAGGGATTGACTTGAATATCAGTGCAGGCATGTATGGCTTGCTTGGACCAAATGGTGCAGGGAAAACCACGCTAATGCGCATCCTTGCAGGCATCGTGGATGCAACAAAAGGCAAAATCACAATAGACGGCATTCAACTGGCTAATGAGATGAGTAAACGTCAGGTCAAGGCCATGTTAGGGTATCTCCCGCAAGAATTGGGCCTATACCCTGATCTGACTGCCCGCCAATTTATTGACTATATTGCCATTCTAAAAGGTGTAGATAATCCCGCACAGCGTAAACAACGTGTACAGGATGTTCTCGAAATGGTCGCCCTGACAGAGGTTGCTGACCGCAAGATCAAATCCTATTCGGGCGGGATGAAGCGCCGCGTCGGGATTGCCCAGGCTTTGGTCAATGATCCCAAAATATTAATCGTGGACGAACCCACTGCCGGGCTGGACCCCGAAGAACGCATCCGCTTCCGTAACTTGCTGGTCAATCTCGCCGTTGACCGTGTCGTGCTACTCTCCACACATATCGTTGGGGACATCGGCCAAACCTGTCGTCAGATGGCGGTACTTGAAGAGGGTAAGTTGCGTTATGAGGGCACGCCGCTCGAGTTGACTCAACTGGCAACCAAGCATGTCTGGAGTATTACGCGTAATGACGGAAGCAAGCCCAATGGGAGTCTGACCGTCGTCTCCATGCAGCATATGCCCGATGGCGTTAAATATCGTGTTGTTGGAGCGAATGCCGATGAATATCCAGATGCAATCGAAGAGGCCCCCAGCCTGGAAGATGGCTATATGTGGCTAATGAAGCAATAGACGATTAGCCATTCCCCTTTAACGAAGAAACTCCGCGTTTGCGGAGTTTTTCATTGTGGGCGCTGAGGGACTCGAACCCCCGACCCCCTCGGTGTAAACGAGGTGCTCTAACCAACTGAGCTAAGCGCCCGTGCTCAATAGAGCGACCGCTATTATACACGACTTTGTGTTAAACTACAGCCAAATTTCTGACTTTTTTGGAGGATACCCCATGCGTTTTGTACGCTATCAAACCGAAGAAAAATCCCCGCGCTACGGTTGGCTGCTTGAGAATAAAATCGGCGATATCGAAGGTGATCTTTTTGGCGAATTCCGCCGTCTGGATGCGACCCTGCCCCTCGAAGAAGCGACCCTGCTCGCACCATCCGAGCCCAGCAAGATCGTCTGCGTGGGGCGCAACTATGCTGCGCACGCCAAAGAACATGATGCTGAAGTGCCTGAACTGCCGCTCATCTTCCTGAAACCGCCATCCACCATCATCAACCCCGGCGATGCGATCATCCTGCCGCCCCAATCGCAGCAAGTCGAACATGAAGGCGAGTTGGTCGTTGTGATCGGTAAACGCGGACGCAATATTATCGCCGAGGATGCAAAGAATCATATTCTCGGCTACACCATCGGGAATGACGTGACCGCCCGCGACCTCCAACGTGCTGACCGTTTATGGACGCGCGGCAAAGGCTTCGACACTTTTGCCCCCTTCGGCCCCTGGGTTGATACCGATTTCGACCCCTCCGACGCGGTTGTCACCTGCCGCGTCAACGGCCAAATGCGCCAGATGGCCTCCACCCGCGATATGGTTTTCAGCGTTAGCACGATCATCGCCTTCATCTCCTCCGTGATGACGCTTGAACCCGGTGATCTGATCTTCACCGGTACACCCGCCGGGGTTGGAGCCTTGACAGACAGTGATGAAGTCACTGTCGATATCGAAGGATTGGGCGTTTTAAGTAATCCTGTCAAAGAGTCCTAACGTTTGGCAAATAAAACGAGATTAATGCCTTGACATGAAGGTACCTTGACTATATAATCTCGTTCGCCTTCCTCGTTAGCTCAATTGGCAGAGCGAGCGGCTGTTAACCGCTAGGTTCCAGGTTCGAGTCCTGGACGAGGAGCCAAAGCAAAATCCCCTGCAATTGCAGGGGATTTTTTTAGTTTTGATGATTACTCTTTCTCCACCCAAATCGTCACCGGACCATCATTATCAATCTCAACCAGCATATGCGCACCGAACTTTCCCGTTTGGGTTGGAATGCCGTGCCCTTTCATTAGCTCCACAAATCGCTCGACGAGCGGTTCGGCAAGCTCCGGGCGGGCGGCGTTGATGAAAGATGGACGACGTCCCTTGCGCGTGTCGGCGTAGAGCGTGAACTGCGAGACGACAATCGCCTCTCCTCCCACATCCAGCAACGAGAGATTGGTCTTGCCTTGCTCATCCTCGAAGATGCGCATTTCGGCGATCTTCTTCGCCAGATAGTTGGCTTGCTCTTCCCCGTCATCGTTCCCGACGCCGAGCAGGACGACGATTCCTTTGTTGATCTCCGCAATTGTCTCGCCAGCGACGGAGACCTTTCCGTGTGATACACGTTGGATTAATGCTCTCATAATTATTTCCTGTTAATAGATATTTTTCTAGCGACATGACACTTTTCTTGATAAGGGCGCTCGTTGGTTGAGTAGGCGATGCTTTTCGCCGTATCGAAACCAACAAGCGATAAAAACAAGTGAAGTTTGTGGTTTCGATACGCTTTTCGCTTCGCTCAAAGCTACTCAACCACCTTCAAAAACAAAAATGTCATGTGGCTAGATATTTTGTTTTTAAGTGAGACGTTTTCCCCCCCTGCCCCTCGCTTCGCTGGGGCAGCCCCCCATTTTGCAAGCAAAATAGGGGGGTGAAAGCAGTTTTTCCACCAGATGTCCGAAGGACAGAGGGGCAAATATTAGGTGTACAAAAAAAGGGGCGGGTCTCAGACCCGCCCCTACAGAATGTTGAATAAATTTAAACGCTGCGTCCCAGCATGGCTTTTGAAACGCGTTCGACGGTTTCTTTGGCAACCACGCGCGCCTTTTCAGCACCAGCCATCAAGACCGCTTCGATCTGTTCAGGGTGCGCCAAAAGGTCGTAATATTTCTCGCGCGGCTCAGCCATCGTCTTGTCGATCATTTCGAAGAGCATCTTTTTGGCATCACCATAGCCCAGACCACCATCGGCGAACTGCTTGCGCATTGCCTGCGCTTCCTCATCTGATGCAAAGTGCTGATAAAGCTGGTAGATGGTCGATTCGTCCGGGTCTTTCGAGTCTTCAGGGCGTTTTGAATCGGTGACAATCTTCATGACGAGTTTCTTGAGCTTCTTCTGTTCCGCAAAGATCGGGATGTAATTCTCATAGCTCTTGCTCATCTTGCGACCATCCAGGCCGGGGATCGCCGCGGCAACTTTCTGGATCACAGGTTCAGGGACAACTAACAACTCTTCGCCATAAATATTATTCAGGCTACCGGCAATATCGCGTGCCATTTCCACGTGCTGTTTTTGATCCTGTCCAACTGGAACCAGATCGGTGTTATAGAGCAGAATATCGGCAGCCATCAAGACCGGGTAGGTGAACAAACCCATATTGACGCCGAAATCTGTATCTTTGCCGTTCGCTTCGTTCTCTGCAACAACTGCCTTGTAGGCATGGGAACGGTTCATCAAACCTTTCGACGTCACGTTCATCAGGAAAACGGTCAGCTTGAATATCTCCGGCACATCCGATTGCCGAAATAAAGCTGCTTTTTCCAGATCCAAGCCCAATGCCATGTACGTCGCCGCAACTTCATTTGTCCAGGTTTCTATCAAATTGCTATCACGAACGGCATTCAACGCATGCAGGTCAGCAATAAAAATGAATGCTTTATCCGCTTTATTGCTCATATCAATAGCCGGCTTAATTGCCCCCGCCAGGTTACCCAGGTGGGGCATTCCGGTAGGCTTTACACCCGTTAGAACGGTTTTATCGGCAAACATTTCTTTCTTCTCCTCGTTATATCTCTTTGCGTACCAAGCCTAAAACCTCGCCAGGCTCGGCATGTCGTTTTGTTTCTAACTTCGAGTAGACCAACTTCCCATCTACACTAACTTCAAATCTACCGCCATCCGAAGGCAGCAGGGTGATCGACTCAATATCATACTCAAAAGTGCGTACCAACTCTGCCATCAGACCGACGGCTCTGTCTGTATAATGTCAAACTGCGCAGTAAACGATGCTAATTTCGTGCATTTCTCTTCTCCAAGCGATTTACAAAAATGTTAGAAAATTATAACATTGCTTTCCCCGCTCTTGTCACTCCTATCCAAGCGGACTATAATCACGACGCAAGTGCCAAGAAAGCAGAAAAGGAAAGAACTATGCCTGTATATACTTATCGCTGTGAAAGTTGCGGCATCCAATTTGATCATCAACAAAGTTTCAATGCAGATAATCTAAGCGTATGCCCTGAATGTGATGAAGAAAGTCTGCATCGCGTCTATCGCCCTGTCGGGATCGTCTTCAAAGGCTCCGGATTCTACGCGACAGACAATCGTTCGCCTTCTGGTTTAAAAGAACGCAATCTAAAAGAAGGCAACGATACCGCCAAAGAAACAAAAACAGAGAAAAAGGATGTTGAAAAGAAAAGTCCTGAACCTGCCAAAACGGAAAGCACAAAAAAGACAGACTAAGATGATAAAGAAAAGCGCCCCGCAAGGCGCTTTTTTGATTCGCTCGTGACCTGAACCTGCTTCCACTTGTCGGCTTTGTGCCCAGTACCGGAAAATACCACATTACTAAAAGAGCCTTCCAAATTCGGAAGGCTCTTTTACGTATCACTCGTCAATTTAGAGATTGTAAAAGTGACTGTCACCTACAAAATCATGCAAGAACAATCGTGATCGTTTCCATTGAAGCTTCATAGGTTTGAGATGTTTCCAGAGGTGACAGTCACTTCTCAAAGTTTTATTTGATTGCTCTATTATTTCTTTTCGACCAAGGCCTCTCGCTCTGGTCCCAGCGAGACCCAGCCAACGGGCGTTTCGAGCAGCTCTTCGACCACATCGACATAATCCCGTGCGGCTTGCGGCAGATCGGCGTAATCCCGAACGCCAGTGATGTCTGTTTTCCAGCCCGGCAGCGTGCGGAAGATGGGGGTCACGCGCCCCAACTGATAGGCGTCAATATCGTAATAATGAACTTCTTTTCCATCCAATTCGTAGCCCGTGCAGACCTTGATCTCGTCGAAGGCGCTCAGGATGTCGAGTTTGGTCAGGAAGATTTGCGTCACACCGTTGACCTGCGCTGCGAAGCGCGTCACTTCGCTGTCGAACCAGCCAGCACGGCGCGTGCGTCCTGTCGTGGCGGCGACTTCGCTCAAGACGCTGATAGCGTACTCATCGTCGAAGATTTCGGTCGGGAGCGGACCGCCGCCCACGCGCGTGGTGTAGGCCTTGGCGATGCCGATCACCGAATCGATGCTCCTCGGAGGCACGCCCAAGCCTGCGGTCGCGGCTGACGCTAGTGTCGTGGATGCGGTCACAAAGGGATAGGTGCCCCAATCCGTATCCAGTAGCGATCCATTGGCCTGTTCCAGTAAAAAGTTTTTGCCTTCGCGCAAGCCGTTCAGCACAATTGGGTAGGTTTCCTTGATGAATGGCTTGACCTTTTCATAATAGCCAAGATATTCATCGCGCACTTGAGCGTAATCCAGTGCTTTGCCGCCGAGCGCGACCATGATCTTGTTTTTCATCCCCATCTGTACCGAAAGGCGCTCATCAAAAACGTCCAGATCGGCAAAATCGCTCCAGCGGATGCCGTTGTAGCTGACCTTGTCGGCGAAAACGGGACCGATGCCGCGCTTGGTCGTGCCGGTTGCGCCCGCACCTTTGGCGGCTTCGTAAAGCCCGTCCAACTCGCGGTGATAGGGCATGATTAGATGCGCGCGCGGCGAGATGAAGAAACGCCCTTCGAGCGCAATCCCCGCCGCTTGCAACTCATCAATTTCCTTTACCAACACCTCGGGGTCCATCACCACGCCGCCGCCGATCAAGCCGACGATCTTCGGCGCGAAAACGCCCGAGGGCACCAAGTGAATTTTGAAGGTGCCAAACTCATTCACGATGGTGTGCCCGGCGTTATTGCCGCCGTTATAGCGCGCCACGTAATCGTAATCTCCGGCAAAAGCATCAATTGCCTTCCCTTTCCCCTCGTCCCCCCATTGCGTGCCTAAAACAACGCGAACAGTCATCTTTTACATCTCCTTTAAGTAGCAGGTGACTGTCACTTTGAAAGTGATAGTCACCTTAAGGTTTCTTCAGCAGCTCCCTTTGCTAAACTAAAATGAAGCCAGGGAACGGTATCCAGCAGTGATGTACGTACGAGGCGTTCCCGAAGCAATCTCAACCTGTCTGCGCCTAATCCAGAAAAACGGTCACGTAATGGAGACGTGACCGTAGCGTAATGCCCGTCGAGCGGGTTAAGGGAGTGGCATTCGTTGCTCATTAACTTTATTATACTGCTTTGTGGCGTAGAGACTTCCGAAGTTTTCGCGCAGTACTCCGAATGGAGAGAAGGAGTAAAACTTCGAAAATCTTAGTTGCGGGATAAAGAAGCTGGCTTATAATCAAAACAGATATTCCTCCCCCGCGCGCGGGAGGGCAGGTGGGGGCTTTGGCTCACCGCCCCCCTCTGGCTCCCCCCGTTTACGGGGGGAGAACCACGTATACATGGAGAAAGATATGAAGATTTTGCCTGAAGTTGCCCTGACCTATGACGATGTTTTGCTCGTCCCGCAGTACTCGGACGTGATCTCGCGCAAGAAACTCTCGACGCGCACCAAATTGACTCCAAAGATCGAACTACAAATCCCGATCGTTTCTGCGAACATGGATACCGTCACCGAAAGCAAGATGGCGATTGCGATGGCGCGGGCGGGCGGGATCGGCATTATCCACCGTTTTATGTCGATCGATGAGCAGGTGCGGCAGGTGATGCGCGTCAAGAAAACTGAAACCTATGTGGTTGAAAACCCGCTCACGCTGCACGATACCGATACCGTGCGCGATGTGCGCCAGGTGGTCGAAGATACCTACACGGGCGGCATTGTGATCATCGATAAGGATGAGCGCGTGGTCGGGATTGTGACGACCCGCGACCTGCTTTTTGAGAAAAATAATGAGCGTCTCTTAAGCGACGTGATGACGAAGAAAGTCGTGACTGCGCCGACGGATACAGATCTGGTGAAAGCGGAAGCGATCCTGCACAAGCATCGGATTGAGAAACTCCCGCTGGTCGACGAAAACGGACGTCTGACGGGCTTGATTACCGTTAAAGATATTTTGAAGCTCGAAGAACACCCGAATGCCACCAAAGATTCGCGTGGACGCCTCGCTGTAGGCGCAGCGATCGGCGTTAAATCGAGCGAGTTGAAACGCGTCGAACGCCTATTGGATGCAGGCACAGACTGTATCGTGGTCGATATTGCACATGGCGATTCAACGCAGGAAGTTGAAATTATTCAAAAAATCCGTAAGGAATTCCCCGATGCACAGATAATCGGCGGCAACGTGGCAACAGCCGATGGCACACAGCGTCTGATCGACGCGGGTGCGGACGCCGTCAAAGTAGGCGTTGGCCCCGGCTCGATCTGCATCACGCGCATCGTGGCGGGCTCGGGCGTGCCGCAGTTGACGGCCGTTATGCAATCCGTGGAAGTCGCGCGCAAGCAGGGCATCCCGATCATTGCCGATGGCGGCATTCGCACATCGGGCGATGTAGCCAAGGCTATAGCCGCAGGCGCATCGACGGTCATGCTCGGCAGCCTGCTGGCTGGCACTGATGAAAGTCCCGGCATTCTGATCACCCGCAAGGGCCATCGTTACAAAGTCTCACGCGGGATGGCATCCTTACAGGCGAATGTAGACCGCAAAGCGCGTGAAGGTGAAGGCGATGTTTCGCAAGAAGAAGTTGAAGAATACGTCTCCGAAGGCGTGGATGCCTCTGTCCCCTATCGCGGCTCGGTGCGCGAAATGCTGCATCAATTGGTGGGCGGCTTGAAATCGGGGATGAGCTACTCAAACGCCCATAGCCTCGCTGAATTGCATGAGAAAGCGATCTTCACTCGTATGACGCCGGTTGGGCTACGAGAGTCGCATCCGCATGATGTGGAGTTGAATTAGGTTAGAGTGGAACGCGGATTTTTCTTTGGTCTGTGAAAATTCGCTGAATCTGCAAAATCCGCGTTCTAGCTGAACATAAATAAAACAAAAATCCCCTGCAATTGCAGGGGATTTTGCTTTGGCTCCTCGTCCAGGACTCGAACCTGGAACCTAGCGGATTAAAGTTTAGTTCCTACAGACATACGTTTTAAGAGTTGTTCTTACGCCTTGTGCACAACGGCTTGCGTTAGCGGCGGACAAGGGCGGGACGAGAAGATGCCCACAAACGGGGAAATGCCAAAGCCAGAAAACTGCTGTTTTGGCGGGAGAATCCCCGCCGTCCGCTGCACGCTTTGTTGGGCAGATTTTTTGCTATGCTTCCCAAACAATTACAGACTGCCTTCTTAATTCAAACCAATACATAAAAACATTGAGCCATGAAACTGTACCAGTCACAATGGCTGATGTTGATAGTCTGTCTATAAACCCTAATATCCAAGTACCCCATCCATCTATCAACGCACTTTCTATATTTGCTCGTAACGGAGGAATTGCAACCATAAGGAGGATAAAAGCAGCAACAAAGGCTGATATTCCTACTTTCCACTCTGTTATTCTATGTTGTAGCGCTATTGAAAAACGATTTATAGGTAGTACAGAACCCGAGAATGCATGCATAAGTCCCCCAGGTTCCAATACTTCAATCTTTGAGTCAAAATCAAAATATAAACTAGGGTCAATTTGTGCTGTTTTTTGCAGATCCCTGATGAGCTTTTCTGTCGCAGTTTTGAGATGGTCTGGCAATGGATTTTTCAGACGGAAAGATATTAAATTATCGACAGGTCTATTAACTATGCCCCATGTTTTTGTTGGGTCATCGAGCATAGTATAGGGTAGCAGTGTTTCGCTTACGACTTCTAAATCTTCAGCATGCACCATTGATAAAATCTCGTTTCTCCTACGTTCTAACAAATCTTGATTTTGGATTCTTGGTATCCAGCCGTGTTTTTTTAGAACATCATCAATTCTTTCTTCTTCAATATTTGTTCTTACTCGAATTATTGCTCTCATATTATTTCCTTCCTTTGCGCAATATATTTTTCTGCCCAACGGTTTGCGTTAGCGGCTCGTGGGTGGGACTTGGATAACTTCATTATAGTGGTAATCCTTGCAGCCAGAACCAACCAATTTTATCGGTGCGAATCCCACGAGTCCGCTGCACGCCGTGTTGGGTGGCATTTAAAGCTCAAGAATCTTATTCACGGGGACTCATTTGTGGCTTTGCACAAAACGCCGATTAGTAATTGTAAATCTTGCTCGCCTATGTAATAAATCCATCCAGCGACACAAGGATTTTCTTCAAGCAATTTTATGTTATCAAGGATTGGTAAGGTTTGATAAATCACTAAATTAAATTTACCAAGGTTTAATTCAAAATTAGATTTTATAGGTTCAACTTCTCCATCATAAAAGTCTAATGGCTCTGTCAGTTTATTTTTGGTATGAAATTTAAAACTGCCTAAACCGCTTTCGTGAATATCAACATAAGCATTGACATGGTTTTCTGGCACTTTATCCCAGGGAAGGAAAAGGTTACATAATTTTCGGATAAATACGCCATCGGCGAACGCATCAAAAACCTGCCAGTTCCTTTTACCGTAGAACTCTGAATTAGTTTCGATTCCGAAAGCTGGATTTCCATATTCAGGGTTTCTAAAACCTGATGGCATTCCCGCTGTGAGCGGAAGAAACAGAAATTGAGTAGTGTTATTAATTACAGCTTCAATGATTGTTAAAGTCCAGCGAGTACCTTCTTCATAAATGCCCATGTAATCTATGAGCCGAGGAAAAGAAATCTGATCCAATGTCTTAAATCTTGGATTTGAAAGGAAATAGCGAGAGCTAATATGAGGAACAATCTCTTTAAATTCCGGCCCTCTTGACGCTACTACTTCCTCGACTTTGAAGATTGGATAATCATTGTTTGATTTTTTCATGTTAATTTCTCAAAATCAGCATCAGCCACCCAACTAGTGTTTAACCGGATCGCATAACTGCTTATATACGATCCGCATAATACCCTAATTCGGGGTGTTATACGGCATTAGCTTAGAATTTATTTATGCTAATCTTTATTTATCTTAAGCCCTGTAGGAGTTGAGCCAGCGACCTAACGTATTCAGACTCACTTTTGTATGTTCTTAGAATTCTTCTGATAATGGAACAAAGAGATTTTTTGTTTTTATTAGTTCTGTTATTACGCTTTCTATCCAATTGTATGAAGGGAGATTTTTTAGCTTATTAGCGGAAATAGAAGCAACTTCATTCTTAGTTTGAAAAAGATTGAAGGGAATGTCTTTGTAAGATAATCTTTGATGTTTTGTGATATCTAACCCTGAATTTTGTGCTAGAGCTGTTTGTTTGTTGAAACTTCTGACAGTTTGATATTTAGATATTAAATTTATTGTATAGGAATTGATTACAGTATCACTTTTATCTAGTATTTCTTGAAGAATAGATATATGTGTTTTAGCTAGTAAACTATCAATGCTAAAAGATGTAGCCCCTTTATGTTCATCCTGATTTGTAAAGATATAAATTTGTACGCTGAGACCATTAGAAAGCAGTATTTTTTTTTGTCAAATCTTCAGATATTGTTTCCCGCATCACGCAGCTGAGGTTCTTCTCTTCTAATTTTTCTTTGAGATAGTCAATTTCATTTTCATTCAATGCTCTATCGATTTCCATGCTGACACCGTCAATTGGTAAGCCATGTAATGATAGCCATGAAGATTTTTGATTAAAAATATCTTCAAACTCTGCAGAACTGAATTCACCTTTAAATTTCGTGTCATATGTTTTATTTATGACGCTAATGATGTTGCCTAAGGCGGTTTTTGTGTGCAAGTTGAAGCCCTGCAAAAGGGATAAAGGAGCTGCTATTTTAGATAGATCAACACCTGATATTCCTACCGGGATGACATCAATGTCCTTTGCAGAAACATAACCAGATTCAAAATATATCCAATTTGATTGTAATGAATTAGGAGAAACAAATGTGAACATTAGCGAAGTTTTTTCTAGTGCTTCTTGAAGTTTGTATACCCAATTTGTTCCAAACGGAATGCTTTGTCCGTCGCTACTTAAAAATATATCGATTGCTTCACCTGTTTTGTCATCAATTGCTTTCTTAAGTTTTTTTAGAATTTTTTCATCTTTTGATGAATGGCTAAAGAATACTATAGGTTTATCCATTTTTTTTATTCGCCTTTTGTCCTGTTTTTATTGACCTGCACATATTGGCAGAAAACTACTCAATATTTTTTAATAATCTTTATTTAGCCTAAACATTAGGACATCTTTCCTTTTCCAACCTAATATCATTGTAATTATACAGCACCCAAAACAAAAAACTCCCCGTCATCGACGGGGAGTTTCAACGAAAAGAATACGACAATTATTTACGCCAACGGACGAGTTTTTCTTCATCGTCACTCTCTTCACGGCGCAGCGTCGGGAGCAGGCTGATCGCCATGAAGGGGCTTACTAAAACGAGCGTGATTACTGCAAGAATAGACATATCAACCTCCTTCATTATTTACTTGATTCAACCCGATTAAGTTGCAAAAGTTCCTTGCAGTTGGCTTACAACGCCAAAAGAAACGTATTTGCGAGCAGCTTTATCGCGAAGCAATCTCATAGATAATGAGACCGCGTCGTCGCAAGAACGTGCTCCTCGCGGAGTCATGCTAAATATTCAGCGCAGCCAACATCTCATCATTATCGTCAAACTTGAACTCATCCACGCCGCGCTTCTCGGCCTCTTCTTTTTCGATCTCATAGAGCTGAAGTGCCGCAGCGCTCGTGACGATCGGCTTGTTGAGGCTTGCGAGTTTCTCATCCAGCGCCCCATCGACGGAACTGATCTCGGGCAGCCCCTCGAGATAGGCAAGTACCGCGTGGGCACCGTTCGTGCCATCCTTGCGGGCGTACCCCACCAAGCCACTGGATGCTTCACGCGACCAACCCGCCACGAAAACATCATCAAAACCAGCCAGTTCGTAACTCTTCTCATCCTGCGGGAAGCGTGGAGTCTCATTCTTGATGAACTCGCTCCATTCGGTCGGCAGACCAAAACTCTCATCCACCTTATCGCCAATGGCGAAGATGATCGTCTCCGCTTCGAGCGGAAGTATCTTGCCCGTGCCGCGCGACTTGGTGTCGCCATCTTTAAGTATGAGCTGGTTTTCTTCCACATCGACGTGAGTCAGCAAGCCCTCTTCGCCGCGCATCGCTTTCGGGGAGGTCAAAAAGCGGAAACTAAATTTCGTATCGGAGACACGCTCATGGGCTTTGGGCAGCGCGGAGAGCAGGAATTCTTTCGCTTCGTCGGGGTCTTGGTTAACGGAACGCATATTCTCAGCACACCGTTCTATCTCGGCATTGAGCAAGCCCAAATCCATGTTCGCTGCGACATATTCCAATTCCTTTTTGGTGAACTTCACTTCTGCAGGGCCGCGCCGCACCAGCGCCGTCACTTCATCCACTTTGGCTTCGCGGATCAGGAAGCGTGTGATATCGAGCATCACATTGCCTGCCCCAACAACGAGACAGCGCGACCCAAAACGGAAATCCTGCTGGCTGAAGGGTGGCAGATGGTTGTAATGGTAGACCACACTTTTGGCGTGATAAACGCCCGTCAGGTCTTCACCGGGCAAGCCGAGCCACTTCGTGCCCTGCGCGCCGGTGGTGACAAAAATTGCCTGATAGCCCATTGCGCGCAAATCGGCGAGGCTCAGATCAGCATCTTCACCGATGTTAATATTGCCAAAATAACGCAGATTGGGGGTTTCGAGAATTTTCTTGAACTGCTTGCGCAGGCCATTTTTCATGCCGATTTTATCGGGGTAGATGCCATATTCGGCAAGCCCCCCGGGTTTAATATCACGATTGAAAAGGGTTACATTTGCACCTGCCTGAGCAAGTTCGCGCGCGCCGTAAAGTCCGGCTGGTCCTGCGCCGATAACGGCGACTTGTTTTGCTTTTGTCATAGTATCCCTCCATGGGGAATCTGCTTCACATTATTAATAAGACAATAATTATCTGATTATAGATAGAATTGAAAAGAGGCGCAAGGTACGCCAGGGTGATTTTATATTTTTCCTATACTGTCCAACATTTGCATCTTCTTAAGTAAGAAACTGCTATTGGATAAAGGCAGTTGGGGCTACAAAAATGAATAAGATTTTCTCGGGCATATCGTCCTCCAGATTTTTTGTTGTTGATTGATGGCTTAAGGATACACGCTGAAAATTGGAATTCTTTTGAAAATCGCAGCCAATATTCCAATCTTTTTCCAAGATTCCGGGTAGATTTGTATTTTTTTCTGGCGAAAGTGGTGCGATGCCCTCGGCTTTCCAGTACAATAGCCACATGAACTGGGAAAAGAAGATCGACAAAACCACCCACTACATCCAGATCAACCATCTTCAGGTTGTCATCGGCAGCACACAGGGCAGCGGACATACGGATAGCGCCAGTACCGCCAGCCATGCCGATTTTCTGGCAGGGCGCTTTCAGGATGATATTCGCCGGATATTTGGGGAGAATATACTCAGGGATGTGATTGCCAGCCTCCGCTCAGCGGAAAATGACCCCGTCTTTGCCAAAAAACTACGCGCGGAACAAACCCTGCTGGACGCATTATCTGCCATTCCACTGGATGCCCGCCTGGCAGGCTTGCTCGACGTCCCACCCACCGAAAAAGGATCACTGAACTACGGCAATGCAGGCGGCTATAAAACGATACTCAAATCCGACACCCTAACACTGACCTTCGAACGCGACAAAGGTACACTCGTCCCCAACGCGGGCGGCGCGCCGATCAACATCATATTACCTGGACACGGCTCATCCGCAGTAGCGCTGGAAGACCATTTCTATATTGTCGTCAATGATAGTTTCATCGTCGTTACGCCCAAAGGGGAGGTCATCAAAGAAAGAAACGCCATCTTTGGCGAAACCTTGCGCATCAACGCCATCTCGCGCTGGGATGACGTGATCGTCTTCGCCTACCGCTGGTTCCAGAATCAACATCCGCGCGGCTGGTTGATCTATGAGTTGGATGAGGGCTTTACGGGGAGATGGGTTGAAGTAAAGTGAAACCAAAGAAGGGCTGTGGAGTTGATCCACAGCCCTTCTTTTTTTCTTTGTCTTCTTGGCGACTTCGCGGTGAGCCTATTCCTTATCCATGCTCGGCACGCCCATAATATTGTAGCCCGCGTCGACGTAAAAAACTTCGCCCGTCGTGCGTGCGGACATATTTGAGCTAAGGAAAACCGCCGCACTACCGACATCTTCGATAGTCACGTTTTCGTGCAGGGGTGCCATTTCTTCAAAGGCTTTGTACATCTCTTTGAAACCGCCCACGCCCGCCGAAGCCAGCGTGCGGATCGGCCCTGCCGAGATGGCATTTACACGGACTTTGTCTTTACCGAAATCGTACGCCAGATAACGGGTGGATGCTTCAAGAGCGGCCTTGGCGACACCCATCACGTTGTAATTCGGAGTCACTTTAACGGAACCATGATAGGTCATCGTCAGCAGCGCTCCGCCCGGATTCATCAGCGGCTGAAAGGCTTTTGCCAACGCCACGAATGAGTAGACGCTAATATCCATCGCCAAATGGAAACCTGCGCGGCTGGTGTTGTAATAAGGCCCGATTAACTCTTCACGGTTGGCAAAACCGATCGAATGCACGAGAATGTCGATCTTTCCAAAACGCTCGGCTGCTTTGGCTGCAACGGCTTCGATCTCTTCGTCGCTGCTCACATCACATTGCTCAACAAAGTCACAGCCAACCGATTCTGCCAACGGATCAACACGTCGCTTCAACATTTCACCGGCATAGCTGACACCAACGGTCGCGCCTTCGCGGACAAAGGCTTCAGTGACGCCCCATGCAATCGAGCGGTTATTGGCAAGCCCAAAAATAAGAGCGGTTTTTCCTTCTAGTAAACCCATAATACCTCCAGATAAAATCGTCATTGCGAGCGAAGTAATCTTTGTCTCAATCTTGAAGCTCTCGTCTACCCTTGCGAAGCACAGGTAGCCCTTCTCGCAATGACATGTGTTTTATTTGACTAAAAATCGCCAGGGCATAGACTTCCACGGCTCTGGCACACTATTTAAACCCACGCGTGCGCCAATCGTCACGTTTTCGTCCGAAATCCTTTCCCCCGCTTCAATCCACAGACCGCTTTCCTTACGGCACAAATCCACGCCGTTGAAGGATTTGTCGATGTTCAACGCCTGCGCCAGCTTGCCGGGACCATCCGTCCATTTGAATTTTGGCTGCTTGCCACGACGAGATGCGATTAAATCCACACCATCGAGTGGCTGGATAGCACGGATCAGCACCGCTGCCGGGAATCCATCTCGCTCAGTGACCGCATTCAGCATCCAGTGCATTCCATAATTGAAATAGACGTAGGCGCTGCCGGCCTGCCCGTACATGGTCACTGTCCTTGGCGTTCTCCCCGCTTTGGCATGACAGGCGAGATCGCTCTCCCCGATATATGCTTCCGTTTCGACAATTCTGCCAGAAATCCGAACATCATCTTCCACCCGCACAAGCACCGCGCCGAGCAACTCGCGCGCGACGATCAACGTGGGGCGGTCGTAAAATTCACGAGGGAGAATTTGCGTAGAAACGTTCAACCTTCTAACTTGAAACCTTAAACCTTGGATCTTTTTCCAACGTCAATCTCAACCCTTCTTCCAACGAGACCGACGGCGTATAACTCAACTTCTTCTTCGCCAGAGTCAGATCGGCACACATACGCGATACACCACCCGAAACGCGCGGATTATAGACCACTTCCGCTTTGCCGGGCACGCTCTCGGTCACAGCTGCGACCAGTTTGCGGACACTTGTCTCCACGCCCGAACCGACATTGATGACCAAACCATCCAAGCCAGGGGCGGTGGTGGCGGCAGTCAACGCTTTGACCACATCATCCACATAAACATAGTCACGGGTCTGTTCGCCATCGTTATGGACTACGAGCGTCCCATTCCGCAAGGTCTGATGGATAAAATGCGGCACAACTGGTGGATGTGAAACCGGCATCCGCTGACCGGGGCCATAGGCGTTGAAGATGCGCAAACTGACGGTTTCAATCCCCCACAAGCTGCCAATCGTGCGGATATAGTGCTCCGCTGCCAGTTTCGAGACCGCGTAGGGAGAACGCGGATTCGGCACCGAATTTTCATTGATGGGCTGCGCTCCCAGATCCCCATAAACTGCGCCCGAAGATGCCATCACTACCCGCCGCACGCCGACATCACGCATCGCTTCCATCAGGCTAACCGTCCCGCCGACATTGGCAGCGTTGTACTCACGAGGATAAAGCACCGACTCGGGCACAGAAACCCGCGCCGCGAGATGATAGACCACATCTACGTCCTGAAGCAGAGTCCAGAGTTTTGGGCGGTCGTTCACATCCCCACGCGTAAAGTTGACGTCAGGAGAAAGAGCCACTCGACTGCCCGTGGAAAGATCGTCAATTCCACGCACCTGGTGTCCCTGTTTGGAAAGATGGTTGGCTAACGAAGAGCCGAGAAATCCGGCAGCGCCGGTGATGAGAAAGTTCATTGTTTAAGTCTCAAGTTTCAGGTTGCTAGTTACGATGGTGCGTCGCACCAGATTTGACGAGAATAATTCAAAATTTGTACATCTTCCGTTTAAACGGGTTTTTCGGTAAAAGGCTGGTGCAACGCACCTGCACATTTAACGGGTTCAAGCCAAATGTCACGCGCGAGGCGGCTTTTCATCCAGCAAGAATTATACCCCGCAGTGGTAGAATCCCACTTGCTTACCCATAATCCCAAAGTGATATGAATTTGCGAGAAGGATGCACTTGCGACGAAGCAATCTCCCTAACAATGAGACCGCTTCGTCATAAGAACGCGCTTCTCGCGAAATCACCACTGATCTTACTGGTCAACTAATTCCTGAAAACTGGAGAATATCATGCCCGAAGCAGTCATAATTGATGCAGTCCGCACCCCAATTGGCAATTTTCGCGGTTCACTCGCGAGTATTCGTACTGACGATCTCGCCGCTATCTCGTTAATGGCCATTGTCGATCGCACTGGCATTGACCCCGCGCTCATCGAAGAAGTTTATCTCGGCTGTGCAAATCAGGCGGGCGAAGATAACCGCAATGTGGCGCGCATGGCTACCTTATTGGCGGGGTTCCCCGTTGAAGTTGCCGCAATGACGATCAACCGCCTGTGCGCTTCTGGGCTGAATGCCGTCAATCAGGCCGCGCGTGCCATCAAACTCGGCGAAGGCGATATCTTCATCGCGGGCGGGGTCGAGAACATGACGCGTGGCCCCTTCGTGATGGGCAAACCTGAGATGGGCTATCCCTACGGCAACGCGACCATGTGGGATACAGCCTTTGGCTGGCGTTTCCCACACCCGCAGATGAAGGAAATTTACGGGACAGAAGCGATGGGCAACACCGCCGAGAATTTGCAGGAATTTGGCTTTATCTCGCGCGAGGAACAGGATGCCTTCTCGCTTCGCTCTCATCAACGGGCTGTTGCCGCTATCAATGACGGACGCTTCGCCGAGGAGATTTGTCCCGTTACCATCCCCCAGCGAAAAGCGGATCCCATTATCTTCGACACCGACGAACGCCCGCGCGCCGACACCAGTCTGGAGAAACTTGCCAAGCTACGCCCCGCCTTCAAGAAAGATGGGACGGTCACGGCAGGCAACGCATCCGGTTTGAACGATGGTTCGGCCGCGATCTTGATAATGAGCGCCGAAAAAGCAGAAGAGTTAGACCTGAAACCGATGGCACGTATCGTCACATCCGCCGTGGCAGGCGTGCCCCCGCGCACGATGGGCATGGGTCCCGTGCCTGCCACGCGCAAAGCGCTTGAGCGTGCTGGTTTAACTTTGGACAATATTGGCTTGATCGAACTGAACGAAGCCTTCGCCGTCCAGTCCCTTGCCGTGATGCGCGAACTCGGCATGAACCCTGATATTGTGAACGTCAACGGCGGCGCGATTGCCCTCGGGCATCCGCTCGGCTGCTCCGGTGCACGCATCCTGACAACCCTGCTGCACGAAATGAAACGCCGCGCCCCGCAAGAAAAGAAACCCTACTACGGTTTGGCGACGCTCTGCGTCGGCGTCGGGCAAGGCGAAGCAACCATCGTGGAGTGGATTGGGGAATAGCGTTAGAAGGTTTGAAAGTTGGAAAGTTGAAAGTAGGGGCGGACGGCTGTCCGCCCTTGTTGATTTACCCATTCGTGATATACAAACATGATGAAAAAAATATTTATTCTTCTTATTCTTATCCTACCCCTTTCCGGCTGTGTACCTGCGCCGCTTGAAGTAAGTGGTTCTGTAGCACCCGCGCCAGAGCAATCCCTTGCCACACCATTAGCCCCCAGCTTCGACACCATCTCTAATCCTATCCTGACCCACATCGATATGCTCAATCCGCTCAATGGCTGGGCGCAAGCTGAGGGCATGATCCTGCGTACCGAAGACGGCGGCGAGAGTTGGCTCAACGTCACCCCGCCCGATATTCTCAGCGATCCCGCCTACGCAAAATCCTTCTTCCTCGATGAAACTACAGGTTGGTTCCTGCTCGAAGATGTTGACAAGCCCAATGCGGGCGAAATCTACCGCACCCTCGACGGCGGCGGCACCTGGCTCTGGCGCGCAATCCCCTTTGGGCGCGCCGAATTCGGCTTTCTCGATAGCGAAAAGGGCTACGCCCTCTTTAGCATGGGGGCGGCGGCTGGCTCGATGGGCGTCTCCGTCTGGACAACTGTCAACGGTGGCGGCGACTACAACCGCGTCTTCTTCCACGAACCCGGTTTCGAGTACACCCTGCCCTTCAGCGGCATCAAAAACGGCATCTCCTTCCGCGATCCGCTCAACGGCTGGGTCGGCGGCACCATCCCGATGGACGGCGTGATCTGGCTTTATCGTTCTGTGGATGGCGGACTCTCATGGGCTGAGCAAAAAGTGGATTTACCCACAGACTACGAAAACTACCAAACATCGACTTACGCGCCCCTCTTTTTTGACGATGGGCTTGCCACCTTACCCGTGCAATTACGCGGCGAGAAACCTGGGTACGTTTTCTACCTCTCATCGGACGGTGGTGAAACCTGGGGAGCGACGTTGCCGGTCAACCTGTCTGGCACCTATGCCATCGCCTCCCATAACGAGATCATTGTCTGGGACGGGAGCGATACGCTCTATTCCACCGACGACGGCGGTGAGACCTGGAGCTTCCATGCATCCGATTGGCAACCGCTTGACCTGCTACGCGAAATAGACTTTGTCTCCGTCAACGAAGGTTGGGCACTAACTGAATATGATTTGTATAGAACAAAAGATGGGGGAAAAACTTGGGAGAAACTGGAAAATTAAGAACGCGTATTTCATAAAACGTATTGCGTAATGCTTCCCGATATGGAAACCATTACGCAATACGCAACACGGACTACATCTAGCGCTTCAGCGTCCTGTACTTGACACTCTTCGGCACATCGACCGATTTGCCATAACGCTTGTGATAATCTTCTTCATAATCTGACCAGTTGCCAAGGAAGAGACGCGCCTGCGAATCACCTTCAAAAGCAAGGATATGCGTACAGATGCGGTCAAGGAACCAGCGATCATGGCTGACAACGACGGCGCAGCCAGCGAAATTCTCAATCGCTTCTTCGAGAGCGCGCAGGGTGTTAACATCGAGATCGTTGGTCGGCTCATCAAGCAAGATGACATTTGCGCCTTCGGTCAGCATCTTGGCAGTGTGGACGCGATTACGCTCTCCGCCCGAAAGCACGCCGACCTTTTTCTGCTGGTCGGTACCTGAGAAGTTGAAGGTGGAAACGTACGCCCGTGAATTCATCTTGCGTTCGCCCAAAACGATATTGTCTGCGCCCCCGGAGATTTCTTCCCAAACGGTTTTATCGGGGTCAAGGGTGCGATTTTGATCGACATAGGCCATCTTGACGGTCTCGCCAATTTTGACCGTGCCCGCATCCAACTTTTCTTCGCCGGTGATCAATTTGAGCAGAGTCGTTTTACCTGCGCCGTTCGGCCCCACGATCCCAACAACGGAACCCGGGCGAATTTCAGCGCTGAAATCTTCAAGCAAAAGTTTATCGCCATAGGCTTTGGTGATGTTTTCCAGATTGATGACGATATCGCCCAAACGCGGTCCCGGCGGGATGTAGATTTCAAGCTCCGAGCGACGTGCTTCGGTCTCTTGCGAGAGCAGGTTCTCATAGGCGTTGACACGCGCCTGTCCCTTCGACTGGCGCGCTTTCGGCGACATGCGAATCCACTCCAACTCGCGTTGCAGCGTTTTCTGACGTTTGCTTTCGGTCTTTTCTTCCTGACGCAGGCGTTCTTCTTTTTGCTCCAGCCACGAGGAGTAATTTCCCTGCCAAGGGATGCCGTAACCGCGATCAAGTTCCAAAATCCAACCCGCAACGTTATCGAGGAAGTAGCGGTCATGCGTCACGGCAATGACGGTGCCCTTGTATTCGCGCAGATGATGTTCGAGCCAGGCAATCGACTCGGCGTCGAGGTGGTTGGTCGGTTCGTCCAGGAGAAGAATATCGGGTTCCGTCAACAAGAGCCGGGTGAGCGCGACGCGGCGGCGTTCACCACCGGATAATGTTCGGATGGAGGTATCCGCCGGAGGGCAGCGCAGAGCGCCCATCGCCAGTTCCAAGCGTGAATCCAGATTCCAGGCATCGGCGTGATCGAGTGCGTCCTGAAGTTTGGCTTGCTCGGCGATTAATGCATCGAAATCGGCGTCCGGCTCGGCAAAGCCGAGGTTGACTTCTTCGTAACGGGCGAGCATATCCACCAGCGGCTGGACCGCTTCTCGCACGATTTCGATGACAGTTTTGGATTCGTCGAGTTGCGGCTCCTGCTCGAGGTAGCCGACGATGTAGCCTTTGGACATGGCGATCTCGCCGATATAGTCGGGATCAACGCCCGCCATGATGCGCAGCAGGGTGGATTTACCAGAGCCGTTCAGGCCAAGAACGCCGATCTTAGCGCCGTAGTAGAAGCCGAGCGAAATATCGCGCAGGACTTGTCTATTGTTAGGGGGATGGACGCGCCCAACGCGCACCATCGAGTAAATTACTTTCTGGGTATCTGTGGTCATGTTTAGTTTCCAGTTCTAAGTTGTGAGAGGTTAGTTGCGGGGTGATTTTATCAGGGTTTCTCCTGCTTCACCACAGAGCGCACAAAGAGCACAGAGAAAAAAAACGGAGAAAGAGAAAGACCTCCTTCGCGGGAGGTCTTTGCGGTCTTTTAGCTTGCGGGAATTTCGAGGTAGAAAGTGCTGCCTGGGCAGTTGGCTTCGTCATAGCCCGCGCTTTCGACCCATGTTTTGCCCCCATGCGCTTCCGCGATACCGCGGACAATTGCCAAACCCAAGCCTGAGCCGCCGCCCTTAAACGTCGTCTTGCCCGATGAATGGTTCGCAACCCCTGCCACTTGATAAAATTTTTCAAAAACTAACTCGTGATGCTCGGCATCCAGGCCAATGCCCGAATCGCAGATGGAAATCTCTGCACTCTTGGTATTTTTTCCGAGCAACGATGGGCGTGCGTGAAGGGTTATCTTGCCGCCATCGGGCGTATATTTAATCGCATTCACCAAAAGATGATAAAGCGCCTTTTCGATCAATGCAGGGTCGGCTTTGATATTCGGCGTATTATCATCATACTGGATGATGACCTCAATCTCGCGTTCTTCTGCTTCTGCGGAAAGGGTATACGCGGCCTTTTCCAAAACTTGCTTGACCGGCACAGGCACAAAAGCAACCTTCAGCGTTTCTTCATCAATCCGTGTCAGGTCGAGCATCGTATTGACAATCTCATACATACGGTCAGCGCCTTTGTTAATGCCATCAAGGATTTCTTCCGTACTGTTTTTTGCTTCGCGCTCAAGCACAGCTTGCAAAACATTGATATAGCCTTTCAGCACAGTGAGCGGTGTACGCAGTTCATGCGCCGTGACTTGGATGAACTCCATCTTGTTGCGATCCATTTGGCGCAAGACTTGATTTGTTTTTTGTAGTTCTGAAATTGCTCTTTGATCGTTTTCCCGGATACGATCCAGCGTGATCCCGATCAGGTCTAAAGCGATGCGTGGGTTCTTCGCCAGGATGTTCTCAAAATCTTGTTTATCCATTTCGAGCGTGGTGCATGGCGTGGTAGTGTACACAGATGCAGAGCGCGGCGCATTCTGGATAAGTCCCATTTCACCGACCACATCCCCTTTGCCCCCGATCCGCAGGATGTGTTCCCCATCTTCATCATCCATTTTTTGAGAAATACTTACATTCCCCTCAGCGATAATATACAAAATATTCTCTTCCGCGCCTTCTCGGCACAAAAGATGGTTTGCAGGATAGGAGCATATTCGAGAGAGCTCTGCGATCTCTGCCAGCTTCTCATCGCCCAATCCTTTATAGACGAGTTGCAGGATGGATATTTTGCCGTCTTTGTCCATAAAAAAAGTATACACTGACTCTTTGCTTGGAACTACTACAATTGCATTGCAAGTGTTCGTTATTTCCCACCGTTTCAGCCATCCGATGCTTCACACAAAATGTCCAAGTTCGCTCGGGGGTGCAAGCGCGGTCATTCTCAGGTCAGGTATAATGTCGCGACTTATTTTTATAGGAGCAGCCTTTTGAGAACACAAACACGCCCGCTCAGCTATTGGGGACTGATCCACGGCAATAGCAAATTCCGTAATCTCTGGTTTGGACAAATCATCAGCTTAATGGGCGACTGGTTCAACCTGATCGCCACCGCCATCCTGACCGCCAACCTGACCGGTTCAGGGCTGGCCGTCGGCGGGCTTTTCGTCATCCGCGCGCTGGCACAATTTGTCACTGGTCCTATCGGGGGCGTGCTAAGCGACCGTTTCAACCGCAAAAATATTCTGATCTGGTCGGATATTCTACGCTTCATCATCGTCTTGGGTTTTCTCTTTGTCAAAGATGCCAGCCAGATCTGGCTGCTCTACACCCTCACCGCTCTACAACTCGGCATCAGCGGCATCTTCTTCCCCACCAAGGATTCCATTCTCCCCGACATCGTGGAGGAAGACGGGATCGGCACGGCCAATGCGCTTGCGTCAACCACATGGTCGACAATGCTCGCCTTGGGCGCATTCCTGGGCGGACAAGTCGCGGGGACATGGGGAATTGCTCCCGCCATCGTGCTGGATGCCCTCTCCTATCTGCTTTCCGCCTTCTTTCTTGGACGTATTCCCTACACCCAAACGACTGCCAAGGTTGAAGAAGCACTCACTCCCGCTGAAGTCTTCAAACAATATTTTCAGGGGCTTAGTTATCTCTCCAAACACAAATCCATCTTTATCCTTGCAGCCCAGAAAGCCTCGCTCATGCTGGCAGTTTCGGGATTTAACGATGTCATCCAGGTTGAACTCTCCAGCAAAGTTTTTGTTGTTGGCGAAGGTGGCAGCACCAGTTTGGGATGGCTCTACGCCATCGTCGGCATCGGGACGGGTATCAGCCCCATCCTTGCCCGCTGGATCACCGGCGACCGCGAACATGCATTACGGCATGCCATCACTGCCGGATACGGGATCACCCTGATAGGTTTGGGCCTCATGTATCCGCTCTCCAGCCTGGGGCTGGTACTGACCGGCGCTTTCTTTCGTGGTTTTGGTATCGCCATCATTTGGGTCTTCTCGACAACACTGCTGCTCAAAAAACTCCCCAACGAAGTACGCGGCCGCGTCTTCGGGACAGAGTTCGCCCTCCTCACACTTTCCGGCGCAATCGGGTCAGCACTTGGCGGCTGGTTTCTGGATGCGTTCAATGTCAGCCTGCAAAGTTTGATTTTGCTGATGGCTGTCCTCATGTTCACCTTCGGCATCAACTGGCTGATTAATGGCGTTTTGACAAAAAACACAGACCCTGTTCCGTCAATGTCACTCGATTAGAAAAGGAGATTCAAATGGAATATCTTCAATCATATCTCGCCATAGCTTTGTCGCGACTACCAATGATGGCGCTCTATGTCGTCGGCATCGTCCTTGCCTATACGCGGAAGGATAAACATCCGCGCACATCAAAGCTGGCAGGAATCTACTTTGGCGGTTCATTAGTGCTGTCGATTATGGGGTCTTTTATGGCCTTGTTTCCCGTCTATGCCAATACGAAATTAGGGCTATCCCTCATGCAGGTTGGGATTGCCATGTCACTGATCAATATTGTCACGACAATCATCGGGTTTGGGCTGGGTATCGTACTTCTTTACGCGATCTTTGGCGAACGGGATACAGGAAAGAACACTATCATTGAGTAAAATTCCATTACTGCATAAAAAAACGCGACTCAATTGAGTCGCGTTTTTTATTACTCACTCATCACCCTTTCTTTAGGCAAGGCCAAGTACCAGGCCCAACGTCAAAAAGATGAAGAAAACACTTTGCCCTGAATGGATAATGATTGGAAACCAACTGGAACGGAAATATTTCCCGGAAAAGGCGAAGATCAACCCCGTCAGAATATTTCCGGGCAAGTTCCACGGCTGGTGTAAGTGGTATATCCCAAATAAAATCCCATTGACAACCCAGTCCCATTTACCAAAAACACCGTTCATTTTAGGCAACAAGACTCCACGGAACAGAAATTCTTCGCCCAAAAATGTATTGAAAATGGCTAATACAACCACAAGCGTCAATAGATTCCACACTCCAACCCAGCGGGCCTGCAACTCTGGTTCAAATAAAGCGGCCATGCTATATCTCTCTGGCTCCGCGAGAAAAGGCAAAAACTTTACCCATGCTCCATCAAGAAGCGGCCCAACGATGAGTTCAAGTGTGACCGTTAACAAAAGCAGCGGGATAAGCAACCACCACAGCCGGTTATCTTTTTGTCCTGTTTTCGGCGAAACCGGATTGTTCAGCCAAAAACGACGTTGAATTGTACTGAAATTAATATTTCCTTCTTCACGGTAGAGGATAAGCATGGAAAGGACAAATTGCCAAATCAGGCCGCCTGTTAATAACTTGACCCGTAACAAGCCGGCATCCACTGGAGAAAGATTTTGGCTTAATAGCGGATAAACCAGCCAGCCCAGCACCCAGAGAGGGGCTCCTCCAGCAAACAAGATCAACATTATTTGGCGCAGCGAATATTGATCTTTTGTATTTGCAGTTATCGTCATTTTTTTATCTCCTATATTTTATTGGTATATGATTTCTCCCAACACCTTTCTCAGGAGAACCAATACCAACAGATTCTCTGCACTTACTGCAAAAGCAAAATAGATCATCGGATGTAATTAGACTTTTTTGTGTACAACTTTGGATTGATTTGACATTCCCCCTTGTATATCATTAGTACTTTACTGCTCAGATCTCACTCTGGCGAGCAAAGCATAACGACCATCGACACCTGTTTTCTTATAGATATTGTGCAGGTGGGTTTTTACCGTGGCAATTGAAAGAAATAGCTCACTCGCAATAGCAGCATTGCTTTTTCCCTGAACAACTTTCAGAATGATTTCACCTTCCCGCTTGGTAATCCCATACTTTTTCAGAAAATCTTCTGAAGGGGCGCTTAAACCGTTCACAGTGGGAACAGGGTATCGTAAGAAATAGATAATTAAAAATATGCCATATAGCGCATATGGGATAGAGCTGAATAGAAAATTTCTCTCGGCAGAAATGGTGACAATTGGGTTCCTTAATACCTGTAAAAAGTTGATAAAAGTTTCTACGTAACCGGTTGTGGCAAACAGTAATAAACCAAGGATAAAGGTTCTTTTGACTGTATTCCAGATACGCCCGATTAAACCATACCCCAAAACAAGGACAAAGGTAAAAGAGAACAAATACAAACTGGAAGCGATCTTATATCCCAAGCCAAGGTGAATTGTATTTTGGGCCAGATCAAGAACCGCACCCAATGGAGAGAGTATCAATCCGCTGCTAAGAAGCATCAATAGCAGGAACCCCAAAATTATTGTCCTTTTAGCGCGGATTTGATAAACGACAAGAAAATAATAGATCGCGGCAACAATGACAGCATAACTCAAAATCTGGTAGAAACCAGAAAGATAGAACCAGGCTTGTACGGGATACGCATCTACATTCAGGGATAGGTATTTTTTTAATACCAGGATAACCAGGACAAGCGTATAGAGACTATATAAAAGGCAGAATATCTTCAATTCGCCTTGCTCTGTCCGTGATGCGAGGAAAAAGGCAATAGACAAAGCCGCCAAACCGATAAAAATTATGCCAAGATCATATGCAATCTGAAAATGTTCCATGACAGTGAAACAATAACCCTTTTACCAACTTATCGGTTTCTCGTCATAGAAGAAACCGCCTCGCGGACCATCATCGGGCAGAGTGGCGGCCCAAATGACATTACGCGCACCCTCCTCAAGGCTGAGGGGGGCACTCGCACCCCCCATCTCGGTTTTGACCCAGCCGGGATGCACCGAATTGACGAGTATATTCGTCCCTTGGAGGGCGTCTGCCAACATGCGAGTGATGCCGTTGAGCGCGAGTTTGCTCAGGCGGTAGGCGGGAGTATAGTCACTGAAGTTACTGATCGAACCTAATTGCGATGAAACGTTGACGATGCGCCCGTAATTCTGTTTCTTCATGAGCGGCAAAAAGGCGCGGATGAGCATCAGCGGGGCGATGGTGTTCGTCTCGAACATCGTGTGTAGCGTATCTTCGGAAAGATCAAGAATGCTGGCTTTACGGTCAAGCAGGATGCCGGCGTTGTTAATGAGCACATCCAAACGTCCGAACTCCGCGTCCACGTGGGATTTAAGGGAATCAATGCTTTTCGCCGAAGTAACGTCCAGTTGGTGGTAACCAACCCCAATCTCACGCGCGGCGCGTTCCCCTTCTTCCACATTGCGGCTGGTCAGGATGACTTCATATCCCAACATTTTCATTTGTCTGGCGGTTTCAAATCCAATGCCTCGATTTGCGCCAGTAATTAAAGCAACTTTATCCATTTTCTCTTCTCTTTTCCAGAAACTACTGGTCTTTCGGGATGTGTTCTTTTTCTTCACGTCCCAACTCTAGCGAACGTTGGTAGGCTGCCCAGATCGCGCGCGAGATGGCTGTGCGCACGCCTGCTTTTTCAAGATAGTAGAGCGCTTCAGCTGAAGTTCCGCCCGAAGAGGTAACCTGATTGCGCAGCGCAGCAACATGCACATCGTTGCGGTCGTAAAAGTTGACCGAACCGCGCATGGTCTGCACAACGAGCTTCTCGGAAATGCGGCGCGGAAAGCCCATGTGGACGCCGGCATCAATCATCGCTTCCATAAACATGTAGACGTAGGCCGGACCTGTCCCGGAGAGGGCCGTTGCCATATCAAGATAGTACTCGTCCTCGACAAAAACTTCCTCGCCCAATGCGGACAGGATCATGCGCGCCTGTTCTTTTTGGACATCTGAAACCGTATCAGACGCGACCCAGACCGTGATGCCCTCCCCAATGCGGGCAGGGGTATTCGGCATGGTACGGACGATACTATCGTGCCCGAGGCCCTTACCGATTTTATCGATGGTTGCACCAGCAATAATGGAAAGCACCAACGCATGCGCAGGGATCACGCCTTTCAGATCTGCCATTACTGCGTTCAAGCGCTGCGGCTTTATGGAGAGCACCACCACATCGGCATTTTTCACGGCTGCAACGTTATCCGTAAAAGCCTGGACACCGTACTTCTCACGCAGTTCCACACCGCGATCTTCGCGCGGATCGCTGGCGAAGAGATTTTCGGGGTCTGCTAATTTTTCACGCAACAAACCAACGATCATTGCGCCAGCCATGGCGCCGGAACCGATAAAAGCGATTTTTAATTTGGTCATCATCTTCCTCACTAACTCAGTTTTCTGGATGGGCATGAACACAATTCCGTCCATGCTCTTTGGAATAATATAGGGCTTGGTCAGCGGCTTTGAGCAGATCTTCGCCATCCTTTACCCCAACAGGATAGCAGGCCACGCCCGCTGAAAATTGTACTTGCAACTCCTGCCCTTCATACTCAATCGTCGCGTTTGCGAACGCTTTGCGCCAACTTTCGGCACGCGCAAAGGCAATCTCAACCCCGACCTTGGGCATCAGGATGACAAATTCTTCGCCACCGTAACGGCAAACAGTATCGCCACGACGGGTCTTGGCAAGTAGCATCTTGCCAAGATATTCAAGTACATAATCACCGCATCTGTGCCCAAATTTATCGTTCACTTCTTTGAAGTGATCTACATCCATAATGATCGCAGAAACGGGATGGTTTTCTCGCTCGGCTTGGGCCATCTCACGTTCCAGCGCTTCAGCAAGATAACGGCGGTTATACAAGCCCGTCAGCGGGTCGCGGATGGCTTGCTCTTGAAGTTGGGTTTGCAATTTTTCGATCTCGTTTAGTTTTGCCTTGAGCTCCTCGTTCGCCTCTTTAAGATCGTTTTCCATTTGGCGCTGTTCAGCGACATCATGCAAAACAAGTACACGTCCGTCCACTTCTCCACGTTGACCGAGTATCGGGGATATGGTCATCTCGATCATATAATCGGGGTCGGTGAGTTGATAAAAAAACTGTCCGTCTGCTTTGCTGCTATTGTAATGATCGACAATCTTGGGATAACGTGTCAAAACTTGCTTCAGCTTTTCGCCAACTATCTCGTCGATGGGACGCTCAAGCCAATCGGCAGTGGCCTGGTTGGCATCCAGAACATAATCTCCTTCACCCACGACAAGCACCATCTCAACGATATAGTCAAGCACGACAGAACGAGCAATGGGCGCGCTTTCAAAGATTTTTTGGTTGAATATTGCAAAACTCAGGAGACTCGCGGTTACAGTAAGCGAGATCGGCGCCAAATCGATATGCATATGCATTGCAGGAAAAATCTTTCCGCCCATATGGTAGAAAAGATTTAGTACCACAGGGACAAAAAAAGCTGCCAGCAAAGTAAAAACACGTTTACGGAAGATTTCCCGGTAAACAAAAAGGTGCCAAATAAGAATCAGCAAACCAGCCAATAGCAGGGTGTAGCTATAAACGAGTTGTATGTAGTACCAACCAAACCCATCCACAGCCAGAGGGCTTATCAAGCCAGCAACTGGCGTTACGCTGGCATAGTAAAAATGAAACCAGGGATCGAAAAAAAGAAGGATCAGGGTTATAGCGGGGATGAGAAAAAGCAAACCAATAAAAATTTTATTTAACCATTTTGCTTGTCTGGTATAGCATAAAGCGAACAAAAACCAGATCGGTGGTGTTGTGACAATGCCAATATTCTCCATTTTGAGCCAAAAGAGCTTGGATTCCAGAGTCGGCGAGATTGTGATTAATGCATAGAAAAATGTCCACAATGCCAGCGCAACAAATAATCCTTTCATCGCTGTACTGCCCGGGTTGCGGATGTCTCGGACAATCATCATCCCCGCAATCAAAACCGCAGCAAAAGCGTTCAAAATAAGGAGTACTGCGAAAACAACCCACGTCATAAAACTTCCTCCCGCCCGGCTTCGTTATGCCGTCTGGTAATAGCCCACATCAACAGAATAGACGCGTCCACGCTTGATGACTTTTTTGACGAGATTCGTGCCGAAGCGATAGCCAAGTTGGCGATAATCGGGGACTGAGAGCAACAGCAGATCGGCCTGTTTGCCAACTTCGAGCGAACCAATTTTATCTTCTCGGCGGATAGCGTAAGCGGCGTTGATCGTCGCGGCGACGATGGCTTGGGCGGGCGTCAACTTCATGCTGCGGCAGGCAAGCGCAATGGCAAACTGCATCGACTCGTTCCAGGCGGTACCGGGGTTGCAATCTGTTGCCAATGCCAAAATCACACCCGCGTCGAGCATTTTTTGCGCGGGGGTATAGTCGCAGTGCGCCAAACCGAAGGGTGTGCAGGGCAGCGAGACCGCAACAGTCTCTGAGTTGGCGAGTGCGGCTATATCTTCATCGGAGGTCACCACAAGGTGATCTGCCGAGGCTGCGCCCAACTCAGCGGCCAAACTCGCCCCCCCAAGATTATCAAACTCGTCGGCATGGATTTTGAGCGGGAAACCCAAGTCTTTGGCTTTCTCCAAAATTTGGCGCGATTGCATCAGGTCGAAAGCGCCGGTTTCGCAGAAAACATCCACGAAGGGTTGGCGTTGACGGCGCGGGGCATGCGTTTCCCACCAGTCGCGCACGATGGGCAGCATCGTCTCAACGATGTAATCTGTGTACCCTTGTGGGTCATCTTTATATTCGGGAGCGATTGCGTGTGCGCCGAGGAAAGTAATCGCCAACTCAAGCGGGCCTTCATCATCGAGGGCAAGCAAGGCTTTGAGCATCCGCAATTCGGTAGCAGTTTGCAGCCCGTAGCCGGTTTTCGCTTCAACGGTAGTTGTTCCAGTGGCGAACATGCGCATTAAACGAGGCCGCGCCTGTGCCAGGAGCGATTCGAGCGAGGCTGTGCGTGTATCGCGCACGGTCGAGATGATCCCGCCGCCCGCTTTGAGAATATCCAGATACTGCGCTCCCTGCAGCCGCATCTCAAATTCTTTGGCTCGGTCGCCGCCCCAAATCAGGTGCGTATGCGGGTCAACAAAACCAGGCATAACGACCGAGCCGCTGGCATCCAGTGTCGGTTCATCGGGATATTTGGCGCGCATCTCCGGCGTGGTGCCGACTTCAACAATCTTTTCTTCACGAATGAGCAGAGCGCCATCTTCGATGAGACCAAGTTCACCGAGGGCGCGGCCACGCTGCCTGCCACCGGCAATGGTTAGGAGTTGGGGAGCGGAATGTATGAGCATGAGATTATCTCTTGTAGGATGGTTGGATTTTTACTGGTTGCGCCCCATTATAGCCGCTTTCGCGCTCCGCTCGTGAATTTTGGCTTACTTCCATTTAAAAGAAAAAGAAAAATGCGGCGTGATAAGCCGCACCCGTTAACTTGCACCACGTTCGTGCATAAGATCAACCCTCTTGCGCTTCTTATCAAAACGCTATCACTCTTTCTGTTCGAGCGACTTCATCAGCAAACCAAATTCAGGCGCGACAGCTTCAGGCACAGGGATGCGCACAATATGCCCAGAGCCCGGCGCAACGTCCATACTTTCGTCTTCACGATTGTGCATTTGCTCCAATATGAAACTGTGGTTGCCAGATGGAGTCATTAGCTCAATCTCATCGCCCACTCGAAATTGATTTTTGACATCCACAAGCAAATCGCCTGTGGCCGTATCGCGCTCAATGACCTCGCCTACAAACATCTGCTTGCTTGGACGCGAAGAACCGCGTTCGTAGTTCTGATACTCTTTCGGCAGATGACGGCGGTAAAAACCTTCCGTATAGCCGCGGCTTGCCAAACTTTCCAGATCGCCCATCAACGCCATGTTGAATTCTTTGCCTGCATAAGCATCATTAATCGCCTGCCGATAGACCTGTGCCGTGCGTGCCGCATAAAAATGGGACTTGGTGCGACCTTCAATTTTCAACGAATCGATGCCGATATCGATCAGTCGCTTCACGTGTTGCACCGCGCGCAGATCTTTCGAGTTCATGATGTACGTGCCGTGCTCATCTTCAAAAGCGGGCATATACTCGCCCGGACGCTTTTCCTCCTGCAACAAAAAGACGTGCTCTTCATCAGGCTCGACCGCAACAATATCCCCTTCCGGTGTTTCGACCGCTTCATGGACATCATATTTCCAGCGACAAGAGTTCGTACACGATCCCTGATTCCCATCACGGTGCGTCATATAACCGGATAATAAGCAACGTCCAGAATAGGCAACACATAAAGCGCCGTGCACAAAAACTTCCAGTTCAATATCAGGGCAACGCTGGCGGATTTCTTCGATCTCATCCAGAGAGAGTTCGCGTGAAAGGATCACACGTTTCAATCCCTGCCGCTCCCAAAATTTCACCGCCGCCCAATTGACCGCATTCGCCTGCACGGACAGGTGAATATCCATTTCAGGCCACTTATCGCGTACCATCATGATCAGTCCCGGGTCAGACATAATCAAGGCATCTGGCCCCATCGCAATCACCGGCTCCATATCACGGAGATAGGTGCGCACCTTATTATTATGCGGCGCCAGATTGCTGGCAACCAAAAAGAGTTTATTCTGGTCATGCGCCATCAAAATAGCGTCTGCCATTTTCTCTAAGTCGTTAAATTCGTTTTTTCTGACCCGCAGGCTATAGCGTGGCTGCCCGGCATAGACCGCATCCGCGCCATAGGCAAAAGCATATTGCATATTTCTGATCGAGCCAGCAGGGGAGAGAAGTTCAATTTTTTTCATATGTTTCAACTACCAATATTTTTGTCTTGGTCTTTACTCAATGCCAACCGCATTACTTCGTCTTTCCAATAAAATCGTATCGCGCCATTGATCGTCTAATTTAGCAATCTTTTCTCTTCTACCAATGATGCGAAAACCGAATTTTTCATGCAGTCTCAAGGTGGCTGCATTTTCAGGGAATATGCTCGAATAAAGCGTCCAAATCCCTTCTTCTTCCGAAGAAAAAATGACCTTCTCCATCAGCTTTGAACCGATCCCCTTCCCCTGCTCATTGGTATCAATGTAAACGCTCACTTCGGCTACACCTGCGTAAACCTTTCGCGCTGATACCGGGGACAAGGCGATCCAGCCAAGCACCTTTCCCCCATCCACATAAACAAATCGTGAAAAGGAATGATGCTTTGCGTCCCAATCGTCCCAGGTAGGCACTTCTGTCTCGAAGGTGGCGTTCTTCGTTTCAAGTCCCATTTCGTATATCTCAAGGACACGGGGACCATCTTGGCGAGTCATTTCTCTGATTAGATGCATCTTTAAGGTAGGATGGATAGTTTGGATAAGTCACTGCCCATTATAGCCTCTTCCCGCCACGCTCATGGATTTTGGCCTGCTTCCGGTAAAAGAAAATGGGATGCGGCAATAAACCACATCCCATTAAAAAAGTCCCAAGCACAACCCGCTATTTCAACGTCAGTTTGACTGTATAACGATCTTCCTCTGCTTCGCTCTCATAGCCAAAGCCACGATACTCGGCGATCTTACCCAAATTGACCGCTTCCTGCTCGCGCTCGACGATCATGGTTAGCTCTTCGCCTGCGTAATCACTCAATGTGGATTTAAGCTGGTGCATCGCATCAGGGACGGGCAGATTACGACGCTTATCCATCGGGACTCCGCGTGTATCAAGCACGCCATTCTCTAAATTGAGCGGAACACGATATTCGGCTTGCAGACGTTTACTGGAGGCTTGCCAACCTTCCTTGTCAAGATCGCCTGCGCCAAAGAGGGCACAGTGACAGGTACCGTATTCTTCGATCTCATCGTCGATGAATTTGCAGGGGCAGAGCATTTTCTTGTCCAACTCAGCGCTTCCCGAAGGTTCAAAGCAGGGGCAGTAACGTTTGCCGAAGGTATCTTCCATTTCGGTCAACCAAATCGATAGGTTGGTGCTCATCATCCAGTTGGGGTTGAGAGCATAGCCCTTTTTGGCGATGTATTTCTCCATCCACGCCTTTTGCTTCTTAATCTGCGGGCGATATTTGAAGAAATCCTTGAAAAAAGCGATCATCATTTTTAACATCTGTATTCTCCTTACTTGCAACATGAAACTTGCAACTTAAAACAAAACAGCCGCCAGCATATGCCAACGGCTGTGGAGAATCACGCTAAATACGAATCATCCACGCTTCCGCTAAGATATGCAGACACGGCAGGGATGCAGCACGGCATCCCAAGACAAGGCTCAAAGAGAGCGGGAAATGAAAGTCATTTTCATAACGGGGATAGTTTTACCATATTTTGCGCATATCTAGAACTTTTTTTATGAAAGCCCTGTACAACATCAGCTCAACCTGCTTTTTTCAAAGCGTAGCGGTAAAAAATCGGGTTGAAATATTTATTTTATGGTTCATATTATGAAATATCTCGGAACCTTTGATTTGTACTGTAAATACTTATCTCCGTGAAGCGAAAGTAAATATTTTTCTTCTTTAAGGATCATTCTATGCACCAGAATAAATCCGATAACCGAGAGAACTAATAGCAGCAAATTTTGCAGCAACACCGTATATGCGCCAAACATAAGAAAATATGTTAAGAAATAGGGATTACGAGTGAAACCATAAATACCGCCGGTAATCAAGTCCGTTTTTTGGTTTTCAATGACACCAACCCTCCATGAATCCCGTAAATGGATCAGTGATAGCAACGATAAAACTAGATTTAGAATTAGAATTCCCAACGCCAATGATAACGAAGCGTTGTCGCTCAATATATGTAGTTTTCCGAAATCTAATTCAAAATAGCTGATCACTAAAGAAAGCATAATGAAAAGAACAAAGAAAACGATTGATATTGTAGCTTCTACGTTCCTTCCACGAATCTGCTTTCCCGTAGTTTTTCTCAGGATGATGTTTTTTAAGGCAAACATTCCTTGGAAAATTACTTGATGTATTACGATTATCCAAAAGTCTCGCATCAGTTTTTCCTCTTTTTCTACATAACGGGGGCCTAAGCGACAAGTGGTCACCGACGGTACCAACGCAGGAACTTGAGATCATTCTCAGCTAGTAACTCATTCTCGATTTCGTTGCAGGTCGGTCCACAACGGCGATCTGCGAATTTTCTTATGCCTGATCAAATAGCGAATATCATTCAGATTATCATGACTCAACTGAAAATAATAGTAGTTTACATATTCCAGAATGCTAAAGACGTATAGCAGATTCGACCAGATCGTAACTTGGAAATCTACATGCGTGGTTACCTTATCCAAGAGAAATAGTGCCGGGTAAACCACAAATAAAAACAAATTGGCCCTTTTGAAAAAGAAGAAAACTCGATAGGCATATGCTGGCAAGGCCATCTCATGCTTGCGTACAGACTCTAACTTCAAATGCCAGTAGAGCACACCCTGTGCAAGCACAACACAAATATTGAACATGCTAACGACATAGGCCTGCCAATCTAAGGTTGCTCTAACCGACAAGACAAAATACAAACAAGCCGGTAAGAAGAAGATATTGAAAAACTCCAAATTTCGCAGAGAACGCAGGCGTTTAATCAACTTTTGTCGTTGCATCCTAAAAATCCTTAAGGGTGGCGTGATACTGAATTGCGCATGAACCTTTTTGATAACAATCTAACAACTTGCGCTAGGGCGGACGATGGAGGCGGACATCCCAAAGCAAGGTTCAAGGAGAGCGGGAAATGAAAGTTTTTTCATAACGGGAGGGGGGGAGTTTTCCCATGTTTTGGACGGCTGGAGAGTTTGGTTTTTTGAAGCGCTTATTTACTTGACGCTACGCAAACCGATTGAACTCTCTCAATATCTTGTAATTCTTTATCGTTAGGATTGCGGTCCACTTTTTTCTGGATTCTTCCCACTGTTCATCATATTGATTCCATTTCCAAGTTGGATACCATAGACCAGCTCTCATCGTGTCAATTAGATAATCGCAATTTTCTTCCGCATATTCTTGTATGTTGGCAAATAAAGGATGATATCTCGATTGTATAAAGTCCAATGGCTTTGGGACATAAGTGTTCCATTGGCTTAGATCAAGACATAATAGTTCTTTGATGGCTTTTGAGATTGTTTCTTTCAGTTGCTGTTGATATATTTCTGGCAATTTTTTATACATTCGGATATAGCAATAGATTTCATGCTCAGATTTATACGCTTCGAGTTCATTCAAGCGCTTTATCGCGTGCTCAATCAGGTTTTCAATATCAATCGACGCTAATTGGTTTCTGTGTTCGTACAATGTCCCGATAATTTCACTTGAAGGATTCCCCCAGTGATGGTCGATGACGGTGCATTTTTTCTGTGTATCATAATACCACCAGGGAGCATGTGGGTAATTATTGACTTGAGCGGGGACAGCCCACCAGCCATTTCTGTTTCGATCAAAAGTGTTTTCATAAAACTTTACTGCTGAAGAAGTTACCTCGTCATCATTTTCTTCTATTTCACCTAATATCTGAAATGCGATGGTTGTCGCTAACGGAGACGAATCAGGCAACATGAAATCAGGTTCCAATCCATTCCCAAAACCTCCATCTTCGTTCTGATATTTTTTCAAGTTTTCCAAAACCTTATCTGATGATCCGTTGAAGAAATGATATTCAAAAAGGGATATGTGCAGGTCATTCCCGTTTGACTCGATAAAATGATATGCGGCATTCAGGTTATCTTTATTGATCGTTTTCATGAGCAATTTTCTCTATGCTTTTCGGTGAAAAAAGGTGCGGCATCCTTTTGCAGGATGCCGCACCTAAACGTTATTCAACCCAATCAAACGTCCGCGTGACGGCCTTCTTCCAACCTTTGTAGAGATTTGCGCGTTTGTCCTCATCCATCTCTGGCGTCCACTCTTTATCCTTGCCCCAATAGGCACGCAGCTCGTCGATGTTCTGCCAAAAGCCAACAGCCAGCCCGGCTGCGTAGGCAGCGCCAAGGGCAGTAGTCTCTGATACCATCGGGCGGATGACGGGGACATTGACCATATCCGCCTGGAATTGCATCAGGGTTTCGTTGAAGACCATGCCGCCGTCCACTTTGAGTGATTTCAAGGTCACGCCGGAGTCTTTTTCCATCGCGTCCAGCACTTCGAGAGTCTGGAAGGCAGTCGCTTCGAGGGTCGCGCGCGCAATATGACCCTTGTTGACGTAGCGCGTCATCCCGACAATTGCACCGCGTGCGTCGCTGCGCCAGTAGGGTGCGAAGAGTCCGCTAAAGGCGGGCACAAAGTAGATGCCGCCGTTATCTTCGACGGTTTTTGCCAAAACTTCCACATCTTCTGATTTCTCGATCATGCCCAAATTATCACGCAGCCACTGGACGAGCGCGCCCGTAACCGCAATTGAGCCTTCGAGGGCATAAACGGCGGGTTGGTCGCCGATCTTGTATCCGAGCGTGGTCAGCAACCCTGAAGTTGACGGAACCGGTTTCTCGCCGGTGTTAAGGAGCATAAAACATCCAGTGCCGTAGGTGTTTTTGGCATCACCCACGTCGAAACAGGTTTGGCCGAACAACGCCGCATGTTGATCGCCGAGGTCGCCCGCGACGGGCATCCCTTCAAAGACACCATCCAGTGCGATCGGTCCCATCTCCACATGCCCGTAGACTTCCGACGACGAGCGGATTTCGGGCATCATCGAGCGCGGGATGTCAAGCAGGGAGAGCAACTCGTCGTCCCAAGCGAGGCTTTCGATATCCATCAGCAGGGTACGCGAGGCGTTGGTCACATCGGTGACGTGTGCGCCCGTCAAATTCCAGATCAGCCAGGTGTCCATATTGCCGAAGATCAAGTCGCCAGAATCGGCCAGTTCACGGGCGTATTCAACATTATCCAGAATCCATTTCACTTTGGGGCCTGAGAAATAGGTCGCCAGCGGTAATCCCGTTTTCGCACGCAAGCGGTCTTGGCCGCCATCTTTCGCCAAGGCGTTACATATCTCATCCGTGCGCGTATCCTGCCAGACGATGGCGTTGTAAATCGGCTCGCCCGTGTGGCGGTTCCAAACCACTGCTGTCTCGCGCTGATTGGTGATGCCGATCGCGGCAATTTCGCTGGCGTCGATATTGCCCTTTTTTAGCGCGCCCTTCATCACATCGTGCGTCCGCACCCAAATTTCGAGCGGATCGTGCTCCACCCAGCCGGGTTTGGGGTAAATTTGACGATGTTCTTTTTGATCAACGGCGACAACTTCGCCTGCGTGGTTGAAGATGATAAAGCGTGTGCTGGTGGTACCTTGGTCAATTGCGGCGATATATTTTTTCATTTTGATTTCCTTATCACAAAAGTGCATTGCACTCGCAGAGTGCGTTGCACTGGGTTTATTTTATAGCCAATGTGCAACGCATCCATACGGATGCAATGCACATCTACTCCCAAATTCTGCCACCCGCAAGGAAGGATTTGCCGTCCATCGGCTTTTTGCCTGCGGGTTGGATTTGATCGAGGACGAGGACACCTTCTGCGGTACCAACAGCGGGAACGCCCTCGACCGTTAACTTGATTCCGATACCCGGGCTTTTACGCCCGTCGACACGGGCACGGTGAACTTTAAGCGGTGCACCATCCCATTCAAAGAAGGTGCCCGGCCAGGGAGAGAAGGCACGGATGCGACGCTCCAGTTCTTCGGCAGTTTGCGAGAAGTCAAGGCGTCCATCTTCTTTTCTGAGCATCTTGGTGTACGTTGCGCCCTCTTCCGGTTGGGGTTGGGGTTTGAGTTCCCCTGAAAGATATTTTGGCAAAGTCTCGACGAGCAATTCCGCACCGAGGGGGGCGAGTTTGTCGAAGAGTGTACCGGCGGTGTCGTCATCGGTGATGGGGAGAGCACGTTTGGAGAGCATATCGCCCGTGTCGATACCTTCGTCCATAAGCATGATGGTGATGCCGGTCTCGGCGTCGCCCGCAAGGATCGAGGCCTGGATGGGCGCAGCACCCCGCCAACGGGGCAACAACGATCCGTGGATATTGATGCATCCAAGCGGGGGGAGTTGTAGCAGCTCGGGGCGCAAAATTTGCCCGTAGGCGGCAACCACGATCAGGTCAGGGGCGAAGCGGCGTAGGGCGTCCATTGATTCGTCATCCCGTACGCGGCGCGGCTGAATGGTTGGAATGCCCAACTCATCCGCGATAATTTTGACAGGTGGCGAGACGAGTTTTTTGCCACGTCCGGCACGCCGATCTGGCTGTGTGACCACGCCAACAACATTGAAATCCTGTGCTAGACGTTTGAGGGCAACTGCCGCGAAATCGGGCGAGCCCATGAAAACAATACGGGGAGAATTTTTCATAGTGGTATTATACAATCTTCCTAATTGATTTTAAGTAGTATTGACTGTAGAATTGGGCAACTCGTGTTTTATTCATATAATTTAAGGAGATTTGAAAATGACTGAAGAACCAATTAACGCTGAACCCGTTTTCGACATCACGGATGATGATAAGCTGTGGGCTTTACTGTCCTATATTTTTGCGCCGGTAGTCTCGATCATCGTTTTGTTGATGGATGAGAAAAAGGCACGCCCTTTCATCAAATATCACTCGACACAAGCACTGGCACTTGGCATCATTAACATCGTTCTTGGCACTGTTTTGAGCTTCACCATTGTTTTAGCTTGTGTCCCGTTCTTTATCTGGCTTGCGCTGATTTTCTGGGGCGTAAAAGCTTATCAGGGCGAGTATGTTGAAGTTCCTGTTCTGACCAATTTCATGAAAGGTCAGGGCTGGCTTTAGTTTAGTCGTTTACCCTTGGCAAGCCCGCACTTTGTGCGGGCTTTTTTCTTTAAGACATCCATCCTCTTGACTTCTCTATCCCTGCCCCGTAGAATAAGAAATGTCTGACAATTTACAGGAATTCGGGAAGAGACTCTCTTTGCAGAGCACCGAAGGGGCAAGTCTGGGCTGGCGAGCACAGACGAAACTCTCAGGTAAAAGGACCCGTTTTCCGCTGTTTTCTCTGGAAAGTTCTTGCACAAGAACACCGACGGGGCAACTTCTGCGCCATGCGCGGAGTGAATCTCTCAGGTTAGGATGACAGAGGCGCGCGACATTTTTCGTGCGCTTTTTAATTTAAATTAACCGCCAAACTCACAAGTTTTAATCTAAAGGAGAAAGACAAATGAATATCCCCAGCAACTTGAAATACACCAAATCCGATGAATGGGTCGATCTCGAGACCGGTAAAATCGGACTAACCGACTACGCTCAGGATCAACTCTCTGACATTGTTTTCGTTGAAACACTCACCGATGTTGATGATGAGTTGGAAGTTGGCGGCGAAGTCGCTTCCGTAGAATCAGTTAAGGCTTCGGCTGAAGTTTATGCCCCAGCTGGCGGAACCGTGATCGCCGTTAACGAAGGTTTGGAAGATGCACCCGAAACCATCAACAGCGATCCCTATGGGGAAGGTTGGCTGGTACGGATTGAAGTCGGCAGCCAGAGCGATGAATTGATGGACGCAGCTGCTTACGAAGCCTACTGCAACGAACGAGACTAGTTTAAACACAAAGGACACAAAGAAACTCTAAGTCTTTCTTTGAGAACCTTCGTGCTCCTCGTGTTTTAAAAAGGAAGAAAATGACCTATATCCCCCACTCCCCCAAAGAGCGGGATGAGATGCTGGCAACGATTGGCGTAGAGAAGCTCGAAGATCTCTTCAAAGCCATTCCTGCCGCGCATCGCTACCCCGATCTTGACCTGCCCTCAGCGCTGACTGAAATGGAAGCTGCGGCAGAGTTGAACGAGATCGCTCAAGCCAATGAGACCACCGCTGAGTTAGTTTCTTTCCTTGGTGCGGGCGTTTATAACCATTACATCCCCGCTGCGATTAACCATATCTTACTGCGTGGCGAATTCTACACAGCCTACACCCCTTACCAGCCCGAAATCTCGCAAGGCACTTTGCAAGCGATTTTCGAATACCAATCCATGATGGCAAATCTAACCGGCATGGATGTGGCGAATGCCTCCCATTATGATGGCTCAACGGCTGTCGCCGAAGCCGTGAATATGGCCATGGCACAATTCCGTGGCAAGCGTAAACGCATCGTCATGTCTCAGGGTGTGCATCCCCAGTATCGGGCGACGACTAACACGTACACGCAATTCTCCGATATGGAAATCGTGGGTACGGAAGCAGGTTCGTTATCCACGCCTGATGCGTTGGCAGAATTGATCGACGAGAATACCGCGCTCGTCATCGTCCAATATCCCGATTTCTTCGGTCGCCTTTTCGATTACACCAAATTGGGCGAAGCAGCACATGAAAAAGGCGCACTCTTCTGCGTGGTGGCCAACCCAACTGCGCTCGGCCTCTTGAAAACCCCGGGCGAAATGGGCGCAGATATGGTCGTCGGTGAAGGACAGCCGCTTGGCATCCCGATGTCATACGGTGGCCCTTATCTCGGCTTCTTCACCACACGCAATAAATACGTCCGCAAGATGGCAGGACGTTTGGTCGGCGAAAGCGTCGATTCACGCGGGCAGCGCGCCTTCGTGTTGACCTTGACACCGCGCGAACAGCACATCAAACGTGAACGCGCCACATCCAACATCTGTTCGAATCAGGGCTTGCTGGCACTCGCTGCGGGCATCTATATGAGCCTGCTTGGGCAAACCGGTATGCGCCACGTTGCCGAACTGTGCTATCACAAAGCGCATTATGCCGCCGAACAAATCGCCAATATCCCCGGCTTTGAGCTTTGCAACGCAGAGCCTTTCTTCCATGAATTTACAGTTTGCTGCCCCGAACCTGTCGCCGACATCAACGCCCACTTGCTCGAACACGGCATTCTTGGCGGTTACGACCTCGGACAAGATTACCCTGATATGGAAAATCACATGCTGGTCGCTGTAACCGAAAAGAATAGCAAGGAAGAAATCGACGCCTTTGTCGCCGTTCTTGCGGAGGTGAATCATGGACATTAAACTGGATGCCGCCCCGAAGATCGTTGAACCGACCATCTATGAACTTTCCTCTCCCGGACGCGTCGGCGTAGACTTCCCTGAACCGGACGTGCCACGCGCCAAATTGCCGGATGCCCTGTTACGAACAGAGTTGCCCCTACCCGAACTCTCTGAAGTGGACGTTGTCCGTCATTTCGTTAAACTCTCCACCTTCAACTACAGCGTCGACAGCGGTTTCTATCCCCTCGGCTCCTGCACTATGAAGTACAACCCCAAGATCAACGAAGATACCGCTCGCCTACCTGGGTTTACAAACCTGCACCCGTTGCAACCCATCGAAACTACGCAAGGTGCCCTCGTCTTGATGTATCAACTTCAGGAATGGCTGAAAGAGATCAGTGGATTTGATGCCCTCACCTTGCAGCCCGCTGCCGGTGCACACGGCGAATTCACAGGCGTACTCATCATGCGTGCCTATCACGAAGATCGCGGCGACACAAAACGCGTCAAGATGCTCATCCCCGACTCTGCCCACGGCACCAATCCCGCCACATCGGCCATGAGCGGATTGAAAGTTGTCCAAATCCCATCCGATGAGCGCGGCAACGTTGATCTCGATGCTTTGCGCGCTGAAGCGGACGATACCCTGGTCGGCATGATGCTGACCAATCCGAACACGCTCGGTCTCTTTGATGAGAATGTCGAAGAGATATGCCAAATCGTCCACGAAGCGGGCGGCTTAATGTACGGCGATGGCGCCAACATGAACGCCATGCTCGGCATTACCAAGATGGCTGATCTCGGCTTCGACGTGATGCACTACAACCTGCACAAGACCTTCTCCACCCCGCATGGCGGCGGTGGCCCAGGCTCCGGCCCCGTCGGCGTGACAGCTGCCCTGGCCCCCTTCCTGCCTGCGCCCATCGTCGACATCGTCGAAGAAGAAGCCGATGGCTTACCTCCGCTCTACGGGCTGGTCGATCCCAGCAAGACGGTTGGACGCGTGAAAGCATTCCACGGGCATTTCGGTGTCTTGGTACGCGCCTTCACCTACATCGCCATGCACGGACCCGATGGTCTGCGCGATGTTTCTGAGTACGCCGTCCTGAACGCCAACTACATCCTTGCCCGCCTGCGTGATACTTATCACGTCCCCTACGACCGCATCTGCATGCACGAATTCGTCGCCGAAGGTCGCTGGAAAGATGCCCCCAATGTCCACGCGCTGGATGTAGCCAAACGCCTGATGGATTACGGCTTCCATCCGCCGACAAATTACTTCCCGCTGATCGTGCACGAAGCACTGATGATCGAACCGACCGAGACCGAGAACAAGGTCACGCTGGATACTTTCATCGATGCGATGCTCAAGATCGCCGAAGAAGCGCGCACCGATCCCGATTTGCTGCATGATGCTCCGCACTCGGAGAACACACCTTTCGGCAGACTCGACGAAGTCAAAGCTGCGAAAGAGTTAGTCTTATGCTGCTGGCTGCCGGAAAATTACGGCGAGCAGTAATAAGAAAAAAATAACAAGTTAAAGACACCGAATATTTTAAAAATATTCGGTGTCTTTTTGATTCGAGGGGTTTTAAAAAGATATGTGTGCTTTACAAAAAGATAACAATTTTGGAAAACAATATAGCTATCATTTATTCTAAGTTAGAATAGCCAAGCAAAAAATATACCCACGCAGGGAGGTAGTGAATGCATCTAATCATCATTGCTTTCTATGCACTCTAGGTGATAATTTCTAAGTATTAACAGGGATACAAGATGAAAACCATTCATAAAATCATGATAATTGCTCTGGCATTTAGCTTGCTTATTTCAAGTTTCCCAATAAAAGCACGAGCATCTGAAACGGCAAAACAAACGCTAAACACAAAAAATATCATTATGCCCCAAGGCTTTGTTGTTCTGCCGAACGAATCGCTCACGGTAAATGCTGAGGATATTTCTGGGAAAGCATTTTCAGATGAGCATTTTTTTCTACTAAGTCATGAAACAAATTTAAATCTTCTTATTGGATTTTCAACGAACTTTTCTACACAAGAAGACCAAAAAAGTTTTCAGGAAATTATTGATAATCCAGAAGAAGCAGCGTTGGCATTTTCTGGATTTTATCAGTCAGAAAAAATTACAAAAGAGCAAGAAGTTATTGAGCTTCCTATTCTTGGAGAGAAACAAGTAACTGTATCGACCGTATTAGAAAAAACACCTGATATCCCACTTGCTTTAGAGATCGTGGCTTTTGAAAAGCAGGGCGTAGGAATCTACATTATCCATCTGTATGAGAAAAACTCAACAGAACTTGTTGCCTTGGACCGATTTGCTCAAAACCTATCACAAAGTATTAGTCTCATAAAAGATGCACAAGGTGAAGATACCGTCTCCCCTGATGAACAACAATGTTACACAGCCGAAAAAGTTTTTTTTAATCTGGAAATAGATGAAACCCCGTCCTGCTTAGATGAAACGCTACCCATCGATGGTCTAATTTATTCAAGGGCCCCTGAGTTAGATTGGCTTTCTCCCGGTCATTGGATGACAAACGCGTATGTAACTAACATATTCGATCCTCTGCCTGTGAAATATGAAGCAGTAGCGCTTGAAGATATGAGAATAATGGAAGCGGTTTTCCAGAATATTGATTTTCAAACGGGAGACATGGACATATCTGAAGAAGAGCTTAAAGCACATGGGATTGAATATAAAACACTTTTTGCATACAGCGATGTTAATTCAACATCATCAGAAGACATTAATCTTATTGGATACACTCAATACATCACCACAGCTGATGAAATTGGACGAGCAAATGTAGAAGATCTCAAAGAGCTACTTGATGAATTTGCCACGATGGTAGGAGCGGTCAATTTCAGAGAATATGATCGTGCCCCAGAAATTAATACAAAAGAACTTGGGCCAGCTAATAGTAAAAGCATGATTGCCGACATAAACGGTCAAGCTTACATATTAGAGATAGCAAAATTCCACAGGGACGGTATTAGCATCGTTCTATTTGTGTCAAGAGTGCGTCCAAGCGATTCTGGATCAGTAATGAGTTCCTTGTTTCTGAGTCATGTTGCAAAAAATGTGGTTAATAAATTCCTTTTTACTGCCGAATTCAGGAAAACGTTCGTCCCTGAAAGAAGTCTTTCTGATGATGAAATCAGGAGTTTGCCCTTACCTGAAGTTGGAGAAAAAATCGAATATCTATCCACGCCGGTTGATATGTACGCATTATTTCCGGATCAGTGCTTTGCAGAGGTTCCTGACTATACGCTTACTGTACAAACAGAAGATCTTTCTGGATATGCATTTTCGAACTATGATCCCTTTATCTTTATAGGGGATTACTACTATAAATGTAGGCAAGACATATATGGTTTCACAACAGTATTACAAACAGATGAAGACAAAGAGAATTTTCAAGCAATCATTGATGAGCCAATCAAATCTATGGAGGCTTTCGCTAAATTCTACGAAGCAACCTTAAAAGCGGGGAAAGACGGAAAGTTCTACCAACCGCTAGGGGAGAATCAAGTAGACTTAAACAGTATGCTGGAGCTAGAAGATGGCACCAATGAGAATATCGATCTGGTAGCGTTTACTAAAGGAGATATTGGTGTTTATATGCTATACAAATATTCAACCGGTTCTCCTGGGCCTATGCTTTTCCCCGATTTCCCTGCCGTTCTTTCTCGAAAAATGCCTGCAAACTCCTTGGCTCCCTTGCCTGAAGAAGATATTGAGAATGCTGAAGAAGAGCCTTATCGTGCAGATTGGCTAGAACCAGGTTTTTCAGAAGAAGGCTATAAACCCATTGAATTGGAAGATATTGGGATATCATTGTCAGCATGGAATGAAGCAGGCTTTGATGAAACTTCCCTAGCTATTTTTCATGAAAGCCAAAAAGAACAAACCATTATTGCCTATTATTACTATTTCCAAACCTTTGAGGAAATCGCTCTTTTTGACGAGCATTACGATATTGATGCAAACTTGGAAAAGATAATATCCTTACTTGACGCCAATATTATTGATGAATATCAACGTCCAGATGGAGCAATCAGTAACAGAGACTTACGTGCTTTGCTAATTGAATATAACAACAGAAAATATTCTGCTGAGATTCTAAAAAAGAGAACTGAAAATATTGGGTTTATATATGTGATATTACAACATCCAACAGATAACGTACGGCAGAGGTTTGAAATCAACTACCTTGACGGGTTACCTGCTGTAAGATTGATTTATACAAAACCATTCCGCGGATCATATGAAGACAAGCTTATAGCAGCAGCAGAGTTATTGCAATGAGTACAATCAGATATTCGAAGTTAAAAAACTCCAGATATCCTTTCTTGTAATTACTACAACCATCAATTAAGAGTATTGCCCCGGTAACGCCATCAGGTCTGACCCTGTGCTACTGGCTGCCGGAAAATTACGGCGAAGAGTAGACAGTCATTAGCAAGATCGAAGCCGAGTGTTTTAACACTCGGCTTCTTTTATTTTTAGAAGGTAGGCAACGCGCTTACAAGCTGAGTTATAATTCGAGAATACAGTTATCTGGCAATACGCCGGTACACACAAATAGTATTCAAAAGAAAATCTGTTTTCCCAACCATTATAGAAAGAGACGCTATGACGAAAAAAAGATTCGACTTTGAAGCCAGCTATCGCTTAGGCATTGATGAAGTTGATAATGAACATATCAGATTTGTAGATATGCTCAATCATGTTTATGCACTGTTGGATGAGAACAAACAGCATGAAGCTGCCGTTTATTTTAGCAATACGCTCTCTAACTATATCGATGAGCACCTCTCAAATGAAGAAGATTTTATGAGAAGTTTTAACTACCCGGATTTAGAAAAGCATAAAATCATTCACAGACGTTTTCAAGATACCTTTGCTACATTAAAAGACAAGATTAAAAACGATGACGGGGATGCTTTACGAAAAGGCTTGCAAATCGCCTTTTCTTGGCTTATCTCTCATATTGGCACTGAAGATAAAAAGTACACCAATTACTATATGGAGAAACAATCTCGCTAACAAGCAATACGCGGTAAACATACCGCCGATATTTTGAAAATAACTCAAAGCAGTGCTTTATAAAAAGTGCAATGCGCCCCTTATTCTCTACCAAAGATCGGTGGGAGAAAAGTGTCAACACTTACCAGCCAACAAATTTGTAATGCCGTTAGCATGCGTCAAATAAAGCGAACATGCTACAATAGCTACAATAGCATAACCTTAGCATCAGAGAATTACTTACAACAAAAAGGCGGCACATATGGCTTACAAAGTATTTGATTTTGACGCAAGTTTCCGTTTTGGTATTGAAGATGTTGATAATGAGCATGTCAAGCTTGTAGATATGCTTAATCATGTTAGCGAACTATTGGATGAAGACAAATTTCGCGAGGCGGTAAAGTATTTTACGAAAACGCTCTCAAATTATGTCGACGAGCACTTCACCAATGAAGAAGCTTTTATGAAAAGCTTCAATTACCCCGATTTGGAAATGCACAAGAGAACTCACGTCAAATTCCAAGAAGCCTTCAATGAGCTAAAACCCAAGATAGAGAAGTATGATGAAGCAGCTTTTCGCAAAAGCTTATTAGATACATTTTTATGGCTGATCTCCCATACAGGGAATACAGATAAAAAATATGCAGAATATTATCTTGCAAACAAATAAACCGGAAACAATTTAGTTCTCAAACTCCGCAACTGCTAAGCTGCGGAGTTTTTTGTATCTTATCCCATAGTAAAATCAGATATGGCAAAACTCAAACTCGACTTACACGATATCTACAATCGCGGCGACAAAATAGAGTCCGAACTTAATCACATCATCCAGGAAGCGGTTGAGAAGAAAATCGATCTTGTTGAAATTATCCCCGACAAAGGCAGCGGACAACTCAAAAAGAAAGTGCTGCGCTTTCTTAACCGGAAAGATATTCGGGCCATGTATCATCGCATTGATAAAGACAGCAAGAACTTCGGCCGCATTTTTGTGCGCTTTAAACACTAGCATCCTATGAAGACCCTGCTAATTTCTCGCCGTATCTTGCTCGGTATCATCACCCTGCTTCTTCTCACCCCGCTGCTTTTTGGCACATCCCAAGCCCACGCCACGTCCGCGCCGCAGGCTTCTTCTGCACAGGATATCATCAATGCTGTTAATGCGCTCCGGGTTGCCAACGGATTGAATCCGCTCAACGTCCATCCTGCGCTGATGCAAGCCGCGCAATGGGAAGCTAGCCATGGAGGGGGGCATGTCCGCCCGCCCGGCCTCACGCTGGGGCAGTGGCTCATTTCGCTTGGTTATCCCCTTGCCGGCGATCTTTCTCTCGATGGCTATCGCTCTGAAAACTGGGTTTCTGCCCAAAGTGTTGACCAAGCCATCCAGTTTTGGTTGGGGGATGGGCCGCATACCAACACCATGCTTTCCCCAAATCGCAGCGATATTGGCGCCGCGATCGTGGGGGATATTTACGTGCTCGAAACCGCACTACAGACCAGCAGCGGCGAGATGCAAACCACCGCCTACGATATTCAAACAGCTATTCCGGCTTCACAGGTCGATGCCTCGGGCAGTCTGGTCTCGGACTATATCGTGCCCGTTCTCGTCAGCACCGCTCGTCCCGATGGCGACGTGATCCACAAAGTGGCTTATGGACAATCCCTCTGGAGTGTTGCCATCGCCTACAATACGACCATTGATCAAATTCGACGCTGGAATAATAAGGCCGAAGACGAAGCGATCTTTGACGGGGAAATCCTGCTCGTGCAGAAATCCGCTACCCAGCCCGTCGACACGACCGTGACCACACCTGCTACCGCTACCGAAACAGCTTCTGTGCCCCCAGCCACCGTCACCCCAACCTTACCCCTGACCAGTACACCGACAAATCCCCACGCAGTGCCGGAAGAGCAGCCCGCCGAAAGCGGCAACTCGCGCCTTGGCGTGATGCTCGCTGTTGTGCTGGCATTGATCGGTGGCGGCTGGCTGGCAATGTCGCTCAGAATGCCGGAAGAATAGTCCATCTGCCCTTCGGGCATCTCCCCCAAATTGAAAAACAAATTTTGGGGAGAGCTGGACATCAGTCTTTAAAATAAGCGTATAACAAGAGATACTAAATTATCTTCTTTCAAAAGGATAAAAAATGCAAACCGAACTCACCCAACCCAGTTCCCTGCTTAGCCCTGACGGCACACTCGCCCAAGTCGGATGGTCACGCCAGCCAATCCTCGATTGCAATCTCGAGAACGCGCGTTTTTACAATCTGCGCCCTCTACAGCGATTTCGCATCAAACGCTGGGATTATTACGCCATCTTCACGCCCACGCGTTTTTTCTCGGCCACTATTGCCGATCTAGGTTATGCAGGCAATATCTTCGTCTACACCCTCGATTTTGAGACTGGCGAGTTGCACGAAGAAGGTTTGGTTATTCCTTTAGGAAAGGGGATTACGCTTGAGCGCAACCCCACCGACGGGATCGCATCCTTCGCCAACGACAAGGCCTCGCTTGAATTCAAGATCGAGGGCGAGAAAAGGTATCTCAAAGTCGACTGGCCCGATTTTCACGATGGGCGCGGCATTCAAGCCGAGATGACACTTCAGCACCCCGCCGAGCACGAATCGATGAATATCATCATCCCGATCGGCGAAAAGCGCTTTTACGACAACACCAAGATCAATTGCATGCCCGCCAAAGGTTATATTCAATATGGCGATCTGCGCGAAGAGTTAACGCCTGAATCCGCGCTCGGCTCTCTCGATTGGGGACGCGGCGTTTGGGAATATCAGTCCTTCTGGAATTGGGCAAGCGCATCTGGTTTCTTGCCTGACGGCGGGACAATTGGATTGAATCTCGGCAAAGGCTTTGGCGACCTGAGCAAAGCGAGCGAGAACGCCGTCATCGTCAACGGGCGCGTCCACAAATTGGACAAGGTCGAGTTCGGCTACTCATCCGGCGACTATATGCAGCCCTGGCATTTCACCGACAACGAAGATCGTCTTGATCTCGTCTTTACGCCCTTCAAAGACCGCACCGCTACGACGAGTTTAGCGATCATCACCAGCGAAGTGCACCAGATGTTCGGACGCTATAACGGGCATGTCATTCTCGATGACGGCAGCAAGCTCGAAATCCACGACCTGATCGGCTTTGCCGAAGAACATCACGCACGTTGGTAAGCTGACGAAATATTTCTAAAACAGGTACACACATGCCCCAATCCTTCACTCCTCCCAACCCCGATTTCGAGAATTACCTGCATGGAAGATTTGTCAAACAAAAGGCGATGCAAACCATCGGCGCGACACTTGGCGAGATTCGCCCAGGCGAAGTACACATTGATCTTCCCTTTCACGAAAAGCTGACTCAGCAGGAAGGCTTCCTCCATGCCGGGATCGTAACCACCATCGTCGACTCGGCTTGCGGATACGCCGCATTCACCCTCATGCCGCTCGGCTCACGCGTTTTGAGCGTTGAGTTCAAGGTCAACCTGATGTCGCCCGCTGTCGGGGAACGCTTTGTCGCCACCGGCAAGGTCATTAAACCCGGGCGCACGATTACGGTCTGCTCGGGGGAAGTCTTTGCCTATCAGGGCGCGGAGCGTAAACTTGTCGCGCTCATGCAAGCGACGATGATAAGGATTGAAAAAAAACTAGCCACATGACATTTTTGTTTTTGAAGGTGATTGAGTAGCCCGACGCGAAGCAGAGAGCATATCGAAACCACAAACTTCGATTGTTTTTACCGCTTGTTGGTTTCGATACGGCGAAAAGCATCGCCTACTCAACCAACGAGCACCCTTATCAAGAGAAGTCTCATGTCGCTAGAAAAAGAATAGATTTGCGCTGATAAAAATGTTTACAAAATCATCACCGCACGGGGATTAATTCCCGTGCGGGTAAAACCGCTGATGCAAGCAACGATGATACGATTGGAGAAATAGGACACTTGTATTTATTGCCCTGAAAAAACTCTCAGGGCTCAGTTTGGAGCGTGTATGATGAAGCGATTTGCTCGAATCTTCTTTCAGCTTTTGGTTTTCGCCGCTCTGCTAATTCCTTTTGGAATAGGCAGTTCTGTCGAGGCAGGCAACGTTGATGCAGCCCCTGTTTTCGCTATTCCGGGTAATGATGACTTCAGCTCTGCTACGGATCTCTCAGGCGTTGTTAGCAGCCTTCCTGTAGTTGACACAAGTGAAGCAACTGTGGCAATCGATGACCCAGTGATCAGCGCATGCGGATTGGGACAGGGAGTTGCGACTGTTTGGTATTGGTATGAGTCATCAACGGATACGGCAATTGCTCTCGACACATCGTCTTCAAATTACGATACCTTTATCGCTGTCTGGACAGGCACACGCGGTAATTTAAATCCGGTTGCTTGTAATGATGATGCTAATGGAACGAAACAATCTGCGCTTGCTTTTCAGGTTCAGGGGCAAGTGACGTATTACATCGAAGTTGGTCAACCATCTAATGGTCCATCCCTGGCTGGCTGCCCTGTTTTCCCAGCGGATAATATCTGGAATACGCGTGTTGATACCTTGCCCGTTCATGCTCGCTCCGCCGCGTGGATTAACAGTATCGGGGGCAACGAAAGCTTTCACATGGACTTTGGGTCGGGTACCTGGGACGGAGGCCCAATCGGGATTCCGTACAATCTTGTTTCGGGCAGCCAAGCCAAAAAGGCGGTCGTCTTCGATTATTCTGACGAATCTGACCCCGGACCTTATCCCATCCCGAGTGATCCGAAAATCGAATATAGCAGCGATCATCATATCTTGATGCTCGATCAGGATAACTGCGTTCTGTATGAACTGTATGATGCCTCGTTGAGTAATGGGCAATGGTACGCAGGGTCGGGTGCGATCTGGGACTTGAATTCTCATGCTTTACGCCCGGATGGCTGGACATCTGCCGATGCAGCAGGGTTGCCAATTTTGCCTGGATTGGTACGTTATGATGAAGTGGAAACTGGGGAGATCAACCATGCCATTCGCTTCACAGTGGCGCAAACGCAGCGAGCATATCTTTGGCCTGCCCGGCATTTTGCATCCAGTATTACAGACTCCAACGTCCCGCCGATGGGAGCGCGTTTCCGATTAAAGGCTTCTTATAATATTTCGGGATTCTCGCCGGAGATGCAAGTGATCTTGCAGGCGATGAAAGAGTACGGGATCATCGTGGCGGATAATGGCTCGGACTGGTATATTTCTGGCGTTCCCGATGAGCGTTGGGATAACGATATGCTGCATACGCTCGATGTACTCACAGGCGACGATTTCGAAGCCGTGGATGCATCCAGCCTGATGATTGACCCGGATTCCGGTCAGGCGGCACTGCCTTAGATGCATGGGGAGCGTCTCATTGCCATCGGCAAGGTCATCAACGATCTGCGTCTGTTCAGGGGGCTTTGCAGTTCAGGATGAGCAGAGTAAACTTGTGGCGCTGATGCAGGCAACGATGATAAGGATTGAGAAAGAATGACCTATTTTCGTGGTGATATGACCAAAGAAGTTGGTAAAACCGTTATACAATTCAGTAATGTTTATCGCAAATGACTTTTTAAAATAGTACAGTTTTTTTCTTAAACTCAGACGTTCGCCCCCCTGCCCCTCGCTTCTGCTTCGACAAGCTCAGCATGAAGCTGGGGCGTCCCCCCATTTTGCAAGCAAAACAGGGGGACAAAACTTATCGTCTGGTCTCCCCTAAATTCCATGCTTTTGGAATTTGGGGGAGATGTCCGAAGGACAGAGGGGGCAGCAAATGGAAAACCCATGAAAAAGAACCTCCTCCTCCCCATCACAATCATCATTCTCCTTATCATCGCCTACTTCTTTGCCAACAAAACCAACGTAGGCGGAATCTTCCGCACGCCAACGCCCACCGCAACGCAAATCATCACCCCAACAAGTGTTCCTGCAATGGTTTTGGATTTCGACCATCCCATTTTGCACACCATTTCCAATGGAAACCCATTGAAAATCACAGAACTTAGGCGCATATATTTTGAAACAGAATATGTCGTTGTTATTGTCGAAACTTCAGATATTGCATCAAGGAATATTCTGCTTATATTTAACATTGCGGAAGATGAAGAACCCGTACTTGTTTATGAAAAACGAGGATACTCGATTTATATGAAAATTCCTCAAACATGGCTTGTACATGAAAACTATATGCAATTTGATACAGGAGGATTTTCTGATCGGAACGGAAATGGTTTACCCGAATTGGCTGTGAACTTTAACCTTGGAGACGGAAATTGTTACGACTGCCGAGGGCTTTTACTGGTGGAAATAACTGCCAATGGTCATGTCAAAGACATTACTCCAGAATCTGATTTCACCCCTAAATATTTTACAGCAAATGATTCTGGAAAAGTCTGGCTTGTTGCTACTCATTTTTACGAAGGTCAATTTGGTACTCAATCAAGAGCTGGGTCTCCTCGTGCTACCCAAATATATTTGTGGAATGAAAATACGGACTCATACATTGATGTGTCAAAAACTGAAGTAGCGTATTATGATAATGGCATTGATATAAAGAAAAAGACCATTGAAAGTACATTTGAAAAACCATTGAAAACATCCGATGTTATGCCAGAATTAGCTATGATTTTATTTGATTACGAAGTAAGTGGTCGTCTGGAATATGGATGGAATGAGATACAATCCCTTGCTCAACTTGATAACTGGGACATTAAAAACACCAGCCCTGATGAATTAGAAATATATAATCGAATCTATAGCATTTTAAAAGAATGTGTAGAAGCTGGATCCGTAATAAATGACTGTTCTACACGATAGTTTGCTTTTTAGAACCAAAGGAACCCCCTATGACCAAAACCTACACCAACCGCAAATACCTCGATGCTCTCAACGAACGCGTCCTCATCTTCGACGGCGCGATGGGCACCAGCATCCAAAACCAAAACCTGACCGCCGAGCATTTCGGCGGCGAGCAGTACAACGGCTGCAACGACTACCTCGTCCTGACCTATCCCGAAGCTGTTGAGAAGGTGCATCGCTCCTTCTTCGAAGTCGGCGTGGACGTGGTCGAGACCGATACCTTCCGTGCCAATCGGCTCACGCTCGGCGAATACGGGCTGGCGGATAAAACTCTCGAGCTCAATCGAGCTGCCGCAGCCCTCGCCCGCCGCATCGCCGACGAATATTCCACGCCCGAACAACCCCGCTTCGTTGCTGGCTCGCTCGGCCCGACAGGCAAACTCCCATCTGCCGATGACCCCGATCTCTCCGATCTTGGCTACGACGATCTCGCCGAGCTTTTCCGTGAGCAGGCCACCGGTCTGCTCGAGGGCGGCGTCGACCTGCTGCTCATCGAAACATCGCAAGATATCCTCGAAGTCAAAGCCGCCATCAGTGGCGTTGAAAAAGCCTTCGCCGAGACAAAAATTCGGGTACCGATCCAAGCCCAAATCACGCTCGATACGACGGGCAGAATGCTCTTCGGCACCGACATCGCCGCCGCGCTGTCCATCCTCGAGGGGCTGCCCATCGACATCATCGGCATGAACTGCTCCACCGGCCCCGAACATATGCGCGAGCCGATCCAGTTCCTCGGCGAAAACGCCGCCCTGCCCGTTTCTTGCATCCCCAACGCCGGGCTGCCGCTCAACGTGGATGGCGAAGCCGTTTACCCGCTCCAGCCCGAACCCTTTGCGGACGCGCTGATGGAGTTTGTCGAGAAAAATAATATTTCTGTGGTGGGCGGATGTTGTGGGACGACCCCTGCTCATCTGGATGCGCTCGTCAAACGGATGCACGGCAAAAAGCATCCGCCGCGCCCGATACTCACGACGCCTCGGCTTGCTTCCGGGATCCGATCCTTTACCATGCGCCAGGAGCCTGCTCCGTTAATCATCGGCGAGCGCTGCAACGCGCAGGGCAGCCGTAAATTCAAACGCCTCTTGCTCGAAGAAAATTGGGACGAGATTCTCGAAGTTGCCCGTGGACAAGTGGACAGCGGCTCGCACGCCCTCGATATTTCGGTGGCTGTGACTGAAAACGATGATGAAGCCCAGCTTATGCACGATGTCGTCCGCAAGCTGGTTACGGCGGGCATCGACGTGCCTTTGGTTTTCGACACGACCGACGTTGCTGTGATGGAAGCTGGGCTAAAGGTTGCTCCCGGGCGCTCACTAATCAACTCCACTCATCTCGAAAGCGGCCGCGAAAAAGCCGACAAGGTTTTTGCCTTGGCACGAAAACATAATGCCGCCGTTTTGGTCTTAACCATTGACGAAAAAGGGATGGCAAAGACCGCCGAGCGCAAACTGGAAGTAGCCAAACGAATTTACGATATTGCCGTCAACGAGCATGGTCTGCAACCCTACGACCTCGTCTTCGACGCCCTAACCTTCACTCTCGCCACCGGCGAAGCCGAATATATCGATTCTGCCAAAGAGACCATCGAAGGCATCAAACTAATTAAATCTGAATTGCCCGGTGTCTTTACCTCTTTGGGTGTTAGCAACGTATCGTTTGGATTGAATAAAGCCGCCCGGCATATCATCAACAGCGCCTTCCTTTATCACTGTGTTCAAGCTGGGTTGGATATGGCAATTGTCAATCCAGCAACCACCCCGCCCTATGCAGAAATCCCCGACAATGAGCGCGAGTTGGTAGAAGACCTGATTTTCAATCGCCGCCCGGATGCTCTTCAGCGCGTGATCGAATACTTTGAAGGGCGCGAAGCGACAGCCTCCACCACCCAAACCAATCCCACTGAAGGCATGAGCCTCGCCGAACGCCTGCACTGGCGCATCGTTTTCAGACAGCCAGGAAAAGTTGGGGAGTCTGAAAGCGTGGAGAACGATGTGGATGAAATTATAGCGGGCGAGATCATGGAAACCATTGTAGAGAAGAAACATGATTCTGCTATCCATGCCCTCAATACTGTCCTGCTCCCCGCCATGAAAGAAGTTGGTGATAAATTCGGTGCTGGAGAATTGATTCTGCCCTTTGTATTGCAATCCGCTGAAGTGATGAAGAAAGCCGTCGCCCGCCTGGAGCAATATCTGGAGCAAGCCGAAGGGACATCCAAAGGCAAGGTTGTGCTCGCAACCGTTTATGGTGATGTGCATGATATTGGCAAAAATCTCGTCAAAACAATTTTGAGTAATAACGGCTTTGAAGTTGTTGATCTGGGTAAACAAGTTCCGGCTGAGACGATCATCAATACCGCTATCGAGCAAAATGCAGATGCTGTTGGTCTCTCTGCTTTGCTGGTGAGTACATCCAAGCAGATGCCGTTGATCATCAACGAATTGCATCGCCGTAAACAGAATATCCCCGTGCTTTTGGGCGGGGCGGCGATCAATCGGCGTTTTGGGCAGCGCATCAACAAAACCGAAGATGGAAATTGGTATGACGCAGGCGCTTTCTATTGTAAAGATGCTTTTGAAGGTCTCGAGACGATGGAAGAGCTGCAAGATGCGGGACGCAAACCAGCGCTTATGAAACGGTTGCAAGCTCAGGTCACGCGCGAAGCGGAGCGGGCATCCCAAGAGAAATCCACGAAGAAAGTCAGCATCCAACGTTCAAAGACCGAGCCAAAACCTATTCCACTTCCATCAAAATTGGGCGCACAAATTGTTAAAGATATGCCACTGGAAATGATTTTTGAGCATCTCTACAAAAAAGAGCTTTTCCGTTTGTCGTGGGGCGCGAAAAACACCCACGGCGAAGAGTGGGAAAAACTTGAAGCCGAATTTGAAGCGCGGCTGGCGAAGATGAAGAAGGATGCCTTGCAAACGGGCTGGCTGAAACCACAGGGCGTATACGGTTTCTTCCCCTGTCAGGCAGATGGTGATGATTTGGTGATCTATGATCCTGAGCAAGCGAATGACCCTTCGCCTCTACAGCGATTTTCCTTCCCGCGCCAAAGCACAGGAAAGAACCTGTGTCTGGCAGATTATTTTGCCCCCGTCGGTTCTGAGCAAATGGACGTGGTCGCTTTTCAGGTAGTCACCGTTGGGCAGGAAGCAACAGAGAAATTTGACGCACTGCAAGCCGCCAATGATTACTCAGAAGGTTATTTTGTGCACGGCTTGGCTGTGCAGACTGCTGAAGCGGCGGCTGAATATCTGCATAAACATATCCAACGCGAAATGGGAATCCCCGCTGGGCAGGGTAAACGCTATTCGTGGGGCTACCCCGCAATCCCCGATTTGGATGACCATCTGAAGGTCTTTGAGTTACTCCCCGTTAAAGACGCGCTCGGCATGACCCTGAGTGCGGCGTATCAGCTGATCCCCGAACAATCAACGGCGGCGATCATTTTGCATCATCCCGATGCGAGTTATTTTACGGTTGGAGAGAGTAGGACGGAGCAGTTGAGTAAGTAGATTTTATCTACGAAAAAGCAGGAAGTTTATTTATAATACAAAGTGACAGTCACCTTAAAGGTGACTGTCACTTCTGTGAAGAGGACAAAATGTATCGCAAGTTACTAAAAGCAAAAATCCACCGCGCGGTGGTGACCGATGCCGATCTGAATTATGACGGCAGTTTAACCGTAGACAAAACCCTGCTCGATGCAGCCGGTATCCGCGAATTTGAACTCGTCCACGTGGTTGATGTAGAAAGCGGCGCACGCCTTGAAACCTACATCATTGCAGGCGAGCCCGGCTCCGGTGAGATCAAAGCCAACGGTGCGGCGGCACGCCTCGTCCAAACTGGTGACCATGTCATCATTATGAGCTACGCCCTTGTTGAAGAACCATTGCCCGAAGAGTGGCATCCCAGCGTGGTGTTGGTAAACGAAGATAACTCAATTCGAGAGATCAGGTAGTTCAAAGCCCGCTAAAAGCGGGCTTTTCCATCTTTCTTTTCTTTTATGGATGATGTAATGGTTCCGAGCAAAAAACTTCGAAAAGCTTCCCCAGCCTCCTCTGGAAATCCGTTGGCAATCAGGCTGGGTGATTACTGCCACCATCACCGTTTTTTTATCTATGCCTTTATACTTGGAAAAACCCTGTACTTCTAAGGAGAAAATGCCATTTTGAAAAGCGCTTGCTCAACTTCTATTTGGCGAAAATCAACAAAATTGATTTCAAAATCTACAGAAAACTATGTTGACAAATATTTGTAGCATAGATAAAATCTATATACTAAAGCGCTTGGGTGCCCCCCTCACCCAGGCGCTTTAGCTTTAAATTAATCTGCGGGGAATGGTAAAATCACGGCACATTATTCACCATCCACAATCGACAAAATAAGAATATGATTCTAACCATAGACATCGGCAACACCAACCTAACGCTTGGTCTTTACGAAGGTGAAACGCTAAAATCCCATTGGCGTTTGGCTACCGATCACAAGCGGATGCCAGACGAATACGGGCTTCAGCTTTTGGGCGTGCTCCAACAAGCAGGATGCGACACCGGCTGCCTGACCGGAATTTGTCTTGCTTCCGTTGTTCCACATCTGACTCGGCATGTGGAGCAAGCCTGCAAACAATACCTGAAGATCAAACCCCTCATCGTGGATGTGGGCATCAAGACCGGCGTGCGGATACTCTACGAAAACCCGGGCGCAGTCGGCGCAGACCGCGTTGCGGATGCGGTTGCTGTACATCAGCTTTATGGTGGCCCCGCCTGCGTAATTGACTTTGGGACAGCGACGACCTTTAACGCCGTCAACGCTAAAGGCGAATATCTTGGCGGAGCAATTACAGCCGGAGTTAATCTTGCGGCGGATGCGCTCTTTAAACATGCAGCGAAACTTCCTCCGGTAGATATTGCACGTCCCCCCTCCGTGATCGGGAAAAACACCGTCCACGCGATGCAGTCGGGATTACTCTTTGGCTATGTCAGCATGGTCGAGGGGATGGTCTCTCGCTTTCGTACAGAACTCGGCGAAGAGATGAAAGTTATCGCAACAGGGGGACTCTCGAATTTGATCGCCAGCCAGACCGATGTAATTGACATCATCGCCCCGTGGCTGACCTTAGATGGATTACGGATGATCTGGGAAATGAATCAATAAAAGTGAAAAAGCTCTTTCTGCTTCTCTTTTTTGCGTTAAGCGCCTGTGTGCCTATCATCCCGCCAAACACGGGTGTCGAGGGGCAGGTGCTGATCGGGCCACAATGCCCGGCCATGCAGGTCGGTGAACCCTGCCCTGATCTCCCGTACCAAGCAACTTTAACGATCAGCAAGCCTAATGGCAAGCGCGTTACCGAAATTGCTACGGACGAAAATGGTCGGTTCCGCACCCCTCTGGCTGCGGGGGAATATATCCTGCATCCCGAATCCATCAACCTTATTCCATACGCTCAAGACCAAACCTTTGTGGTGGTCGAAGGCGCGTTCACGTTGCTCACCGTAAACTATGATAATGGCGTTCGCTAAAGGAGTTTTCTATGAAAAAGATATTGTCAATTAGCATGGGGTCTTCATCACGCGATCACAGCACCGTGCACGAATTTCTCGGTGAAAAATGTGAGATCAGCCGCAAAGGCTACAATGCCGATTTTAATGCCGCTCTCGCCGCCTACAAAGAAAATGACGGCAAAGTGGATGCTTTCGGCATCGGCGGTGTGGAATTCTATCTCGGCGTAGCAGATAAACGCTACTACTTCCGCGAAGTTAAACGCATCCGCGCGGCGATCCAAAAGAGCAAAGCCGGCGACGGCAACGGTATCAAGGGATTGCTCGTGCAACGTGCCGTAGCAGCGCTCGAAGAAAAACTCAACGAAGAAGGGCGCACACTCAAAGGGATGAAAGCCCTCAAAACCACCGCCGTTGACCGCTATGTGATGGCAAAAGCGCTCGTCGATGCTGGCTGCGACACGACCTTCGGCGATTTCATGTTCTCGCTTGATCTGCCCATTCCCGTACGCAGCTTGCGCGGCGTACACATGATCGCCGCAACCCTGCTGCCCATCATCACACTCTTCCCCTTCAAATGGTTCTACCCGCTCGGCTCGGCGCAGGATAAGCCGCCCGAGCCCAAATGGGAAAAATACTACAACGAAGCCGATATTCTGGCAGGTGATTTCGTCTCCATCCGCTCGCACATGCCTGATGATCTAACTGGCAAAATAGTACTCACCAACACCACCACCGCCAAAAATGTCGAAGAACTGCGCGAGCGTGGCGTTCATCTGCTTGTCACATCCACGCCACGCCTCGAGGGGCGCAGCTTCGGCACCAACGTCATGGAAGCCACCCTACGCGCCCTGATCGACAAACCCGACGACAAGATCACCGAGGCCGATTTTATCGACATCATCGAGCGCATCCCGCTCCTGCCGAATATTGAAGTATTGAACTAAAACGTGAAATCACACATCACTCGTCACTTTTCAGGATGACCGACCTAAGCCACGACCCTGCCTATTTTCTCGAACTCCAAACCAAAACCGGATGGGGTGCCATGCTGCGCTCTTTCGCCTCGTGGCTTGACCCAAAACCTGCTTCCCTTATCTTGGACGTGGGCACCGGTCCCGGACTACTACCCGCCATCTTCGCCCAAAGCGGATGCCGCACAATCGGGGCTGATCTCTCCCTTGAAATGTTCCATAACACCCTGCACCCCAACCTTGTGCTGGCAGATGTCACCGCACTCCCCTTTCCCCTTTCTTCTTTCGATTTCATTACCGCATCCAACCTTTTATTCCTACTTCCTGATCCCCGCGCCGCTCTCCATGAAATGACACGCCTACTTGCCCCCAACGGGACAATCGCCCTACTCAACCCATCCGAACAGATGAGTATCGCAGCCGCGACGGCCCTTGCTGACAGACGTGGACTAACGGGCTTGGCACGCGAAACCCTACTCAACTACGCCGGACGCGCCGAGCGTCACTTCCGCTGGGGAGAAGCTGATTTGCAAGAACTCTTTACCGCTGCAAATCTCCAACTGACCAAGAGTGTAACCAGGATGGGAGACGGGCTTGTCCGCTTTGCACGGGGGAAAAGAGTTACAATCTATCCGAAAATTCCTTTGTAGTAACGGCTTTAGCCGTTCTGAGCGATTAAAGTCGCCACTACGAGGGATTTTCAGGATAGACACTTAGTAACAAGTAAGCATTATCACTCTCTCTTCAAGCATCCCTTTTCACTTTCGATGCCTTGACCATCCTCTCCCCCCTGTCTATAATCGAAAACGATTTTCAAATACTCCGCAAGGGCAACCGAATAACCACAGGTGTTTTATGAATGCTGAAAACTGGCTTACCGAATTACGCTCACAAGGCTACCGTCTCACAGATGCGCGTCGCGCCGTTGTCGAGACCGTTGCCCGAAGTCCACGTGCGCTGACGCCCAATGAAGTCTACGATCTGGGACGCGAGACCTATCCCAAACTGGGGCTGGTCACCGTTTACCGCACGCTCGAAAAACTCGAAGAACTGCATCTCATCCAGCGCGTGCATCAGGATCAAGGCTGCAACGCCTATCTCGCCCATGCCGAGGGACACCAGCATCTGCTCATTTGCGAAAAATGTAGAAAAGCGGTCTATTTCGAAGGCGACGATCTCGGCACCTTCTTTACCTCGGTTGCGAAGAAACATGGTTTCGTCGTGCAGGAACATTGGCTGCAACTATTTGGAATTTGTGAAGATTGTCAAAAGGAGAAATAAGATGTGTATGTTTTGTACCGCCATTCCCGCGACCGCAACGGTCGGAATTGCCCTCGAAGCAAAACAAAAGCGTGAGACAAGAGAATCTCTCGAACGAGGCGACACCCCCAAAAAAGAATTTCCCATCAAGCCGCTGACTGTTATCGCAATCGGCTCTCTAGTGGCTGCTTCAGTGGCTACGCATAATTTTTTGTATAAGTAAGTACTCATAAATTTAATAGGCTTCATCCACTACGCTTCCATGTCTGATACTCCCATGAATTTTCGCGTCCTTCTTTCCTCTTTCTTCTTGCTTTTCGCCCTCAGCGCCTGCGGCAGCAATCAAACAACGCTGCCTCCTGCTCCCACAGCAACGCCTCTTCCCTCGGCGACAGCGCTCCCTTCGGAAACACCTCTGCCGCCCACCGAGACACCCATCCCCACCCCAACCGAAGTGCCGCTGAAGCGGGCGCGGTACAGCATGTACGTTACGCTCGATTACGCCGCCAAAACTGTCGAAGTCGAGCAGACAATTCTCTACCCCAACAAAAGCGGCGAAACGCTGAATGACCTATTACTCGCCGTTGAACCGAATTACTGGGCGAGTGGCATCATCATCCACGAATTGAGTGTAGACGGGGCAGCAATCAATTACACGCTCGACGGGCAGCGACTCACTATCCCACTCGCTACGCCACTTGAACCCGGCAAAAATACGCAGATCGAGATGCAGTACACACTCAATCTGCCCTTCGCAGAACAGGGCGATCCTACTGCAACGCGGGCACGGATCTATGGCTACACCGCCCGTCAAGTCAACCTAACGAATTGGTATCCCTTCGTCGTGCCGCGTCAAAACGGGGCGTGGACTTTGCCCGAGCCGTGGTATTTCGGCGAGCATCTTGTCTATGATGTAGCGGATTACGATGTCTACGTCCGCCCGACTGCTTTGGGCGTGGTTTTCGCCACCAGCGCCAACGCCGAACCCCAAGCCGAATGGACACGTTACCAACTCGAAGCCGGGCGCGCTTTCGTCATTTCTGCCAGTACCGAGTATCAGGTCGTCAGTCAGCAGGTCGGCGATGTGACCGTCTACAGTTACTACTTCCCCGTCTTCTTTGATGCACCAGCGCAGGAAGTTCTCAACGTCACCGTCCGCGCACTGCAACTTTACAACCAACTTTATGGAGAATACCCGCACAAATCGCTGACCGCAGTGCAGGCTGATTTTGATGATAGTATGGAGTACTCCGCCTTCTACTTTCAATCTCGTGCTTATTACAACCTTTATGATGGAACGCCAAGTAATCACTTGACTGCTGTTTCTGCACATGAAACAGCCCATCAATGGTTTTTTGAAAGTGTTGCCAACAACCAAGCAGATGAGCCTTGGTTAGACGAAATGTTATGCGCTTACAGCGAGATGCTCTACTATGAAACTTATGCTCCAGAATCACTTAATTGGTGGAGAGTAGTTCGCCTGAATGCCTACGATACAGGTACCTGGATTGACTTGCGCGTCAACGAAAACCCAACAGAACACGCTTACTGGGGTTCCGCATACTTTAATGCAGCCCACTTCCTCGAAGAACTCCGTACGCGCATCGGCGACGAAGCCTTTTTCGCCTTTTTGCAGGATTACCGCACACGCTACAACCAGCAGATCGTCAGCGGGGATAATTTCTTCAGCGTCCTGCGCGAGCATACCGACGTTGATTTTTCTGACATCGCGACGAAGTATTTCAGGTCACCCCACTAATGCGAAAAAGAAGCGTCCAGTCTTCGCGTAAAGCGAGATATGCAGTCGAAGAGCGGTATGACGCAAAGCCCTCCTTCTACTACGCTCTGCTCCGCTTAGGGACTATTTTCGCTTTTTTAACTGGATTTTTTCTCTTAACCGGATGTACGCTCCCTTCAGACGCTCCCGAAAACGTCCCTGATTATGTCTTGGTCACTGACGTCCCAAACATCAGCCCATCCCCAACAGCATTCCAGCCACAGGCAACGACAAGCATTCCCCAAACCCCAGGCCCAACCGAGGCTCCGCTCCCAATAAAAACCATCACCCCGCCGCCGCCCCAGACTCTTGAAGATACCCGCCCGAAATACACGCTGGCCGCGACTCTCAACTACGCCACCCGCACCCTGCATGTGGATGAAAGCATCCGATACACAAATCAAAGCACCGTCGGGCTGGATATGCTCGTTCTGAATGTGGAACCCAATCACTGGGGCAATTGCTTCTCGCTGGAGAGTCTCAGCCTGAACGGGTTCAATATCGCCCCCTCGCTCGAGGGGACTCGCATGGTGATCCCGCTTGGGGCACAGCTCCAGCCCGGGGAAAGGGTCACCCTGGAGATAGCCTATACGCTCAATATCCCGCCGAAAAGCGATGCGCAGGTTTTCGGTTATCTGGGTGATTTCCAAATCAACCTGGTGAACTGGTATCCCTTCATCGTGCCTTTTAATGAGGGACAAGGTTGGCTCTACTACACATCGAGCGGCGTTGGGGAACACCTCGTCTACGAGACAGCGGATTTCGATGTCACATTAAAACTCAAGGGGGATGATGATCTCGTTGTAGCAGCCAGTGCGGGAGGCAAGAAGGCCGGAGCCTGGTATCTCTACGAACTCGAGGCCGCGCGGACTTTTGTCTTCTCTATCAGTTCGGCATTCAGCTCGGAAACGGTATCCAGCGAAAACGGGAGCGTGACGAGTTTCTACTTCCCTGATTATGACAGGCCGGGCAAAGCGATCATGAACGCCGCATCCCGCGCTATCGACATCTACAGCCGACGTTATGCGCCCAATCCCTACAAGCATTTGAGCGTGGTGCAAACCCACCTGCCCGATGGCATGGAGTATGACGGACTAATCTTTATGGGCAGCGAATTTTATGACGAGTATGACGGAACGCTTCAGAACAATTTGATCGCGCTCGGCGTGCACGAGGTCTCGCATCAGTGGTGGTTCGGTCTGGTCGGTAACAATCAGGCGTTGGAGCCCTGGCTGGACGAATCGATGGCACTCTACAGCGAACGCGTCTTCTACGAGGAGACGCCGCCGTACCCCATCAATTGGTGGTGGCGCTGGCGCGTGACGTGGTTCCAGCCAAGCGGCTGGGTGGATACAACGATCTACGATGGCTATGATTTTCGCGGCTATACCGATGCAGTCTACTTGCGCGGGGCACAGTTTTTGGAGGAGCTTCGCGCACGGATCGGTGAAAAGTCCTTCAATGCCTTTTTACAGGATTACGCCAGCAGCTATGCGCACAAATTTGCGACAACCGACGACTTTTTTGAAACATTAAACCGCCACACCGATCAAGACTATTCTGATATTGTGGATGCGTATTTTTTGAACAGATAATATTTTGTCGCAAGCGCATGCTCCTCGCGGAATCTTTAATGCGACGTACACAAGTAAATCTATGAAATTCACCCCCAAAGAAATCGAAACTCTCTCAAACGAATTTGAATCCGCCACGCCGCAGGAAATTCTGATGTGGACGATGGAAAACTTTTGTCCAAATCTGGCAATGAGTTCATCCTTCCAGAACCAGAGCGTACCGCTGCTGCACATGGTCAAGCAGACCAACCCCAAAATGCGCATCTTCTTTTTGGATACGGGCATGCACTTTTGGGATACGCTTTTCTTCCGCGAGCATATCGAGCAAATCTGGGGGCTCAATATCGTCGATCTGCGTCCAGATGAAAAATGGCGCACCGTGCTGCGCCATTTTGGCGCAGACCTGCCCGAAACCGACCCAAACCTTTGCTGCTACATCCGCAAGGTGCAGCCCATGCAAAAAGCGATGAAAGGTCTCGATGCCTGGATCACGGGCATTCGCCGTGACCAAACCGGGAACCGCGCCCATGCAAAAATCCTTGAATACAAACGGGATGGACTGCTGCGCGTCGCCCCGCTCCTGAACTGGACCCAGACCGATATATGGGATTACATCACTGAACATCGTTTACCCACACATCCGCTGCCGCACACCCAATATCCCAGCGTAGGATGCAAACCCTGCACACGTGCCATCCAACTCGGCGAGAACGAGCGTGCCGGTCGCTGGGCAGGGAAGGGGAAAACCGAATGCGGGCTGCATACGGACATGTTCAATCAGGACGTAACCGAAAGTGGCTTCAAGGTCAACCTAACCACAGGCGATTAAACTATACTAAGTATATTCATTATAAAAAACCCTTGACCCCGCAAATTTCCCATGTTACACTCTGCCCCGTTGCGAAAGCAACTATTCTAAAGAAAAGGAGACGCACTACATGAACAACCAAACTTCTCGTTTTGCCCTTGTTGGTGATGTTATTTCCCTACATCCTCGAAGTGCGTCTGTTGCCCTTTAGAAAAGACCTTATCTAGTCACCTAAGGCCACGGAGCACTTCATCCGTGGCTTTTTTATTTCATAAAACAGTTCTACCAAAAGTCACGGAGAAAACTCTGTGGCTTTTTTTATTATCAATGCAAGTTGTAACACAAGGAAAATCTCATGTTCGCAAAACCGCTCGACCGTGCCAAAGCCATCTACCACGAATACCCCAAGCAATTCTGGGTCGTCGTCGGCGCATCCTTTGTCGACCACCTCGGTGGCGCATTACTTTTCACCTTCTTCTCACTCTACGTCACCAAACATTTCGGTGTCGGCATGACAGAAGTCGGGATTCTCTTCGCCATCTTCTCCATCTCGGAGTTTTTCGGCTCCATGTTTGGTGGCGCACTCACCGACCAAATCGGTCGCAAGAGCGTCATCATCATCGGCCTGGTCGTTAGCGCCCTGACAAGTCTCGGAATGGGCTTGGTCGACAAACTCGAACTCTTCTATGTGCTCGCAGTGGTCACAGGTCTCTTCGCCGATATGGCGGGGCCCGCCCACCAAGCCATGCTCACCGACCTGCTCCCTGAAGACAAAAGAGCAGATGGCTTCGGCATCATGCGTGTCGTTATGAATCTCTCGGTCGTCATCGGCCCCGCCATCGGCGGTTTTCTGGCAGCAAGATCCTATTTATTGCTCTTCAGCACAGATGCCGTCAGCAGCGTTCTCACGGCCATCGCTTTCTACTTTCTGGTCGCAGAAACCATGCCGAAAGCCAAAACGGTTGAAGAGGAAGAAAACAAGCCCAGTTTCGCAGACAGCTTCCGTGGCTATCTCATCGTGCTCAAAGACCGCGCCTTCATCGTCTTCATGGGCATGTCCATGATCGTCACTATCGTCTACGTCCAAATGTACGGATCATTACCCGTCTTCCTACGCGATGTGCACAATGTTCCTGAAGCGGGCTTCGGCATGATTATGAGTCTCAACGCCGCGATGGTCGTGCTGATGCAGTTCGCCATCACGCGCAAGATCGGCGACAAACCGCCGATGCTGATGATGGCGCTCGGTGCGCTCATCTACGCCGTCGGTTTCGCCATGTACGGCTTCGTCGGCGAATACGCCATGTTCATGGTCGCGATGGCAATCATCACCGTTGGCGAAATGATCGTCACCCCCGTTGCGCAAGCCCTCGTCGCCAAATTCTCGCCCGAAGATATGCGCGGACGCTACATGGCTGTCTTCGGCATCTCGTGGCTGATCCCGGGTGCCATCGGTCCGCTCCTCGCCGGGCTGATCATGGATAACGCCGACCCTGTTTGGGTCTGGTACGCAGCGGGAATCCTGGCGCTGGTCGCCACGCTCGGATTTCTTTCCCTCAACAAACACGTCGAGCAGGATGAGACATCCGAATCCGCTCCTGAAATTCAACTTGGTCCCGTTCAAAAGGAGACTGCCTGATGAATAACACGAATCTCTTTACCGCCCCCCACATCGTGCTGACTGCTATTGAGCCCGAAACCGATGCGGCTGTTCTCGCCCAATGGACGAGCGACAGCCGCTACATCCCGCTCTTTGACGAAAAACCACCCTTCCCGATGTCGGAAATGCAAGCAAAGGAAATGCTCGAAGGCATCCTGAAAGAAGCCGACGAAAAGCGGAAGACCTTCTGGTTCGCCATCCGCACCACGGACGAGAGCGAACTGCTCGGCATGATCGGCCTGGAATGGGTGGACTGGGCAAACGGCGCGGTCTACATGGCGCTGACAATGAAAAATCTGGACGCTTACAGCCAGCCCATCACACGCGAAGCGCTGGCACTAATGCAGCGCTACGTCTTCCACGAATTGCACATGCACCGCCTGAGCCTGAATGTCCCCGAGTACAACGAAGGCTTGATCGAAACCCTGACCGCGCTCGGCTTCAACGTGGAAGTGCGCAAGCGTGAAACGCTCTACCGTTTCGGGAAACGCTGGGACAGCCTGCACTTTGGACGTCTGGCACGAGATTGGGAAGAAAAGAATAGCTAGTTCTGCATTGCACCTTTTCTCCCCTAAATTCCATGCTTTTGGAATTTGGGGGAGATGCCCGACAGGGCAGAGGGGGCGGTGCGTTGCAGAACGGTTTATACAAGCCTACTCGCAGTGCAATGCATCCTGCGGATGCAACGCACTGCTGACAAGAGGAGATAACCATGACAACGGACATATATCGCGGAAAGAAGCTTCGCTTAGTGACAATGAACCCCGAACAGGATGCCCAACTCATGAACAAATGGCGGCGAGACACCGAATACGCCCGCCTGCTTGACAGCGACCCGGTACGCCTCTTCAACAAAGAAGAGAACAAAAAGTGGGTCGAAAAGATGCAAAAAAAGGAAACCTTCGACGGCATCGAGTTCATGATCTATGCTCTACCCGAGGATAAGCCGATCGGCTTTGTCGGGCTGGATGGCATCAACTGGCATAACGGCATCAGCTGGGTCGGGATCGGCATCGGCGAACGCGAGTATTGGAGCAAGGGCTATGGCACAGAAGCCATGCAGCTTATCGCCCGCTACGCCTTTCAGGAACTCGGCCTACACCGCCTGAGTCTGAATGTTTTCTCGTATAACAAACGTGCCATCCACGCCTATGAAAAGGTCGGTTACAAAATCGAAGGGACTGTCCCCGAAGCCGTTCACCGTGACGGCAAACGTTGGGATGTGCTTTTTATGGGCCTTCTTCGAGAAGACTTTGAACATTAGATGTGCCGCATGAAACGCACATCTTCTCATAGAGGAAAACATCATGAAAAAGGGACTTTTACCCGCAGGTTTTCGCCTCCGTAAAGTGACCGAGGCCGACTTGCATATAGCAGACTATTTGACCAACAACTTCTCTGAAGCCAGCAGCTATGCTGATATCGCTTACGTGGAGTATCTATTGAGAAGTAGTTTGGAAGCCCCGCAAAGCGAATATACAACCGATGCCTTCATCGTCATTGACCCCGAAGGAAAGGCTGTCGGCTACGCAGAGCTTTACGAGTATTTGGAAGAAGACGCGCTGAAGACTCATTAGTCTCACTTGCAATGACATATTTAGAGGAGAATAAAATGAAAAAAGGATTATTACCGGAAGGCTACACCATCCGCAACGCAACCATGGATGATCTCGAAGCTGTAGTCAAGCTCGTCTACGATGTTTGTGTAGATAGCGGCGACGCATCGAATGCTTATTCGGTGGAGGAATTACTTGAAGTTTGGGAAGACCCCAACCTCATCCTCGAAACAGATACTTGGGTCGTAACCACAGACAACGGTCTCGTTGTTGGCTACGAAGAATTCTACAACGGCGACGCCCACGCATATCTCCTCGGCGATGGCTACGTCCACCCTGATTTTATGGGGCAAGGCATTGGCACAGCCATGTTACGCGCCCTTGATAAACGCGCCGAAGAAGAGATGCAAAAAGCTGAGCCCGACCTGCGCGTTTTCATCCGCAACGGCATGGGCATTGGCGACACTGTAGCACGTGAAATGCACGAGGCTGAGGGCTACGCTCCTGTTCGCTTCTCGTGGCGCATGGAAATTGATCTTGAAGAAGCGCCCACGCCTCTTCCCCTGCCAGAAGGGATCGAACTACGTCCCTTTGACGAGCAAGCGCACGCTCAACTCGTCTACGAAGCACACGAAGAAGCCTTTAGCAAAAATTGGGGGCATGCCTTCATCCCATTCGAAGAGTGGAAAAGACGCCACATTGAAACCAACGAATACGATCCAGAACTCTGGTTTGTCCTCTGGGATGGCGATAAAGTTGTCGCTTACGCTGTGAATCACTACAAAAATGACAGCGGATGGGTCTCCATTCTTGGCGTGCTCCCGGCTTGGCGCAAACGTGGTTTGGGCTTGATTCTGCTCGAGAAATCTTTCTCGGCCTTTTACGAGCGGGGCACAACAAATATCGCCCTAGCGGTAGATGCCTCCAGCCCAACCGGCGCGACTCGCCTGTATCAACGTGCCGGAATGCACGTCGAAACAGAGTATGTGAGCTACGAAAAAGAGCTGCGTGCCGGACGAGAAATAGACGAAGAATAAGAAAACAGATGACAGTCACTTTAAAAGTGACTGTCATCTCTGCGAAAAAAGACTACAAAAGTCTTAAAGACTTTTGTAGTCTTTGAGGAAAAAGAAAATGACCGACTACAAAATCAAACTCCCTGCAGGCTACACGGTACGTGAGGCAACGATGGACGACATCCCCGCCTGTGTGGAGATGTTCAACACCTGGGCAGAGAAGGAGCTGGGACATCAGGAACTGAACGGCGAAGAAGTCAAGAACGAATGGATATCGGACGACTTCATTCCCGAAGAAGATACGCGCATCGTTTTCTCGCCCGACGGCACGTTGGTTGCCTACGTTGAAGCGTGGACGCGCGCGCCCAACACCGTCCACCCGTGGATTTGGGGACGGGTACATCCCGACCACTATGGTCTCGGCTTGGGCACGGAACTGATCCAATGGGCAGAGCAGCAATCCTTGCGCGTGCTGGACGTACTCGACCCTGAGCTGCGCGTCACGCACGAGATTGGCATCGACCACAAGGTCAAGCCTGCGCTGGAACTTTTCGAGAATATGAGCTACCAGCACTTGCGCAGTTTCTACACCATGCATATCGAGATGGATGCGCAGCCACCCACTCCGAGCTGGGCAGAAGGCATTGCGCTGCGACCCTTTATCCCGGAGCGCGATCTCGAAGCGGTTTATCGGGCAGATGACGAAGCGTTCAGCGATCATTTCGGGCACATCGTCCAGCCTTTCGAGGTTGGATTCCCACGCTTCAAACATCATTTCACAGAGACCGAGAATTACGATCCTACATTGTGGTTCATCGCTTGGGATGGTGATGAAGTAGTGGGCATCAGCCTGTGCCGTCCGCATTCCTATGAAGACCCCGAAATGGGTTGGGTGGCGACGCTCGGCGTACGGCGCAACTGGCGCAAACGCGGCATCGGGCTGGCGCTCTTGCAGCATTCATTTGGCGAGTTCTATAAACGCGGTGTGCGCAAGGTCGGGCTCGGCGTAGATGCCAGCAGCCTGACCGGCGCGCTTAATCTCTACAAAAAAGCGGGCATGCACGTTGCCAGCCAATTCGACAAGTATGAGAAGGAAATTCGCGCGGGCAAGGAAATTAGCGTACAATCTATAGAAGAGTAACCCAGTTCCTGAGCGGAGCGACCAACAGGGAGCGTAGTTGAAAGATGGAGTTTACAAGAACCGCTCTTCGACTACGCATCTCGTCTTCGCTCGACGCTCCGCTCAGAGACTGAATATCAAAAAAGGAGTAACCAATGCAACTACAATGTTCCTATTGCAGCAAAATGTTCGTCGTCAGCAAAGAAGCCGCCCTCGCGGGCATGTACGCCATCCACAACGAAGGGCAAACCCATTTCGACGCCACCTGCGAGCACTGCCAGCGCGCCACCCCCGTTTCGGATGAGCGCATGAATCAAACCTTCCCCAATTGGGAAGAAGAATACGATGCCATGCTCAAAGAAGCGGATGAATTCGCCAAGAAACAAGCCGAACTTGAAAAACAACTTGAAGAGCGCAAGTCCAAACCTGTTAAAGAAAAGAAAAAACGAAACCGCAGGCGATGAGCATCAAAGCCGTCATTTTTGATCTGGGGGGCGTGCTGGTGCGGACAGAAGACCGCGCACCGCGCACGTCCCTCGGCTTGCGTTTTGACAAAACCTACAGCGAGATGGACCAAATCGTTTTCGGCACCCCCTCCAGTAAAAAGGCTGGACGCGGCGAGATCACCGCCCGTGAGCACATGCAAAACGTAATGCGCTCGCTTGATCTACCCGAAACCGACGAAGCGATAGCCGACTTCCACGCCGAATTCTTCGGTGGTGATGAAGTTGACTACGCCATGATCGCCCAGATCGACGCCCTGCGCACCCAGTACAGGACCGCCATCTTGAGCAATGCCTGGGATGATTTACGCGGGCTGCTCTTTGAGCGTTGGAAGATCGCCTACGCCTTCGACGAGATTTTCATCTCGGCTGAGATGGGCGTCTCCAAGCCAGACCCCAAAATCTATAAGATGGTGCTCGAAGCACTCCGGCTCGCCCCCGAAGAAGTCGTCTTTGTGGATGACTTTATCGAAAATATCGAAGTAGCCCGCAAGCTGGGGATGCATGGTATCCATTTTCAAGGCAAAGAGCAGGCAATGGGAGAGTTGCGGGCATTGTTGAAGTAATCATCATTCCTACACAGCAACAAGGGAGTCAACATGTTCCATCAAATTTCACCAGCCATTCAAACAGAAATGCGTCGATTAGAAGAAATCGATGCACAAGACCGTGCAGATGGTACGCCGCACCTGCAACGCTTGCGCCAAATCCCACCTGTAACCGGAAAATTTATCGCCTTACTGGCAGCCAATACCCCAGCAGGGCAAATGATCGAGATCGGCACCAGCGCCGGATACTCGACACTTTGGCTCTCCTTAGCAGCTAAAACATTAGAGCGCAAGATCACGACCTTCGAAATTCTGCCCGAAAAGGTCAAACTGGCAACCGAGACATTTGCACGTGCCCAAGTTGAAGATACGGTCGAACTCGTCGCAGGTGATGCCCTTGCACATCTCGCCGAACTCGATGAGATCGCCTTCTGCTTCCTCGATGCCGAAAAAGATGTCTACAAAGCCTGCTATGACCTCGTTATCCCAAAGATGGTAACTGGCGCTTATCTGGTTGCGGACAATGTCATCAGCCATCAGGATGCGCTCAGCCCCGTTGTCGATGATGCTGAGAACGATCCGCGCGTGGATGCGATGGTCGCCACCATTGGCAAGGGTTTACTGGTCTGCAGGAAGCTCTAATGCCACGACTAGATTCGTATTCTGACATGCTCCATCGGGAAAATTAGATATAGAAAAGGTCTGGGAAGATGAGCACTTTCTTGCCTTTCATCACCCCAAGCCGACATCTGAAATTCATATTGTAATGATTCCCAAGAAACATGGGTATAAAATTATCCTACTTACCTGACAGTTTTGTTTTAGCTGGTGACTGAGTAACCTGACAGCGCTATCGTCGGGCGTATCGAAGTCACAAAATTGAATTTTCACAAGAGAAGTTGGTTTCGATACGGCGAAAAGCGTCGCCTACTCAACCAACGGACGTTAATTTTAGCAAAGTGTCAGGTGGTTAGAAATTAACTAAAAAGTTTTTTGATAAAAGCGTCTCTTATTCACAAGGAGTGATCTTATGGCAAAGATAAAATATGTCATCAAGCGCAATGGATCAACGGTTGCGTTTTCACGCAGCAGGATCGTTAATGCGATCTTCCGTGCGGCAGTATCGGTTGGGGGCAGGGATAAAAAGAGAGCCGAGAATCTTGCCGATCAAGTGATTGCAACTTTGGAGAAAGAGTGTCAACCCAAGCAATATCCAAGCGTGGAGGAGATTCAGGATGTCGTTGAGAAAACACTGATCGAAGCCGGACACGCCAAGGTCGCGAAACATTACATCCTGTATCGAGAAGAACGTAATCGGCGTCGGCAAAAGCAGAAACCGCTATCCAATCAACGCTCAGAATATATCCCCTGGGCAAAAATGTGGCGAACCCTGGATTGGTCTGTCAGCCATGAGTTAAATACGGTTCAGAAGCTCAACCAGCGCGTGGAAAATGGGGAGTTCAAGGAAATTGTCGCAGAGTCTGAAGCCGCTTATGCTGGCGATATTGCCTCAGTCAGCGCCTTGCTTGAAGAACGAAAAGACGAGGTTCGTCTCGCAATTGTGGCCGGCCCCTCATCATCCGGCAAAACAACGACGACGAACAAGGTCGCGCATCATCTCGGCAAGCTTGGGATGCAATTTGTAGAGCTAAATCTCGACAATTACTATTTTGATCTGGAGATGCACCCCAAAGACGAGTTTGGCGATTACGATTTTGAAACGCCCCAAGCGCTGGATATTGACCTGATCAATGAGCATCTTCACCAGCTTCTTGCTGGAGAAGAAGTACTCTTGCCTTTCTATGATTTCAAGACCGGCAAACGACACCCCGATCAAACCCCGCTGCGCCTGCAAAAAGGCGATATTATCCTGATCGACAGTCTCTATGGCCTATACCCGCCGCTGACCGATGGCATTACAGATAGCAAGGTTCGGCTCTATATTGAGCCTCTGCTGCAAATCAAAGACGATCAAGGCAAATATATCCGCTGGACGGATATCCGTCTCATGCGCCGAATGCTGCGCGACCAGCAACATCGCGCCTACGATTACGAGAAAACCCTGACGCATTGGCATTACGTCCGTTCCAGCGAAATGAGAAATATTATTCCCTATTCAGGCACTGCGGATTTTATTATCAACAGCGCCATGCCCTATGAACTGCCTCTTTATAAATCCAAACTAATGGATGGTTTTGCAGAATGGGTCGAAACCTACAAAGATGACCCGCTGCGGCTGGACGCCTTCGAGCGAGCCACACGTATATTCAACTTGCTTCAAACCATCACCCCTTATCCCGACGACAGCATCGTCCCGCAAGATTCTGTCATCCGAGAATTCATCGGCGGCTTGAAAATAGAGTGAGATAAAGGAAGCTCTAATGCCACGACCAGACTGGTATTGTGATAACGTCCTTTCGGGGAATCTAGACGTAGAAAAGGTCTGGGAAGATGAACGCGTGCTCGCCTTTCACCATCCCAAACCGACGGCTGAAATTCACGTTGTGGTCATCCCCAAGAAACATATCCAATCAATCCTTGCACCCGAAGCCGTGGATGGGGAACTTTTGGCGTCAATGGTGACCGCAATTCAGCAAACCGCCACAAAGCTAGGGCTGGATACGCAAGGCTTCTACGTTCGCACAAACGCAGGCACGGATGGCGTCACGCCCCACATGCATTGGCATATCTATGGGCCGGGGATACCGTAAACAAAAGGGAGATACGTTTATGTCAACTCAAAGAACAGGGAGTATCGGTGCCTTCCTACTGTCAATTTTCTTTATCGCTTTCGTATTCTTCCTGACTGTCATCATGCCCGCCCAAGGGTTTGATGCGGGCAAAGGCAGTCTTTACAATCCAGAAATTGCTTTAGCGTTTGGGGCGGATTTCCCCACACTGAGAGTCTTCTACCTGCTATATCTCCTTGCAGCGACCGGGCTTATCCTGCTGGTGCCAGCGATCCATAAACACCTTGCTTATCATTCACTATTTTTGATGAGCATCGCTTCTTCAGTTGGGGGCATGAGTGTCTTCATGTTTTTCACCAGTGCAATCATTAGCTTCCTAAATCTCCCATTATTCCTCATGCTGCTGGAGCAACATCCGGCAGAGGTCAAAGCGACCTACCTTACGGTAACACTTATCAGCGGAGCGTTAGCCTATGGCGCATTTTTCACCTTTGGCGGGTGGGTCTTACTAATCAGCATATTGGCGCTACGCACTAAAATATTCCCCAAGCTTTTGAATTATGCAGGCATCCTTTTAGGTATTCTGGGGATAATGACCATTTTCATAACACCCTTGTCATTTGCTTTGATCCTGATAAGTATCGTTTGGCTGGTTTACTTGGGTATTACACTATGGTCAAGCACTAAAACAGGTATCGACTAAACAGTTTTAGGAGCAGGAGAATGGCAAAAAAAACGAAATATTGGCTGCGCCTGATTGGATTTTTCATTGTCGCATTTTACATCGTTGGCATCAGCAGCTACGCGTGGACCATCGCAGATGCGAACATTCGCCCGGCCCAGCATGAGGTCTGCTGCGGCTCACCAGATGACTTCGGCGCGGAATACGAATCGGTAACGATGAGAATGATAGATGGAATCCAGCTATCGGGCTGGTACATCCCTACACAAAACGGCGCGACAGTCATCCTGCTACACGGCTACGGCGGAGATCGCACAGGGATGCTCACGCGGGCAGAGATGCTTTCCACGCATGGCTATGGCGTTCTACTCTACGATCAGCGTGCCAGCGGTGAGAGTGAAGGCAATTTGCGCTCCTGGGGTTGGCGGGATGTTGCGGATGTGGGCGCGGTGCTCAACTTTCTGGAAACACACCCTGACGTTGAACCCGGTCACGTTGGTGTGCTGGGTTGCTCAACCGGAGCTGAGATCGCCATAGGGGCAGGCGCGCAATACGAAGCCATCGGTGCGGTCATCGCAGATGGCGCTTTCTATGCAGCCGCGTCTGACACGTTGCCCACCTATGACTTCTCTGATTGGATCACATGGCCTATTTACCCTATATTTCTTCAATCCATGGAATGGAAAAGCGGCTCATCCGCCCCCATGCCGTTGAAGGAAGCCGTGACATTAATCTCGCCGCGCCCATTGCTCCTGATCGCAGCCGAACAAGACGGATACGAACAATTCCGCGCAGAACAATACTATGCCAGCGCCGCTGAACCAAAAGAGCTTTGGGTCGTGGCAGGCGCAGGGCATTGCGGCGGGCCAATTGCCCAGCCAGAAGAATATAAAAAGCGAATCGTCGAGTTTTTTAATGAGTCGCTGCTTGATGAAACGGAGTAAACGCTAAATTGATTCCGCGAGGAGCATGCACTTGCGACGACGCGGTCTCATATTCTCTAAGTGTCTATCCTGAAAATCCCTCGTAGTGGCGACTTTTGTCGCTCAGAACGGCTAAAGCCGTTACTACCTACAAAGGAAATTTCGGATAGATTGTAAGATTGCTTACTCATTCGGGCACAGGTCAGTGATAAAGCCGCCTCGAAAACTCATCCAAAGCCGGAGTTATTAGAAGGAAACAAAGATGGACGACATTCATGATATTGCCAATTTTTATGACAACACATTAGAGAAAGAATCTTCACGTCTGGAACGTCATCAACTGGAATATGAACTGACTTTGCGAGTGCTGGATCAATACCTCCCCAAAAGCGGATCAATCCTGGAAATTGGGGCTGCTACCGGACAATATACGCAAGTATTGGCCCAAAAAGGATATCAAGTCACTGCCGTTGATCTATCCACAGAACTGCTTAAAAGATGTCAGGAAAATATTGAAAACGCGGGATTGGGGAAACAAGTTCAATATGTCGTTGCAGATGCACGCAATCTAAGCAGTATCGCTGAAAAAGATTATGATGCTGTCCTCCTCATGGGGCCGCTCTATCATCTCGTCGAAGAAGAAGATCGGCAACTAGCCCTGCAACAAGTCTACGAGCGTTTACGCACAGGCGGAATATTGCTCTCAGCTTTTATCAGCCGGTATGGTATGTTGGGCGATTTAATGAAGAAAATCCCTGAATGGATCGAAGATAAAGCCGAAGTGCGTTCAGTAATGGAAAGGGGTAAGGATCCGGACGATTATCCACGTGGTGGCTTTCGCGGCTATTTTGTTCGAGTTCCAGAGATCGCGCCCCTGCATGAAGACATCGGGTTTGAAACGCTCGCTCTCATCGGCGTGGAGCCCGCAATCTCAGCCGACGATGAAAGCTATAACAGGCTTGAAGGAAAACAACGTCAGCTATGGCTTGATTTGCTTTATGAAGTCAGCACAGAAAAATCAACTATCGGCGCCTCACGGCATCTTTTGTATGTTGGCAGAAAATAAAAATGAAATCATTTGATAATTCAAATATCCCGTCCTCCCCCTACCCGGAACTGCGCGAAGTGCTTGAAGCCTTCGTCGCCGAAGTCGAAGCCGAACTGAGCGAAAACCTGCTTGGCATCTATCTGGTCGGCTCGTTGGCTTCGGGAGATTTTGATCTCGACAGCGATGTCGATTTTCTGGTCATCACCCACAACGAACTCACTGCCAAAAACCTGAAACACCTGCCAGAGATTCATGCAAAAATTCACGCCATTGACTGCTATCCCGCCAAACATCTCGAAGGCTCCTACATCAGCATCGCCGAACTTAACGATTCACAGATCGTCGGGGAAAAGGAAATCCCCTATTTCGACAACGGCAGCACAGAGCTGGAGTTCTCCAACCACGACAACAACTGGCATGTGCGCTGGATATTGCGCGAGCGTGGCATTCCGTTAATAGGGCCAGCGCCAGACACACTGCTGCCGCCCATTCCATCCGCAGAACTCTTCCGCGAGATGCAAAGATCAATGACCGAAATCCTGAAATACTTTGAAGAATCCATCGACCAGCCGCGCAATTTCTTCAACTCCCAGTTTGGGCAACCTTTTGTTGTATTAACCGCCTGCCGCATCCTGCATACACTTCACACGGGGGAAGTTCATTCAAAGAAAGCCGGGGCAATATGGGCTAAGGAAGCGCTCGCGTCTGAGTGGGCAGCATTCATCGAGCAAGCTTGGCAAGATCGGGAGGGCGTTCGTTTTGGCGTAAAAATTGGTCAGCGCGCAGAGCAAAAAGCCCTCACAGAAACCCTCGCATTCATGCAATACGCGATGCAGGAAATGAACAAAAGGATCGTCCAAGAAGGCTACGATAAAGTCTCGCACGCCTATCGTGCGGATGCGCTCGACTCCAGCGATGAGAGCTACCAGAAATATCGTGCCTGGGTGGATGAGTTATCGCGGCATTTGCAAGATGATGCGACAGTACTTGATCTCGGTTGTGGGAACGGTATCCCGTCGACGCAGTTGTTGGCGGAGCGATTTCATGTTACGGGGGTGGATATTTCGCCCGTCCAGATCGAACGTGCGAAAGAGCTTGTTCCCGCTGCCCAATTTCTGTGCGCGGATATGAGCACGGTCACGTTTCCCCCTGCCAGCTTCGACGCAATCGTCTCCTTTTATGCCATCATCCACTTGCCGCTTGAAGAGCAGCCGCCGCTTTTGGCAAAGATGCACAGTTGGCTCAAAGATGATGGCTATCTAATGCTCATCACAGGGCATGATACGTGGACGGGCGAAACGTCCAATTGGCTGGGCGTTGATGGGGGCGATATGTACTGGAGTCACGCTGATCGGGACACCTATCTGCAATGGGTAAGGGAAGCAGGTTTCCATGTCGAGTGGGATCGTTTCATCCCCGAAGGCGAAAGCGGTCACACACTTATTTTTTGCAGAAAAAACACTATAATCTAGCGGTAACGTCTGCTAAGCACAGCATGAAAAATTCCAATTTACAGGTATTTCAAATGTCCCATTCACACACCCACACGCACCAACACACCGAAAATATCCGCACCGCCTTTTTTCTTAATCTTGGTTTTACGCTCTTTGAGATCGTCGGCGGAATCTATACCAACAGCCTTGCGATCACATCTGACGCCTTGCATGATCTCGGCGACAGCATTTCGCTCGGCATGGCATGGTATCTGGAGAGGCACTCCCAAAAGGAGAGTGACCAAAGATATTCCTACGGCTATCGGCGCTTCTCGTTGCTGGCAGCGCTAATGAACACGATCATTCTGGTCGTCGGGTCGCTCTATATTTTGACGGAAGCCATTCCACGTCTGCTGCATCCCGAAGAAGCCAATGCCGGGGGCATGATCCTGTTCGCAATCGTCGGGATCGCTGTCAACGGGGCAGCGGTCTTACGCGTCCGCAAGGGGCAATCGTTGAATGCGCAGGTCGTGGCATGGCATCTGCTCGAGGACGTGCTCGGTTGGGCAGCGGTGCTGATCGTCAGCATCACGCTGCTCGTCACCGATCTTTACATTCTCGACCCGATCCTGTCGGTGCTCATCAACCTGTACGTCATCTATAACGTGATCGGCAACCTGCGTAAGACACTCGCGCTCTTCCTGCAAGCCGTCCCCGACTCGCACAACCTGCCTGATATTGAGCATCGGCTGGCAAAGGTGCCGCAGGTGCTTTCGGTGCATCACACGCACATCTGGTCGCTGGATGGCGAAGATAATGTGCTCACCACGCATTTGGTCGTCGAACCCAACGCCAGCAAGGACGACCTGATCCACATCAAGAGCGCTGTGCGCGAAATTACCAGCGAACTATCGCTGGCACATTCGACGGTTGAATTGGAGTTTGAAGAAGATTGTTCCATGAACGGGATGGAACATACACATCACGATCACCCATAACAAAGAACACGAAAGATCGTGCTTGATTAAAGCATTAGAACTTATCTCATTTCATTTACAAAGATACCGCACACAGAGCCAATGTTATACTTTCACTTATGGATGACTATAAGCAACTGACCCAAAAACGAATCATTAACCAGAAGTCCTTTGTGCGTGCCGTATTCAGCGGAGAGCAAAAAGGAACTTCCGTGCAATGGGTTAAAGTGACCGTGCGCCCCGTTGAAATCAAAGGGGAATTCAATTTGCAATTCTCTTATTTCGATGAGAAGAAAGACATCACCAAAAATTATTCGTTGTCAGAAGCTGTGCCTAAAGTGAACGAGCTGTTGGCGCTCCCATTCAGAAATATTTTTGTAGAGAGCAATGCAGGCAATCTGCAAGTCAACTTTTCCAAAAAGGGAAAAGCCATCGTCAAGGCAGCCAAACCTGCTGCTGCGCCTATTCATCTCAATCTCCTGCATGATCGCAAAAAGCCCAGATTGCTCTCCGATGAAAACGCGCGCCCGTTTTTGCAAGCGGTTGGCATTATGACGCAGGATGGCAAGATCAAAGCCAGTATGCAACGCAAGTATAAACAGATCAACGAGTTTCTCCGCCTACTGCACGAAAGCGCCTCTTTCGAAGACTGGGATAAGTCGCCCATCCATGTGATCGACTTTGGCTGTGGCAATGCCTACTTAACCTTCGCTGTATATTTTTACCTGCACGACATCCTGAAACTTAATACACATGTCACCGGCGTGGATGTCAATGCCGATTTGATCGAACGCCATCAGAAGAAAGTCGAAGCTTTGGGGTGGGAGCAGCTATCCTTTCAGGTGAACCATATTGCAGATTACCAACCGGACATCCCCCCCGACATCGTCATCGCCCTGCACGCCTGTGACACGGCCACAGACGACGCGCTGGCCAAAGGCATCCAATGGGACAGCAAAGTCCTCGTCTGTGCGCCGTGCTGCCAGCATGAGTTGCAGGTGCAGTTGTCAAAAACACCGGCGCCGGAGCAAATGCGGCCCATTTTTCAAGACGGAATCTTATCAGAACGCATGGGAGATATACTGACAGATACCTTCCGCGCCACCATCCTGCGCATCATGGGCTATCGCACAGACGTGACCCAATTTGTTCCCATTGAGCATACCGCCAAAAACCTGATGATCCGCTCCGTGAAAACAACGCAAACAGGAAACAAACGCTGGGTGGATGAATACCAAAAACTGAAATCGTTCTGGAACGTAACCCCATATCTTGAACGCCTGTTGGAAGAAAAATACACGCAGCATTTCACAGAGAGCATTTGATCTCAGCGTCGTAACGATCTCGACCTTGGGCTTGCTACCGCTTGTCCAAGCGGGCGCAAGATAAGGTCACGTAAGAGGCGGGAAAATTATGGTTATCATCGAGGAGTATATCCAATGACAGAATCTTTCTATGATGCATTAGCCCCCTACTACAAATATCTCTACCCCGATTGGGATGCAAGCATGGCTCGCCAAGCGGATGCGCTTCATGGCGTGATTCAGGAATATCTGGGAGAAGAAACGAAAACGCTCGTGGACGTGGCTTGTGGGATCGGCACCCAAAGCATCGGTTTGGCGAAGTTGGGGTACCAAGTTACGGCTTCAGACATCTCGTCCGGGGAAATTGAGCAAGCCGAAAGGGAAGCGACGCGTCACCAGGTCGAGATCCAATTTCAGGTAGCGGATATGAGCCAGGCATGGGATATCTATCAACATCAATTTGATGTTCTGATTGCCTGTGACAACGCCATTCCACATTTGCTAACAAATGAAGAAATTCTGCAAACATTCAAGCAGTTCCATCAAAGTGTGAAGTCAGGTGGTGGCTGTCTGATCTCTGTACGCGATTATGCAAATCTAAAAAGGGAAAAGGGCGAGAAGAGATTTTATCCCCGCCGCGTAGAAAAGCTTGAAGACGGGCAGATGGTTCTTTTCGATATTTGGGATTTTTACGAGGAAGACCAGTACGAGATCACAACATATTTGCTAAAAGATAATGGCGATGACGCAAAAACCGAAGCCATCCGCGGAGGGCGATATTTCTGTGTTGAACTGCCAACACTGGAGAGACTCTTTCTCGAAGCAGGTTTTCGTGATGTGACCGTATTCAAAGATCGTTTCTTTCAACCATTGTTATTGGCAAGAAAATAGCAGATTTTCATTAAGAACAAATCAGAGATGGGTTTTCTTTTTATGAGAGAACCTTGTTGAAATAAGCACAAAAGAACAGGCACTCGATGAGTGCCTGTTCTTTTGTTAGTAAGTAGGGGCAGGTCTCAGACCCGCTCCTGCTTTTCGATATAGAAGTTACTTTCCCGAAAGGAAATCAATCGCGGCCTGAAGCTGGACATCATAAGGTTGTTGGCGCAAGCCCCACATGCCAAGAGGCACTTCGATATCAGGGGTGACACCAATGCCTTCGAGCAAGGTGCCGTCGTTGAGCGCCATTGTCATCACCGCCAGGCGGATCAGGGTGCCGTCAGCAAGGTTGAAGCTGATGATGCCTTCGGTGTTGCCTGCCGAGTTCATGCCGATGATCGTTGCACGTCCCAGCTCTTTGAGGGCTGCGGGGAAGTAATCGGCTGCGCTGTGGCTGCTGCCATCGGTCAGGACGACGAGCGGGGTGGTATCGTTCCAGTCCACACCACGGATGCGATAGCTGGTACGCTGTTGACCTTCACGCAGAGGGCCTTCAGTACCGACCACGCCATCCGCAAAGATGCCAGCGGCATCATCTGAGTTGCCGCCGGGATTATGACGTACATCCAGAATCAAGCCATCGAGGGGTTTCTCGGCTTCAAAGTCTGCAATTGCCGCGCGGATATTGTCGGCTGAGTCACCATCAAAGTCGGGGATGCGGATATAGCCGATATAAGGGCTTTCGCTGACGACGTCATAGATCCAATCCATACAGCCGCCACCGCCGCCAAGACGGAGTTCAAGGTCGCGCGGTTCTTCGTCGGGGCCAGACTGTACAGTCAGGGTAACTGTGTCACCGCCTGTGCCAAAGGTAATAGCGTGGACTTGTTCGCGCGTGAAGCCCTCTTCGCCAGGAACCAAAGCTTCGCCATCCACGGCGAGAATGACATCACCACGCACCATGCCAGCATCGGCGGCTGCGCCGTATTCACAAACATCCCAAGCGTAGAGGTATTCATCTTCACGGGAGGGACCAGGCCAAACATTGATACCTGTCCAAGGTTGGGGTTCGCTGTCATCGGCGCCAGTGATAGCCACGCCAAATTCACCTTCCATGTTGCTAGGCGGCACGAAGCGACTATGGTCATCATCCAATTCGCGGACCAGGTCACCGAGCAAAACCCAAAGCTCTTCAGAGGAGGTAACATCTTCTGCCAGAACAACATATTCATCATAGACGGCATCCCAATCGACACCATTGAAGTTATCACGAACGTAGTTGGATTCAATAATATGCCAAGCCTGTTTGACGATGCCTACATAATCATCATCTGTTAATCCAGAGGCATCAAAGCCACCAATTGGCGTGGCTGGCACAAGGGTCACTTGTGCGTTGAGGGCGGCAGCCGTCGCCAACGGTCCCGTTTTAGGGGGTTCTTTGGTGGGCTTTGGCGTTTTCGTTGGCACCACTACCGCGGTAAAAGTGGCAGCGGGCGGTTCTGTTGGGGGCGCAGTATCCACCTGGGTGGGCTGAGCAGGCGTCCCACAGGCTGAGACGAGCAGCGCTAGCGCTGTCATCACAAAGAAAAGGGCGGTTATTTTTCTCTTCATCGAAAATCTCCTAAACTAAATGGCTCCATAGATTAGCACGGCATAGATCGCGGCGGTTATGACAGAATCAACCCCAGCATAGATCATAATAAAGTAAAGTGTGCTTTTGTTCGACTGGCGATAAGTGTAAAACCAAGCGGCGAAAATTGCCAGTAATGTCGAGAGAATCGGCACTCCATAGCGCAAAATTTCACCCAAATCTGCCGAAATTTCTGGGATCCATGCCGAAAAGGGAACGTAGTCGAGCATCCCGGGGAAGACAGCAAATTTACCAACCCAAAAAGCAGCAATACCCAGAATCAGGCTGATGATACTAAAAACATCCTGTACGCGCTGGGAACCGATCTTGCGTAAGGGCGATAAGAGGAAAATGACAACCAGCGGGGCGATAATCAGAACACCTGCGGCAATGGGGGCCATGAGAACACCGACCAGCATCCCGAAAGAAATCTGGGCAAAGACACGTCCAAGCTCGCGTGCAGAAGATTGTCCAAGCCCGTCTTCAATGGATGGCGCGCTGCTCGCAAAGTAAACCGCATAAGCATCTGTTTCGATCTTTTCCAGCCAGGTCGCATAGAGATAGCCATCGGCATTATTATACAAATTTGGCGAGGTGGAAAGTGTGGTTGTAAAGGTTAAAGGTTGGTAGGATGTTACCTCTCCAGCGTCGAAATAAGCTACATTAACCTGGTCACGTACCTTGCGCCACAAATATTGGGTTTGCGTCCGAAAAATGACTGCCAGTTCACCAGCCTGCAACGTGTTCGGCACGAACTCTTCCAGCTCATTGGTGCGGAAGCCTACTGTGTTTTCAAGCAGCACACGGTCGCCTGCGTGCAGGCTTTCGTTCGCAAAAGGCTCGTATTCGAAACTGTAGTCTGCGGGCACAACGATGGTATCTGGGCCTGTCACTTGTGCAAGATCGCCGAGCGGAAAGTGCAAATAAGAGGTCTGCACAGCGCCTGCTTCCAGGCCGGTTCGCACGATCACTGTCCAGAAAAGGTAGGCTGTATCTGCGTCAATACCAAGCGCCGGGCCATTCAAACCATTCGAAGGGCCTACGTTTAATTCATAAAGTGACTGTGGCACAACCGAGGTCAGCTCACTGTCAGCGGAGTAAGCAGCATAGAAAATCTGTGTACTCCCGTACCCCAGCGGATATTGAAGCCAACTGGCGTGCAGGGTATCGCCTCGATCATAATGGAGCTGGATGCGTATACCCTCAGAGTCGATGGATGTGATCTCACCCGCCCCATCAAAGGATGAAAGCGCGTACAAACCCGGATCTTCGCGTGTTCCTGCGAACCAAAGTGTGTGCGTCCCCGATGAATCTACAGCAAGGCTATAAGAACCTACCGCCATATCAGCAGAAAGAAGCGTCGCTGCGCCGAGGGGATTTGCATCCCAATCAAGGGCGAGAGTGTAGAGGGCATCGTCTTCCAGCCAGAAGATGTGTAGGCCATCATCTTCCGAAATGATCTGCGGGGCGTCGGGTTGACGGAAGCTGATCTCTTCGAGAGGCTTTGTCCATAGCGGATTCCCGCTCCCATCACGGGCGACAACGCTGGCGGTCTTCTGCTCGTGAGCGGGATCGTTTGAAAAGAGCAAAAAATATAGCTGCCCTTCTGCATCCACTGCTATAGGGACAGGGTCATTTACAGCAGTATTGCCCATAAAGGCAGCCCTACTCCATCCCGGTGTTTTCAACCAGATGTGTTCATCGGGTCCACTACAGGAAGAGAGCAAGAAAAGCGCTACAAATAGCAGACCTGCAATACTCCAACGTTTAGATTTCATTTTTTACTCCATCCTTTTTAGGCGCAAAAATGGGAGGTGCAGTGATCCTGCGACCTCCCATCATTTTGAAAATTTCCCCTTATCAAGGGATTCTTATTCTTCAGGCGGGGCAACAGAGTCGGCATTGACCCACCCGTCGCCAGCAACACTGCTAACTTGATACCAGATTTCGCCTTCATAAAGAACCGAACTAATAATCACACCCGCGTCGCCACGTGCAGCATGCGAAAGCGCTAATTGATCGCCGGGATTCGCATGAACAGGGATCAAATAGCCTTTGCCTGCGAAAATAACATCATCACCCGGAGAAAATTCAGCCCCGGAAACCTGAGAGGTTTCTTGTGTTGGCGTCACGCTTGGAATAGCACGTTGTGTCGCTTCAGCCGAAGTAATGATCTGACCTGATTGTTTACAAGCCAAGGTAGCCAAAAAAAGTGCTATAAAAATCAAGAACAGGGAAGTTCGAGCTGTTTTTTTCATGATTTAGTTCCTTCCGCGCAAGCGAGTGTCGAAGGCATCGCGGAAACCGTCGCCCATAAAGTTGAAAGCCAAGGTTAGGACAGAAAGAGCGATACCAGGGAACAAGACCAAGTGCGGATTCGATCTCAAGCCAGCGTAGCCTTCGTTAATCATCGCTCCCCAACTGGGGGTTGGCGGAGTAACACCTAATCCGATAAAACTGAGGACAGCTTCAAGGAAGATATAGCCAGGGATTGCCATGGATTCTGCGATCAGAAGGGGACCAAGCACGTTGGGAATTAGATGTTTGAAGATGATATGGCCACTACCTGCCCCAAGAGCACGAGCCGCTTCTACAAATTCTTTTTCTTTATAAGAGAGTACCTGACCACGCGCGAGACGTGCCATACCAAGCCAATTCAAAGCACCAATGGCGATAAAGACAAAGAGCAAACCACCGGCAGCACTATCGAGCTTGATCAAAAACAACATCAATGGGCTTTCTGAGCCTTGCCTGCTAACAGCGTTGAAATATACAGTCATCAAAATAATGATGGGCAAGAGCGGAATAGCATAAAGGAAATCGACGATACGCATCATCAAGTTGTCAACTTTTCCGCCAGAGTAGCCAGAAACTGTTCCGTAGATTAGACCAATAAGCAAACTAACGGAGGAAGCTGCCAAAGCCACAGCCAAGGAAACGCGAGTACCATAAATGATACGACTCCAGAGATCGCGTCCGAGGGCATCTGACCCTGCAATGAAAACGGTGCAGCCCCATTCCATAGGTGTATCATACCAATGACAATTTGCTTCTGCATAGGATTCAAGAACATCGTACCCTACCATTGGCTTGGCACGATTATTCCGCAGATTTTGGGTTTCGTAACCGTAAGGGGCAAAAATCGGGGCAAAGATAGCTATAAAAATTACAGCAACTACCAAAATCAAGCCGCCAACAGCAATTTTACTGCGACGGAATTCACGCATCGCATCTTGCATTGGGCTACGGCTTTCGCCAATTTTTTTTGCGTTTTTTACTTCTAATTTTTTATCTTCTGTCATGATCTATTCCTAGTCATCATTTAGTCGTATCGAATGCGTGGGTCTAACCATGCATAGATAACATCAACCAGGATATTCCCTGTAATCAACAAAATACCATAAACCAAAACCAAACTGGTTTGGAGAAAATATTCACGTTGACCAATGCTGTTGACGAAACGGCGTCCCATACCATTAAGAGCGAATATCTGCTCCGTAATGAAGCTCCCTGTCACTGCACCAGCCAAAAGCGGGCCAAGGATCGTAGCAACGGGAATGAGAGAGTTTTTAAGCGCATGAGTTACGATTACAACGCGTTCCTGTAAGCCTTTCGAACGCGCAGTGCGGATATAGTCAGCAGAAAGAACTTCTAAAAGACCAGCACGGGTGAGACGAGCTACCCCGGCAGCCATACCTGTCCCAATCGAAAATACGGGCATAACCGCATGGCTGAAGAAAGTGGAGGTTAATGGAGGCAAAAAGCCTAACGTAAAGGGAGGGTCAGCTCCCCAAAAAGCAATTGGAAGCCAATTAAGTTTTACACCAAAGGTATAAATCAACAGCGGGCCTAAAACCAACGTGGGGACAGAGACGCTAACAACCGCCAGAAAGGTCGTAATATAGTCGATCACCGTATTGTGATTCAAGGCAGCGATGATTCCCAAAGGAATACCCAATATGAACCCGACCATAACGGACATCATACCCAACTGAATAGAAACCGGGAAGGTCTGGGCAATAATATCGTTAACCGTCTGTGAGGGTTGGCGGAATAAGGGGCCGAAGTCACCTTTGAGGAGGTTAAATAAATAACTAAAAAATTGCTCATAGACTGGTTTATCAAGACCATAACGTCGTTCCAGCAAGAGACGAATATGCTCTGGCATGGAGCGTTGTCCAATTGCATCAAAAGGACCTCCAGGCATGGCTTGAACCAACACAAATGTTGCCAAGATCATCAAGAAAACTACGGGGATCGCTAATAATAAGCGACGAATAATATATTTGGTCATTAGACCTCCCATCCACAGGACGGCTTTTCGTTATTTGATTTTTTAGAACTTTTTGCAAGTTTTGGGGAGCGGCTAAATAGCCGCTCCCCAAGGTAATACTATTCTAGAATGCTATCAGAGTAAATTACTCTGCGTGCATCGGTTGAGCTTCTTGATCAATGGTCCAGGTGTACCATTGGTTGCCGCCGAAGAGAGCGGGGGTGTAATCAAACCAGCTGTGCTGGGCAACAAAAGCGATACGTACGTAGATCGGCATGAAGGGGAATTCGCCTTCTGTACCGAAGAACGCATCTTCGATATCGGCATACATGGCAACACGAGCAGCCGGATCGGCTTCAACACGTGCTTCTTTCAACATGTCGTCGATTTCGTTGCATTCACGTTTCATGCGGAGTGCGGTTTCGCAGCTCAACACGTCGGCAACCCAGTTCTGCTCGTCGCCATAGTCAGGACCCCAGCCAAGCGTCCACATGTTGGGAGCTTCAGCATCGTCAAGTTTGGTGGTGGCGAGGAGTTCGGAGAAGGACTGCTGTTCAATGGTGATCAGGTCGGGGGAGCAGCCAAGATTCTCAGACCAGTTAGCCTGAGCAAACTCAATCCAGTTGAGGGTGGACTGACCACTGTAACCCAGGAGGGAAACTTGTGGGAAGCCTTCGCAGTTGGGGTAACCAGCAGCAGCTAACTCAGCAGCAGCAAATTCTGGATCATAACCAACACCAACTTCGTCGATGGCAGGAGCGCCAAAGATTCCAGGAGGAGCAAAGTGCTTCATGGGGATACCCTGGCCCTGGAGGACGGTTTCAACGAAGGTCGCGCGGTCGAAAGCAGCACTGAAAGCGCGGCGAACGTGAACATCGTCAAACGGAGCTTTGGTCATGCGGAAAGCAATGTAGAAGACTGCGAGGTCAGGAATCTGAACGGTCTCATCGGGGAACTCAGCCAAGTGGGCTTCGAGTTCAGCGTCAGGAATACCGGAGGTTTCAACTTCGCCATTCAGCCACAGAGCGTAACCGGTGGTGGTGTCAGGAACAACGTTGGTGATAAGACGTTCGATGTTACCTTCGCCATGCATATCTGCAGGCATAAGCGGGTTGCGAAGGACCTGGCGGCGAACACCATGGACCCATTCCTGAAGGACGTAGCGGCCGTTGGTGACAATATTGCCAGCTTCAATCCAGTTGTCGCCGTATTCTTCAATCGCCCAGGAGGGGGTAGCCGAAATGGTCCACATCGGGGTCATGGAGAGGAAGTAGGCGGCAGCGAACGGAAGTTCGATAACCAGGGTTGCATCATCGGGAGCGCTTACGCCAATGGCATCAACCAATTCGGCGGGAACATTGTCGGGATCTTCGTAGTAAAGGACATCTTCACAACCAACAATGTTGGGAGCAACGATGCTGCTGTAATAGGAGCCAGTGTTGGGATCGCAGGCGCGTTTAATACCGTATACGAAATCGTTGGCGGTAACAAAGCGGGGGTTGCCGTCTGCGTCAACTTCCTGGGTGGTTTCCATGGTCACAGGATTGTGTTTTACCCACGGAATATCAGTGCGGATGGTGAACGTGTAGGTCATGCCATCTTCGCTGATTTCCCAGCTAGTAGCAGCTTCAGGAACAACTTCAGCAGTGTCGAGATCGTAGTTGGTCAAGTTAACGAAGAGATTCTCGATGTAAGAGATGGAGACAGTGTCTTCACCAAGTTGGGGATCGAGGGTGGGGACATCGGTGGTCGAGTAAGCATAGCTGGTTACAGGGCCTTTGTCCATCACGGGCTCTTCTGCGGGGGCGGCAGGTTCTTCTGCGGGAGCGGCAGGTTCCTCTGCGGGAGCAGCAGGTTCTTCTACGGGAGCTGCGGGCTCCTCTACGGGGGCGGCGCCACCGCAAGCGGTCAGGATCATGCTGCTGATAACCAGCAAGCCAAGAACCATCCAAAGTGTTTTCTTCATTTTATTTTCTTCTCCTTCTTGAGAATTGGTAAACGATATGATATACGGTTAAGTTTTCTTTTTCAGTATCGCGTCAGGAAACCACCTCCTTTAGAGAAACCTTTACTTCAGGGTAATTTAATTATTTTACAAGATGGCAAGCAACCCAATGTTCACTGGATGCTTCACGCCAAACCGGCGCATCTTGTTTACAAATTTCTTCTGCGATTGGGCAGCGTGTATGGAAACGACATCCGGAAGGGGGATTCGCCGGGCTGGGAACATCACCTTCGAGGATTGTGCGCTTGCGTTTTTTGTCTAATACGGGATCAGGGACAGGCACAGCCGAGAGTAAGGCTTGCGTATAAGGATGAAGTGGGTTTTCATACAATTCATCACGCGCAGCCAATTCAACGAGCTTTCCCAGATACATCACAGCAACACGATCTGAGATATGGCGAACCATGCTCAGGTCATGGGCGATGAAGAGATAAGTCAGACCAAATTCTTCCTGTAATTCTTCAAGCAGATTGACAACCTGAGCCTGAATTGATACATCCAAAGCAGAGATTGGTTCATCACAAACAATGAAATCAGGCTGTAAAGCCAAAGCACGGGCAACACCAATACGCTGGCGCTGGCCACCGGAAAACTCATGAGGGTAACGATTGATAAAGTGAGGGTTCAAGCTGACCAGTTCGAGCAACTCTTTAACGCGTTGCTCGCGTTCCGCTGCCGTACCCACGTTATGGATTTCAAGAGGCTCACCAACAATGCTGCCAACTGTCATACGCGGATTCAAAGATGCGTAAGGGTCTTGAAAGATGATCTGAACATTGCGGCGCATTTCGCGCATTACAGCACTTGAAGCACCGGTTAATTCAGTGTCTTTATAAAAGACTCTCCCGGAAGTTGGTTGGTGGAGTTGTAAAAGAGTGCGACCTGTAGTTGATTTGCCGCAGCCACTTTCGCCTACCAAGCCAAGAGTCTCACCTTTATAAATATCAAAAGAAATATCGTCTACAGCTTGAACTGCGCCAACCTGCTTTTGAATGAGAATGCCACGCGTAATGGGAAAATGTTTTTTAAGATTCTCTACACGGATAAGGGGTTGTTTCTCGGTCATCGAAGTTCTCCTGTGCTCATATCTATCCAGCAGGCAACATAGTGTTCGGGATTAATTTCCTGCATAAGAGGATTCTCACTAAGGCACTTATCCTGAACAAATTTGCAGCGAGGAGCAAATGGGCACGCCGTCGGCTTTTCGAGCAACGCCGGGGGCAAACCTTCAATCACTTCCAGCTTCTGACCGATACTGCTACCGTCCACGCGGGGCAGGGAGCGGAGCAATGCAGCCGTATAAGGGTGCATTGGGTTTTCATACAACTCAACAACCGGAGCATTCTCAACGATAAAACCAGCGTACATCACCACAACACGTTCAGCAAAACCGGCGACCACGCCAAGGTCATGGGTGATCCAGATCACAGCCATGCCCAATTCATCACGCAGGCGTTTGACCAACTCAACAATCTGCGCCTGAATGGTCACATCCAAAGCTGTGGTTGGTTCATCTGCAATCAATATCTGCGGATTACACGCCAACGACATCGCGATCATCACACGCTGGCGCATACCACCAGAGAACTGATGAGGATAATCATTCAGATGCGATACTGAATCAGAGATACCGACCATCTCCAGCAACTCTGCCGCACGTGCCTCCGCTTGTTCCATATTCATTCCTAAATGGAGCAAGAGCGGCTCGGTCATTTGTTTGCCGATGGTCAAAACTGGATTCAGCGACGTCATGGGGTCTTGGAAAATCATACTGATCTGCGCGCCACGTACGTGACGAATTTCATCTTTGGACATTTTCAACAGATCTTGACCTTGGAAAAGGACTTCTCCCCCCACAATTTTCCCCGGCGGCATCGGGATCAAGCGCAACGCAGACATCATCGTGACACTCTTACCGCAACCAGATTCCCCTACAACCCCCAACGTTTCCCCTTCTTTGAGATCAAATGTAACACCATTTACAGCATGCACAGTGCCATCAGGGGTGCTGAACTGCGTTTGCAATCCATTGACCTCGAGAATAACAGATTTACCATTCACAACCAATGTTGCCTCCAAACTAAACCATCACAAAAAGCGAGTAGTTTTTTGAAATAATTCCTGCTTGAGTAAGTTTGAAAAGTTTACTCCGAAAAAAAGCTGGCTACTGTTTTGAAAAGAAACCTAAACAAAAAAAGCTTCCCAAAACAAATACAAACATAGCGTGAAGATTATACCTAATTCTACTCAACCGTCAACTACACTACAAGTAAATAGTGACAATAAGCAGCTCGTATGGATGCAATACAATACTATAGAGGGGTATAAAACAACACCCGAGTACCGCAAACGCAAATATAAAAAGAAACCCTTGTTGACAGCCCCACTCACCTAAAATAGAATACTAATGACTTCCCCTGTCTTTGAAAAGGAAAACAAAATGCTCAAAGAATTTAAAACATTTGTAATGCGCGGTAACGTGCTGGATTTGGCAGTCGCCGTCATCATTGGTGGTGCCTTTGGCAAGATCATCGGATCGCTCGTGAATGACATCTTGATGCCGTTAATTGGACTCGTGATGGGCGGCCTCGATTTCAGTGCGTTAAACTTCGCCGTGGGAGACGCGGTGATCGCCTATGGCGCATTCATTCAAGCGATTGTCGATTTCCTCGTGATTGCCTTCGTCATTTTCACCATAGTCAAGAGCGCAAATAGCGCCAAGAAGGAAGAACCTGCCCCCGCCCCCGCAGAGCCAACCACCAAAGAGTGCCCGTACTGCTTCACCGAGATTTCCATTAAGGCAACCCGCTGCCCGAACTGCACATCCGAACTCTAACTTTTGTTATTAGGAAACAGGGATCAGGGATTGGGAAGACGGTTCGGTGCTTGTCACTGATACCTAATCCCTAATCCCTGATTTTTATTTATGCTTGATAAATTAAACCCCCAACAAAGAGAAGCCGTTACCGCTGGCGAAGGCCCCATCCTCGTCCTGGCGGGCCCCGGCTCCGGGAAGACACGCGTCCTCACCCAACGTATTGCCCACTTAATCAGTCAACGCGGCGCACGTGCCTACCAGATTCTGGCCGTGACCTTCACCAACAAAGCCGCCCGCGAGATGAAGGAACGCGTCGAAGACCTGATTGGCCCCCAATTCGCACAAGGATTGATGCTGGGCACCTTCCACTCGGTTTGCGCCCGCATCCTGCGCCGCGAAGTGGACTATATCCCCTACGACAGCAATTTTGTCATCTTCGATTCATCAGATCAGGAAAGCCTTGTCAAGACCGCGCTGCGCGAACTGAATATCGACGATAAACGCTTCCGTCCGCGCTCGGTGCACGGCTCGATCTCGAATGCCAAGAACGAACTCATTCGCCCCGAACAATACCCCACCACCAGCTACCGTGACGAAGTCGTCAAGCGCGTCTATGTTCGTTATCAGGAATTATTGATCGACAACAACGCCATGGATTTTGATGACCTGCTGATGGTCACTGTCCGCCTATTAGAGGAAGAACCTACGATTAGAGAGAAGTACGCTGAACGCTTCCATCATATCCTCGTGGATGAATTTCAAGACACGAATATGGCGCAGTACACGCTCTTGCGGCATCTCGCTTCCTTCCATCATAATATTTTTGTGGTTGGCGATAGCGACCAGAGTGTGTACAGATGGCGCGGCGCGGATTACCGCAACATCCGCCGATTTGAGCAGGATAACCCCAACACACAAACCATTCTCCTTGAGCAAAACTACCGTTCAAAGCAGAACATCCTCGATGCAGCCATGGCGGTCATCCAGAAAAACGAGAACCGCACCCATAAGCAGCTCTTCACCGAGCGCGGCACAGGGAACAAGCTCTCCTATTTTGAAGCATCCGATGATTATGCCGAGGCCTCCTTTATCGTAGATACCATCGCACAGATCACCGACAACGGGATTTCACCCAGCGAATGCGCCGTGATGTACCGTACCAACGCCCAATCCCGTCTTTTGGAAGAAGCCTTTCTGCGCGCCAACATGCCCTATCGCCTCGTCGGGGCGCAGCGATTTTATGGCCGCCGTGAGATCAAGGATGTGATTGCGTATTTGCGCTTGATCCATAACCCCAACGACCAGGTATCCCTCGCTCGCATCATCAGTACGCCACCACGTGGGATTGGCAAGAAAACGCTCGATACGCTGTACCAAGTTGCTCTGGCAGCCAGCACGCCTCCCGGAGTCGCGTTACTTGATCTTTCGCGCGGATCCAACTCGCCATTCTGGGAATCCTTCACACCGCGTGCCGCAGTATCGCTATCCAACTTCGGTGGTTTGCTTGCCGATTGGCGCGCGGCCTCCCAAATCCTGACCATCAGCGAACTTTTCGACAAGGTTATCGCCGACATCGGCTACATCGACCATCTTGATGACGGCACCGATGAAGGCACCGACCGTCAGGACAACGTGCTCGAATTGCGTCGTCTCGCCGAAGAGTTCGATCAACGTAGTATGACCGAGTTTCTCGAAAATGTCGCCCTGATCTCCGATCAGGACACGCTCGCCGAGGGCAAAAACGCCCCCACCCTGCTAACCCTGCACGCCGCAAAAGGTCTGGAATTTGGCGTGGTTTTCATAATTGGGCTGGATGACGGCCTAATGCCCCACAACCGCTCTTTCGACGACCCCGAAGAGATGGCCGAAGAACGCCGCCTTTTCTATGTCGGCATCACGCGCGCCAAAGATCACCTGTATCTGGTGCGCTCAGTGCAACGTGGCGGACGCGGCTACGCCGAAGCAACTTACCCCTCCCGCTTTTTGGATGACATCCCCGATGACCTGCTGCTGGGACGCGCCCGTGCTGGCGGTCGCCCCTCGCGCGGATCAATGCGCTCGCAGGCACGCTGGTCCACATCGAGCTACACGGGGCGCACGGATGAGAAACCTGCTTCCGTTATCTCGGCAAAATACCGCATGGGAGAGCGAGTCAGCCACGCCCAATTCGGCGAGGGCATCGTCCTGAGCTCCAAACTCGAAGACAACGACGAAACCGTCACCATCGTCTTCGAGAGTGTCGGCATCAAACGCCTGGCTGCCAGTTTGGCAAAATTGGAAATTCTAAAATAACCCTGTAGGGGCGAGTCTAAGACTCGCCCCTACGTTTATAACCCTATGAAAAACACCATCCAAAAGACCTTTGACTTTCTCGTTCAACACGCCGCAAGCGGAGAACCCTTTTCAGCACAGCATTTTGCTGCGCAGAGCGGCTGGGATCCTGGTGAAGCTGAAGCACTATTAAATGAGCGCCTGCAAGAATTGGTGGCGAGCGATGGCGCAAACTACCGCGCCAAGCCCGAAATCCTGCGCGTACGGCGTGACGACTTCAAAGAATTGCTCGAGGAGAAAAAACGTCTCTTCAGCAATTATCTGCTCGAAGTCTCCCCCAGCATCCTGATCTACGAATTCTTTATGCCCCTCTCGCGTGAAGATCGCCTGCGCGAAGCTCTCGATAACCTCTTCTACCGCGACACTATCGAGCAGCGCATCCACGAGATTGGCATCGAGCAAATCCGCACAGGTCTGAAACTACCCGAAGCTTCAACAGAAGCAGAAATCCGCCAAATCGTTTTTGACTTCATCCAAAGTACGATTGGCGGCTATTCCATCTATCTGGTCAATGGTCGCTACCGCGCCGATCTACTTGCCTCGCGCGCCGAAGTGCTGACACGTCCCTTTGGCTACGGCCCCTACATCGTTGATGAGACAACGGCCATCGTACGTTTCATCCTGCCCGTCGAAACGGATGCAGCGCAATTCGCTCACGGCAAATTGCTCGAACCTGCTGCCCCATCCCAACACGCCAAAGAACGTGCCGAACAGATCCGCTGGCTCTTCCTGAACTTTTTCGCCGAGGCACTCATCCGCGTTGTCCCCAAAGAAGACGAAATCTGGCTGCTCGAATCGGGGATGCGCAGCGCCTTCTATCGCTGGATCAAACGCGACGTTTAATGAAGCACGCCTTTCTTAAAACCCTGCATTTCATTGTTATTCATCTGATCGGTATCGTTAAACCGATCACCTTTGGCGTGCGCGTCATGCTCATCCGCGACGACAAGATTTTGCTCGTTAAACACAGCTATCAGGACGCGTGGTTCTTCCCCGGCGGCGGGATAAAACGCGGCGAAAGTGTAGCGGATGCCACCCGCCGCGAAGCAATGGAAGAATCGGGCGCCACCCTCGGCAAGCTCGAACTCTTCGGCATCTACAAAAACCCCCAGCCCCTGCGCACGGATCACATCACCGTCTTTATTTGTCGAGATTTCACCTACACAGGTGCAAAAGACTGGGAGATCGAAAGCATCGAACTCTTCCCCTTCGATGCCTTACCTGAGAACGTCGCCCCCGGTATCATGCACCGCATCGAAGATTATCTGAATGGAGTCCAGCCGAAGGATGGGTTTGGGGAGTGGTAAGGAGTTCATGTCATTAAAGCAGTTTTGCAACCGCATAGATAAATTGCCGTAAACATACTGAAAAGAACAAGATTAATTAGTCCCCCAGGAGTTACCAGATGAAAGCAATCCTTCAAACAGAATACGGTTCACCAGACCTTCTTCAGTTCAAAAACATAGAAAAACCCACACCCAAAGAAGATGAAGTTCTAATAAAAATCCATGCAGCCTCCCTCAATGCGTATGATTGGCACCTCTTGACAGCGGATATCTTTCTCGTCCGCTTTGCAACCGGGCTTTTCAAACCCAAAAGCACCCAGATCGGCGCAGATATATCCGGTGTGGTTGAATCTGTAGGGAAGAACGTCAAGCAATTCAAACCCGGGGATAAAGTCTTCGGGGATTTGGCATCCTGTGGTGGTGGCGGTTTTGCTGAATACGCAATCGCCCCTGAGAGTTATCTGGTACTCAACCCAACGAATCTATCCTTTGAAGAAACAGCCGCTATCCCCATGGCAGCCATCACTGCCCTACAGGGTCTACGCGGCGAAGGCAAAATTCAAGCAGGTCAAAAGGTTTTGATCAATGGCGCTTCCGGCGGCGTCGGCACATTTGCCGTGCAAATCGCCAAATTTTACGAAGCAGAGGTGACCGCCGTATGCAGCACCAGAAATTTGGAGCTGGCACGCTCGCTTGGCGCCGACCATGTGATTGATTACACCAAGGAAAACTTCACCGAAAACGGTCAACAATATGATTTGATCTTTGCCGCGAACGGCTATCATCCACTCTCGGCTTATAAACGTGCCCTGACACCCAATGGCATTTACGTTATGGCCGGAGGCACAGCAAAACAAATTTTCTCCGCAATGCTGCTAGGATCATTGATGTCGATAGGCGGCAATAAAAAAATGGGCGGGGTATCGGCAAAACCGAACCAAAAAGATTTAATTTTTATGAAAGAGCTGATCGAATCCGGCAAAGTAAAACCGAAGATCGACAAAATATATCCCTTCGCTGATCTGGCCAAAGCCCTTCAATATATTGGAGAAGGACACGCTCAAGGGAAAGTTGTAATCACGATGGACGAACAAGCTTCATAAAACTTTCAATAGACAAGCCAAAACACAAAAACTGCAGAGAGCCTAAACTCCGCAGTTTTTCTTTTATCTGTGTCCATCTGTGCCATCCGTGGCAAATATTCGCGCTCGAGTGGTAGTATTCTATGGCAAGTTTTCGCAAGAAGCTTTAGAAAAAGGAGAAACAATGCAATACGTCAAACTCGGAAAAAGCGGACTGAAAGTTTCAAGACTAAGTCTGGGGATGATGACCTACGGCACACCCAAATGGCGTCCATGGGTATTGGATGAAGAAGCCTCACGTCCTTTCGTCAAAAAAGCGCTGGATGCGGGCATTAACTTCTTTGACACCGCTGATATGTACTCTCTGGGCGTCAGCGAAGAGCTGACCGGAAAAATGCTCCGCGAGTTTGGCGTCAAGCGTGAGAATGTCGTAGTTGCGACCAAAGTCTTTTTCAACCTGACCGATGAAGTCAATGCCGGAGGCCTTTCACGCAAACACATCATGGATGGCATAGATGCCTCCCTGCAACGCTTGGGAATGGATTATGTAGACCTCTACCAAATCCATCGCTGGGATTATGACACCCCAATCGAAGAAACGATGGAAGCGCTGCATGACGTTGTCAAAGCTGGCAAAGCGCGCTATATAGGCGCTTCATCCATGTATGCTTGGCAATTCGCCAAGGCGCAGTACACGGCCGACGCAAACGGCTGGACACGCTTCGTCTCCATGCAGAACCACTACAATCTGGTCTACCGCGAAGAAGAACGTGAGATGATTCCGCTATGTATCGAGCAAGGTGTTGGCCTGATCCCGTGGAGTCCGCTGGCACGCGGCTTTCTGGCTGGCAACCGTAAACGGGATGGAGGCGGTGAGACTGCCCGCGCCCAAAGCGATCAATTTGCCGATCAGATGTACTTCCGCCAGAGTGACTTCAGCATCGTTGAACGCGTTGAAGAAATCGCGAAAAAACGTGGCGTGACCAATGCACAGATCGCACTGGCGTGGATGTTGAGCAAACCCCATATCACTGCGCCCATCATCGGGGCCAGCAAAATGGCGCATCTCGAAGAAGCCATCGCAGCACTAGATATCGTTCTCTCTGAAGATGAAGTTTCTTCACTGGAAGAAGCCTATCAACCGCATCCCATTTTAGGACATTCGTAAAAGACTTGGGGGTTGGCGAAGAGTGCGTCGTACCGTGTTTAACGAGATGCGCTCTTCGGCGGCATTTTTCTATTAAACGGATTCAACTGTCGGGCACGAGCGCTCCAGTTCCATATCATCCGATAAAAAACAAAAGGATACTGTGTGAGCAGAAGAGAATTTCTTAAAATAGTTGCTCTTTTAACCGGAGCGGTGGCACTAAACGCTTGCAGCGAACTGGAAAATATCCCTGAAGAAGATGTGGTCAATATTGCCGACGAGAATGAAACGATCATCATCGTCGGCGCAGGGATTGCGGGTCTGGGTGCTGCACAAGCACTCAAAAAATGGGGCCATAGCGTCATCATTCTGGAAGCGCGCTCACGTGTGGGCGGGCGCATCTGGACCAGTCGAAAATGGCAAAATGCCCCGCTGGATATGGGCGCATCCTGGATTCATGGCGTTTCGGGCAATCCCATCGCCGAGCTAGCCAAAGAGAACGGCATCAAGACCGTCGCAACCGACTACGAAAACCACTGGATCTACAAAGCCAGCGGCGAAGAACTGACCAACGCGGAATACAACACCTTTGAAGAATACGAAGGTCTTATCGAAGAATATCTCGCCGACGCCATCAACGAACTCGACGACGACGTTTCGCTCAAAACCATCGTCGATGCCGTGATCGCCGAAGAGGGGCTTTCCGCCGAAGAGCGCCAGATCGTGCTTTACCTGCTCAACACCATCATCGAGCACGAGTACGCCGCCGACATCAGCGAGTTTTCACTTTTCGCCCTCGACGAAGGCGAAGATTTTGGCGGCGAAGATGTCATCTTCCCCAACGGCTACGACCAAATTATCGACCTTCTCGCCACAGGTTTGGATATCAGACTGGATGAAGTCGTCGTGCGCGTGGACTATGGCGACAGCGGCGTCAGCATCCAAACCAATAACGGAATTTACGAAGCCGCCCGTGCCGTCATCACGGTTCCGTTAGGTGTACTACAGCGCGACGATATACAGTTTTCCCCGACCCTGCCCGCTGAAAAACAGGCTGCCATCCGCGATCTCGGCATGGGCCTGCTCGACAAACTCTACCTGCGCTTCCCCAACATCTTCTGGGATAAAGAAGCCGATTTACTGGGCTATCTGGGAGAGAATAAAGGTGAGTGGGCCGAATGGTTGAATATTGCTCATTACACCGACGAGCCGATCCTGCTGGGCTTCAACGCCGCCACCTTTGCCCGCCAAGTCGAAGGCTGGTCTGATCAACAAATTGTCGATAGCGCGATGGCTGCGCTGCGAAATATCTATGGAGCCAATATCCCTAACCCGCTCGATTGGCAAATAACGCGCTGGGCAGATGATCCATTTTCGTGGGGTTCATATTCTTATCTTGCGCCCGGCACAAGCAGCAAGACTCTCAAAGAATTGGCGAGATCCGTTGATTCAAAGTTGTTCTTTGCAGGCGAAGCAACATCGCGTGCTTATCAAGCAACCGTTCACGGTGCTTATTTATCAGGTATCCGCGCCGCAGAAGAGATTTGGGATATCTGATTCCGGAAAATGTTCCAACAGTATTCTTCTCTCTATTGAAAAACAGACTACAAAAGTCTTGAAGACTTTTGTAGTCTGCGTTAAATCACAAATCCCCAATACCAACAAAATGGTATACTTTCCCCGCTATAAAATCTAATAATAAGTTCACCACGAAGACATAAAGCAAATAAAGTTTTTCTCTCTGTGGACACAAAGGTTTTCTTTGTGCTCTCTGTGTCTCTATGGTGAAGGCAAAAGAAAAAATCATGAGCAAGAATATACGTAACTTCTCCATCATCGCCCATATCGACCACGGCAAATCGACCCTCGCCGACCGCCTGTTGCAACTCACCAACACGATTGCAGACCGCGACATGACTGCGCAGGTGCTCGACGATATGGATCTCGAAAAAGAAAAGGGTGTCACCATCAAGGCCTCTGCCGTCTACATGGACTACGTCGCCGAAGACGGCCAGACCTACGATCTCAACCTGATTGACACCCCCGGGCATGTCGATTTTGGCTACGAAGTCAGTAGAGCGATGAATGCCTGTGAGGGCGCCCTGCTCGTTGTGGATGCGACCCAGGGCATTGAAGCCCAAACCCTGGCAAATCTCTACTCGGCACTCGATGCGGATTTGGAAATTATCCCCGTTATCAATAAAATCGACCTGCCTTCAGCAAATCCCGATAAAGTCGCTGAAGACATCGTCAGCTTGCTCGGTGGCGATGCCGATTCTATTTTACGCATCTCAGCGAAGAACAACATCAACATCCAGGCCGTACTGGAACAGGTGGTTGAACGCGTCCCACCGCCCAAAGGCGACGCCGATGCTCCGTTGCGCGCACTGATCTTTGATACCCATTACGACGCCTACAAAGGCGTTATCGCCTACGTCCGCGTCGTGGATGGCGAGATCAACGCCACCGACACACTCCGCTTAATGGCGACCAAGATCGACATCAAGCCAGTCGAGATCGGCATCTTCGCGCCAATGATGAAAGTTACGAAAAAGATCGGGGCCGGTGAAGTCGGCTATATCGCCACGGGGCTTAAAACTGTCCAGGATTGCCGCGTCGGGGATACCATCACCCAAGCCAAGGGTCCCGCGAGCGAACCGCTGCCGGGCTACCGAACCCCCAAACCAATGGTATTTGCCGGGATCTATCCCGTTGTTGCAGAAGAATATTCCGAACTGCGGGATGGACTTGAAAAATTACAATTGAACGATGCCTCCCTGGTCTATGAACCGGAAACATCCCAAGCTTTGGGCTTTGGTTTCCGCGCTGGTTTTTTGGGTCTCTTTCACATGGAGATCATTCAGGAGCGCATTGAGCGCGAATATGACCTGAACGTGCTTTTCACCGCGCCTTCGGTAGAGTATGAAGTGTTGATGAATAATGGCAAGACGGTAATGGTCGATTCCCCCGCCGAGTTGCCCGATGAAGGTGACATCGATGAAATCCGCGAGCCGTGGATGCGCATCGAAATTTTCACACCAACCGATTATTACGGCCCGATCATGGAATTGGTCACCAAACGGCGTGGCTCTTTCCTTGAGCAGCAGTACCCCGCCCCCAGCCGCGTGCAGTTGAATTACGAAATTCCACTCGCCGAACTGATCGTCGATTTCTTCGACGAGTTAAAGTCGCGCACGCGCGGCTATGCATCGCTCGATTATCATCTCTCTGAATATCGCAAAGATGATTTGGTGAAACTTGAAATTCTCGTCAATGGCGAACCTGTCGATGCGCTGGCAACCATCGTCCATCGTGACTCGGCCTATCATAAAGGGCAGCAACTCATCACAAAATTACGCAAAACCATCCCACGCCAAATGTTCGATGTGGCAATTCAAGCTTCTGCAGCGGGACGTATCATCAGCCGTGCGAACGTGAAAGCATTACGCAAAGACGTGACCGCAAAATGCTATGGCGGCGATGTTTCGCGTAAGAAGAAACTGCTCGAGAAGCAGAAAAAGGGTAAGAAACGCATGAAGATGGTCGGCAACGTAGAAATCCCGCAGGCGGCCTTCATGGCAGTGCTCTCGCTCGACGATGATTAGAAATTCACCACAGAGAGCACGGAGCGCACAGAGAAAAACTTTAAAATCTTCGTGCTCTCTGTGTGCTCTGTGGTGGAATATTTAACATGAAAAACTTCCTCCAAAACGCCAAACGCTGGTTACCCGGTGCGATCGTCAGCATCGCCTTGATCGTGCTCGTACTCAACGCCGTCAACATCCAAGAAGTCGGCAAAGAGCTGCGCAATGCCAATTACACTCTCATCATCATCGCGGGGATACTCAGCGCCATCTGGCTGATGGTGCGCGGCTTGGTCTGGTGTACGCTCCTCCGAAACATCCCCTCCTACCGCGACACCTTCATCACCATCGGCGAAGGCTATCTTATGAACAACTTCCTGCCCTTCCGCCTCGGCGAGATCGGGCGCGCCTTCCTGCTCAGCCAAAAATCCCCTCTAAAATTTACCGAAATTCTGCCGACCATTATCGTCGAGCGCATTTTCGACTTGATCATTTCGGCAGCCATTCTCGTCATCGCGGTTCCCTATGTCGCTGGCGCAGAAGGCTCAGCACAAGTTGGTTACCTCATCGGCGGCGTCGTTCTACTCGCCGTTATCCTGCTCTACATCGCCGCTCAAAATCAGGACTGGGCGCTGAATCTCTTCAACAAACTTACATCCCGTATGCCCAAAGTACAGGAGCTCGGCGGCGAGTTGGTTGCATCTCTGCTGGCGGGTCTCTCCGTCTTCACCGATGGCTGGCTTTTCCTGCGCTTTCTCTTCTGGATCGTGCTCAACTGGGTCATCGCCATCGTCCAATACATGCTCATCATTCTGGCCTTCTTTCCGCAAGCGACCGTTATTTGGGGTATGTTCGGGCTGGGCGTCGCCGCATTCGGCAATGCCATTCCCTCCCTGCCAGGCGCGATCGGCACCCTCGAAGCCGCCATCGTCTTTTCCATCGAGACTCTCTCGAACAATGCTGCCGCTGCAGGCGGGGTCGCCGCGATGGTGCGCCTTTTCAACTATCTCACCACCAGCATTGTTGGGCTCTACGGTTTGAATACCGAAGGTGAAACGCTCGCGGGGATTTATAAGAAATTGAAAGAGATCAGAAAAAAAACTGCGTAAGGACGAACGTCCGTTCGCCCCTATATTCGGAGAAAAACATGAAATATCTCATCACCGGCGGAGCCGGATTCATTGGATCGAATTACGTTAACCGCCTGCTCGAACGCGGAGAAGACGTTGTCGTTTATGACAACTTATCGCGTGCAGGTGCGCCGCGCAATCTGGATTGGCTGCGCGAAACGCACGGATCGGACTCCTTTCAACTTGTCACCGGCGACGTGCGGGATGCCGCCCTTCTAGCATCCACCGCCAAAGAAGCAGACGTCATCGTCCACCTGGCTGGACAGGTCGCGGTAACAACTTCCGTCACAAATCCACGCGAAGATTTTGAGATCAACGCCCTCGGCACCTTCAACGTCGTCGAAGCGGCACGCCTTTCGGGGCGCGATCCGATTCTCTTGTACGCATCCACAAATAAGGTCTACGGGGGGATGGAAGATGTGCCCCTCGCCGAATCCGAAACTCGTTGGCAGTACGCAAGCCTGACATACGGATGTCCCGAGGCGCAGCCGCTCGATTTCCATTCGCCCTATGGCTGCTCCAAAGGCACAGGCGATCAATATGTGCGTGATTATGCGCGCATCTACGGGCTGCGCTCGGTCGTGCTACGCCAATCCTGCATTTATGGGCCGAGACAGTTCGGCGTGGAAGATCAGGGCTGGCTGGCGTGGTTTATGATCGCGGCCGTCACGGGCAAGCCGATCACCATCTACGGTGACGGGAAACAGGTGCGCGATGTGCTGCATGTCGATGACCTGCTGGATGCCTACGATGCGGCGATTACGCGCATTGATAATGTCGCAGGCAAGGTCTATAACGTGGGCGGTGGCGCAGAGAACGTCATCTCGGTCTATGCCGAGTTCTTCCCGATGCTCGAGGAACTGCTTGGGCGCAAAATCCCCGTCGCACGCGACGACTGGCGTCCCGGCGACCAGCGCGTCTTCTACGCCGATGTACGCGCCGCGATGAATGACCTGAACTGGCAACCGAAGATTAATGTAGAAACGGGCATTAAGATGCTCTTCGATTGGGTTATAGAACATAAAAAGATGTTTTATGCTAAAAACAATATATAGGCTTTTTAATGCGCTTAAGCAAAACCGATATAAAGCTCTTCATCATTTAAGAAAGTTCGCATTACTTTGGCTCATATTCACAATTTTTAGCGGTCTCACTGAACTTATCCCTGAGAGGGTTCCCTCTGCTAAAACTTACACCGCATTAATATCAACTTGGGAAAATCATTTTAAGCCTGTTAAAGAAGATTTACCTTTTGAAACGAGTATACTTGGTTACATTGATGACTCTTATACAAGTCAAGTAACTGCTCAGGGAGGAAATACGGAAGCGGAATATATAATGACCCAGTTTGTTATGGCTCCTGTGATTGTGAAACAAGGGGATCAATATGACTGGGTATTAATTAATATGACAGAAAAAAAAATTAAAATGTGGCTTGAACAAAAAGGAAAATCATACGAAGTTTCATCCTATGGTTTTAATTTATACTTGGCTAAACGGATTAAATAATGCAGAATCTTCTGTTTTTAGGTATCCCTGTCTTTTTGGGTATATTAGTTGTTTTTTTACTTTGGAAAGATGAAACAACAACAATGTGGGGGATTCAGTTAATATTAGGGATAGGTGTTGGCATAGGCATCAATGCATTACTTTTTTTTATATACTTGCATATCATGCCTTCACAAAAGGGCTATCTTGTACTTCAGCTATTATTAATCTTCATTCTCATCCCCCTTCTTCTTGTACCATATCGAAGAAAAAGAAAAACACACCATTACTTCTGGAAAAAGCTTAGCTCATTTTCATGGATGGATTTTCTTTGGCTAATTATTACAATTAGTATTGTCGCTTTGGCATTAACAATCTTTGTTATTCTAGCTAAGCGCAATCTATATGGGGGATGGGATGCTTGGGCAATGTACAATCGAACAGCTCGGTTTATATTTCGCGCAGGCACTGATTGGCGTAGTGCCTTTTCGCCTCAATTATTAGTTTTTCATCCAGATTACCCTCCCCTAATTGCGCTGAATATCGCATCTGTCTGGAGCATCATTGAAAGGGAAGATATTCTTATCCCTGTTGCAACAGGAGGCCTTTTTTTTATTGGCAGCGCAGGTCTTCTATTTAGCGGTATCATGGCCACAAAAACACGAGGACAAGCTGTTTTAGCACTCGGTTCCCTTCTTATAGTGACGGATTTTATTAGAATGGGGACGGCGCAAATGGCAGACATTCCATTATCTTTCTTTATGTTAGCCACTGCTCTTTTATTTTATCTAAAGGGAACAAAAAAAAGGAAAAAGCTTTTAGTCTTAGCTGGTCTCACAAGTGGCCTAGCAGCATGGACGAAGAATGAAGGCATTCTGTTTATGCTAACCACTTCGCTGGCCTTGCTTATTGTGTATTACAAAGATATGTCTAACAATTTGCCTTGGTACCTCCTAGGTTTGTTTTTACCTACCATATTATTAATCTTTTTCAAGCTAAGTTTAGCTCCGGCTAATGACCTGTTCATCGACCCAAGCCAGCAATGGAAACAGATCATTGATATAAAACGCCATCGAGCAATCTTGGAGTCTTTTGCGCAAAGTTTTCTTGGCTGGGGGAATTGGGTTCCCCTCATTCTCTATAGCATCATCATGAAGATAAAGATTGAAAAAGATCAAATTCCTGCTCTTAAAGTAATTATGATAACTTTGTTTTTACAAATCGTAGGATACTACATGATATTCCTACTAACACCACGCGAGCTAGCCTGGCATTTATCTACAGCAACGCCAAGACTTCTTCTTCAACTCGCCCCATTGTTTTTCTTTTTATACTTTAGCCTTGTACGATCTCCTGAAAATGTACTTATACTTAGAAATGAAAAAGCTAGTGAAAAAAATATCAATAAAATAAATGCTACGCTATAATGTAACTTTCACTCATAGCTCTATTACGGAATAGTAAATGAAATATGCAAAAAAAGAAAAAGGCGTCATTGGATGCCTAACTTGCGGAACGAGCATTGGCTGCCTTTTTCCGCTGGCGACCTTGTTTGGCATCATCCTAGCCGTTGCGGCAAGTTCATATTTTGACACAAGCTACCGATGGGATGAGACCGACACGTGGATGGTGGTCGGTTTGACAGTGATCGCCATCCCGCTAGGCATCTTGGCTCTCTTACAAGCTGCGGCCGGGATTTGGGGGCTGGCAGGTTTCTTTGATAGCGATGTCAAACCGGAAGAGTTGAGCCTGCTGCCACCGATCCCTTCGGTGGATGGAGAAAAAGTTCAGATAGAAGAGAATAGAGAGTAGAGATAAAAAAACGGCTGAAAAAGCCGTTTTTCTTTTTATCAGAGATATACACTTACCATAAAAACGCCACCCCACGCTTGCCTAAAATTTGATCGTCAAAAACAACTTTGGCGGGAGATTTTGCCATCCCAACACAAACGTGCAAGGGTAATAAATGCTCTTCACGCGGATGACAATAACGAGCAGCCGGGGCTTTCTCCCATTCAATCAACCGCTCTTCGCGTTCTGTCTGCGACAATGAAGTGCTGCAAGTCTCAATTAACCAATCCTGAAAAGCTTCGTTGGCTGGGTCCGGCACGCCGGGTTTACTGTTAAAAAAGGCGCTCTGGTTGTGGAAGGAGAATCCAGAACCGACGATTAGAATATTTTCTTGCAACAGTTCACGCAAGGCATTCCCTAAAGTGATATGGCTCGCAGCATCCAGCCCGCGTAAAAGCGAAAGCTGAACAACGGGAATGTCGGCATCCGGGTACATCAGTTTGAGTGGGATGAAAACCCCGTGATCAAATCCACGCTCGGTTTCAATACGGCTCGGAATATCATTTTTTTTCAAGAGAGCCATTACTCTCTCTGCGAGAGCGGGCTGCCCGGGGGCGGGATAAGCAATCTCGTAAGCTTCTTGAGGAAAGCCGTAGTAATCATAAAACAAGGGCGGATTGCTTGCGCCCAAGAGGGTGGCTTCCTTTTCTTCCCAATGTGCGCTGATGACCAGAATTGCATCCGGTTTTCTGAGTTGCTTGGGTAAGGCGGTCATAAACTCGACCATTTGCTGATGCCCGGGGTCTCCCAAAATGGGGAGCGGCCCACCGCCATGCGAGAAGTAAACGATCTGCGCTTTATTTTCTGTCATCAGAAACTCCTTTTCCGTCTTTCTTTCCTTTACGCGCTATGTACTTGTGCCAAGGCTACAAATTCTCCCAGTTGACAGCTTTCAGGTCCAGCGAAGAATCTTCCAGTGAATTGATAATGCCATGTGCCAGTTTGTCGGTAACGCCCCGATAATGCAGCCGAATGGATAGCTTGGTCAGCGAGGTTCTCGTCTCATAATTCTTTTCAATATCGCAACTCAAAACCTTGATACGCTTATCCTTGACGATTTCGATGATTTGAGAGGCTTCCACTTCAATCGGCGTTCGGACGCTCAATATTCGATAGGTATCTCTGGGATAATAACGCTCCATAAATTTCAGAAAGATAAGACTGGTCAGAGAAATGACTGTGGTCACAATTGCGATCTCGTAATGACCACTCCCTGATGCCATTCCGATGGCGGCTGCGCCCCATAAGCAGGCGGCGGTTGTTAGTCCGCGCACATTCGCGCCCTCTTTGACAATCACACCGGCACCGAGGAAACCGATCCCGCTGACGATCTGAGCGCCGATGCGTGCCGGGTCTGCCGGGAAACCGGGGGCGCTGGATGTTTGGGAGATGAGTTCAGACAAGATCGTGAAAACCGCCGCCCCCAAACTGACCAATAAATGTGTACGTAAGCCTGCCGCACGACCGTGAATATCTCTCTCGAATCCGATCAACCCGCCCAAGACTGCTGCGAGCAGCATTCTAATGAAAAAGTCGCTATACTGCATAAAAACAAGTGACATAAAATATCTCCTTCTTCCTCTCTACCTACAAAACGTGAATTGATTATAGCTTGTTTGTTTTTTCGGGCTTTGCTTTATAAAAATGTACTCTGTAATTCAACTGGCCCTATGCAAGAAAACGGCTTTTCAGCCGTTTTTCTTTTCTCTGGTCTCTACTCATCTGAAGCCTACAAGGGCTTCTTCGCCGGTGTCCCTTCGTGGCGCGGATATTGGGGTGGGGTTGCGCCGACTTTGTCGACGACGACGAGATAGCGTTCTTCGACCACGCCCGGCAAGGTGATGGGGATCATCTGGCGCAGATGCCCACCGAGGATGCGCAGCGCGTTTTCGGCGGCGTGGCTTTCAGATGGGCCGCGTTCGCCTTTTTGAGCGAGCATCACACCACCAACTTTGACCAGCGGCAGCAGATATTCGCTCAGGACGGGGAGTTGTGCCACGGCGCGGGCGACGGCCCAATCAAAGGATTCACGATATTTGGGCATTTGCCCCAACTTTTCGGCACGCGTTTGGATGACGTTCACATCATCAAGTTTAAGGGTATCAACGATGTGGCGGCAGAAATCCGCTTTTTTGCCGACCGATTCGACAATAGTCAGCTTTAAACGGGGATAAAGTATTTTCAGGGGGATGCCCGGGAAACCGGCACCAGACCCAACGTCCACGAGCGTTTGCGGCGCTTTATCCTGCCAGGCTTGTACGCAAGAGAATGAATCCAGAAAATGTTTGGTACGGATGCCCGCCTCATCGCGGATGGCGGTTAGGCTGATTTTTTCGTTCCAGATCATCAACTCGCGTTCGTAGGTTGCGATCATCTGAAATTGGACATTATTGATCTGGATGCCGAAAAGTTCTTGTGCGTTGTGGACGAGTGTTTGCATGGCGAGGATTATATAACAAAAGCAGAAAGAGGAAAGAAGTTTGGGCCTCTTTCCTCTTTTTGATAAGTTCCTGAGCGGAGCGCAGTCGAAGGACGGGTTCACAAGAGCCGCACTTCTCTTCGCTCAGAGACTGGAATTACTTTTCTTCTTGGGCTTTGGCAGCTTTCTTTGCACGGCTGCGGCGCACCAGTGCGCGCACACCGATGAAAACGAGATAGAAGGGCAGTGCAAGCGTGATGAGCACCGGCAGGATGAAGATGATAAAACGCAGCAGGAATTGGACAAAACCTTGCATGTAATCGATCAGATCCTGGACGGCTTCGCTGGCGGTGTCGCCAAGTTTCCAACCACCGATCTCGATGGGCTGGGCTTTCTCGGTGGCGATAACGCGCACGGTGATCGAGGACATCGCAGCAGAACGTTCGTAATAGTTGATCTGCCCGGTGAGAACTTCGATGTCGCTCTGGATGACTTGCAATTGAGCATAGACGTTAAGCGTATCTTCCGTGGTTTCGGCTTGGTTCATGATCTCAAGCAGCTTCTCCTCCGCAGCTTTTTTCGCCTTAAGCCGCGACTGGAGATCAACGTATTGATCTGTAACATCTTCACCCGAAACATTTTCGTTCTCGACTTCGGCAGCATCCTCTTTGATACGCTCGAGGGCATCAGTCAGTTTTTCGGATGGCACGCGGATGGTAATTGTCCCTTCGGGGATACGGACACCGTTATTGGCATAGGTCTGGTAGGTGTTGGATGAGATGACATGCCCGCCAAGCGAGTCTGCCAGATAGGCGATTTTGTTCATGATCTCTTCGGGGTCATCCACGGTGATGCTCAAGTCGGCGTTCTTGATCACCAGACGTTCTTGTTGAGCTGGCTCTACACCAGATGATGTAGAACGTACGGCATTTCCATCCATATCATCCATCATAGGTTCGGCGTAGGCTTCCATTTCCATCGGCGCGCCGGCGGCAAAGCTTTCTTCCATAGCGTAATCAGCGGTACTTAGACTTTGCGGCGCGCTTCCGCAACTGGTGAGCAGTACGAGTACAGCAATAAGAACAATCCAATAGCGTTTCATGATTTTTCTCCTTTTTTAGACGATGTAAATGAATTACATCTCTCTTCTCAGTGTACAACAAAGACGCCCTTTGATGCAAAAAAGTTCCAACGGGTTTTCACAGATACAAAAATCCCCCAACAACTTGTCGGGGGATTGAAATTTCTACCAACCTTCTGCCAATCTCAGCGCATGTTTCTCCGGCAACTTGGACTCGCGAATGCGTGCCTGCACCGCTTCAATATCATATTCGACTCGCTGCGGTTCCCATGTCAGCGCTTCGGTGTCGAAAAGCGCATACGCTGCCCGCGGGTCACGGTCACGGGGTTGCCCGACCGAGCCGGGATTCAAGATCGCCCGTCCACTCAGCTCAATAGCCTGCCCCATGCGCGGAATATCCAGCATTACACGATCCTTTTTCTGATCCAGACGGAACATGCTCTGCACGTGTGTATGTCCAACAAAGCAAAAATCCGTAGAAAAAGCTTCAAAATTCAAACGTGCTGCCAGCGTATTCAAGATATATTCCCAAACCGGATCACGCGGACTACCGTGCACCAGCGTCACATGTTCGCTTCCTTGTGTCTCCTGCGGCAATGTTTCCAAAAAGGCCATACTATCCGCAGAAAGAACACGCTCCTGCCAAATCAACGAGCGACGCGCATCCCCGTTAAACGATTCGAGCGGCATCCGTCCCAACGCGGCAACATCATGATTGCCCAAAACGCAAAGCAGATTGGGCTGTTCACTCAACAACTCCACACAAGCATTCGGATCAGGCCCATACCCGACCACGTCGCCGAGGCACCAAACTGCATCGAACTCACCCCTGGCATCTTCAAGTACCGCTTCGAGAGCCGAGTAATTCGCATGAATATCAGATATTACCAATGCGCGCATTTATTTCTCCAACAACCCTGCAAGTTTAACAATAATTTTTTCAGACACAGCAAATTTACTGCGTAATGATAGCTTTTCCTGTTGACCATCTGGCGTAAGCAATGTCACACGATTTTCTTCTACATCAAAACCAGCATCCGTCGCTGAGATGTCATTTGCCACGATCATATCCAATTTTTTGGATAGCATTTTCTCGGATGCGTTCGCCAAAAGATCGCGGCTTTCTGCGGCGAATCCTACCACAAGGTGCGGACGATTCACTCCCGACTTTAGGCTTGCCACCGTACTCAAAATATCCGGTGCCGCTTCAAGCATGATCTGCGGAATCCCGTCCCGTTTTTTGAGCTTGTTTCCCGCCACATTTGCCGGACGAAAATCCGCCACCGCCGCCGCCATGATAAGCGCATCCGCACCCACCGATTCGGCCAGCACAGCTTCGAGCATCTCCTGTGCACTGTGCACTGCGACGGGGTTTGCTCCGACAGGCACGGTCAACGCCGTCGGTGTCGTAATGAGAGTCACATCCGCCCCTGCGTCCAGCGCGGCTTGTGCAACGGCGTAGCCCTGTTTCCCCGATGAACGATTCGTAATGAAGCGGACAGGGTCAATTGCCTCCTGCGTCCCGCCAGCGGTGACGACAATTTTCCTACCAACCAGCTTGCCCGTTTGACGTCCCACAACTACGCGGATATGCCCAAGCAACTCGGCAGGCTCCAGCATCCGTCCACGCCCAACAAGACCAGACGCCATGCGTCCCTCGGCAGGCCCAGCGATATAGACACCGCGTTCGCGCAGAATGCGCACATTCTCCTGCGTGGCAGGATGTTCGTACATGCCCACATCCATTGCGGGCGCAACCATGATCGGGCACTGCGCTGCCAACGCCGTGATGCTGAGCAGATCATTTGATTGTCCGTGAGCGAGCTTCGCAAGCGTATTCGCAGTGCAAGGTGCGATGACGAGTAAATCGGCAGCGTGCCCAAGCCCAACGTGCAGGATATGCGCTTCGCCGCCCCAAAGATCGGTATCGGTAAATGCTTTTCGACCGGTTAGTGATTGGAAGGTGATCGGGGGAATAAACTCTTCGGCAGCACGCGTCAAGATAATGTCCACGCGCGCTTCGGCTTGTGTCAGCTTCGAGGCGAGATCAGCAGCCTTGTAGGCGGCAATCGATCCCGTCACACCGAGCAGGATATTTTTTCCAGTAAGTACAGACATGGCAGAATTATACTGTAGAGGTTAGACTTTAGAAGTAAGATTTTAGAAGAAGCAAGAAGTGCAATGCAGGTCTCATCTACGTTATAATTCAGCTACGATGGTACAAGGCAAATTACTTAACGACCGATATCAACTTCTCGAACGTCAGGGCGACGGCGGGATGGCGACCGTCTACCGCGCGCGCGACAAAATGCTCGAGCGTGATGTGGCGATCAAACTCCTACGTGACGACTACTCGGACAACGACGAGTTCCGCGAGCGTTTCCGGCAGGAGGCACGTGCTGCGGCAAACCTTTCGCACCCGAATATTGTCACCGTCCACGACTTCGGCTACGATGTCGGCAAACTCTTTATCGTCATGGAATACATCCCCGGCTCGGATATGAAGACCCTCATCCGCAGACGTGGGCGTGTCTCTGTGCGCGATACCATCCATCTGATGACACAGGCTTGCGCGGGCATTGGCTACGCTCACCGTGCCGGGTTGGTACATTGCGATGTCAAGCCGCACAACATGCTCGTCACCCACGACAAACGCCTGAAGGTGACCGATTTCGGGATCGCGCGTGCGCTCTCGAGCATCAAACATGACGAATACAGCGACGTAGTCTGGGGTTCGCCGCAATACTTCTCGCCTGAACAGGCGACTGGTGCAGCGCCCTCGCCCGCCTCGGATGTTTACTCGCTCGGCATCATTCTCTACGAATTGCTGACCGGCACGCTGCCCTTCCTTGCCAAGACCCCCGAAGAACTCGCTCGCCTGCACCTGACCCAAATCCCCGTGCCCTTGAGCGAATATGTACCCGGCATCTCTCCCGCCCTTGAACAGATCGTCGCCAAAGTATTGGCGAAAGAGCCCGCGCGCCGCTACCGCACCGCCGATCAATTAGGACGTGTGCTGGAGAATTTCGGAATGCGCGAAGCGGACCCGTCATCTCAGGCGGTTTCCGTGCCCATATCTCGTCCCATTTCCCAGGTGCTACAAAGCCCCCCTCCGCAGAGCTACATCCCAGCCCCGGAACCTGCTTCCGCTTATCAGCAGCCCGCCGTCGTCGAGCGGACTCCGACACCCCCGCCCGTCCCAACGCAGAATTACGCCCCACCAACGCAACAATACTCTCAAGGCTACACCCCGACACCGCCCCCCACGCCCGTGCAGCACGAACCCGTCAACATCGACTGGGGCTCCGTCGGGCTGGGATTACTGGCTCTGCTGATGGCAGGCGGTCTTATCCCTTTTTGGATGTGGGTTTACTTCATCTATAATCCGCCACGTTAAAAACCGACTTTGTGAGGAGGGCGTTAGCCTGACGAAGCCATCTTATAAATCGTGAGACCGCTTCGTCGCAAAAGCATGCTTCTCGCGGAATCATAAAAAATCGTTTTCCTTTTAATCCTATGCCTAACACACCCGTAATTGCCCCCTCGATCCTTTCCGCCGACTTCCGTACCCTCGGCGCGGATATTGCTGCCTGCGAAGAAGCCGGTGCAGACTGGATCCATTGCGATGTGATGGACGGACAATTTGTCCCGAATATCACCATTGGCCCGTTGGTCATCAAAGCCTGCCGCGCGGCGACCTCCCTGCCATTGGATGTACATCTGATGATTGAGACGCCTGAGAATATGCTCGAAGCCTTTGCCAAGGCTGGCGCATCTCGGCTGACTGTGCATGTGGAGACTTGTCCGCATTTGCACCGTACGATTCAGCAGATCAACGATCTCGGCGTGAAGCCCGGAGTGGTATTGAACCCGTCCACGCCAGCGGTGGTCTTGAAGGAGATCATTCACATGGTAGACTTGGTGCTCGTGATGACGGTCAATCCCGGCTTTGGCGGACAGAAGTTTATCGAGTCGCAGCTTGCCAAGATAAGGGAAATCCGCTCGATGCTGGATGCAATTAACTCGCCCGCCTGGCTGGAGGTGGATGGCGGCATCTCGGAGCAGACCCTGCCAAAAGTCCAGCGCGCGGGCGCGGATGCTTTCGTCGCCGGAAGCGCAGTCTTTAATCATCCACAAGGGATTGCGGCGGGCGTGCAAGCGCTACGATCCGCTATTCTTGATTAAGTATTTTCAATCATCGATCTTTATCAATTCGCTGGATTGAAATTCAGCGAAAGCATTCAGAGAACTTTAAAACAAAAAATCACGGCATGTGCCGTGATCTTTGCAGAAAAGTTAAAACGTATAACTTAAGCAGTTTTTGCCAAAGTTTTGATACACTTGGCGCAGAGGACTTTCTTAACCTTTTTCCCGTTTTCGTACAGCGTAACCTTTTGCAGGTTTGGTTTAAAGGTTCGTTTGGTCGCCTTCATGGAGAAGGAGCGATTATTACCAAAAGTCGTTTTCTTATTGCAGTGAGCGCATACAGCCATCTTTAGAAATCCTTTCACATGAGCAGATAATACCTGATTTTGGGCTTCCTGCCCAAAGCGAGGCATTCTACCATAAATCGTATCCTTCTACAAGAGAATTGGTTAATACATAGAGTAAAGGAATAACTATGAGCGAAGAACAAACTTCATTGGGCAGCATTCATGTTTCACCAGATGCAGTCGCCACAATTGCATATCACGCCACCCTGCGTTCCTACGGCGTTGTAGGCCTGGCTGCGAAAAATGTGGCCGCCGGTTTGGCGCAGACGATCACACGCGATCCCAATCGCGGTGTTTCCGTTCATTATGACGGCAACAAGATCGACATCGATATTTATGTAATCGTTCAATACGGTACGCGTATTACTTCGGTGGCAACCAGTGTTGCCAACACCGTCCGCTTTAATGTTGAAAAAGCATTAGGCTTAAAGGTGAATAGCATTGATGTGCATGTAGCGGGCTTGCGCGTTAATGACGATGATTAGTTAAAAGAGACCCGAAAGGTTTCTAAACGATGCCTTTTCAAAAAGGCATCGCTATTTTTTAGCCACCTTTTTCACCCAGCACCACAGAAAAACCTTTCGGGTCTGGGAAAATCGCAATTATTTTATTTTCGGGAGTTTTTATGAGTGAAGAAGTAACAGCGGCTCGCGCACAAAGAGTTGCAGAAATGCAAAAAATGCCTTTTGATGGGCAAGCCTACAAAAGACTGGTCGAAGCCGGTTTAACCTGGTTACGCACCAACCAACAGTCCGTGAATGCGTTAAACGTCTTCCCCGTCCCCGATGGGGATACAGGTACCAATATGGTGCTGACAATGCAATCCGCATATGATGAGATCAAAGACCTCGGTCACCATAAAGTTGGGGATATGGCTGCTGCCGTTTCACAGGGCGCGTTGATGGGCGCACGTGGCAACTCCGGCGTGATCCTTTCGCAAATTTGGCGCGGCATCGCTCGTGGACTGGAAGGTGCTGAGGTCCTAACTGCTGCAAATATGGCCCGGGCATTTGCCGATGCCAGAGATACCGCCTACAAAGGGGTTGTCCGCCCCGTTGAAGGGACGATCCTGACCGTAAGCAAAGATATGGCGATCGCAGCAGAAGCTGCCCTCGAAAAGACCGAAGATCCGATCGAAATGCTAGAGATCATACTTGCAGCGGCAGATGTATCCGTTGAACACACCCCTGAACTTTTACCGGTGCTCAAACAGGCAGGGGTTGTCGATTCTGGCGGCAAAGGCCTCTACTTCATTCTCGAAGGGATGCTGCGCTATATCTACGGCGAGCCGCTTGATACACCTACGATCATGATTCAGCCGATGGCTGCCCTCGAAATGGAAGAAGCGATGGGTGCCGTTGAAGAAGGACAGGACTGGGAAGTGGTCGTCGATTTCTATCCCGAAAACGAACTGGCATTACGCCCCTTCTACGATGCCCTCGAAGAGATGGGCACCTCCATTCAGGTTGGCGAGGGCGACGGGATGTACCGTATGCACATCCATGTTCCGCTCGAAAACCGCTATTTGCCGATTGATTACATCATGGGCTTGGGCACCATCACCAACGTGGCGATGGAAAACCTGCTCGCCCAGATGGATGAACTCAACCAAAAATCTGACTATGACCGCCTTGAACTGACCAATATTGATCCGGGCGAGATTGCGATTGTTACCGTTTCACCGGGGCCTGGCATCTCACGCATCTTCGCCAGTTTGGGCGTGGCTGCTATCGTCGAAGGCGGGCAGACGATGAATCCCAGCACGCAGGAGCTTTTGGCTGCTTTCGAGAATCTTCCCACCGATAAGGTCATCATCCTACCGAATAACAAGAATATTATTCTTGCGGCCCAAGCCGCCAAAGAAGTGACCGTGAAAGAGGTCTACGTTGTGCCCAGCCGCACTGTGCCGCAAGGCTTGGCGGCGATGCTGATGCATAACCCCGAAGGGGAGTTGGAAGCAGTTGCCAAGAAAATGGAAACAAGTATCGGGGACGTGCGTACCGGTGAAATCACCACAGCCACGCGCACCGTTGAGATTGATGGAGTCAATGTTGAGACCGGTCAAGTCATCGCTCTGCTCGATGGCAAGCTGGTTTTGGCAGCCTCCTCTGTCGAAGAAGCCACCCTGAGTCTGCTCGAAAAAGCGGATGTGGAAGACTATGAGTTGATTACCATGTTCGTTGGCGCTGACTACTCCCGTTCAGAAGCCAACCGCGTGGCGGATGTTGTCCAGGAGAAATATCCCGATCAAGAAGTCGAAATGCAGGATGGCGGACAACCGCATTATCAGCTCATTTTAGCGATTGAATAAACCTAACCCGATTTGCATGAATCCCGCGTCTATCCATTGATGGTCGCGGGATTTTTATACACAGAATCATTGCAAATAAAAGAAAGAATGCCCCATGAAAATAGGCCTGGTCACCGACAGCACTGCCGACATCCCACAAAATTTACGTGATGAATACCAGATCGAAGTTGTCCCCATCACGCTCTATGTTGACGAAAAAAGCTATGTGGACGGTGAAAGCATTACCCGTGAAGAGTTCTATGCTCGTATGCCAACGATGAAAATACCCGCCACAACCGCTGCTCCTTCAGCGGGCAGTTTCATGGAACGCTACGAGAAGCTACTCAGCGCAGGCGCAAAAAAGATCATCTCCATCCATGCCGCATCGAGTTTGAGTGGCATCTTCAACGCGGCACATGTCGCAGCCGAAAACTTTGGAGACCGCGTCCTTGTATTTGATAGCCAGCAACTTAGTCTGGGATGTGGTTTTCAGGTGCTTGCCGCAGCAGAAGCCGCCGCAAAAGGGATGCCTGCCGAGGATATTCCCCATTTACTCGACAACCTGCAAAAACGCATCAAAGTGATTGCGGTATTGGATACCCTCGAGTATCTGTACCGCAGTGGACGTGTCTCATGGGTAAAGGCGCGCGTTGGAAGTTTGCTCAATCTCAAACCGATGATCGAACTAGCGTACGGCAAAGTCGACAATATCGGCGCGGTGCGCACCACACGCGTAGCAAATAAACGTATCCTTGAAATACTGCGCGAAGTTGGCAAATTCGAAAAACTTGCCATATTGCACACCAATGCTGAAGAGCGCGCCCGCCAGTGTCTCGCCGATCTCGCCCCCAATCTGCCCAGCCCGCCGCTGGTGCTCAATATCACCCCCGCCATCGGCGCGCATCTCGGCCCCAACGGGTTGGGTTTCGCGGCGGTAAAATTGTAGGGCCCGCGCGACCCCGCCCCTACAATAAGACAACCCCATGATAAAATAACCCTATGCAGTCATCTATAGAAAAACTACGAAAATTCTTTCGCCTGGAAGCGGAAAACGGATACAACGATAGCGCCATCATCGGCGGTCTCGCAAAAATGCTGGACTACTGGGAAAACGACGCCCGCAACGACGGTCTCTCTGAAGAGATCATTCAAGTTGTCGCGGGGCGATTGCGCGATTACAGCCGTCTTAGTCCGGATTCACGAAAAGAGACTCTCAAAGGGGTTTGGAACCGAATCAAAAAAGAATATCTTGAAGATGGGGATGAAAAACCGCGTCAGACTCACCCTGAACCTGCTTCCGCGCCACAAACGGAAGTTGCCCCTCAGCCAGAATCTGCCGCGCCCGCCCCTCCACAGGAAGATGCTCCCAAGCGGGAGCAAGCTCATCGTCCCGCGCGTCCCCGTTCCGAATCCACACCCGGGGCACAAACCAGTCAGACCCCTGTCGCCTTAAATGCATCCTTAACTGTCTTGCAAGGCATTGGTCCGCGCAACGCAAAAACGCTCGAACAGTTGGGCTTATACACGCTCGGCGATATGCTTTACAACTACCCGCGCCGCTACGATGATTACAGCCAATTGAAACCGATCAAATCGCTCTGGTATGGCGAGCAAGTCACCGTCATTGGCACCGTGCAAAGTGTGACAGGCCGCCCCATTCGCGGGGGAAAATCGCATATCACCGAAGTCATCATTAACGACGGAACCGGCGCGCTGCGCCTGAGTTGGTTCAACCAACCTTGGCTCACCAATCGCTTCAAACAAGGCTTGGCGATCTCGGTCTCCGGCAAGATCGATCAATATCTGGGTCGGCTGGTGATGAACAGCCCCGACTGGGAAATGGTCGAAACTGAAAGCCTGCACACCAACCGCATCGTACCGATCTATGCGTTAACAGCGAAGATCACGCAAAAGTGGTTGCGCAAGCTCATGAATCAGGTAATCACTTACTGGGCACCAAAATTAGTAGACCACCTGCCCGAAAGTGTGCGTACTGCCGCGAATTTACCCAGCCTAAGCTCCGCGCTGATGCAAGTCCATTTCCCGAATTCGCAAGAACAGCTCCGTCTGGCACGCAAACGGCTCGCCTTTGACGAGATTTTCTTCCTGCAAATGGGCGTACTGCGCCAAAAACGGGATTGGCAATCGGTCACGGCACGCATCTTCGATGTCCCCGACGAATGGCTGCAAGCCCGCGTGGGTATGCTGCCTTTCGCTCTAACGAACGTACAGCAAAAAGCCATCTCCGATATCGTTATGGATGTCGGCTCCGGTCGCCCAATGAACCGTCTGTTGCAAGGCGATGTTGGTTCGGGCAAGACCGTTGTCGCAGCGATGGCAACAGACATCATCACACATGCCAATGCCCAAGCAGCGATTATGGCACCAACCAGCATTTTGGCAGAACAGCATTATCGCAGCATCAGCAAAATGCTCACCAATGGTGGGAATACGCTCGATGAAAATCAGATCCGTTTACTGGTAGGTGACACGCCAGAATCTGAAAAGGAAGAAATTCGCACGGGTCTGGCAGATGGCAGCATCAAAGTCATCGTCGGGACACATGCATTGATCGAGGCCCCTGTCCAATTTGCGGATTTGCAGCTTGCCATCATCGACGAGCAACATCGCTTTGGTGTAGAGCAGCGTGCTGCCCTGCGTGATAAAGGCGAGAATCTGCACCTGCTGGTGATGACCGCCACCCCGATCCCGCGTTCGTTAGCATTGACCCTGCACGGGGATCTTGACATCTCGATCATGGATGAAATGCCGGAAGGACGCCAGGAGATCGAGACGCATGTCTTACGCCCACGTGAGCGAGAGCGTGCCTATACGATGATCCGCGCGCAAGTCTTGGATGGACGTCAAGCCTTCATCGTCTACCCGTTGGTTGAAGAGAGCGAAAAGATCGAAGCGCGCGCGGCTGTCGACGAGCACGCATCGCTACAGGAAGAAGTTTTCCGCAAACTCAATCTTGGTCTTTTGCATGGACGGATGAAACCCGCCGAAAAAGACGAAGTGATGGAGAAATTTCGCAACAAGGAATACGATATTCTCGTCGCAACGACCGTCGTCGAAGTTGGCGTGGATGTCCCGAACGCGACTGTGATGCTGATCGAGGGGGCAGATCGTTTCGGTCTCGCGCAACTGCATCAACTCCGCGGGCGTGTCGGGCGTGGTATGGAGAAATCCTATTGTCTGCTGATTCCCAGCGGAGATGACAACACTGAGAACGAGCGTCTACTCGCAATGGCTGAGAGCAACGATGGCTTCGTACTGGCTGAGAAAGATCTGCAACAACGCGGCCCTGGCGAATTTATCGGGACACGCCAATCCGGTTATGGCTCCACGCTACGCATGGCAAGCCTGACCGACATCGAATTGATCGAAAATGCGCGTGAACGTGCTCAAGCCCTTTTTGCCGAAGATGCCAACCTTGAAAAAGAAGAACATCAACTGCTCGGCGAAGCCTTGGATCGTTTTTGGGGCAACGCCAAAGGAGATATTAGTTAATGGTACGCGCCTTTTTCCCTGGCAGTTTTGACCCGATCCACTATGGACATATTGATATTGCCCGACGGGCCGTCCGCCTTTTCGACGAACTGATTATTGCGGTTTACGATAAGCCGCTCAAATCGCTGCTCTTTACACCGGAAGAACGGATTGCGTTGGTTACAGAAGCCTTTGCCGATGAGCCAAAGATCCGCATTACGGGATATAGCAAACTGACGGTGGACGCCTGCCGCGACGCAGATGCACAAGTGATCGTGCGCGGATTACGTGTTTTTTCTGATTTTGAATTTGAGTTTCGTATGGCGCTTGCCAATCATCGTCTCGCACCCGATATAGAAAGCATTTCGCTGATTACGCATGAGGAACATACTTTTATCTCATCATCAACGGTAAAAGAAATTGCCATGTTGGATGGTGATGTCTCAAGCATGGTGCCGCCACATGTGCATCTTGCGCTAAAAGAAAAGATCGGCAGCATGGTAGAGCGGAATAGCCCCATGCCGCCACGCGATTGATTTTGTGAAACCAGAGAAAAATAAGATAGAATATTGGTGTTCCTCTTCATTGGAGAAAGCCTATGGACATCCTGCATCTAATTGACCGTCTCGAAGAACTTTTCAACGAAAGCCGTGCATTGCCTTTCACTCACAACGTCATTGTGGATGAAGATCGCATGCTGGACATTATTGACCAGATGCGCATCGCCATCCCCGAAGAGGTGAAGAAAGCGCAGCAGTTACTCAACCAAAGTGAACGTATCGTTGCGCAGGCGGAGGAGAAAGCCAACCGTCTGACATCCATCGCGCAAGAAAAAGCAGATGAGATGATTGCAAAAGATATCGTCACGCAGGAAGCGACCCGCCGTGCTGAACAAGTTCTTAGCCAGGCACGTGCTGATGCCGAAGCCACTCGCGCCGATGCAGATAACTATGTCATCGAAACGCTTATTCGCGTGGAGAATGAACTCGGGAAGCTGCTTAATCAAGTACAGAATGGCATTCGGACGGTTGAAAATAACCGCGACGAATAAGCGCCACTCTCTAAAGAATCAAAAAAAGGTCTGCATGTGATGCAGACCTTTTTCTTTTACTCAGCTTTCGGCTGAGATATACCAAACCACGCCCCGACTTTGGGATTGGGTGCGATAAAGAATTCGTGGATAAAAACCGGCAAAAAGACGCCCGACAAGAAGGCCAGGAGGAGCGTCAGGTCATTTTGCCCGAGATAGATACTGAGCTTATTATTGACCATTTCCTGAATGGGGACGTGGAAAATCAAAATGCTCAAGGTCAGGCTGCCGATATAGCTAAAGAAGCGAGTTGCTTTTTCAGAGTAAAGTTCAATTTGGCGGGAGAGAGAAAGGATGAAGATAATACCCGCAATCGCTTCAATGGTGTTCAATGTCCAGGATGTATAGAGGCGTGTGTTGAAATCGACAGGGATATCGAGCGTGAAAACCATGCCGAAGAGGATTACCGCCGAGGTGAGAAAGGTGATCTTCGAGGTGAAAAAGCTTTCCGGTAGTTGACGGTAGATTTCACGGGCGAGAATAAAGTAGAAACCGCCGAGCAAGACCAAATCCACGCTCGCGGGCAGGCCGTAGGTGCTAAAGGAACGTCCAAAGATCGTGAAGTCGAAGGTCCACATATAGGGCAGCCACAGCGTTCCGATCCACAAGGTGATTAGGAGCACGATCCAACGCATCCAGTTTTTGGGAAGGAAGTTGGTGCCGCGATAAAAGAAAAAAGCGTAAAGGTTGACGAGAAAGAGGACGGGCAGGAACCAAAGCTGTACCCAGTTCAGGTAGGGGCCGGTCATAAATAGGGATTTGAGCAGACGACCGCCTGCTACCGCAAAGCCCATTTTTCCAAAGAAAACAGACACACCATAGATGAAGATGATGATGAAAATAAGCGGTTTCATCAGGCCATTGAAACGGCGCGTGAAAATCTCTTTGAAGGAGCGCACGGGATTGAAGAAGATGCCCGAAAGAAAGAAAAAGAGTGCCATATGGAAGGCGTAAATGAAGCGATGCAGCATGGGATGGTAGGCTTGCAGGTCGTTATGGCCGAGCACGACAAGCAGGATGCCGATCCCCTTGGCGATGTCGATATATTGGACTCTTTTTTGCATAGCTATTCCCTTTTAAATCAAAAATTTATAAAGAACGCAAGTTTGAAGTTTCCATTTTACCATTCCCATTAAAGCACGCGCCATCTTTTTATTCTGCTTCTAGCTTGAGAGAGAGTTCATCGATGACGGGTTTTAATTAGAGGAGATATGAATAAAACGAAAAGCATCGCTATATAGCATCGCAGTATGAGGGTAATTATCAACATCGGGGGAATGTCCTGCGACAAGAAGAAGATTATTTGGCTTATTATTTTCTGAGGAGATAATCAAGACGCTATGATTCCAAATGTTATCTGCTCCCCAGTTAAATTGCATAATATCTCCGGCTAGCGCGTCTTTAACATCAACTTCATAACCGATTAATTTATTCCCCCAAATATCTTGCTCATCAACGATGAAATCATAAAGGCTATCGACCCAGGTCCATGCCATAGCCCGGTCGCTAATATCGTAATAATACCAACCTGATGTTCCTATATCGTGAACGCTACCGAAAACCATCTCAATCTCTCCGCCCTCGAAAATTGCTTGTGAGACAAAATTTGTACAATCTCCGCCCAGCTCTGTGAAATCATAATAATCTGGATTATAGGGACGTGAAGCTATTGACCACTGATGAGCATAGTCAACTGCTCCTTGCCGATTATATGAAATTTTCTCAATCGGCAGATTATGGGGAAGAAATATCGAGGTCGATTTTTCTTGCAGAACCATCAACGCCTCCCCTAACTCGCCAGGAGATATTCCCGTCGTGTTCAGCCAACGCCATAAATAATCTTGGTAGATGTCAGATTTTATTTTCCACTGCCCATCTATTTGGATTAATTCTATTTCATGAGCGATATTTCGTTGCGATGAAAGGATGGGGGCCGAAACTTCAAAAACCACATCATGCCCTTCGATAACAAAAACTTTTGCACTTTCTGATGATTGATCAATAAGAATATCTTCATAGCCCAGAAAAAACTCATACTGAAGATACGCCAAGTCATATATGCGCGCATGTTCAATCTCGAGGGCTAATTTCTTTTCCTCTGCTTCCCAAAAACTTTGTCCTTCGTCGGTTTCTGCTATGAAGGAGCTGAAATCTTCTAAATGCAAATTCTGAATACTTTTATAGCGCGTATCAAAGTATTTATTAAGCAGCGTGATAATTTCTTCAGGTACTGATAATGGTAAAGCTGTTGGGGTAGATAAAGGGTAGTTTGGTGGCGTAAAAGCCGGGGTAGATGTTGAGCTTGGCAACAGCGTTAGTGATGTGTCAATCAACGGTGTTGGGATCTCTGTTGACGCACTTTGACACGCGGACAAAAAAATAAAGATTATGATGGTTAGGAATAAGGTGCACTTCTTCATCTAGCCCTCTCTTTTAAGTAGATTTTGCGATTATAAAGCATCTTTATTGGTGAACTGAGCAATTTTATGGTTGATAAGAATATTGTTAGAAATTATCAGAATAGGGGTATTTCAACTTGACAAAATGCTTTCTTTGCATATAGTTAAGGCCGCTTAACTAAAAAGGCAGCTTAACTATGACAGAATCTCTCCAATTCCCCCAATCCCTGCGCAGATGGATGAATACTTTCGTCCACCGCTCGATGCGCGACTCGGCTCATTTTGTGAAAGCGAGCGAGATTTCAATGCCGCAATTTTTCATGCTGATGCATCTGCATCAGCGTGAGCAATGCGGCATCTCTGACTTGAGTGAGCACATGGATACATCCACTGCGGCTGTCAGCCAGTTGGTTGACAAACTCGTACAGGCAGATTTGCTTTTGCGCACTGAAGACCCGAATGACCGCCGTGCCAAAAAGGTGGAACTCTCACCCAAAGGAAAAGCGTTGATCGAAGAAGGTATCGAGGAACGCTATCGCTGGGTGAATGAACTCGCGGATGCTTTATCCGATGAAGAAGCAAAGAAAGTTTCTGAAGCCTTCGAAATTTTAGGAAGTGCGATGAAAAGAATAGAAAGTGCAAAATAGAGCAAACCCTCGTACCTGCCCTTGCTTGCAAAAAAGGCGGATACATAGGTCCGCCCCTACGTGCAAAAAATATTTCATTTAAGGAGAAAGACCAGCCATGCTTCGATTGGCAAAATACTTAAAACCCTATACAGCCCTACTTCTGGCTGCAGTCGTCCTGTTGTTTGCGCAAGCAAACCTGGATTTGGCGCTGCCGGACTATCTCTCGCGGATCGTCAATAACGGCATCCAACAGGGCGGCGTCGAGAATGCCGTTCCGCTTGCGATGCGCGCGACAGAGATGGATAAGGTGACGATCTTCATGAGCGCCGACGATAAAGCGGATGCTTTGGATCACTACACCCTGATCGAGACAGACTCACCCGAAGCTGCTACCTATGTGGAGACATATCCTGTTCTCGCAGAGGAAGCCGTTTACGTTCTGAACGAGGACGTTAGCAACGCCAAGATCGAGCGTCTGATCCAGATCTTCGCCAAACCGCTCCTGACCGTCTCGAGTATTGAGATGGCGATAGCCAACCCCGAAATGGCCGCGCAAATGGGCGGCGGCGAGATGGGCTTCGACTTGACCCAGCTCCCACCGGGCATGGATGTTTTCAGCATGCTAGGCCAACTTCCGGATGCGCAAAAAGCGCAAATAACGGACAAGATCGACGCCCAGTTCGAAGCGCTCGGGGAGAGTATGGTCGCTCAATCAGCGGTAGCAAGCCTGAAATCTGAGTATGAAGCGCTTGGCATGGATACGGCAAAACTTCAAAATGACTATATCCTGCGCATGGGCGGCATCATGCTCCTGCTCACGCTGCTTTCCGGCGCAGCCACCATCGCGGTTGGCTTCACGTCATCTCGCACGGCGGCCGGTCTTGCGCGTGACCTACGCCATGATCTTTTCCACAAAGTGGAAAATTTCTCCAGCGCCGAATTCAACAAATTCTCAACGGCCTCGCTCATCACGCGCTCGACCAACGACATCACCCAACTCCAGACAGTGACCGTCATGGTCATCCGCATGATCGTTTACGCACCCATCCTGGCGATTGGCGGCATCATCCGCGTTATCGGACGAGATGCCTCGATGACCTGGCTAATCGGCGTTGCCGTCATCTTTCTGCTTGGCATGATCATCACGGTATTCTCGGTTGCGCTGCCGAAATTCAAGCTCATCCAGAAACTAACCGACCGCCTGAACCTCGTCTCACGCGAGCAGCTTTCGGGCATGATGGTCATCCGCGCCTTTAACATGCAGCCCTTCGAGGAAGGACGCTTCGAAAAAGCGAATCTCGACCTGACCGCCAACAGCCTCTTCATCAACCGCTTAATGGTCGTGATGATGCCGCTCATGATGTTAATCATGAACGTGCTTTCACTGGCGATCATTTGGGTTGGTGCACATCAAGTTGCTGATGCAGCCATGCAAGTCGGCGATATGATGGCCTTTATGCAATACGCCATGCAGATCGTGATGGCCTTCCTCTTTATGTCGATGATGTTCATCATGGTGCCACGCGCCTCGGTTTCGGGGGAACGCATCGCTGATGTTCTCGAGACAGAACTGTCCATCACCGACCCAGCCAAACCACAGGCGCTTCCGGCAGATTTCCGGGGCGAGGTTGAGTTCCGCAACGTCTCCTTCCACTACCCGGATGCCGACGCAGACGTGCTCCACGATGTCAGCTTTATCGCTAAACCGGGTGAGACAACCGCTTTTATTGGTTCAACTGGCTCAGGCAAATCCACCGTTATCAATCTGCTGCCACGTTTTTATGACGTGACAGAAGGTGCGATTCTTGTGGATGGCGTTGATATCCGCGAGATCACGCAGCACGACCTGCGGGATAAGATCGGATACGTCCCGCAAAAGGGCGTGCTTTTCTCCGGCACGATCGAGAGCAACTTGCGCTACGCCGACGAAAACGCCACGGAAGAGATGCTTGCTTCCGCTATCAATATTGCGCAGGTGACCGAATTTGTGTCTGGCAAAGAAGAGGGCATTCAAGCCGAAGTCTCGCAAGGCGGCACGAACGTTTCCGGCGGGCAGAAGCAGCGCCTTTCGATTGCCCGAGCATTGGTGAACACTCCGCCCATCTACATCTTCGACGACAGCTTCTCGGCACTCGATTTCAAAACCGAAGCCGCGCTGCGGAAAGAACTTAAAGAAAAAACGGGTGACAGCACCGTGCTGGTCGTCACCCAGCGTGTTGCTAGCGTGATGCACGCCGAGCAGATCATTGTGCTCGAGCAGGGCAGGATCGTTGGCAAAGGCACGCACGAGGAATTGATGAAATCTTCTGAAACCTATAAAGAAATTGCGGTATCGCAACTGAGCATGGAGGAATTATCATGATGCAGCGCAGAGATAGCCGTCAGGGCAGTTCAGCGCCACGTCGTGGCCCCGGCAGCCACATGGCAGCCATGATGAAAGGCGACTCCGCCCGTGACTTTAAAGGCTCGATGAAAAAACTGATCGAGTATCTCGGGAAGTACAAAATTACGGTTTTGATCGTGATGGTCTTTGCCGTCGGCTCCACAGCTGCCAATATCGCCGGGCCTAAACTGCTCGGCAAGGCCACCACACGTCTCTTCGAGGGCGTTATGGCGCAAGTCAGCGGTACAGGTGAGATCGACTTCGCCTATATCGGTCAGATCGTCGGCTGGACGCTTGGTCTCTATTTGCTTTCGACCCTTTTTGGCTACATTCAGGGTTGGATCATGGCAGATGTCTCGACCAATATCGCCTATCGCTTCCGCCGCGACATCGCCGAGAAGATCAACCGTATGCCGCTCAAATACTTCGACAAAACATCACAAGGCGAAGTATTGTCTCGGATCACGAACGACGTGGATACGGTCAACCAGACCCTCAGCCAAAGCTTGAGCCAGATCATCACCTCGATAGTGACCGTGATCGGCGTGCTGGTGATGATGCTCTCGATCAGTTGGCAGATGACGCTCGCCGCTTTAGTCGTGATTCCGCTCTCGGGCGTGGTCGTCGGCGTGATTGTGAAGCAGTCACAAAAGTACTTCAAACAACAGCAGGATTATCTTGGGCATGTCAACGGGCATGTCGAGGAAATGTACGGCGGTCATATCGTCATGAAAGCCTTCAATGGCGAGAAGAAGAGTGTTGAGACATTCGATACATTCAATGACACTTTATACGATTCGGCGTGGAAATCACAATTCCTTTCGAGCCTGATGATGCCGCTGATGCGCTTTATCGGCAATGTTGGCTACGTCTTCGTCGCGATTCTTGGCGGCTGGCTAGCCGTGCGCGGCACGATCACCGTCGGTGATATTCAAGCCTTTATCCAGTATGTGAGCTCCTTCACCCAACCGCTGACCCAGCTTGCGAATATCTCCAATATTTTGCAGCAGACAGCAGCCGCCGCAGAGCGCGTCTTTGAATTCCTTGAAGAACCCGAAGAAGTGGTCGAGACCGAAAATCCCGTCTCACTCGACAAGGTCGATGGCAATGTCGAGTTCAAGAATGTGCGCTTTGGCTATGACCCCGAAAAACCGGTCATTCAAAATTTCTCAGCCATCGCCAAACCCGGACAGAAGATTGCCATCGTCGGCCCGACCGGCGCAGGCAAGACGACCATCGTCAAATTGCTGATGCGCTTCTATGACATCGATGACGGTTCGATTTTGGTCGAAGGACACGATCTGCGCGAATTTACACGCCAGGATTTACGTCAGAAATTTGGCATGGTGCTACAGGACACCTGGCTCTACAACGCCAGCATGATGGAAAATATCCGCTACGGGCGCCCCGACGCCACGGACGAGGAAGTCGAAGCCGCTGCCAAAGCTGCACACGTGGATCACTTCATCCACACCCTGCCGGATGGCTACGATATGGTGCTCAACGAAGAGACCAGCAATATCTCGCAGGGACAGAAACAGTTGCTAACCATCGCCCGCGCCGTACTCGCTGACCCCAGCATCCTGATCCTCGACGAGGCGACCAGTTCCGTCGATACGCGTACCGAGGTCTTGATCCAGCAAGCAATGGATAAATTGATGGAAGGCCGCACCAGCTTCGTGATCGCCCACCGTCTCTCCACCATCCGCGACGCGGATTTGATCCTGGTCATGGACCAGGGCGACATCGTCGAACAAGGCACTCACGACGACTTGCTTGAGAAGAGCGGCTTCTATGCCGAAATCTTCAACAGCCAGTTTGAACGGGTTTCTGTAGAATAGCCCCTCTTTGGCCCCCTCTGGCCTGTCGGCCATCTCCCCCAAATGCGACGATGAAACTGTCGGCATTTAGGGGAGACTTGGCGAGAGGCTTTGTCCCCCTATTTTTCTTGCAAAATGGGGGACGCCCCAGCGAAGCTAGGGGCAGGGGGAGGGGGGCTGAACGTTTCGATAAAGAAAAACGCATGGTTTTGATGCCATGCGTTTTTTTGTAAAGGATTGAATTAGAAATAACCAAGTGAGCACACTACGGGAGTTCGTCAATGATTATTCTAACTATTTTCGCAAAAGAAGAATCAGGTACTGTGGCTAAAGCTATGAACAAAACCATAGCGATAACTAGTGAATAGATAAAACTCCCAACAATTCCTGAAGCTACGGATGGCCAAAATTTTGTATGCTTGCCTACAATTTTATCTATTGGGTCTAAAATGTTGTTATGTTGAACGATTTCAGAATATTCTTCGGCATATTCTTTAAGAAGGCGCTTTGATCCTTCTTTCAATAAAAACAATGTTTCACCGTTTTCATTTTTGAATGTGAGAATGATAGCTTTCAGATGATCTACATTAGGATATTCGCCATTTTCCTTCAGGTATTGCTGAATGAATTGATGTTTTTGAAGCGTGTATTGTGAGTATGCGATCATGCCTGAAATTTTATCTACTCTTGATGTGTCATCTGGCGATACTAAAATTTTGAAAACATCTGCATCTTCCTGCGACAAAATTATTCCTGTATCTTCAATGCTTCCGCTATCATTCATGCTGTTATTCTCTGTATCGCTACTCATCTTCGTTACCTTCCCTGATTTTTTCATTAGCAATATTAAATATATTTACAGTGCCTGATATGTTGATCGAGTTCCCGCCAACTACAGATATTGCATTATTAAAAGCTTTATCGTGATTATCAACATCCTTTATTTCGTCTGTTGCTTTTCTGGATTTTAAAACAGAATTTATTGATTTTGCAATTTCAAGAAAAATCTTCTCACGTGCATCTTTGTCTAAAGAGTTCAATGCGGTTTCATTTGAGTTTACAAATTGATACTTGCTTAGTAATTCTGAATGCGTAGAAGACGATATTATGACAGGGATGATTGCTGCATTTTTCTTTTCTGCAGCTTTAATAATGTTAGGAAGCTCAAGATTTTGCATGAAGTCTGAAGCAAGATAATTCGAGCTTATAAGCAGAATAAAAACCTGGGAAGATTTTAAAGTTCTTTCAATTGCATCTTTCCAGTTCTCTCCAGGGTAAATATCTCTATCTGACCATATTTCAAATTTATTTTTAAATGTATAGAGTTGCAAATAATGCTTTAATTCGTTTACCCATTTTTCATCTTTATGACTATAGCTAATAAATATTTTACTCATATATGTCTCCAAAAATTTTATAAAGCAAGTCTTTCTATAAATTATAAATCAAAAAAATCTAATAGCACCCTTGCATAAGAGCTCCAAACGGTATTTCCCTGAGAAGCCTGCCTCGAGGACGACACAGAGAACGTAGTAAAAAAATTAACTTTTGCAAGATGACTAATATTTACTATAGCGAATTGTCTTATCCCACCCTCACACAAATCCACGCCGCCAAAAATGCTTCCATCAAACTCAACGGGATCGCCAGCGGCAAGATCGAAAAAGGTAGTACGCCGAGATTGCCGATCACCAGCCACATCCACACAAAGCCGACGAACCAACTGAATAAAGCGGTTTCGAGCAGCGTGAATTTCCTTGAAAGCCAGTAAACTGCCAAAGCGAAGAGAAAGCTCCATAGAACCCAGACCAAGCCATTCGCAGGGGCGGAGGGATAGTCTACGCCAAGGGATTCGTAATGTCGCAGCCAGTGGGATTTAAGCAAAATTTCGTTGCGGAAGAATTCCGATCCACTGACCCAAAAGCCAGCCAAGATCACAGCAAGGATGGGGCGGGGTTTTGTATTCATGGAAACTCCTGTCTCGTAAACAAAAAAGATGCCGTAAAGAAATTATACAATTCTTCTCATATTTTCTTTTCTCAAAACATCCCCCAATATCTCCACAAAGTAATTAATCTCTGCTTCGATGTTGCAATCATGCAACGAAGCCCACATCAATTCCTGCAAACCGCGCCCTGAAGGGTCTAGTATTGTGCAAGTTTGTTGTAAGTAAAACCGAGCAATGAGCCAAGAATAAGTGTCATTATGCCAATCGGGATCAGGGAATACGGATTGTTCCAGCCGATAATAAATAAGCTGGGCAACAAGCAAATAAAGGGGATCACTATTCCTTTCAGAATGGGGCCGATTTTCAAATTGGATGTAGCCAACATAAAGCCCGATACAACCCACAGAAAGAAAGCCGATAGGTTGGCATCCCATGTTAGACCTTGTAAGAGCATTGGTATTACGTCAAGTACACCGGCAGCAATTCCAAGCAGCAAGCCAATGACAATATTCTTTTTCATTTTTTATCCCTTCAAACTTTGGCGCAGCTTCAAAAATGCATCCACAACATGCGGATCAAAATGTATGCCTGATTGTCCCTCGATATACTCTTGCACCCGTTCCTCTGACCAGCTTTTACGATAACGGCGTCCAAAGCGGAGCGCATCGTAAACATCGACCACCGCAAAAATTCGTGCCGCAAACGGAATATCATTGCCTTTTAAGCCACGAGGGTACCCGCTGCCATCCCATTTTTCATGATGACAATATGGAATAACCAACGCAGGATGGAGAAAGTTGATCGGTGCCAGCATTTCATAAGCCAGTTCCGGGTGTTTGCGCATCATAATCCATTCATCGCCGGTCAGTTTATCCGGTTTAAAAAGAATATGATCAGGCACCCCCATCTTGCCAATATCATGTAAAAGGGCACCGCGACGGATCTGCAATATATCGACTTCACTTACCCCCATCGCGCTGGCAAGCTCTATCGCCATGGTTGTAACACGCTGCGTATGCCCTTCAGTTTCATTATCACGCAAATCCATCGCACGAGACCAACCTTCAAGGGTCATATCGTATGCTTGTGTCAATTCCGTTATGTCGTGAAAGAAAGCAACCATGCGATTTGGACTGATCTGGATAGCATGAACATCATAGATTCCCTCAGTCCCGTTTTCCTTCCGAATAACTTGCTCACCGTTGTACCTGATTCCACGTGAAGCAACACGTCGATACATCTGAGGAATTTCAGATTTGGATAATGCGGGAAAAGCCTCTTCAATGCTCATGCCGATGAATTGCTGAGTATCTATACCCAATATCGTTTTAGCAGAATCGTTTGCGCCGGTAAAAACCAAGCGGTCATCAGCGTGCAACTCATAAAGATGCGCACTAAAAGGGGCAACTTCTATCAATTCGTGCAAACGTTCTTCGTTTTTCCTTCGCGCTTCCTCTGCTAACAAGCGTTGATAGCGATCTGCAGTTAAATTGGCAAGACCAATACTTACCCCAAGAAACAAAACAGCCAACGCAATAAAGCGATGGCTGGTATCACTGAGAAAGACGCTCAACGAAGATGTTTGTGCATTATTGGTATACGTTTCAAAAATAACATACATGAAGAAAATAATGGTCGTGCGTACTATATTTTCAATCACGATGATGAAAGCGCTAAAAATAACGGGCGGGTGAGGACGGACTTCCTGTAAAACCCCAACCGCAAGCGCGACAACCCAATAAGCTAAATGATGCGGGGCAACAAAAAAACGGGGTCCTTCCACTAAACTTTCAACCAATGTGTATAAAGCGGGCCCAATCAGATTACCCCAAAAACGACGCGGGTAGGGAGTATCTTTCCAACGTGTAAGCCAATAAGCCTGTATCATACTCGCAATTATGCTCGCGTAGAGATCGGGGGCCCGCAGATAATCCAGAGGCTTTTCTATGAGAAACTCGAGCAGAATATTGGCAATCGGGAAGTGAGCCGAATTACCAAACATTTCCAGCCAGAAACGCGCAGGAAAAGAACCTGTGATTTTTGTTTTGCGATCTAAAGAGATTGTGTTTGGCATTTAATCTTAAGCTTCTAGTTAGGATATTTCTCTGTGGATGACATACTAGCGGCTTGCATTATATCCTTTTAGGCGCAAACTACCTGAGCTTTAGCATCCCTATTCTTGCTGAGAACTTTTGTCATCCTTTCCTTCCAGTGGTCCTATCCATGTTTCTGCAAAGGCTAGAAAAGCCGTGCTTGAAAGTGGGCCATCTGGCGTCTGGACGGTTTTTACTTCACCCTCGATTGATTTATCATTTATCTTAATATGACCGAACCGACATGGACAAATGACGGTGGATAAATCATAGGCTGCTTCTGCTTCCCCTGCAGGAAATCGCGGCCAAAGGACCTGTTTTCGATCTAGGATTTCACCCCACTCTACTTCGACGCGTAAGTTTGCTGCCTGGCATACTACCTGGTAGAGGGCCCCATCGTATGTATGCTCGCAGTGAACACCTGCCATGTAAGTCAAGGTTTCAATGGGGACATCAGCGAATTCAGGGAAATGCTGCGTCAGGTTTTTGACTAATACCTTCGCCAAGTCGAGATTGTCTGTAAAAATCTTCCCATGTCCAATCTCGGTTTCTTCAGTTGCCAGCCAAAGGATAAGAGCGTGCCCTACGCCCCACGGGCTATCTGTACAGTACCAATAACTTCCGACTGCAAGAACCTGTTCTGTTCCAGGAAGATATAAAGTCATCCCCGGATTTTCTCCACTGAAAAAAACCGGACGTTTGATTTCAGCCATACTAAGAGCCTCCCTTACAAATAATTATTTGACATTATGCTGCCCAACGGTTTACGTCTCGTTGTGCCAGACTCATTATATTCTGGAAATCAAATACCGCTGTGGCGAATTTCAAGGTTCATTGACTTGAAATTACTTGTGCAATTGCTTGTCTGATATATGATGTTGAAGATTGGGGAGATATTTTCTCCTTTTCAAAATTATAGGTCACTGTCCCATCTCGTGGCGCAATCGGCTATAATCGCGGACATGATCCTACTCACAGGCGGCACCGGTTTTGTCGGGCGAGCGTTGGCGCGCCAACTCGTAGAAGCCGGTCACGATGTCCGCATTCTGATCCGTCCTTCGCCGGAAAACCCACGCCTGCCAAAAGGTGTGCCGGTCGAGGTAGCGGTGGTCACGCTCACTGACCAGCGTGGTTTACGTGCTGCGCTGCGCGGTGTGGATCACGTCTACCATCTGGCGGGAGGCGAGAGCAGCAACCAACTCTTCGAGACAGACATCGAGGGGACGCGCACCCTTGTCCAGGCGGCGGCGGAAGCAGGCGTCCAGCAAATCATCTATTTGAGCCACCTCGGTGCCGATCGAGCATCCGCGTTTCCGGTGCTGAAGGCGAAGGGTATTGCAGAAGAACATATCCGCAACGGCTCGGTTAAATACACCATCCTACGCTCATCCATCATTTTTGGCCCCGGCGATAACTTCACCAATTCGCTCGCGTACCTAACGCGCATCTCCCCCGGCGTGTTGATTTTGCCAAATAAAGGCGAGGTGCGTTTGCAACCGCTTTTTGTCGAAGACCTGGTGACCTGCCTGGTTTGGGCGCTCAACAACCCCGACTTTGAGAATAAAACCCATGAGATCGGCGGTAGCGAGTATTTCACGCTGCGCCAAATCATGGAGATCATTCTTTCGGTGAGGGGCAAAAGGAAGCTCATTTTCTCGGCCCCCACACCCTATTTGCGAATGTCAAACGTGCTGCTGCAAGCCGCGCTGCCAAATTATGGCATCACTGGCTTTTTTCTCGACTATATCGCCACCGACCGCACCTGCGATACCGACTCGCTGCCGCGCATCTTCGGGCTGATGCCCGCGCGCTTCACCTATCGGCTCGACTATTTGCGCAGTAAAGACTGGTTGAAAAATCTGCGCGAGCGGCGGAAGAAATAAAAAATCTCAGCTCCTGAGCAGAAGACTTGTATTGCTTTTCAACTGCACTTCGCTCAAAGACTGTTTTTTTACAAGGAAATTCCATGGCCTCTTACACTATTCGCCTGCTCGAAGAATACGAAGAGATGCTTCGCATCGAAGAACTTACCGAAGAAATCTGGCACGGCGGCGCCACCGATGTAGTCCCTGCGCACATCCTCATCACCTTTGTACATAACGGCGGGCTGGCCTTCGGCGCCTTTGAAAGCGATGAAATGATCGGGCTGGCCTTCGGCTTCCCCGGCTTTCACGACACCCCGCAAGGACGCCTGCTCAAACACTGCTCGCATCAATTGGGCGTGCATCCTAACCATCGCGGCAAGGGCATCGGCTTCGCGCTCAAAAAAGCGCAATGGCAGATGGTGCGCCAACAGGGCATCGACTTGATTACATGGACTTACGACCCCCTGCTCAGCCCAAACGCCTATCTCAACATTGGACGTCTCGGTGCGGTCTGCAACACCTACAACCGCGAAGAATACGGCAAGATGCGCGACGCCCTCAATGCAGGCATCGCCTCCGACCGTTTCGTTGTGGATTGGTGGATCAATACCCGCCGTGTAGAGCAACATTTGGATGAAGAGAACTACATCCGCATCAGCCTGGATGACTATCGAAAAGCCGATGCCCAACAACTCTACATCCCCGAAACGCACGCGCCCTCCGGCTTGCTGAGGCCTCCCACAATTTATTTCCCGCCCGAAGGAAAACTCCTTCTCCTCCCCATCCCCAGCAACTTCCAAACCATTCGCCACACCGACCTGCCCCTCGCGCACGGCTGGCGCTTCTTTACCCGTGAAATCTTCGAAGATACCTTCGCAGCAGGCTACATCGTCACTGACTTCATCTGCGATCATGGCGACTGCTACTACGTCCTGACTGATGGAAACAGCACCATCGGCTAAGCAAGTATTTTGTGAAATCAGGCTCCCCTCCAACTCATTCTACAAGCAAAATGAGTTGGAGGGGAGTTTTTTAATTATGCATAGAAACAAATAAAAAGCAGGTACAACGTTGCCTTTGCACCTGCTTTTTATGATGGATGAAACTTGTTGGACGGGAAGAGACTCTCAGGGTCGTATAGGCTTACCTCCACGGGGGCTGATTATCGTTATTTGAGCGTGCCGCCATGCCAACCGGATGATAAGTCGGTTCATACGTTGGCTCAGGGCGTGGTTCAGAGCGTTGAACAGGAGAGTATGAGCTCTGAGTCTTCGGCGCGGCGCGGAACGATGACTGGGATGCAGTGCGCGGCTGGTTGAAGGGGCGGCGGGACTGCTTCTGTTGCGGTTTCTGGTAACTGGTTTTGACCTTGGGTTTATCTGCCATGCTGAAAATGCGCTCCCCAGCGATAGAAAATGCACCAATGATGAGTACACGGGTCAACCAGACCATAAAGGCGACAAAGATCGGGACTGCCTTCATAAGAGTGGCTTGCGAGAGCACAGCACTGCCAACAGCAGGGTGCTGCAACATCGCCACCGATACACCCCACCAGGTCAGCATCGCATTCATGGCAGCGGCCAGCAGCCACGCCCCGAAGAGATACCACACCTCGGCAGGTTCGTCGTTGCCCTGCTCAGGGGTGAAAAGACGCGCGATCCCGGCAAAGTCGATGCCGCAGAAGGCGATGGAAAGAACGGTCGCCCAACGCATGCCTAGAAAACGCAATTCGCCCAGTAAATCTCGTAGGGCGAAGTCGGTCGTACCGAAGTTGAAAATCTCAAAAGAAAGCAATGCTCCAAGCAGAATATAGCCGAAAAGCTGTCCGCGTTGGATATTACTGGTTGAGAGTGCTTTGAATGGTCGTATTGAAGATTTGTTCATGGCTGCCTCCTTATTTTTCATGGGTGAAAACGCCATGTGGAAAAGGGTAAAAACTGGGGTAAATAGATATTAGAACAATTGTTCTATTAAGTCAAGAGGCAAACATAAAGAAAACAAAAAAAGGTACCGGAGTACCTTTTTACCCTGCACAACTGATAAAACAAAAAAAATTTAAAGTCCCCCATGTTCTAAAAAGATAGAACAAATCCTCCTACGGCTCCCATTGGGGTTGCCAATCAGGTTCGGGGTCTTCGCTGATCTGCTTGAGGTCACTTCCGTCGGCGCGCATAATGTAGAGATCGGCCTGATCGTTATTGCGTAGCGAGTTGAAGACGATGAACTCCCCATCGGGCGAGTAAACTGCCGAGTTATTGTTGCCCCCATAAGTAAAACGGGTCATGATGCCAGTCTCGATCTCGTAGCGAAAGATGTCTTTATCGAGAGGCGGCCCGGCGGAGACGAGTAGGTAGCGTCCATCCGGCGACCAGTCCACACTTCCGGTAATGCCGAGCAAGCCATAGGTCACGCGGCGAGGCGGCTCCTGAGTTTCCGTATCAAAGAGGAATATCTCATACTCAAAGAGCTGGCCTTCACTCATGGCAAGCGCAATCGTTCTATTATCCGGCCCCCAGGCAGCGCTGACAAGGGTGTTCGGTCCCGCATAATTCGGCCCGCCATAGAGCAGTTGCGGATTCTCGCCGTTATGATCCATGACCCATAAACCAGTCGGCTCATCTGCGCGTCGGTTGATGAAGAGGATACGTTGTCCATTAGGCGAAAAATCGGGCGAGAAAACATTGCCGATCTCGTGCGTCAACTCGACGACCTGTGAAGTACTCAAGACAAGCAAATAGAGATCGAAGGTGCCGAGGCTCTGATTGGATGCGTAAATAATGGCTTCGCCCTGTGGCGAGAAGGCAGGATAGTAATGATTGATATTGTCGTGCGTAACCTGTAATAACCCTGTGCCATCGCGGTTGACCATGCAGATCTGGTTGAAGTCGCCGCGCGTGCAGGTAAAGATGATGCGCCCGCCATGCACACCAGTGGGATAGGGCAGCGGGGTAAAGGTTGGCAATGGAAGGGGCGTGTAAGTCGGCAAGGGGGAGGCGACAACGGTCATGCCAGCGGGGACAGGCATTTCGGTCGGCGTATCGGGATTGATGAGAAAAAAAGGCAGGGCAAGCAAACTCAAAAACAAGACCCAAAAGGGAAAACGCTTTTTCTTGCGTTTTTTGGAGAAGATATTTTTATTGCGGTTGAGTTTGGGCATCAGAAATCATCCACAGATTGTGCAGATCTCACAGAAAAAACAAATCTGCACAACCTCTACAATCTGTGGACTTTTTTACGCTACAGGCGCACGCCCGCGAGCCTGCTCCGGATGGCGCATTGTCATCATTGAGACACCAATGCCATAGGTTACAAAATGACCAAGCGGTTCGATCTCCATGATCGCCATATTTCTAACTTCTTCACTCTCGGGGTCTAGCCCGCGCAAGAGCGATTTCTTGACCGCATCAGAGACATCCACCGCATCCAGCACGCGCGCCTTACCAGAGAAGGTGATCGTCGCAGCCGGAATTTTGATAAAGGGCATCAGTGGAATAGATTTTGGAATTGTCACCGTCAGCGAAACGTTCGGATTGGCCGCCACATGGCGCATCTTCCAGGTTGTCTTGCCGCTGGCGATATAGATTTTCTTATCATGTGTCACATATACGATCCCCACCGTTCGCGCTTCCCCCTTCGCTGTCACCATCCCCAAAACGGCAAACAATTCCTTTTCCAGAGCACGCCACACAACATCACTTGTCAATTGGATTGCCATCAGAGTCTCCTTGTGCTGAATATCAAACTGAAATGATTATAAACTCATCTGGATAGGGAACAGCCACAAATCGCACGTACGGTCAACTTGCTCCCGTTATATCAACATCTGCCGAAAGAAGAACATCAACGTGCCAGCCGTGCGCGCACCACAAACCTGTCCACACCGCCGAAGCGATATTTATAGGGTTCATCGCCACGCATAAAATCAAACTCGCTGCGTCCGTGCTCATTCGCCCATTGAAGCAGATAGCCGAGCAGTACCCAGCCTGGCGAAAGGTCGCGGAAACTCATATCCAGCCCGGAGTTGTAGACCCAGATACGGTTGCCGTAATCAAAATTAAGATAGCCCGCCGCTTTTACTCCGTCCACTTCGAGGAAGGCGAGTTGCAGCCAGCCCGCTTCAAAGGCGGCATGAATGGCAGCTTTCATCTGCGATTTCATCGTCTGCGTCAGGAAGGCTTGTTTCTCAGGGTCTTGCGACATGAGCTGACAACAGGCTTCGATATTTTTATCGAGCTTGGTCTCGTCATCGACGATGAACCAGCTTACTTCGCGCTCATCCGCTTCGGCGCGGCGTATCTTACGCCGAATCTCATGACGCTGCTTCTTTTTGATGCCCGCCAGATATTCATCGAAGTCGCCGGGTAGGGCAACATAAGGTGCGGGCTGAAGGGTCTCTTGGGTGAAGTCCCAGCCCCGCGCTGTGGTTTCCGCCTGGAGCACAGGGAGGCAGGGAGAACTTTCGATGAGATTCTGCAAATCGAGCGCCGACCAAGTTAGGGTCGCGTGCGAGGCGAGGAAATCCAGTAAGCCATGTAGAAATTCCGCCATATCCGCTTCACGGACGATGAAATCCAGAAAATCGGAGATTTCGATGCTGCCCAAAAAGAGCAACGTTTGCTTATTTTCGTAAGTGGTCTGGAAGAGCGGCGCGATACCGAGCAGTTCACCGTCGCGTTCGGCGGTGATGATGGCAAGCTCGGCATCTTCCCATTCGCCGCCGCCGAGGGATGCCCACCAGGCGCGCAAATATTCGTGACGCAAGAAGGGGACATTCGTAATACTCTCTGCAAGCAGGGTGTTCCACTGGGGGGCGAGGCTTTTGAAATCGTCAAAGGTGGTGATAAGGGTGTAATTCATATTTCTCTCTTGTTAAACTTTCAGGGGATGTGATGCATCAATTTCAGAAAAAAGATGCTTCTCGACAAGCATTTGCTCTTTAAAGGGCAGATTCTTATCTTTCTGGTGCAATGCACCTACTTTTCTCATTTCTACAGTTAAAAATTTATCGGCTGGATTTTACCAGTATAATAACGGACGAAGAAACGGAAGAAACGTGGCTAAAACTCTTGATCTAACTTTGCTCCCTCTTTACCGCCTAAGCGGCAACGAACTGCCCTCCCCTCCGGGGTTGCTGGCGCTTACGCCGCCGCGCCGTACCGCGCGCAGCCGCGACAGAGATCGTCTGATCGTGCACTTGACGCTGGCGGGGAATGCAACCTTCTCGACCGTCAACTATTTGCAAATGACTTCTCGGGCAGCCGATGAATTTTATCAAACGCCCGGCTCGGTCACATCCGCGCTGCGGGCTGCGGCAATCACGTTGAATGGCGACCTGCTCGAACGCAATATGGAAATGAGCGGTCAGGGACGCTATGCGATGGGGCAACTTGTTCTCGGTGCCTTACGTAACGAGCAGCTTTATGTGCTCGAATCCGGCGGCACACATCTTTACTGGATGGATGACAACGAAAGAACACATATCCACGATGCGGCGCTTTCGGGGCGCGGATTGGGGATGGGGCAAGCCACGAATGTCTATCTATCTCAATTAACGATACGCGCCGGGGGACGCTTGTTACTGACCCCGAAGTTCCCGCCCGTCTGGGAACAAATTCTGCAACGCGACAACCACACGGCACCACTCGAGATTTTACGCAATGCCCTCATGCGTCAGAGCATCGAGGATGAGAATGCCGTGCTGATCGAAGTCAGCGCAGGACGCGGGAATGTGACGGTACTCAAACCGCAACGCCCGCCGCAGCCGACATTGGAGATCATCTCAAAGCGGCTGGAGGAAGAACCCAAGCTGCCTGAGATGCCCGTCCAAAGCCATCAGCCGGAACCGCTGCCCGTTGATCTGGATGCCCCAAAGACGGATGTGGCAAAAGAAGAATCCGTCGCAGCGCCACGCCTAAATAACGAGAACAAGCCGACACGCGTCGGTGACGTGCTGGCATCCATCCCACGCCGCGCACCGGAAGTGATTGCTGCATCACCTGAGACACCCACGCCGCCCATCGAAGAAGAGCCTCCCGAACCGGAAGAAGAATTACCGACCGGCCCATCCACCAGCGAGGTGATCGCCCGCCAGAGTGCGCGTGCTCTCGCCAAGGGAATGCAAGCGACCCGTGCAAGCAATCAAAAGTTAAAAATCGGCTTTGAAAAAATGCTGCCACGTCTGCTGCCCGGGGACGATAGCGAAGCGCCTGTGCGCCTGCCGACCTGGGTAATGAGCCTGATTGCCATCATCATTCCGTTGATCGTTGTGACACTTGCCAGTGTGGTCTATTTCCGTTTTGGACGTGATTTGAAGTATGAAACTTACTATACTCAAGCCGAGGCGGCCCGCACCCGCGCTGTCGGACAGGCTGACCCTGTTGCCGAGCGGCTGGCTTGGGAAGATGTACTGATCGCACTCGATCAAGCCGAAGATCGCAAAAAGACCGACGAAACACTAGCTCTACGCGCTGAAGCGCAAAACCGTCTTGACACGCTTTTGGGTATTTTGCGGCTGGGCTTCAGACCGGCCATCAACGGTTTGCCGCGTGGGATTCGCATTAGCAGGATCGAGGCAAATGACAACGAACTCTTCCTGCTTGATGAAAACAGCGGCGAGGTCTTGCGCGCCTACCTGGTCGGCGCGGGCTATCAATATGACGAAACATTCATCTGCAAAGCTGGCGATTACGGCGAGAAGAAAATCGACAGATTAGTAGAAATGCAAATTCTGCCCAAGTCAAATGCGATGGGCGCATCCCTACTTGCCTTCGACGCTCATGGCGGGCTACTCTATTGTGCTGACAACAAAGTTCCACAAGCTCTGGCGCTCGAAACCCCGTCTGTAGGCTTCCGCGATATTACCGCCGTCGCCTTGCAATCGGACGTACTCTACGTGCTGGATGCACCCTCTCACGAAGTTTGGGTCTATGGCGGGCAAGCCTCCACCTTCATCAATTACCCAACTGCTTTCTTCACCACCCAAGCCCCTGAAGAGCTGCAATCCGCCATCGACATGACCATCAACGACACCGATCTTTTCCTGCTCTTTAAAGACGGGCATCTGGCAACCTGCTCCTACAGCTTGCTGGAAAGTGTCCCCACGCGCTGTATCAACCCCGTTCAATTGGTAGATTTCAACCCGGCTGCCGGCGGCGGCAACAACTTTGATAACGCCATCTTTAGCGAGGTACATCTCAGCAACCCGCCCGACTCGGCCGTTCTGCTTTTAGCTGCTGAGAGCCAATCTGTTTTCCGCTTTAGCCCGCGCTCGTATGAACTGCAAAACCAGCTCAAGGCACGCTACGATGTTGATAACGCCCTGCCAGCCGTTGCGCTCACCGCCGTCACCACCAATGCCAATCATATCCTCTTCATCGCCCAAGATGATCAGGTATTCATGGCCGTTGACACGCCCTAACACATACAAAAGGAGCAAGCATGTCTTTTCTACTCGAATTGCTCAAAAAATTATTTGGATGGGGGACAAGCACCCCCGCCCCGCACCCGGACCCTATACCTGCTCCCGTTATAGATGATCCAAACGAGCCCGCGCAGGCCACCACCAACCGCGTGCTCCTCATCATCTACGACCCCATCATGGATGCCGCCAGCGGCGAAAAACTCAGCCAACGTCCCGGCTGGCGCGACCCCGATGATCTGGTGGTCGGCTTTTCGGCGGATATACTCGAAAACAGTTACGGCATGGGGCGCTACGAAATCGTAGAACGGATCGAAATCAACGACTTCCCCGTCAAGAGCGATGGCTTCCGCTACACTCCCTCCCTCTATCGTGATGTGCTCAATGGAACATCTCCCGCCCACGAACCCCAGGACGTAGACTACCACGCCATTCTCGAAGACTTCAACATCCCCGCACGCATCGAGAACGACGAAATCGACGAAGTCTGGGTATTCGCATTTCCTTACGCTGGTTTTTACGAGTCGATCATGGCGGGCAAAGATGCCTTCTGGTGCAACGCACCGCCCCTGAAGGAAACCAGCCATATCTCACGCAAATTCATCATTATGGGCTTCTCGTATGAGCGCGGCGTCGGCGAGATGCTCGAATCCTTCAACCATCGTGTCGAATCACAAATGGAACGTACCTTCGCCAAAACACGCGGCGATGCCAATCTATGGGAACGCTTTATACGCTACGACAAGAAAAATCCAGGGCTGGCCGAGGTGGGGAATGTCCATTTCGCCCCGAACAGCGAGCGGGATTACGATTGGGGCAATCCCAAGTTCGTGCCCAGTAAATGCTACGATTGGTATCGCTTCCCTAATTTCACGGGCGAGACGCGTCAAGTCAACGCCGGGGAATGGGGCAATGGCGATATCCACATGCACCATCGTTGGTGGCTAAAGCACATTCCGCATGTGGCAGGGCGTCAAAACAGCATCCATAATAACTGGTGGCAATACATTCTTGACCCCAATAAAATCAACTAACGAACACCTAAATTTCATCTAAGACTTAGATCGACAAGTGGTTTTCGTCATCTTGCTGAATAGTTCGATAGCCTGTATACTATTGGCGATGTGGGCGCTTGTAGACCCGCAAACTCTCTATCATCACCCTAGAAAGAGGAGAAAAGATGAAAAAGTTTTACCTTATTTTTGCTGTCATCGCAATTGCAGCACTTGCACTTTCTGCTTGCGGCGGCGCAAGCACTGAAGCCAGTGAAGATAACTGCGCCAGCGAAGAAGTTTTGTGCGTAGGCCTCGTCACCGACGTAGGCGAAATTGACGACAAATCCTTCAACCAATCCGCTTGGGAAGGTGTCCAACAATCTGCTGATGAACTCGGCGCTTTTGTCAAATACGTTGAAACCAAAGACGCAAAAGACTATTCCGCGAATATTCAACTTTTCGCTGAAAAAGACTATGACATCATCGTTACCGTCGGCTTTGCTCTTGGTGACGCCACCCTTGCTGAAGCTGCCAACTACCCCAACATCAACTTCATTGGTGTTGACCAGGGTCAGTGGAACGGTACAGTTGACAACGTCGCTGGCTTGATCTTCCCTGAGGACAAAGCTGGCTTCTTGGCCGGTGCTTTGGCTGCTCAATTGAGCGAAACCGGTACCATCGCTGCCGTTCTCGGCACCGACCTGGTTCCCCCCGTTGTTGCCTTCAAAGAAGGTTACGAAGCTGGCGCTCTCTACGTCAATCCTGACATCAACCTGATCTCAACCTACCACCCCGGTGGCATGGATGTTGCTTTCGTTGACCCTGAATGGGGTGCAACCACCGCCAAACAGGCCATCGACCAGGGCGCAGACGTCGTCTTCGGCGCTGGTGGGAAAACCGGCAACGGCGCTTTGATCGAAGTTGCTTCCCACGAAGGTGTTTTCTGCATCGGCGTTGACTCCGACCAATGGGAAACCGTCCCCGAGGCGCACCCCTGCTTGGTCTCCAGCGCGATGAAGCTCATCACCCCAGGCGTTTTTGATCTAATCAGCGCCTCTGCTGCTGGCGAATTCCCCGCTGGTAACTTCTTCGGCGCCACTGGCTTGGCTGACTTCCATGATTTTGACGGCACCGTTCCCCAAGCTGTCAAAGACACCCTGGCTGAGATCGATGCTGGCTTGCAAGACGGCTCGATCACCACTGGTTACTAAATCAGCTCTGTAAGCAAAAAAAAAGAGTGCGGCATGTGCCGCACTCTTTTTGATTCTCATAGGTAAAGAACATATTCTATCCATTTAATTGCAAAACAAGTACATTGCTTTACGCGCTCTCCGAAGCGAGGTAAAATCTAAGTTCAAAATCCCACCCCAAAAGGTATAAAACATGGATGATCAAGCAACGACTGAGATGGACAAAGAAACCCCTACTGATTGGTGGGGAGCTATTTGGAACATCCTTGCGGTCCCATTAGCAGCAGTTCTCTTGGCGCTCGTTATCGGTGCGATCCTGCTTGCTATTTCTGGCGCGAATCCTTTGGATGCCTATAGCGCACTCATCGAGGGGTCTTTCGGCAGCATGAAAGCCTTTGGACGCACACTGGCAAAAGCCACACCACTCATCTTTAGTGGGCTGGCAGTTGCCTTTGCTTTCAAAGCTGGCCTCTTCAACATCGGCGCGCAAGGACAATTACTCTTCGGGGCCTTGGTCTCTGCTACGATTGGGTTCATGGTCAAAGGCTTACCCCCAATCTTGCACGCCAGCCTTGCCCTCCTTGCAGGTGCAGCTGCTGGCGCTTTGTTCGCAGCCATCCCGGGTGCGCTAAAAGCTTATACGGGCGCCCATGAAGTCATTACGACGATCATGCTGAACTACGTCGCGATTAATATTACTGACTATTTTGCTGACGGACCGCTCAAAGATGTTGAAGGTGGCAATATCGTTGCCCGCACCCCCGAGATTTTGGATAGCGCTCGCATCCCCTCGATTGGTGAAGTTCCGGTCGGCTTTTTCCTTGCTGTCCTCGCTGCTGTAATCATCTGGTGGCTGCTCTGGCACACCACACTCGGTTTTGAAATTCGCACGGTTGGTCTTAACCCGCACGCCGCCAAATATGCCGGTATGCGTGTTGCCTTTACCGTCATCCTGACAATGGTCATCAGCGGCTTACTTGCTGGTGTCGGTGGTGCAATCGAAACACAAGGCATTGTCGGGCGTTATCAGCCGGGCTTTAATACAGGCCTCGGATTTGACGGAATCACCATCGCCCTGCTTGGCAAAACCCATCCCTTTGGCATCATCCCCGCAGCATTGCTGATCGGCGCGATGAAAGCCGGTGCCAGCACCATGCAATTTAACGCCGGGGTCGCCAAAGAAATTACCGATGTCATTCAAGCCCTGATGCTCTTCTTCGTCACCGCCGACATGATCGTTCGCAAGCTCATCCGCGCGCGACTTGATGAAAGCGGTGAAAAAGTCACCATCAGCGGTTGGGGTCAACAATAGGGAGCCTCCATGCAAAATACAAATACCCTCCCCACACAAGTTTCGCCCCTTAAGCAATTTATTAAACGCTGGGGCTCCACAATTGGTATCGCGCTCAGCGTGATCGGCATCACCATTTGGCAATATAACCTGAATTCCCAAGTCACCGAAGCCGTCGTTGCTTCCACAATCCGGCAGGCAACGCCCCTTGTTTTAGGCGCGCTTTGCGGTCTACTTGGGGAACGCTCCGCCGTCATCAACATCGGGATCGAGGGCCAGATGCTACTCGGTGCCTTTGTCGGGTTTCTGGCCAACGTTTGGACGGGCAATCTTTTCTTCGCTGTTTTCGCGGCTGTTTTCACTGGTGCGGTCATGGGCTTGTTACTCGCCTATATGTCCGTCACCCTGAAAATGGATCAGATCATCGGCGGGACAGTCATCAATATTCTCGCCCTCGGGTTAACGGGATATTTTTATCAGGTCGGGCTGACCACACAAGGGAAGCTACAACCCATCGCGCTCGGCCCGTTGGCAGACATCCCTGTAATCGGACCGGCCCTCTTCAACAATCCCCCGATCACGTATGCGACATTCATTCTCGTGATTGTTGTCCACTACGTACTCTTCTACACCAAATGGGGCTTACGCACCCGTGCAGTAGGTGAGCATCCCCGCGCAGCCGACACCCTCGGCGTGAACGTCTTCAAAGTACGCTACATCAACGTTATTGCTGGCGGCGCGATCGCTGGCCTGGCAGGCGCATTCCTGACCCTTGAAGCGGTCGGCTCCTTTGAGCGTGCCATGACAAACGGGCGTGGTTTTGTCGCACTGGCAGTGATGATCTTCGGCAAATACACTCCGCTCGGCGCATGGGGTGCGGCGCTGCTCTTCGGCTTTGCCAACGCCATGCAAACTCAATTCCAATTTGCGGATATCAATATTCCGCATCAATTTATCGGTATGCTGCCTTATATTCTGACAATTGTCATCTTGTCCGGCTTTGTCGGTCGCACACGCGTTCCGGCAGCAGATGGCGTTCCGTACGACAAGGAGTAGACAATGACAGAAAATTTAGCACTCGAAATCCGTCACGTCACCAAACGCTTCCCTGGCGTGCTTGCCAATGATGATGTTAGTTTCAACCTGCGCAAGGGTGAAATTCATGCTTTGCTAGGCGAAAATGGTGCTGGTAAAAGCACTCTCATGAACGTGGTCTATGGCTTGTATGCCCCTGATGAAGGCGAATTCCTGATTGATGGCAAACATGTTGAAATCAACGGGCCACATGATGCGATCAATTACGGCATCGGGATGGTGCATCAGCATTTTATGCTTGTGCCCGTCTTCAGCGTGACCGAAAATATGATCCTCGGCTCGGAAGTGACCAAAGGCACCAGCCTCGATCTAAAGCGCGCCCGCCGCGAAATCCTTGAAATCTCGGAAGCCTACGGGCTGGAAGTTGATCCCGATGCCATCGTCGAAGATATCCCCGTCGGTGTGCAACAGCGTGTGGAAATTCTAAAAGCGCTCTACCGCAAGGCGAATATCCTCGTCCTTGACGAACCGACTGCGGTACTAACCCCGCAAGAAGCCGAAGATCTCTTCCAAGTGATGCGCCAGTTGACCGAAAAAGGGGTTTCGATCATCTTCATCACCCATAAACTAAAAGAAATCCTTAGTGTTGCTGACCGTGTCACTGTCATGCGCCGCGGCAAAGTTGTCGGTCACACCACCCCGGCGGAAACAGATCAACAAGGGCTCGCCACAATGATGGTCGGCCGTGATGTCCTGCTCCAGGTGGAGAAAGCGCCCGCCAAACCCGAAGATATTGTCCTTCAGATTTCTGATTTGACGATCAGAGATGAACGCAATGTCAGCGTGGTCAAAGATATTTCCTTTGAAGTTCGCGCCGGTGAAATTCTGGGCATTGCAGGTGTGCAGGGGAACGGTCAAACCGAACTCGCAGAGGCGATTACGGGATTGCGCGGCGTGGATGCGGGAACAGTCTCCCTTTTGGGCGAAACAGTCCCCTTTGAGCGACCGCGTTACCTTGTAGAACACGGCATGGGACATGTCCCCGAAGATCGCCACAAACACGGTTTGGTCTTGCCCTATAGCCTCGCCGACAACATGGTTTTGTGTACGTATTACCAAAAGCCATTCGCCGGGAAGATGCTCGTACGCAACGAGCAAGCCATTCAGGAGAACGCAAACGGGCTGATGGAACGCTTTGACGTACGCGCCCCGGGCATCGAGGTCGCTGCATCCACGCTTTCGGGCGGGAATCAGCAAAAAGTCATCGTCGGGCGTGAATTCAGCCGTGGCATAAAAGTGCTGGTTGCCAATCAACCCACCCGTGGTCTGGATGTCGGCTCCATCGAATACATCCACCAGGAGATCGTCAAGATGCGCGATGAAGGTGTCGGCGTAGTGGTCATCTCAGCCGAATTAGATGAAATTCTTTCGCTCTCTGATCGAATCGCGGTTATGTTCCGTGGCGAGATTGTGACCATTATTGACGCAAAAGATGCCTCCCGCGACAAACTTGGCCTCTGGATGGCAGGCTCGCACCCAGACACGATGTAAATCAAACCAGTCCGATTTTATTGACACAACCCAGACACCCCAAAAGGGGTGTCTTTCTTTTTGGAGAGATAATGTAAAATTGTAGAAAATTGAAAGGACATATTCATGGCTACCAAAAGAAATCTCTTTTTCCTGCTTGCTTTCACAACCCTTTTCATCTTCGCCTGTACGTTCCCCTCTGCAAAAGAAACCGCAACACCAAACCCTGACGCTGTTTTCACTGCCGCTGCGCAAACGGCCTCGGTGCAATTAACCCGCGCAGCACAAAGTAACCCAACAACCGCCACGCCGACACCCTCGGTCTTCCTGCCGACCATTACACCTGCACCCACAAAAGTCTCCGCCACGCCGACGGATGACGGTTGTGACAAAGCCAAATTTATCAGCGACATCACCATTCCCGACGGCACCGCCTTCGCCCCCGGTGAAAGCTTCACCAAAACCTGGCGCGTCCGCAACACTGGTACCTGCACCTGGGCATCCGACTACGCGCTCGTCTTCGACACAGGCGAGTTAATGAGCGGCGTATCGCCAAAACTGTTAATGGGTAGCGTTGGCCCCGGCGACACCGTTGATATCTCTATCGATCTGGTTGCCCCGAACACCACCGGCAACTACGTCAGCAACTGGCAGATCCGCAACTCATCGGGCGTGCTATTTGCAAAACTTTATGTACAAATCAAGGTTGTTGACCCAACCTTCGCCGTCACCAGCGTCCAAAACATGGAAGCCTTCTATATCTCAGGTCGCGGCGCAGCTCTCACGGCTGATGTCATTGTCAACCGCGCAGGTAAAGTCAAATATCATTGGATACTAAGAGAAACCGGACAACCTGACTTGACCACCCCCATCGAGGAGATCAACTTCTCCGCAAGCGGCACAAAAGAAGTCTCCACACTCTGGGCATCCTGCCCCCACGCAGGTAGCTTTACAGCTTCACTTTATATCGATGATCCCAACCACCAGGAATTTGGAGAAACCAACTTCAACTGCCCCTAGCAGATAAGAAACCGCGTCCACACGTGCAAAGGGCTTGCTACCGTTAAAATAACGGGAGCAAGCCCTTTGTCATATTCCGTTTCATGCGCTATGCAGCGTTTTTCCGGAATCTCACACAAAACGATCAATCAACAAAAACAATCCAGCCGCCACACCGGCCGTCGCCGGGATCGTCACCACCCAGGCTATCATAATATCCTTCGCCACGCCCCAACGCACCATGTTCACGCGCTCCGCAGAGCCAACCCCCATGATCGCCGAACTAACCACCTGTGTCGTGCTAACAGGGCCGCCCACGGCGGAGGCCAGCAAAATTACAAGTGCCGATGTTGCCTGAGAGCTAAAGCCATGCACCGGACGGATTTTATAGAACTTCGCACCCAGCGTTTTAATCAAACGCCAGCCACCCAGGGCAGTTCCCAGCGCAATCGCTCCTGCGCTGGATGCGATCACCCAAATCGGCACATCAAAACTTGGGATAGCGCCTGCTGTCAGTAAGCCCAGTGTAATCAAGCCCATCGTCTTTTGGGCATCATTCGTCCCATGACTGAGCGCCAAAGCGACGGCGGTCACCATCTGTGACTTACGGAAGAAATTGTTAATGCGCGGAGAAGCCCCGCGTGCAAAAAAGAACACCAGCTTGGTAAGAATGTAGCCAAAGAAAAGACCGATCACCGGCGAAGCAAAAAGCGCGACCAGAATTTTCTCGATGCCCCCAAACTTGATCGACTGCCAGCCGGCACCGATCCAAACGGCCCCGATCATGCCCCCGATCAAGGCGTGTGACGAACTGCTGGGTATCCCCAAAAACCACGTCAACAAATTCCAGGCGATTGCGCTCAGCAATGCTGCCAACAAGACACTCATGGTGATCGTATCCGCAGCCACCACCTCGTCACCAATGGTCGTTGCCACCGCCACACCAAAAATAAAAGGACCCGCAAACTCGGCAAGTGCTGTTACGCCCAATGCAACCCGTGGGCTAAAAGCCCGTGAGGAGATCATCGTCGCAACGATATTGCTCGAATCATGAATCCCGTTCAGAAAATCAAAAAACAGGGCTAAAGCAATCAGTACAATCAGGATAGGTTCCATCTTGTACCACCTACGCTATCTTAACGACAATATCCGACAACAAATTACCGGCTTCATCCACGCGGTCAGCCGCATTGCTCAGATGCCGCAAAACTTCACGCCGCTTCAACATCTCAAAGACATGATGCACATCTTCGGGGCCACTGAAAATATCAGCAATTGCTTCACGATAGACTCTCTCCACGCGCGTTTCAAAGGCTTTCGCACGTTGAGCATGGTCCGTTGCTACAGCAGGATGTTCTTCCAGGCGCTGGGCAGCCATATACAGTTCATAAGTCGCCTGCTTCAGCAGGGAGGTCATCCGCATCATAAAGGTGGTCGGCTCGACATTCAACACGTCCATTTCGGAGACAGTGCTATAGGCGTAATCCAAAACATCGTCGATAGCGCGCGAAAGCGCAAAAATATCTTCACGATCAAAGGGCGTCACAAAGGTCCGGTTAAGCTCATCGATCAAAATACGGCGCACTTCATCCGCATCTTTTTCGGTCATGGTTAACTTTTCAGCCAACTCATGCTCATGGGTTTTCATGTATTCCTGCAAATATTCAACGCCTTTATAAGTAAGCGCGGCTTGCTCAATCAGCAATACAATAAATTTATTGGGTTTCTTTTTAAATAAACTAAACATCTCCTGCTCCTTTGTATAAAACTTCGCCGGTCTCCATCAACTCGGGCTCCAACTTCCCAGCCGAAAGCTCCTGAAGCCCAACTTCAAATGCGGGCGTATTCTCCGCACGAAAACGCAATGTCAGCGTCACATCTGCGCCAAACTCTTCATCAAGAATTTCTCCCTTTTGCGCAATCACCAAAAGGCGGATGCGCTCCAGAAGCCCGTAGGGAATCGCCACCAGCAAGGTATGCGCCAGCACCTTTTCTGCACGCGGAGCGGCCGAAACGACATCCTGAGTGGCTTGGGTATATGCTCTGACCAATCCACCGGTACCGAGTTTGGTTCCGCCAAAATAACGCGTAACAACAACGGCAACATCTCCCAAACCGCTTCCCTGCAATACGGCAAGTGCCGGCCTCCCCGCTGTTCCTGAAGGCTCACCGTCATCCGAGGCGTGTGCGATCACCGAGTTGCCCCCTCCTACCAAAAACGCCGTGACATGATGCGACGCATCCCCAAACTCAGTGCGGATACGTGCTACAAACGCCTTGGCCTCATCCACGCTAAAAACAGGCGCAAGCGTGGCAATAAAACGCGAGCCTTGGATGACGATCTCTTTACGAGTTTCTTGTGCTGGAACAGGGTAAGCCATAGTCAAAAAAGTGATATATGAAGCGAATGGGTAGCAAATCTAACACAAAACGCGTAAATTCACAAAAAGATATTTGCCAATCATTACAACGAGAAAGCTTTTCTACATTTTTCTAGCAAAGAATGGTCTCAGATGCTTGTTCGGGCCTCTTTTCTACCTGAAATCCCCATTTTGGTCGTCTTGACGGGGGTATCGTGTTGTGCTACTATCAGCCCGAAACACCTGTTCTAAGCAATATGGAAGGTGCATTTTTTCTTTACTAGGAGACGCATCATGGCGCGCAAAAAATCAATTTTCATTCTAATAACAGCCTTCATCTTCATGGCACTGGTTAGCACAGGCTGTGAACGTTCGTACGCCCCAATTGAAGAGGGCCTGGCAACGCCTACCCTTGAAGGTGGTGGATTCCCTGACGCGCTCCCTTCTGATATGGAAGGTGTTTTTGAAGCCGGAGCACAGACAGCAACCGCTCAGGCGCTTGGGGCAGATGCCGCTGCACCTGCCGCAGGGGAAGCAACTGCGGTGCCTACTACTGGTGGCGATACTGAATTAATAGTCCCGGAAACAACCACAGAAGCCCCTGCAGACACCACCGCAGGAGATACAACAGAAACCACCCTTGTGACCGCTACCCCTACCTTGCCGGTTTTAGCAGACCCAACCACAGCGCCGACAAAAGTTCCCAGTGTGGATGTGAATAATATTCCTGCAAACTACACACTGAAAAAGGGTGAATTCCCTTACTGCATCGCTCGCCGCTTCAATGTTGACCCCGGCGAATTGCTGAACCTGAACGGGATCACCACAGCACAGGCTGGTGTTTATCAACCCGGTTTGACATTGAAAATTCCGCAAACAGGAAATGCCTTCCCGTCAGATCGCTCACGCTACAATCATCCGGTCACCTACGTTGTGCCGCAAACCACAACTGTTTACGGCGTAGCCTGCTATTTTGGCGACGTAGACCCTGCAGCAATCTTAAATGCCAACTCGATCTCAAATCCGGACTCGATCGCGGCAGGCACTTCGTTGCAGATTCCCTAAGCCAAAATAATAATGTAATTCCAAGCGCCCAAGAGAAGAAACTTTCTTTCTCTTGGGTGTTTCTATGTCTGGAGCTATAAATGAAATTCGAATTACTTGATTCTGAAACCATTTTCAAGGGGCGTGCATTCTCGATTCGACGTGATAATTTACGTACCCCTGATGGACACACAACAAAATTTGATATTGTAGAGCATCACGGCTCCGTGGTGCTTTTACCGATCGACAAAGACGGCAACCTGCTTTTTGTACGGCAATACCGTCACGCCGCAGTAGATGACTTACTGGAGCTACCCGCCGGAACATTGGATGGCCCCGATGAAGCACCGCTCCACTGCGCAGCGCGTGAAGTACGCGAAGAGACGGGCATGGCGGCCGATAAGCTTGTTGAACTGGGGAAGTTTTTCCTCGCTCCGGGCTATTCGACCGAGTTGATGACGGTGTTTTTAGCCACCGAGCTGCGCTTCGATCCCCTCGACCCTGATGAAGATGAGTTTTTGCAGGTGAAAAAAATTCCACTGGCGGAGGCTTTTTCTTTAGCGGAAGCAGGCAAAATGCCAGATGCGAAAACGCTGGCAGCTTTGCTGATGGCGCGTCCTCGCCTGAGTCAATTTTTAGGTTCGTTATAATGGTCTTTTCATCATCTTTTACCAACCGATTATGACAAGTCGCAATTATTTCTTGGTCATAGGTAACTTCCCTAATTCGGACAACAAGAGTACACTTATTTAGTTAAATTTAGCTTTCGAATCTGCAATGTACTTAGGGTACATTGAACAAAGGAGTATCGTTATGGAACGAAAGATTGCAACAATTGACGGTAATGAAGCTACCGCCAATATCGCGCATCGCACTAATGAGGTAATCGCTATCTACCCCATCACGCCGTCCACCCCAATGGGTGAGTTGGCCGATGCGTGGTCTGCCGTTGGGCAGAAAAATATTTGGGGAACCACCCCGCTCGTCGTTGAAATGCAAGCTGAAGGTGGCGCTGCCGGGGCCGTGCATGGTGCACTGCAAACCGGTTCACTGACCACCACTTTTACGGCATCACAGGGCTTGCTTTTGATGCTGCCGAATATGTACAAGATCGCTGGCGAATTGACATCCACCGTTTTCCATGTGGCTGCCCGCTCTATCGCCGCACAGGCACTCTCCATCTTCGGTGATCACTCGGATGTTATGGGCGTTCGCTCTTCTGGCTTCGCCATGCTTTCTTCCGGCTCTACGCAGGAAGCGCATGACTTTGCTTTGATCGCTCAAGCCGCCACCTTGAAATCGCGTGTACCCTTCGTGCACTTCTTCGAGGGTTTCCGTGTTTCACATGAGATCAACAAGATCGAAATTTTGGCTGACGAAGATATTCGCGCCATGATCGATGATGATTTAGTACACGAACACCGTGCACGCGGTCTTTCACCGGATCATCCTGTTATTCGTGGTACTGCTCAAAACCCGGATGTTTTCTTCCAGGCTCGTGAAAGTGTCAATTCGTATTACGATATTTGTCCTGAAATCGTTCAAGAAACGATGGATAAATTCGCTGCGCAGGTTGGACGCAAGTACAACATCTTCGATTATATTGGCGCTCCGGATGCCGAGCGTGTGATCGTTATTTTAGGATCCGGCGGCAAAGCCGTTGCTGAGACCGTAAAGTATCTCAACGCGCAAGGCGAGAAACTTGGTGTTATCGAAGTTCGCTTATATCGCCCCTTCTCGGTGAAACACCTCCTTGACGTTATGCCTGCTACCGTTAAAGTAGTTGCTACCCTCGACCGCACAAAAGAACCCGGCGCAACCGGCGAACCGCTTTACCAGGATGTCGTCACGGCCTTCAACGAAGGTCTCGGTGACGGTAGCGCACCTTTTGCTGCGATGCCGAATGTTATTGGCGGGCGCTACGGCCTTTCATCCAAAGAATTTACTCCTGCAATGGTCAAAGGTGTCTTCGATGAAATGGCAAAAGATGCCCCGAAGAATCACTTCACAGTCGGTATCATGGATGATGTCACCAATACCAGCGTAGACTATGACGCAAACTTCTCCATCGAAGGCGAAAACACCATCCGCGCGCTCTTCTTCGGTCTGGGTTCCGATGGCACCGTCGGTGCAAACAAGAACTCGATCAAGATCATCGGTGAGGAAACCGAAAACTTTGCACAAGGTCACTTTGTATACGACTCCCGCAAAGCAGGTGCAAAGACAATTTCGCATCTGCGTTTTGGCCCTGACCCGATCAGCGCCCCTTATGAGATCACCAAAGCGAATTTCGTAGCTTGCCACCAGTTCAACTTCCTTGAGCAGATCGATATGCTCAAATTCGCCATGCCTGGCGCGGTTTTCCTGCTAAACAGCACATTTGGTCCCGATGAAGTTTGGGATCAGATTCCGCAAGAAGATCAAAAGACCATTATTGAAAAGAAACTGAAGTTTTACGTTATTGATGGGTACGAAGTTGCTGGCAAAACCGGCATGGGTGTGCGCATCAACACAATTATGCAGACCTGTTTCTTTGCCATCAGCGGCGTACTGCCCAAAGATGATGCCATCGCAGCGATCAAGACTGCCATCAAGAAGACCTACAGCAAACGTGGTGAAGCAATTGTTCAAAAGAACTACGCTGCTGTCGATCAGGCGCTTGCGCACCTGCATGAAGTCAACTACCCCGACACGATCAGCAGCAAGCTGACCCGTCGCCTGCCCGTCCCTGCCGAATCTCCTGATTTTGTACGCGACGTGCTCGGCAAGATGATTGAAGGCAATGGTAACGACCTGCCCGTCAGCGCCATGCCCTCCGATGGCACCTATCCCTCTGGCACCACGCAGTGGGAAAAACGCAACCTTACGCTTGATATCCCCGTCTGGGAAGAGGATCTCTGCATCCAATGCGGTAAATGCACCTTCGTTTGCCCGCACGCAGTCATCCGCCAAAAAGTTTATGAACCGGCCCTCCTTGATACTGCCCCCGAGACCTTCAAGAGCCTCGATGCAAAATTCAAAGAGTTCCCCGAACACAAATACACCATTCAGGTTGCTCCCGAAGACTGCACCGGCTGCCAGCTTTGTGTTGAAGTCTGCCCTGCAAAAGACAAGCAGGATCCGGAACGCAAAGCGCTCAATATGGCACCCCAGCCCCCGATCCGTGCTACCGAAAAATCCAATTGGGATTTCTTCCTGTCTATCCCTGAAGCTGACCGGACCCAAATGAATCTCGGCACCATCAAGAACTCGCAGCTCTTGCAACCGCTCTTTGAATTCTCTGGCGCTTGCGCAGGCTGTGGCGAGACTCCCTACATCAAATTGATGACCCAACTCTTCGGCGACCGCACCATTGTTGCCAACGCGACTGGCTGTTCCTCCATCTATGGCGGCAACCTGCCCACCACCCCCTGGACTCACAACAACGAAGGACGCGGACCCGCATGGTCTAACTCCCTCTTTGAAGATAATGCCGAGTTCGGACTTGGTATGCGCTTGACCATTGACAAACAGAGCGAATATGCCCGTGAGTTATTGGTCACGCTAAAAGACACCATTGGGCAGGAGCTCGTCGACGCGCTGCTCAACGCCGATCAGACCGAAGAAGAAGGCATCCAAGCCCAGCGTGCTCGCGTTGAACAACTCAAAGAAAAGCTCAAAGGCAACAACGATCTCAAAGCCCGTGACCTGATCAGCATTGCAGACGTACTCGTCAAGAAGAGCGTCTGGATCGTCGGTGGTGACGGTTGGGCATACGACATCGGTTACGGTGGTCTCGACCACGTGCTCGCTTCCGGACGTAATGTCAACATCCTCGTCATGGACACCCAGGTCTACTCAAACACTGGTGGGCAGTCATCCAAAGCCACTCCGCTTGCAGCTGTTGCAAAATTCGCTGCCAACGGCAAAGACATCGCCCGCAAAGACCTCGGCATGATCGCCATGTCCTACGGCTACGTCTATGTTGCACAGGTTGCCATGGGCGCCAGCGACATCCAGACCCTGCGCGCCTTCCGCGAAGCAGATGCCTTCGATGGGCCCTCCATCATTCTGGCATACAGCCACTGCATTGCCCATGGCTACGACATGAAAGACGGTCTCAGCCAGCAGAAATTGCTCGTCAAATCTGGTTTGTGGCCGCTCTACCGTTACAATCCGGCCAACATCGAAGATGGAAAGAACCCGCTCAAGCTGGATTCGAAAGCCCCGTCCATCCCGGTCTCAGACTTTGCCTACAATGAAGCCCGCTATCGCGTTCTAACTCAGAACGACGAAAGCCGCGCCGAGACCTTGATGAAAGCTGCACAAGACGATGTCCAGGCTCGCTGGAAACTTTACGAGCAAATGGCAGCAATGCACTACGAAAAAGAAGAATAACTCTCTCTAGACTCACTTTAAAGCAAAAACTCCTCCCAAAGCGGGAGGAGTTTTTTTATTACCTAAACATACAAACAGAAAAGTAAGCCGAAAAATGCTTACACATACAAAAAGAAAAATGCCCGCAAGCGAGCATTTCTTAGAAAACTAAATGGCAGGGCGTCCCTTTTTATAGCGATAGGTAATCCGTCCACGAGTAAGATCGTAAGGCGACATCTCTACCTGTACCCGATCTCCCAGCAAGATACGAATATAATACTTACGCATCTTTCCTGAAAGGTAAGCCAGCACTTCGTGGCCATTTTCCAATTTCACACGAAACTGCGTGCCGGGCAACGCTTCAATCACCAAACCTTCAAACTTGATCTTATCTTCACTTTTTGCCATATATAAATCCGATCTCAATCTCTAGTAACTCGGCCGACGTCGCTTCAAGCGGCGTACAGCTTTCTTCTTTTCCAAGCGGCGCTGCTCGGTACGGGAAACAAACCAACGTTTGTTACGCACCGTGCTCAAAACACCACTCTTAACAACCTTCTTACGAAAACGTTTCAAAAGTTGTTCTTGCGATTCATTCGCACGTAGTTTTACAACAGCCATTTCTTTCACCTCCTTCCAAAGAAGGGATAATACCTTTTAAAACAAAAACCCGACTGACAGATAAACACAGTCGAGGGTCTTCTTACCAAGTAATAATATCAACTGTCGCATACCAATCTTCGGTATACACTCCTCGACCACAGCTTGTTAAGGATAAAAATAAGATACCAGAAACGCAAAGCAGTATACTATATAAATAAAAGGCTGGGAAGAGTGAAGGAAAGATGGAACGGTTCGCTCGTGTAATAAAGCCGATTCCGTTAGTAAAAAACTGCCCATCTTGAGGTAAATACCGCAAAACGGTAACAAACCCAAGTCCCCGCACGTCCCCGCTTTGAACTATAAAAAAAGAAAAGTCCCTTGGCAATGACCTACTCTCCCGGGGGGTCACCCCCCAAGTACCATCGGCGCTGATGAGCTTAACTGCCGGGTTCGAGATGTAACCGGGTGTATCCTCATCGCTCCAATCACCAAGGGACTATTTCACGAATGAAAGTCCTGAATAATAACTGACTATATTTGCCGAGGAAAAGTATCAAGTTCTCCACATCACGGGATCAGCCCTCAATCATTAGTACAGGTTAGCTCAACGCATTACTGCGCTTACACACCCTGCCTATATAACAGATAGTCTATCTGTGATTTTAAGTTCTTACGAACTGAGGGATCTTATCTTGAGGCAGGCTTCCCACTTAGATGCTTTCAGCGGTTATCCTTGCCAGACGTAGCTACCCAGCGATGCCATTGGCATGACAACTGGCACACCAGAGGTCTGTCCACTCCGGTCCTCTCGTACTAGGAGCAGCTCCTCTCAAATCCCTTACGCCCACAGCGGATAGAGACCGACCTGTCTCACGACGGTCTGAACCCAGCTCGCGTACCGCTTTAATGGGCGAACAGCCCAACCCTTGGGACCTTGTCCAGCCCCAGGATGCGATGAGCCGACATCGAGGTGCCGAGCGAAGTCGTCGATGTGAACTCTTGGACTTCACCAGCCTGTTATCCCCAGAGTAGCTTTTATCCGGTAAGCCACGGCCCTTCCACTCGGAACCGTGGGATCACTAAGCCCTACTTTCGTATCTGCTCGACGCGTTGGTCTTGCAGTCAAGCTCCCTTATGCCTTTACAC
>JBNLFG010000005.1:0-261666 GCA_050305405.1 Anaerolineales bacterium | reverse complement strand
TTGTTTTTTTGGTTCGGCAATATCGATGTTGATAAATTCATCATCGGCTGATAAAAAAGCATCCACAAGATGAGTGCCAATAAAGCCGCTTCCGCCAGTACATAAAATCTTTATTTTTGCCAATTGGAACCACTCCTTCTACCTATATTTATTTATCGTAATTTTTCCTTGTCGAATTCCACGAATCTTCGTATGCTTGAATCATTTGTAAAGCGGTTTTTTTCCAAGAAAATTGTTGGGAGCGACTTAGTGCTGATCGCTCTAATGAGGCCCGATATTCTTCATTAGTTAATATCGTGTGCATTGTTTCCGCCAGTAGATCGGGGGCATTCAGCGATACCAATAACCCCGCATTTTGCAATATTTCTTGATGAATTGGAATATCAGATGCAACAATCGGCAGCCCGCAAGCCATCGCTTCTACAAGAGGCATCCCAAAACTTTCCATCTTTGAGTAAGATACAAAAACAGCAGCCGCTGAGTAAATTGGAGGTAATTTCTCATGGGGTAAAAACGGAATTACCTTAATGCGCGAGCGCATATATTTGGAGTCTTGCGCAGTTTCATCTACTATTTTTCCCAAAATTGCTTTATCTACATTTCCCACAAATACAAGCTGGTTTTTCATCCCAAATCGTGTTAACAGTAAATTATACGCTCGCAGTAAATTTAAATTATTTTTGTGAGGGAGTGTATTTGTGACAGTTAATATAGCGTTTGGCTCAACCCCATATTGTTCACAAGCCTGCCTAGTTTCGCCATCGGACACATTTCTAAACATTGAACTTACTCCATGATGAACTGGTAGAACTTGCGCAGGTTTGTAATTAAAATACTTGACTAACTGATGCGCGTAAACTTGCGATGGCGCTATGATGCGTCCCGCTTTTTTATTAAATCTTAGGACGATATCAAAATAAAAGTTTCGTATTATCGACATTGCATCACGATTTGTGATTGAATCGTGGTGAACAGTAACCACGTCAGTTCGCCTTAGCAAAAAAGATGCTGCTGTGCCTGGATAATGCAATACATCGATTTTTCTTCTGTACGCGTCCAACGGCAGCCACATTTGTTCTAAAAAGATGCGCGGTAAAACTTTTTCTGCAACTGCAGGATAGATAATGAGCTCCATTTTGTTGCGTGAATTTTCAAAAAGACGCTGATTTGCCGGGGTAACAAAAAGCACAAACTCGTGATGAGTTTTCAACTTGGACATGGCGTTTACTAGGTTGACGAGATAGGGTTGGTGAGACCCGCTTTTCTCTGGGCGGACATGAATAGTGCTGATACCAATTTTCATTTTGCAACATCCTCGTAGACAGATATGATTTCACGGGCAATTTTATCCCATGTGAATTTTTTAGATTGAACTATTCCTCGTTGAAGGATGCGTTGATGATATTCTTCGTCATTAAATAACGACTGTATTCTTGGGGTAAATTCAATGGTGCCAATGGAATCACATATGGTGTCCATGGATTTTCTTGCGGAAAGAAGTGACGTAAGGTTTAATTTCACTTCAGGTGTCCCACAAGCCTTTGTTAAACCAATGACGTAATCAAATTCGGTTTTTGGCGGACCACCATTAATCGCCGCATAATCGTTGATACCAATTATATTCATGATTCGTCCTGCTGTGATACTTTTTCTGTGCGTTTCGTCAACCATGCCCATGCAACACTCAATGTTATCCAATAGGACAACGATCGCAGACTATCCGAAACTAGTCCATTTAGCATTAGACCTAATATGGAAATTAAAAGAGATAATGCCAATATACTATTTTGCTGGTCTATTTGACGTAACTTGCGGTAATGTTTCCATACGGATATTAACACAGATATCCACACTGAAAGCCACAAGAATATACCAACAAAACCGGTTTCAGCTAGCATGCGTGCCCATAAACCATGAACCGGAGCCCAAGGAGTATCGGAAGATGAAGATACCCACAAATGTACTTCTGGACTATCCCAAGCCCATGGAGGAAGATAATCTGACACATAAAAGCCGTATTGTCCTAATCCGACTCCCGTAAGAGGGTGGGCAAACCCTATATTTACTGCCGCAAGCTGCATTCCAGTGCGAGCAATATTGGATAGTTGAAATTTCGTATCCTGCCGAAACAGGGAACTAAATAACAGAACAGATTTATCACCGACATCTGTATTCGCAATTAACAACCCTGAAAAGAGAACTGCTATTAACAGCAACTTGAGTAGGTGGATACGATAACGGTCCCCCCCCTTTAAAAAGATGACCAAAACAAAAACAGAGATTTGAAACGCAACAACAATATATGCTGTACGGGAAAATGTCAAATATGTTAGAACAAGCATATATCCCAACAATGCCCGATAGACATATCTATATTTTTTCCCTTCAGTAAAAAGGTAACTCATAAGCCACGGGAAGACAAATGCAAGATACATTCCAAACCAAGATGCTTCGCCTGATAGAGATCGCAACCTAACCAAATATAAAGACTCAGAACCATGAAATATTGGCGTAACAACCCCTAAAATTGTTAGCGCCCATCCCTGCCCAAGTTTAGCTGGTATTTCAAGAAAAAAAGAATATGTTCCCGCGAACGAAAATGAAGCCAATATCCATTTACGGAAAATAAAGAGCACCTCCTTTTTTCTAAAAAGTCTTAGTGTCTTATAGCTCACCATGCTTGCAAAAAACAAAAACAATGTCAGTATAAATTGAAACGAGAATTTCTCCACTCCGCTTCGACCTTTGGTAAAGTTTGTCAGTATCTCATGAGAATTCAACAGACCCGATATTAACAACCAGATAAGGAATAAAGTCAGTAACCGATAGCTTAAATGGCGTGGTGCTTTAAGCTTGCCTTGTTTTACAACTGCAAATCCATAAAGAACAACGGCAATCAACATGGGGTAAGTAGCCCCTTCTAGGGAAAGTTCACCAAGTAACTTTCTATAGGGTAAGCCATTGAGAGGAAGAAAAAACAGAGATAAAGCAAGTAGAGAAAATAATACTCGATTAACAACTGTAAAATATTTGCGGCGTCCAACGCTCGAAACAGATTTCATATCAGCGTCGCTACCAGCCTCTTCCAGTCGCGTTGACTAGCGTATTTTTGATAAATACCCTTATCCCTCTCAAAACTTCCTTGTGCACAGATATTTAAAATAGCCGCAGCAAAATCATCTGGTGTTTCGCAAAGCGTAGCTGGGCTTTGCAACATTGTCAATTCTTTCCACTTAACCGAAACGACAGGCAAGCCACACGCCATATATTCATATAATTTAAGCGGATTTATGCTATTTACAAGATCAGCATTATTTTCCACATCGAATGGAATTAATCCTACATCTGCATTGTGCATATAGGCTGGCAAATCAGTATACTTTCTTGCTCCCAAAACATGCATATTAGGAAGTTTTTTCAAGCGCTGTTTTGCAAAACCATCCGGACCAATCAACACAAATGATATATTCGGAAGTTTTTGTGCCGCATTGTTGATCAATTCAAAGTCGAACCACTCAGACATTGCACCAACATATAGTGCTATCGGTCTTTTTATGTGCTCATATTCAGGGGGGATGAGTTTAGAACCTTCAGCAAAATGCTGATAATTCACTCCGTTTGGGAAATAGGTGGCTTGCTGAGGGGATAACGACATCACATGTTCCTCTAAACTCTGCGCTGTGTACAAAACGTTATCAACCCGCCCTGCAATTTTCCTCTCTGCATCTCTCGCTGCACGGGTATTTTTCGAAAAACCGCTGCTGTTATCCGCAATCCTGAAAATGGATTTTTTATACTTTATATAATCCAACAAGTAAAGATGGTTGGTGAAGTCCAGATACAGGATGTCAACAGAATCGAAACCGTGTTGCTTTAATTTTTCAACAATAGGCGGAAAGCTTAATTTACTCCAATTCCTTTGCACCCAGACGGACCGTAGTAACATCTTATTGTGAGGGGTAGCTAGTGCCCCTGGTACATATGCCCAAAGCCTGTCCTCATATTCCATTTTGCCATCATTTTTGTAGAGGTTCCAGCGATCGCTCAATTCCTGATTGACTCCATTCAAAATGTGTAACGGCGAGATTGGATCAGAGAGAAAGCCAACCTTCCATCCGCGGTCAGCGAAGCCCTTGGCGATATGGTGGCTCCCCACTTGAAATGGCGAGTCCCAGTAATTAGCACAAGCCATAAGTATCTTTTTGGACATCTTACTGAATTCCCTTTCGTCTCATCCAAAAACTACTGGGCCAACGCTCTGATTGATACCATGAAAACAATTCTTTTAATTTTCCCTGATGCTTGAAATGCAGGGTACTCATGCTGAGCATCACTTCAAACTCATGATTGAACATAAGAAATGCATGGAGCAGATACTGCTCCTGCCAGAACGTTTTCAGCCCTTGGTTTAAAAAATGATGGGGTAAATATTCGACAGGGAAAAAGATATCATGAACATGAATAATGACCCCAGGTTTTAGCTGTGGAATCACGCGCAGAAATAAGTAATTGACATCGCCAAGCGGCTTAACTGTATGGCTGGAATCAATGAATAAAATATCATCTTCTTCAAGATTTTTGAATATATTTACATTCACATCCTCAACTTTCTCTACAATTAAGTGGTCGAGCCCTTTATAACCCTTTTGTAGTTCGCTTGCAGGATACGGCTCAATGACAATGAACTCTCCAATATGCCCTTGTTCCTTATTTTCCGTCATGGCGGCGGAAGTGATTTTTGTAGACATTCCGGCGCCAACTTCAATCACCCTTTTCGGCTTAAAATGACGAACAAAGGTATAGAGCGCCAAGGCATTTATTGGTGCGTATGAAGGCATTTCACTCTGAGTAATGCCAAATGTTCCATCACCAGCTTGGCGATACTCATCCTCATAATTTTTCAGCAGATTTAATACGTCAAGCTGCTCAGCTTCCCTCAGATCGACACTATACATGGGATGTTCTTGCGTTAATAATTCCAAGCTTTTCCGCAGTTGCCTTGTATCCGGTATCGGACTATAGAAATGGACTGGCAGCACATGAAATCCTATGCGTTCAAACAGATAAAACAACCGCCAGACGATCTTATCAATCAATCTTTTCATAGATATCCTCAATCTCATTTTGAATTACGCCATAAGCAGGCGAAAAGGGCATTTTCTCATAAGCACCTTGAGTCAAATCACCGCTGGGGCAGAAATCAGTTACGACCACAGCCGCTTCCTCAAGAGTAATCTGACGATATACCGGGATTCCATAACCAGCGTGCATCCCCAAAAATCCGTATTCACCAAAATAGATCGCTTTAGATTGCGGGTTACCTCCAATGAAAAATGTTCCAACGGAAAGATCGCCTGGTTCTTTGTCCTGCATACGGGGCGTAAAATGTGCCTTGACCGAACGATAGGCATTACGTTGATGGGGAAGTGGTGTGTAAATATAAGTGCCAGAATCAATTACTATAATATTACCGTCAATCTCCAGTTCAATGGAGAGCTGATCATTATGAGCGTGTCCACCATTGCCGTTTTGACCGATCGAGCCGCAGCGAACGGCAAGATACAGCCGCTTTGACCGGATCAAGTATAACCCAAAGTCGGGGTAGGCAATGGTTTCAAGACCATTTCGCAAGCCAACCCCGCTAGAGGGAAAACGGGTAACGACGGAAGGTGAGGTGCATTTACTAAATAGGTTTTCGCATCGCAGCCAGCCTGAGAGATCACCAATCTGTATGTTTTGAGCTGTGGTCTTTTCACCTTCCGCATGGATTGAAGCAACCTGTCTACCTCGGCTTAACGCGGAAATAATCCCGCCTTCACGCCCAGCGGCATCGCCCACGAATGCAGTAAAATCAGCGCGGACAAACAAACCGTTGATAGCCGCGACCAGATGGCGATGAGTTAGAAAATCTTCCATCCAGTAAATATTATCATCAGATAACCCATCGTAATTCATTAGGTTATGGTAGCAAGACCTTGCCTCTCCAACTGTCATCCTTTTGAAAACCGGAAACAATTTCAAAAATCTCCCACTATCATTGTCTCCAATTTGCGGAATATTGCCATTGCACTTGGTAAGATGCATGCTAAACTCAGCCATTCGTTCCAGCCGTGTGAAATACCATGCAGGGAAGGGAGACTCATCTTTGGAATTAGGCAAAGAATAAGAAGGCAACGGTGCAGAAGAAAGCTCAGGCTTGCCTTTTATGATGTTATGGTCATAATCTTTTAAAGATTGCCGTTTCTCCTCTGAAAGACCAAGAACCAGCGCCGTGGCGTAGATGACCATCTCTGCCGAAAGACGATGGTAACTGGTAGAAGCCTCAAAATTACTACCGTCTTCATAAAACTGATTTTTTACTTCTTTTATCAACTCTTGTACAGAAAAAGCCAGCCAGGCATTTACTTCACTACTACACGGTAAGTAAACCGATACAAACAACAAGCCGATAATATTGGATAAATAATGGTTACTTCTAAGTTCAGTAGACCATTCAAGGTTTTCAATGATATGCTGCCCATGTTCGTAAATACTTCGAGAAAGCACTTCTGCAAATTCTACATCAAAGTGTGTGCCAAACGATATAAAAAGGTCGTAAGCTATCAGCCAGTTTGCGGCTCGGATGGATACGTCCATGGTGCAAGCCCAGTTAACACCCCAGCGCGGCGGGTTGGTAGATATAAAATCCAGAACTTGATTGCGAAACTCGCGCACATATTTTTCCGGCACATCAAAATCTTCGGTCTTTTGCTGCGCCAGCGCATAAGCCCATGCCAGCTGCGGCAAATGCTGCATACGTGCCAATTCCCAGGGGACTTTGATATCCACGCCTAATAAATGACCGTATTTAATATCCTTGTACCAGATATCCTCGCGCCAGCGGTAACCGGACTTAAAGTCTAAATGCCAATCAATGGGACAATAGCCCGCGTCAATTAGCCTCCAAATGCGTTGGGACTCATCAAGGTTAGCAGTATTAATCCGCCCCCTAAGCCAGTGACCTTCCCGATCTGCTGTGACCATTGACCCCATATCAAAACGGTACCCTTCCAGTCCCCGGCATTGCATACCGTGATACACACGCACCCAACCCGAACCCAAAAGATCGAAACGGTGTGAAAGATAATGCCGGGTTACGCCGTTCAGCCAATCCCAATCACACATGAGAATATCCTGCGGGAGATCCCCAAACAGGCGGTTGAGCGACTGGTGCGGCATCGTTATATCTAACGCAAAACTCGGCAACCGCTGGTCGCCTTTTCGACTGTAATAAGCTTTGACTTTGTTCCTAGATTTAGTGGCTATTTTTTTGATTAAAATATGTGGGGGCATCGTGATGATGCGGTGAAGGAAATGTTGGATGAAATACTGCATGGTCAAGAAGGCTCGTAAGATTTTAATCGGCACGGCATTCTGCGCTGGTTGCTAGGTTGGCTTCTGAAAGAAAGGGCGAACGAAAGTCTTGATACTTGTATAAGAGAGTTCCTTAAAAACAACCAAGGCGATTAGATACAACACTGCTCCGAATGGAATACTAACTACCAATTTAAGCCAATCCGGCATATGAATTGATATAATTCCTACTATACCTGCAGCCATAAAGGCAGATGAAATCAGAGATTTTGCTAACGAATCGAAAGGAAATTTCCAAACTAGCAAAGAGCGTGAGAAAAAAATCATAAGAAGGGTAACAAAGGCATAGCTTATGACGTTAATAATTGCAGACGCGTGATATCCAAAAGATGGAGTAAATATAAAATTCAAAACAATACTAAGTACAGCCCCGCTCAAAATGGCAATCGCGATGAAGCGGGTCTTTTTATACAAAGCAGGAACAACCTGAAACCACCGTTGAAAACCAAAAAAGAAAACACTTAACATAATAAGAGGCACAATTCGGTTTCCCTCAAAATATAATTCATCGGTCATGACACTCATTAGTGGTTCTCTAAGCAAAGACACCGCTATTACAGCGGGAACACACAGGAGTAGAAACAGTCTCATTAGTTGAGTAAGGAACGCTGAGGTGGCCTGTTCGCCTTTTCTTTCCCATATTTGGATCGTCAAAGGCCACGATGAAATTGCCAAGAGCGAGATTAGCAAACCCAAGGCTTTATCGCTTAAATCATATCCTACTGAATAGATACCAACTTCGTATGTGCCTCGAAACAGTGTCAGAATATAACGATCAGCTAGTCTTAGAAACCAGTAGGAGATATCGCCTGCTACAATGGGAAAACCATACATAAACATAGACTTAACTAATCGCAGGGAAGTAGCCTTTATTCGAAATAATTGATCTCTAAGTGCGAAAGAAAAAAGTATTACTCCAATAGTCAACCCAAGAGCTGAACCAAATAAAAGCCCTTCAAATCCCCATCCCAACAATCCAACAAAAATAAACCCAAATCCAAAACCGGAAATGCTTTGCCATGAAGCCAACCCTGAATATAAACTTACTTTTCGCTTGGCTTTGAAAATGCTCTGCAATAAGTTACCTATAGCCTTTATCGCAAACAACCATAAACCTATAGAGATAGCAACTAACAAAAAATCTTCAGGGAGTTTCTTTTTTATTGCAAATAAGAAGGTGAAAGCAAGCCCAATAAAAGAAAAAACAGAAAGCAAACCTGAAACAATAACTGTTGATATAAATCGACTAGTTTTATTATCTTGTAAGCTCTGCTCATAAAAACGAACAATGGAGGAACTCAACCACGACACAGAAATTGTGGTAAGTAACTCGGTAGCATTAAGAACCAAAACATAATTTCCCCATGCATCTGGGCTAAGGTATCTTGTGAATAAAGGCACGGAAATCAGAGAAACAAGAGCGGGGATAATTGCGGATGGAATATATTGGAATAAGTCTTTGGTATATTCTTTTAATGACTGCAATTAATTTCTCCAAGAGTATCATTGTTGCAAGACATTCCACCCATACAAGCACAAGTGATGAACTTGCATTGGGGATGGCCCCTATGTCAGAAATAGAAAAAAGTTGAACTTCTCAATATAGCGGGCAATCAAAACAGTAAGATACTATTGTCACACGGTTTTTAACTGTCGCGACAGGCTGTCTATATGGCTCTCCAAACGAACGCAAACAATATCAGCACCGTCGGGTATATTTGAATCAACGGAGATACTCTCAAGCACTTTGTTTTTAGGGGAATAGAGAAAAAAGTAATAGCCAAGCTCCGAAAGAAAAGTTATATTATCCTCCGGTTTATAGTTAAATGCATTGGCTGTCTCGCGATTTATCTCAAGAATTATCGCAGGGCTGTTACGTTTTATCAATGTACTGGCGCCATATAAAACATCTCTCTCAGAGCCTTCAACATCAATTTTAATCATATTCACATCGGCAATTTTAGCTTCCGTCAAGTAGTCATCCAGAGCTATAACATCGCATGCTAGGGGGGAGCTATCTTGTCGCCCTAAAGAAGATAATGATGTGTGGCCAATTGGTAAGTCACTGAACCTATGAATCATTGCATGCCCACTTGACTGTCCTACTGCTACCCTATTTGAAACAACATTTCCTAAATTATTTACGGAAATGTTCCTTTCCAAATAATTATAGGCATCAGGCAAAGGTTCGAAGGAATGTATTGAACCATTTTGACCGACAAGCCTCGATGAGATTATTGTAAACAAACCATAATTTGCCCCTACATCAAAGAAAACATCGCCTGGTTGTAGCAACACTTGCAAATACCAAAAAACTTGTGGATCATACTGTCCAGCTAAAAATAAATTTCGATATGATGGTTGCTGAAAATCAGCACAAATCAGCCCAAAATCATCAAGAGAAATTACACCATCCACTGGCCACGATGAACGCACCAGACTAGAAAGGGCTGTAATGAGACGGCCCTTACCACGTTTCACCGGCAAGAACCTGTACAATAAACGAAAGAAGCGTTGGACTATAGAAAAAGAAGATAAAGTGCTGTAGCCGTTTATAGGGGTTGCTGAAAATGTGTCGCTCTGATTTTGCATGAGTAAATCTCCTTAAAGATTGTTTTGTACCTTAATTATGCACTATCTTCCATTGCCAATGTGATTTCTGTTGTTTGAACCATATCCCATAAGTCTATTGGCCATTTATTTCCGTTATCTTTGAGCACTTGATACAGCGCATCAAGCTCTTCTAACTGCCCTTTTTCACTGGTAGTTGAGTTGATCTCGTTTAGTCTTAAACCATAGCCTTTTAGAGATTTATAATCATCTAGGATAATGCTTTTACCATCAAAATGAACTTCCATGAACTCTTTACTAAGTTCGCTGCTGCCTATTGAAAAATATTCAATATTTGCCACTGAACCATCAGCATATTTCAGTATAAGCGATTTATTGTCATCAGGACTATGTTTTTCGTTATTAGGGGATAGGGATTCAAAAGAAATGCTCTTTATTTTGCTTTCCGTTAATGCAGTCATTAAGTCAACAATATGACAGGCTTCTCCAACGATTCGTCCACCATCTTGGTGCACCCAATGATCAAAAGGAATATAGCCCGCATTCATGCGATAACGAATCAGCAGGGGATTGATTCGCTTGTCAGTATGTTTTTTGATCTCGGTGATATAAGGACTGAAGCGCCGGTTAAATCCTATAAAAAGAACTGGCTTGATCGCTGCCTCACTTTCATAAAAAGCTTTAATCCTATCTAGTCCAGCCCATGTCGTCGCCAAGGGCTTTTCAACAAAAACATGCTTTCCAGCTTCCAAGGCTTTGATGGTTAATTCGGCGTGGCTATCATGGCGGGTGGCAATTAGAACCAAGTCTACATTTTCGTCATCAAGAATATCTTCATAATTCGTTGTTGCATATTGGGCGCCAAACTGCTCAGCAACTACTTTTGCCTTGTGACCAGTACGGCTCATGACGGCATATAAATTATATTGTTTCGATAATTTTTGGATGTTTGGCAAGTGCATTCCAGTGGCAAAAGCGCCAGCGCCAACCAGAGCAACATTAATAATATCTTTCCCAACAGGCTTCTGGTTGATATATACTTTTTTGTCATGTGCTAAATACTGGTCTAAGTCTGCCAGGTCTGGGGTTCCGTAATCTAAGAGAACCATGAGCGGTTTTATGTCTTCTGACTTTAACGATTCGAAAGCTTTTGTAACCTCTTCAATTGGATAAACCGCATCGATCATCTTTTCCAGTTGAATGGCTTTTGCGTGTACAAGGCGCAAATATTCTGTCATATTGCGGTTTTCGGTCCACCGAATATAGGCATAAGGATAGTCTAGTCCTTTTTCTTCGTAGTTCTTGTCATACCTGCCAGGACCATAGGAGGTAGAGATAAGAAAATCAAGCTCTTTGGGATACATATCTTCTCGTTTAATCTCCATCCCCACCACCCCTACCAAGATAACCCGCCCTTTTTTCTTGCATATCTGAAATGCTTGCGACAATGGCTCGCTGCTGGTTGTCGCTGCAGTAAAGAGCACCGCATCAGTGCCGTATCCACCACTCCAATTATTTATGCTTTCAACAATATTATCTTTTTTAGGATTTAACGTGATTTCTGCTCCATATTCCCTGGCAATCTCCAGACGCCGGTCGTCCAGATCAGTAACAGCGACGCGTACGCCAGAGAGTCTTAACATCTGTACAGAAAGAAGACCGAGAATACCCGCACCTGTAACCACACAAAATTCACCAAGTTTTAAATCAGCCCTTCTCACCCCTTGCAAAGCGATCCCCCCTAAAGTTACCGTAGACGCATCCCGAAGCCTCATTCCTTGGGGCAATTTCATCACAAGATTTTGTGGAACATCAACGTATTCGGCATGGTTGGCAAGACCTGCTCCGGCTGCTGCAACAGGGTCGCCCACTTGAAACCCTTTAACTCCTCCTCCAACCGCAATCACGATGCCGCTGATGGAATACCCTGTTGGGGTTCCTGTATCCAGCTTTCCCAGTACTTTTTGGTATGCGTTAGCAACCCCCTCTGATTTAACCATATCAACAACTTTTTTTACGTTTTCAGGCTGTTCCAAAGCGCGCTTGATGATTGATTTTCCACTACTTGAAACACCACTCATTTCAGTCCCCGCTGAAATACAGCTGTTTACAACCTTTACCAGCAACGAACCTTTTGATACATTCGGAGCAGGGATATTTTCACCGATTACTTTACCTTTTTTTACAATTGCCTGAATCATTTATCTATTCCTCTGCTATGTGCTATTTTCGAACACCACAAAAATCAAGTTCGGTTTTCTTCTGTTGTTTTTCTAAGCGATTAAATTCTTTATGCTTTACCAGGAAAACTATAATGTCCGCTTTTAGGTAGGCATATTCATAATCTTCAAGTTGAAAAACTTTGTGTTCCTTGACATTGGGTTCGACAATAAATACATCTTCATAACCTAGCACTTGAAGTGTTTTTTGAGCAATCTCTACCGCAGGCGATTCGCGTAAGTCGTCAATATCAGGCTTATATGCTAACCCCATCAGCGCAATTTTAGGGCTTCTTTTGTGTTTCTGAGAAAATTTTCTTGCTTCATCTATAATTTTTTCGACAACCCACTCAGCCTTATAATTATTAATCTCGCGTGCGGTTCTGATTATTTTTGCCTGCTCGGGGGTTTTATCCACAATAAACCACGGGTCAACTGCAATACAATGCCCACCAACGCCAGGACCAGGCTGCAAGATGTTGACGCGCGGGTGGCGGTTTGCCAATGAGATTAACTCCCAAACATCAATGTCTAATTGATCGCAGATCAAAGAGAGTTCGTTCGCAAAGGCAATGTTGACATCCCGAAAAGCATTTTCGGTCAATTTACTCATTTCAGCGGTACGGGCATTCGATGCCAAACACTCTCCTTTAACAAAGGTTTTGTAAAGGGCTATTGCATCCACTGTAGACTGTGAGGATAAACCACCCACAATGCGGTCATTCTCTACTAACTCATGCAAAATACGCCCTGGCAATACCCGTTCAGGGCAATAGGCAATTTGAATATCAGCAGAGTCTCCAGCTTGATGGGGAAAACTCAAGTCAGGACGAACATCTGCCAGCCACGCAGACATTTTTTTGGTTGTGCCAACCGGTGAAGTAGATTCAAGCACAACCAAATTTCCTTTTCTTAAGACTGGCGCAATCGACTTTGTCGCTGCTTCAACATAAGCAAGGTCAGGTTTGTGATTTTCCTTAAAGGGTGTCGGCACAGCGATCAAAAAGGCATCCGCAGCTTCCGGCGTGGTGCTTGCTTGCAAATTACCCGATTTCACAACATCCTGAACCAATTGACCTAAATCTGCTTCAACGATATGGATGCGCCCATCGTTAATTGTATCAACGACACTTTGGGTAATATCAATGCCCAAGACCTTAATTCCGCGAGAAGCCAGTACGGCTGCTGTAGGCAAACCAATATAGCCTAAACCAACGACACAAACTTTATTGAATTCCATCATCTATAGTCCTCTTAAAACACGAAAATTTATTTTTCCGTTAGAAAATTTTATTTGCTCAGCCAGACTATAACTGGTTGCGTAAATAATAAAAAATAACACTTACAAAAAAAGACAAGGCAACCCCACCCCCACCCCCTTATTGGGATTGCCCTGCATTACTAAAAAACTAGACAGCCTTCTCTTCTTCAGCCGTATCAACACTGCCCGGGCGGTCACTGGCAGTCACCGCAATCCGCACGGTTGCGTCGGTCGCGACCGACGTGGTAGCAACATAGACCCAACGCCCTGAATCAGGCAGGGTTTCTACGGTAACGCCACTTTCAAGCGGGTTACCCTCACCATCACTCAGGGCAACGTCCACGCTCATGACGTCAAAATCATCGCTTGCCATGATGCTGATCTCATCGCCAGCGGCACCACTGTAAGCGAAAGATCAACTTCATCTACCGAAGGGGCGTTGAAGAAGTCCGCAACCGTTAGTGAGAAGGCAGGTTTGCCTTTGGCTTTGGCAGCTTCAGTATAAAGCGCCTTCGTCTCGGGGTCTGCCATGACCATTTTGCCATACAGCGCCGCTTCGCGGAAGCGGGCGCGAGCCGCAGCTTGGGCGGGGCTGGCTTCCACGCCGGACATATCCGGCTTCTGCCCAATGACGGTCTCGTCGCCGTAGCGCCTGAAAAACAGGTCACCGACTTGCCCGCTGATCTGTTCTAAAATCGGGTTGAGCTTTACTTTTGCCATACGATTCCTCCTGTTTTTTGAGTGGATAGCACCACGCTATCCCGATTGAGAATCGCATTATAACATTGCCTAATCAAGAACATTCTTCTTAGATCCTTCTTAGGTCCTTCTTATCTTCCTCTTCCTCGCTGCCCTGCCACCAAGCCGCGGCAAAAACCCAAAAGACGCCCAACATGCCGCCTGAGACAAGCCCTAAGACGGTATTCATCAACATTTTTGGGCTAACCGGCTCTTTGGGGAGCACAGCTGGAGTGCTAACTGAAGCGATCTGTGCCCCTCCTATTAAAAGCGTCTCTATACGGCTTTGTTGTTGCAGCAAAGCCGCATAGAGTTCTTGCGATCGATCTCGGTCTTGAGTAAGCTGGGCAAGCTGATTGCTTGCATTTTCCAAGTCATATTGCAAAGAAAGGATTCTTTCCTCCAGACGGACTTCTTCCTTTTCAAAGAGCGCTTTCTGTGTTTGGATAGATACTTGCATTTGGGAAATTGTTGCTAAGGCCTCAACAACAGAAATATTCGCAAGGGCATCGTTTCCAACCTGTAACTGTGGATTTTCTGTACCACTTGCACAAATCTGACTGGCTGAAGCCCGTTGCTGGAGTGTCGTTAAAGCCAGTGCATCGCCCAAAGAAAGGAGGTCGCCATTTGGTTGGTTTTCTAAGCTTTGTGCGAAGATTTGCAAATCTTCCAAGATACGCCCCGCAGCGCTGCTCCGAGCAAGAATACAAGACAGGTCAGTTTTTTTGCTGTCAAGCTGCGCTGTAAGTACAATCATTTGGTTCTGAGATAATTCAACCTCCAGGGCCGTTTGTGCTTCTGTATAGCTTGCTTGAGACTGAGAAACTTGTGCATCTAAACCTAGAACAACCGCTTTCGCTCCGTAAAGTATATTGACCTGCTCAACTACCTGTTCCGCCCAGATATTTGCCAGTTTCATGGCACGTTCAGGATCTGTATCGTTAACCAACAAGCGTATTTGATCCTTTCCCGCAGTGGTTGCAGTAACCATATTAGACATTGAAACGATTTCGGTGTTCCAAGAGCTAGCAATTTCGGTACTGGCAGTTACCTTATCCAGCAATGTTTGAGTCGTACTCATTTCAACGATTGAGGCAATATCGGGTAAATTTCCTGTAATGGTGATCTCACTCGTGTCATTAAACGATAATATCGATGGGCTTATTACCACATAAGACGCAGCTTGATACTGTTTTGGTGAAACCCATTTGCTAAGAGTAAACGCAATGATAGTTGTGACTAAACTTAGGATAATGATAATCCAGCGTCCCCGCCAGAGGGTTAGAACAATTTCCCGTAAATCAATCTCATCATCGTAATATTTTTCTTCTTCATGCATTTTTGCTACTCCTGAACGCTCATTAGAGCAAGGAAAACTTGATAGATATTGTGTCTGCAGTTAGCTGCTTGCCGAAACTAAGCCATAGATGTCAAAGCTATTCATTATATCCATACGCTAACAATATTTTTCTATAACGAAACAGACCTGTATTGATAAGAAGATACTCCAAATGCGCGCAAGATTGTACCCCAATAGCGAGACGCGAACAAGCGGGCCAAGCGAAATGCAACAATTCAAAATTTAGACAATTTTCCCCGTTCGAGCCCTCGTCCGAGCAGGACAAATTACTGAGCGAAAGAATGTGGCAAGGCTAGAGAAGCATCCACAATCATCTTCGTCGACGGAGCTACAAAAACTCGCAGATGGGCTATTCTCATCTCCGTTAGGCTGGGGATGCTTCGTAGGATGAATAAAACAGACCGGCAGTTGGAGAGTTGGAGCATCACGTTTGTCCAGAAAATCATGGGGGACACTCTCCACACCAAAACAAGGTTGTTGCGAGCAGGATTGGCTCGTAAAAAACTCGCGACCGCGCCCACTTACTCGATGCCTTGCACACGCTCAAAGAGATACACTCTCCGCTTGACTATCATTTGGTACACCAACTGGCGCAAATATCAAACATATCCTAAGCAAAGTTAAAATGGTAAAAGGGCCTTCATGAAAGATGATACTCTGATTGTTCAATTTGAGGAGAATGGACACTGCAAAGTTGTTGTAGTGTCACTGGTGTAAAGAACAACGTCATCCTCGTCAAGGATAATCACCATCAGAGCATCAAGAAAAATATTTACCCCATGTGCGGGATAGGTAGCCTTTTTGCAGCCAATCACAATAATGTCTTCCGCATGAGGAAAACTGGATGGTGCTTCATCCAAAGGCAGAACGGCTTGTCCTGTACCAAAAGGACCGATGAACGTAAACCCTAAACGAGGAAAACTATCAGGGGAATAGGCAGTTTTTTGGGCAGTTGCCTCGCCTTTTTGAGACAAATAATAACGTGGAAATAAGCTACGCCCAAAATATGCCACAGCATTTGATGTTGTTAAAAAATCACTTAACTCTTGAGGGGAAATGCCTGATTGATTTAATAAATCTCCTCGAATAATTTTTTCTAAAACAGCCTCTTTACTTAGCGGCGGGTAATGTTGTGGAATTATTTGATCAATGATTGTGATTGTGCTAACAAAAAGAAAGAATGGAAGCACATAGGCTATACCTCTCTTATAAGAAAAAGAGTTCTCTTTGATTGTCAGCGACTCTTTTTCCGTCTTGGTTTTAAATGTAGCGAAGATTAATGATATGACCTCTGCGATGCCTATTGAAAAGTAGAAAAGAACTACCCATTGGACAGGGACGATATAGCGTCCTCCTGATGTGCGAGCAAGGGCCGTTGCGAAATTGTACGTAGCATATACGCCCAAAGGGATAAGCCCGGCTAATTTCCATTTCTGCCAAGCGAAGCCAAGCCCTATTGAAATAATCGCGATGTTTAATAATAAGCCAAGCATTTGCCAAGGCGGCATATCTCCTCTCCAGTATCCGCCTATCTTATTCCAGTAAGGGCTAATTTCATAAATAGTATGCCTTACATCATGCAGAAAAGGCGTAGTCGGGAGAATGAGGATACTAGTTATTAGGTTGTGCGTGAAATGATTGAGTACAGCTACAGGAATCGTTGAGCGACCCTCTGCGATGCTAGAAACTCTTCTGACAGATAGTTTTCGATCTGTAGCGTTTGGGACGAAAAGAGATGCATAATCAGTTGTTTCTGACATATTTGGCTGAGATGGTGTTGATTGCAACCGAAAATTCTCATTAAATATTGCCGAGGCTTTTCCTGTGAAGAAAAAAGGATTCCCTGATAATCGCCAACTTCTCCACATCCATGGAGAAAGCACAAAAAGAATCGTCACCAGACTTAGGATAGATATTTTTAGTGTGATTTTCCAGCTTTTTCCGAAAAACACTAACAGTCCTGCTAAGAGGGCGATTGGCAACGCTAATGCATTTAATCTTAATAAGATTAAAATCGCTAAGACCCCACTGATTGGCAAAATATAAGCAATCTTTTTCTGGGGCTTGTTTTTTAGCCAAATAAAAAGCCAGAGTGAGATCAGAGAGAGACCTAGTCCAGTAGGGAATTCTGTCAACATAGACTTGGCATTGGATTGATTGATCATATTACTGCTTTCAAATGCATTTATTTGGTGCAGTACTGAAATCCAGGTTAAAAAAAGGCCCATCTTTCCACTGTGAAAAAAATCCCCGAGCAAATACAAGATTACCGGAAATAAGGCATAAAGCATTATTTGAAATAAAATTATTTGGGAATAGTCTTGCCCTACAAGCAAGTGTAAGATGGCTTCAAATCCTGAAAGTCCAATATGATCCGCAAAGGCATTCCCTCGTGCAAAATGTTCCCCTATTAAGGCAAACTGCCCAAAAATATCCCATGTAGCAGGATCTGCAAAAGGATATATGCTGTTATTGGGAGGATAAGGACCAGGGAAAAAGAAATTTTTGATGACCAATGGTTCTTTTGTCCAGAGTAAAAAAGTAACGAGCCAGATACCGAAGCCAATTATTTTTGTCTTATGAGGAGATAGCATCTGCCATTTTTTTGATGTGAGCAGAGCCGTCTTTTCTGAGATATAAGATGTCATTAACTTTAAAAGAACAACGAAAATAGTTCCGGAAAGTATTTGCGTTAGCAGCAATGGTACGCCAGCTTCGCGCCATAAATCCCAATCGCCTCGAATACCAGTCCCTGTTTTGGATATCCCCAACCAGATGCTGAGAATAATAAAAAGCGGCAAAAGACTCATGATAAAAAGGGATGCTTTTTCTCTGGAAAACTTTCCAGCATTCTGCTTCAGCGATACCTTTAAGAGAAAGATGGTTTGTAAACCAACCAATGCTAAGTACCCTAATAAGGGGCGAAGGCGTTCCATGTATGCAAAGAAACCTCCTAAACGATATTCAGGTATCAGCAACAATAAAATCACTGCCATTAGCATCGCATAAAAAAGCTTCTGGAGTTTTTGGTTTAGTAAAGGTTCTGAAATAATAGCTTCAATATATTGGGTTGCTCTAGATCCTTTTTTTAAAGAAAGTAGTGTTTCTAAGAGAAAGATTAAAAAAACGAAGAAGAAACTCACAAAGAGTACTATTCGACCTTGAGAATATCCCCAAAGCCACTGATTTTTGGGATCAGCGGGGATTTTAAGAAGGTATATCCCAGCCAAAAATGCCTCAAGAGAAGTGAGCAGAAAATAAGCTCTGAGTTTTTTTGTGTTGATATCTTGGATATTGTTTTTTTTCATAAACACATCCTATAAGAATGTAGATTTTTTTAATTTCCCTGTTTGCAGATGTTTTCTAAAATATGCAGTTTTGAATTGCAAAAAGCAATTATTAAAGGTGTGTCCCATAAATGGATTTTCACATTATAACCCTTGTGATATACCCCTTATGCTTAAAAAGAAACCCCAGCTTCGGGTATGCTGGGGACTTACTGCTGTGTCGGGGCGGGCGGATTTGAACCGCCGACCTCGCCGACCCGAACGGCGCGCTCTACCGGGCTGAGCCACGCCCCGAATTAGCGGACGTGATTATAACGGTCGTGTTTCGTTTTTGCAAGGCAGGTTTTTCGTTTTTGCGCGGGGAAAGTCATAGAACAAATATTCGTGGTAAGATAGGCACGCTACAAAATATAACGGAGAATCCCATGGAACTTGGACTAGTACGAAAAATCGACATCGAACAAGAAATGCAGCAATCCTATCTCGATTACGCCATGAGCGTCATCGTTTCGCGTGCTTTGCCGGATGCACGCGACGGTCTCAAGCCCGTCCAGCGGCGCATTCTTTATGCCATGTACGATATGGGCTTGCGTGCTGAAAGTCCGTATAAAAAATCTGCCCGTATTGTCGGCGAAGTGCTCGGTAAATATCATCCGCACGGCGACTCATCTGTCTACGAAGCGATGGCGCGACAGGCGCAGGATTTCAGTATGCGCTACATGCTTGTGGATGGGCAGGGCAACTTCGGCTCGATCGATGGTGATCCGCCCGCAGCCATGCGTTATACCGAAGCGCGTCTTGCCGCTCCCGCACTGGATATGCTCACGGAGATCGGGAAAGATACAGTCGATTTCACCTCGAATTTTGACGACACACTCACGGAACCGAGCGTGCTACCATCATCGATACCGAATCTACTCGTCAACGGGGGGAGCGGTATCGCGGTTGGGATGTCCACGTCCATTCCCCCGCACAACTTATCGGAAGTCGTCGATGCTCTCGCATATATGCTCGAGAATTGGGAGAAGCTCGATGATATTTCGGTGGGGCAGTTAATGGCATTTGTTAAGGGGCCGGACTTTCCCACGGGCGGCATTATTATTCACCAGGAAGATGAATCGGGTCTGGAAGCAGCTTACGGGTCCGGGCGCGGACGCGTCACCATCCAGGCGCGTGTCCACATCGAAGAGATGGAGCGCAACAAGAGCAGGCTCATCGTTACTGAACTTCCCTACATGGTCAATAAATCTAACCTGATCAGCCGCATTGCAACTTTAGCGCGTGATGGAAAAATAGACGGACTGACAGACCTGCGTGATGAATCCGACCGTCAGGGAATGCGTATCGTTATTGAGCTAACCAAAAATGTTGAGCCGGAAAATGTGCTCAAGAAGCTTTACAAGAGCACGCCGATGCAATCCACGTTTAGCATTATCATGCTGGCGTTGGTGAATGGCGAACCGCGTATGCTCTCTCTGAAGCAGGCTTTGCGCGTTTATGTTGAGCATCGCCTTGAAGTGGTACGCCGCCGCAGCGAGTATGACTTGCGGCGTGCGAAAGAACGTGCACATGTTCTTGAAGGCTATCTGCTTGCGTTGAATAATCTCGATGAAGTGATCGCGACCATTCGCCGCGCCCCAGACGTGCCGACTGCACGCACACGCCTGATAAAGAAGTTCAAGCTCAGCGAAATTCAAGCGCAAGCGATTTTGGATATGCAGTTGCGCCGACTGGCTGCGCTGGAGCGCAAGAAGATCGAGCAAGAATTTAAAGATCTTAAGCAAACTATCAAGGGGTTGGAAACGCTGCTCAAATCGCCGAAGAAGATGCGCGGTGTGGTTGCGGAAGAGTTGTTTCAGGTCAAGGAAGCCTATGGCGACCGCCGCCGCACACAGATCATCAGCGTGGATGGTGATATGCCTACGCAGGCGCTGCTCACCTCCGCTGATTTGCTGCCCGAAAAGACGGTTTGGGTTGGCGTCACCCGTGATGGGATCGTTTCACGTACGCGAGACAATAAAACCCCGCGTCTCAGTGGAAAAGATGCCCCGAACTGGCTTGTTAAGGCATCGACCAGTGATACCCTTTACCTTGTTTCGGAGAAAGGTGAAGCGGCGGCTATCGCTGTGCATACTTTGCCCGAAGCCGAAAAACTCTCCGATGGCAGCGAGTGGCATAAAATCTCGCCCTTGAAAGCGAGCGACAAATTAGCGGCCGTATTTGTGCTGCCAGCGCGTCGCAGCGAATTCCCGGAAGAGACCTATGTCTTGAGTGTTACGCGCGGCGGTATGGTCAAAAAGAGTGCCATTGGCGATCTGCCGGGACCCTCGGCGCAATCTTTCACGCTGGTGCGTGTCAACGATGGCGATGTGCTCGGCTGGATCGTTCTAACAGACGGGCAAAAGGAGCTTCTGCTTGCCACAGCCAGCGGTATGGGCATCCGCTTCAGCGAAGAAGATGTCCGCCCGATGGGCTTGGTTGCGGCTGGCGTGAACGGTGTCAAGCTCGGTGTTGGCGATTTGGTTGTTGGCGCAGATGTGCTCCCCCAAACAGGCGATATTTTCCTAATTACGTCCGAGGGGAAAGGAAAGCGTGTTCCCGAGAGCGATTTCCCCACACAAGGACGTTATGGGAAGGGTGTCATTCTCTGGAAGCTGCCAAGAGGTGAGCGTCTGGCAGGGTTGACGGTTGGCAAGGGCACGCAAGTTGTAACAATGCACCTGCTCAAAGCTGCTGCTAAATCTGCCAGATTGGACGACGCGCCCCTGCAAAAACGTGCTTCTACCCGAGGAAAGCTGGTACAGGAAGTCAAGTTGGGTGATGCCATTATCGCCCTGACGAATGCTTGGGATGCCGAAGCTTTTGTGGAGAAAGTCAAGGAAGCGCCTAAACCGAAGAAAAAAGCCCCTGCAAAGAAAAAGGGCCCGGCGGCCAAAAAAGAGACAACCCCGAAAAAGAAACCGGCTGCGAAATCGTCCTCGAAGGGGAAGAAAAGCCCCGCCAAGAAGAAGTCTCCTGCGAAGAAAACGACGCAGAAGAAGTTGCTATAAAACAGACAGGTCACGCCGAAAGCGTGACCTGTTTTTTCTGCTCTAGCCGCCGAAGGCGGCGGGTTTATGTGAAAATTAGAAGCTAATCGTTTTTTACTACACGGATATCATCCACCCAAAACCAGAATTGGGGGTAGAGAGAGCAAATTGGTGCGCCATTTTTCAGGTTGTCATTGGCTGTACTGGATTGAATTTCAATGGCGACGATATTGCTCAGGTCAAGTTGGAAATCGCCAATCTGCTCTTTTTCCCAATTGGGTACGGCAAAACCAACCACGTCTTCGTCCCACGGGTTTTTGTGCCCAAAGCCAGTCAGCGGAATTTTGATTTCTTTCCAGCCAGTGTTGCGACTGATCCACATGGAATGTTGCCAAATTTCTTCCTGATTTGTTTCGGGGTCACGCTCGCGCAGGACAACGGAGAAGGCGCCGCCGTCGGGTGCGCCCGATAAGCCATCGCCGCGTACCATCAGGCTGATATAGTCATAGCCGCTTAGGTCGAGCGGTTCAATGAACTGACGTGAGACGCCAACATAGCGTCCTTTGCCTTCATCTATTTCTTCCTGAATTAGGCAGGGCAGGTGTGACATAATTTGCAGGGCGGCTTGATTGCGGGCGGCGTTATCTGTGACCACGCCAAATGCGACAGTACCCGAAGCATTGCCAGACCAATTTCCGCTCATGATCAGGGATGCGTGGTTTTCGTAAGTGCCAAAATCGTCGATGAGGGGCAGGCTGACCTTTAACGGTTCATAGGCTAGTTCTTCGCCCGAAAGGTGAATATCGCCGAACCAAACTTCAAGTTCAGGGTTGGTATCGCATTCATTCCCAACGGTGGTGGCTTTTAGGCGCAGGGCGGTGATTTCGGCGAAATCGAGCAAGAGGGGATCGGGAGCAGGATTTTCTTCGGTGAAAAGCCAGTCGGGTGCCACAAAATCCACCGGGTGCTGCCAAGGATTTGCGGGTTCATCTGCGCCCTGTCGCAAAGCGATCTGAAACTCCTGCCATTCGTTGCCCGCGAGCCAGTTTGTGCTTTGCCATTCGACGCCGTTTTTATCGACCAGCACGATGGAAACTTCGCCATGATCTTCAAGGTTAGCAGTTTTGACGCTGAACCAGAGCGAGTTGTATGATGAGAAATCCTGCGGGGTGCTGAAGGTGTAGTCGATCTGTCCGTAGCGTGGCAGTTCTTTTCCGTCTTTATCTATGCCAGGACATGGCAGGTTACTGATGATGTGCAGGGATTGATTGTTTGTGTCGTATTGAACGCTTGAATCCAGATTGAATGTGATCTCTCCGCTGGTTTGGGCGCGCCAGGCACGCTGAAGGAAGGTCTCGCCGATTTCGTTGAGTGTTAGCAGGTCGGGCAGGGCGGGCGTGTAGGCGGGCGGGATGCTCGGCGTGCCGCTTGTGCCGTTATACCATTGGTATAAGACCGCATCGGCGGCTTTGCCGCAAGGGGTGTAGGTGATTTCGGTAGCGTCTTCGGGTTTGAAATCCGCACCGCATTCACGCGCACTGGCTGCCAGCGGGCTGAATTGCCACCAAAATGCGCCAGCCAGCCAGGGCTTATCGCCCCAAACCTGAAAGGCGGCTTCGTAGGCGTTGGCTTGGGCTTCAGCGTTATAACCGTCGATTTCGTTATACGCCTTGCCGCGATTGCTTTTTTGAGTGGTATAGGGTTGGAAGGCAGCATAGTCCACGCTGCGATAACCGATTTCGGCGAAGATAACGGGTTTGCCATGTTCTGCCTGCCATTCTTCAAAGGCTGCAACTAACTCACGCTGTTCCTCAGCGCGGTCAGGGTTTTCATACCAGCTCTTGAAGAGGGTCTCGGTATTACTGACTGGCTCAGAATCATTGCCAATATCGTAGTAGACGGTTGTGCCGGCATAGTCAAATGGTTCCCAGAAAGAAGCCGGTAGGCGCTCAAATTTAAGTATGTCTTCGCTGTTGGGAATTCCATATTGCCCGCCAAAAACTTCGTACTCATGCGCAGAATAAAGCAATTTTCCGTTATATATTTTTCTGATATTTTCTGCCATTGCCCGCCAACGTGCCTGATTATCTGTGCCAAGTGTTGATGATGACATTTCCGTGCCAATCGAAAACAAGGCGACATCATGCTTGGCGGCAATTGCAACATAATGCGTAATGAAGGCTTCGTAGCTTTCAAACCACGCTGTAGGGTCGCTGGGCTGAATGAGTGCGCGCCAACCGTCCTTGCCGTCTTTCTCCCAATTTTGGCGCGGTTCAAGGTGTGGCTTGAGCATTACTTCCATGCCCTGCGCGTGAATATAATCAATCAGCGTTTCAAGACTTTCATCCGTCGGGGTTTTTTTGTCGAATTCGGGGTAAATTTTGTTGGCTTGCATATCGTCCTGATACCACGAGACAATTAAGGCAATTGTATTCACGCCGCTTGACTTCAGATAATCAACTAAATCATAAGTGTTGGGCTGTGCATAGCTATCGTTCCAGTAGCCAGCCAGACTTGCACCGCGAAATTCCCACTTGACGGGTGCCGTGGCGACCTTTTCAAGGATAATTTCTGCGTCGGCATTGGCTTCTGCAACCTGTACAGGTTCTGCCGCTTCTTCGGGCGCAGGAGGCACGGGCGCTTCAGTTGTTTGGCAGCCATAGAGCAAAATACTCAAGCTTAAGAGTAGAAACATAATTTTTTTCATTCTGGCCCTCCTTTATGGGCAGTTGACATTGTGGGTATATTTCTCGTTATTCAGCATCCAAAGATGATAGGGGTCTTGGTCACTTAAGATAACGACTTCGTCAACATAAACTGTTCCTTGAAACGCTTGCTGAGACGAGTCTTCATCCAGTTTAATCTCAATGCCAAACGCAATTGGACGGGTTGGTTCAGTTATGCTTTGTGTCCAGTTGCGCCAACTTTCTTTTTTATCGTGGTCAATGTCCCAACGCAACATAACCCACTTGCCGGCTTCAAGCATGAGCGGGTCACTTACATTCCACCCCCCATCCTGCATTTGCAGGAAGAATTCAGCGGTTAATACGCTATTGGTGGCTTCGGGCGTATCAGGAAGGCAGATCCAAGCTTGGATGCGTCCCTCGTCGGGAACATCCCATTTGCCGGTGCAGACATTAGCCTCGGCACGGATCGATTCGGTCTCCAGATCAACTTGCTGACCAGTAGTTGGGTGCTGGGCATCTTGAAATTGGTTCGGCAATGCCAGCGAAAAGGCGAGTGACTGATTTCCCAAACGATTTGCTTCAGTACTTCGCATAATCTGATTGCCTAAAAGGTTTCCATCTTGATCTTTGCGTACCCGCCAACAGATATTTTCTTTTTCGCTTTTTTCAAAAGAATAGCGATACAAAACATTTGGTGTTTCGAAAGCGAATAAGATGATGATGGCAATAATGGAGAGAGCAACGGCAATGACCTTCTCGTAAGGACGACGGTTTTCTTTTGGCGTAATCCAAAGAAGGTAGGTTGGACGAGGTTTTTCTTTTGGGGTGCTGAAAAGAAAGTAAACTGTAAGTAGTAAAATAAATACTGCTACCCCGAATCTTAGATAAATAATAGGGATTGGTCCGATGCCTAAAGCCCCGCCCAAAGTTGCTAAAACTCCCAACGCAACGGGCAAATTCTCTTTCAATATTTTCCAAATATCTGGCACTGTCAAGGGATTTTTCTTGTTGTTGTCTTCATTTGAAGCCATATCCACCTCGCGGTATTGATAATTTTTTATGCCCTTTTATTCTATCTCAACTTTATGCTTTGTCACATAAAATAGTTGGTTTTGTTTTTTGTGAATTAAAAAACTTCCGAAAATTTCGGAAGTCTGTTTGATTATTTGATGTTACGCAAAAAGGATATTTGCACCTGGTGTTTGCCCATCTCCCCCAAATTCCAAATGCGTGGAATGACCAGACCGCAGCTTTATTTCTATCCCCCTATTTTGCTTGCAAAATGGAGGGATGCCCCAGCGAAGCGAGGGGCTGGGGGGCAGAACGTCTGAATTTACAGTGTCACTGCGTAATATGAGTTATTATTCGCACCTTGGCAAGGATGGGAATACCGCCTCGGCATACTGTTCTAATTCAGTTTGCTTGCTTGTCTTAAAGATGATCGAGACATCTGCTATTCGCTTAGGATTGCTGGTATCAACCCAGTCGTAGATAAGATAGGGCGTTCCTTCGTAGTTGGCGCTGAACGTATAGAGTTGAAGTGAGCCATTCGTGCATGTAGCGAGGGGAGACAGATCATCGTAGTTAGCGTAGAGAATGGTTTCAAAACTTTCGTCACTGTAATACCAATCCAGCACATCTTGGGTATAGCCTTCGGGATAGATGCGATAGTCAAGATAGGCTAAGTTCCCGCTGTTCGATTTGATCCACGTCACCATTACGCGGTCACGTTGGGCGGTGAGGGTACGTTCCCATTGGGTGCCAGTGAAGATATCTTCGGCGAAGCGATAGGCGTAATCAATATCCGCATTTGTGACGAGCATTGCATCTTCCGAGGTGGAGGTTGCAACCGGGGCTTCAGGGGTGACCAAGGGGGAACAGGCTGATGCTGATGTAAAGATGAGCAGAAAAAGGATTAGTTTCTTAATGAAATTCATAACGCCAACTTTTGAGTGCGGTAGTGTATGGAGAAAAGGGATGATTTGTGAATAGAGTTCACCTAACTCGTGGATATGAAATTGGTGTCCCCGTGCATCTATCTGGGGGAGTTAGAGTGAAAAAAACTGAACACGAACTCAAAGTAACTATTAATTCTTAAACCAATCAATCGCTTTCAGTATGTCAACCACATATCTTACGCCAAAGCGATTTAGGTTTTCCAAGTATAGTTTTTTCATATCGTTGTTCGACATCGCTCCGCTGGCTTTGAAATACTCTTTGGCAGCAACCCCAATCGCATAGGCGATTGTGCCGTTGACAACGCCGGTGACTATATAAAGAGAAGTGACAGCCCCTCCCAAGACGATCGGAGCAGCAGGGCCGGTGATCGTGCCCGCTGCTGACATGCCTGCAAGTACTACGGTTGCAGTTAACTTTACAGCGGCGGCTCTGATTACTCCGGCTTTGACAATTTCTTTAACGAAAGGAATAGCAGCTTCTTTTGAAAATGGGAAATTATATACAGCCGCAATGCCAACAGTCATCACGGCAAGCGCGCCGATGAGAGCAGGAGTATCCCAGAAAAACGGTTGTACGCCCAAACCAGCAGCAGTAACCACCCCTGTTTTGATGATCTTTTCAACTTTCTGATCGCGTGTGGGCATTTTCTCATCTCCTTTTTGTTAGGGGAGGGTTGGGTCTAGTTACCTTGCCGAATTCAATTATTATTATACATATTGCCCCTTCTCTTACAATTATTCTCCTGTAAAAAGCTTAAGCAACTCCTCTGGCAAATCTGCGACGCTTTTCTGCCACTCATCATTCGTGCGTTTGACGGCGGCGGCAAAGGCGTAGGCGAAGAGTGGACCCTGCTCTGGGGTGTCGAGATTCATCCAGGCGTGCGAGTCGCGGGGGAGGCGGGGCAGGATATATTTCTTTAGCGCGGGGATGTATGAGAGCAACTCCAGCGGGTAGTAGAGTTTGCCGGAACAAAGCTCGGGGTGCTTGAGAAAAGCTGGGTCAGCGTGAGCAACTTCGGCCACGGGCGGTGCGTTTCCTTCGTCAAATTGAGCCAGCCACAAGCGCAGGTAGTTGCTATGGGCGTAGAAATCCTGTGCTGTGTGCGAAAGACGTCCAAAGGCAGCCCAGGCGGCATCTACATCACCCGTTTCAAGCGCAGGGCGGATCAGAGCGCGATTCTCTTCGATGTAGGCGTAACTGGCGGCGAAGGCGTTGTTGTCGAAGTGATATTCGTCGTGTCCAAATTGCCCGCGGATGACATCTTGCCCGATGTTGGCGGCGCCGATCGCTTCGAGCGCGCACTGGCTGACTTTTTCATGTAGGGATTCGTGCAGGATTTTGAGATGGTAGGTTTTGAGCATTTTAGTGGATGCCTTTTAGTTCGTAGATATGGACTGGCTCGTCTCGCCCCTTGACCTTGACAGGCTCCAGCGCGTTAGCAATTACCCGGTCTTGAACGAGGTCGTAGGTAGCGCGAGTGATGAGCGTTTGACCGGGACGAGCAGCAGCCTCGAGGCGAGAAGCGGTGTTGACCGTGTCGCCGATGGCCGTATAGTTGAATAGTTCACTGGTGCCGACATTGCCGACCATTGCGATGCCCGTGGCGATGCCGATATGGAAGGTCAGGCGCTGGTCTGTGGGGAGTTGGGCGTGCATCTGAGCGACGCGCTCGTTGATGGCGTGGGCTGTCCGTACGGCGCGCAGGGCATGGTCGGGTTGGGGATCAGGGCTATTCCAGAGCGCCATGACCGCGTCGCCGAGAAACTTGTCGAGGGTGCCCTCTTCTTCGAGAACGGCCTGAGCAGCGAGAGAGAGAAAGCTGTTCAGTAGCGGGAAAACTTCGTGGGCGGGGTGCCGCTCACTGTAGGGGGTGAAACCGCTGATGTCTGCGAAGAGGATGCTGATGGTTTGTTCAGTCCCGTCAAGGTTGAGATTGCTGGGATCGGCGAGCAGTCGATCACGCACGCGCGGGGCGACCACGCGTCCGAAGGTCTGGCTGATGCGCTCACGCTCGGCTTCGAGTTGGCGGTTTTCGGTCAGGTCTTCAAAGTAGATGGTGGCACCTTTGGTGGCGAGGTAGGCATCTCGCAGTGGGGAGCAGGAGAGGCGTAGATGTAAATCTCCGCGCGACTGGATGGTGGGCGATACTTCTGCGCTAAGGGTGGGCATTCCTTTAACGAGGGCTTTTTGGGTCGGATTTTTGAGTTGGATATAGAATTCCGGTAGCGCTTCTTCGAGGGGTTTGCCGAGCACAGCTTCGAGTGGGATACCGAGGATATTCTCAGCGGCTTTGTTGAAGAGCGTGATCTGGCGCTTGATGTCGGTGGTGATGATGCCGGTTGCGATGGAAGCGAAGATGTCGTCCATCAGGTTTTTCATTTCAAGAGTTTGGTCGAGGGTGTGTTGCAGGTTGGTGAAAAGACGCGCATTCTCGAGGGCGAGGGTGGATTGGGCTGCCACTGCTGAGAGGAAGTCGAGGTCGTCGCTGGAGTAGAGATCGCCTGAGCGGCGTGGGCCAAGTGTCAGAAAACCGATCAACTTGCCTTCATAGCGCAGCGGGACAAAAGTGTAACCTGCCAGACGGGCGTAGTTGCCGTCATTGATAGGGTCGGGCAGGTTTCCGTTGGGCGGAAGCCAGAGCGGGGCAAGGGCGTTGCGAAGCAATCCTACTAGCGGATCAGTGATGGAGTAGGGCGGCGCGCTGTCTTCCTGCGAGGCGTGCGGTAGATATTCTCGCTGTTTGTCGTTGTAAAGATAGACGACAAAACGTTCTGGTGAGATCGCGTTTTGGAGTTCGGTTTCGAGAATGCGCAGGGTTTGGGTCAGGTTGGGTGTGACGATCAGTTGCTGCGAAAGGTTGATGAGCACGCGCCGATAATCGGCGGGCGAACGGTAGAAGAAGCGGTCGATGGCGCGCAGAATGAGATTTTGGACGGGGTTCAGCCCGACCATCAGCAACAGTAAGTAGGCGGCGATGACGAAGGGATCGTCCGGCCGGACAGTGTTTTGGATCAGGAAAGAAACCAGCGCAACGATGCCGTAAAAAACAGCGAAGGCTGTTGCCGTGGTGAGCAGGTAACTCAGGGCACGGCTCAGGATTTGGTCGACATCCAGCAAGCGGTAGCGGATGATGGCGTAGGTGACCGAGATTGGTAAAAAGATCATCGGCGAGAAGTAGATCGAGGGACGGAACTCGGGGATCTCACCGCCGTGCGCGATGGGGAGCAGATAGAGCAGCAATGCGGGCAAAAATGCCAGCGCAGCGCCAAAAACAATGATGCGGCTCTGCTGGCGTACCATTGCCGAGGTGCTGCGGAAAACACGTATGACCAAGGTGATAATAAAAAGTACGATTGCGAACGCGATCAAGGCATAGGAGGCGATCCAGCGGTCGATGTAGGCGTATGGTGTGGTTGGGGAAATGATCTCAAGACAAGCAGGGATGCCGATTAGAAATGTGAGCAGCACGGGAACAAACTGCATGATTGGCCAGCGTCGAATAACGGGTATTTGTTGCGGAAAGACCAATGCCAAATTGATTAACGCCCCTGCCCCAACCGAAAGACTCAATGTCCAGAGCAGGGAGACGTGGTGGGTGGTGTTCATATCCAAAAAGGCGACGGTTGTCACCGAGAGTGCCGCCGCAAAAGTCATGAAAGCGCGGCTGGCGCGTAGATCGGGACGAATACGGTAGGCCCACAATCCGGCCACTAAAAAGATCAGGCCGACTAAATAAGGAATGATAAAGAGCGTAAATAAATCGCGAAAAGGAGGGTGAGTAGGTGTGAGTGTTAGGCTGTAGGCTTCGCCATTTCGTTTTTCAAAGCTTACCGTTGCTGGAGAAAATCCCGTTTTTGCCAGTGCCGCCTGACGTTCGGCGGGTGTTGACACCTTTTCCCCGTTAATTGAGATGATCCGGTCTGACCATGCCACGCCTGCTTCACGCGCCGCCCAGCCTTTTCCGCTGATCTGACTGACGACACTATTTTGCTCGATCAATGCCCCCAGAAAAGGTTCCCGATAGCCCTGATACGCCCAAAAGGGAGTCAGCAACAACAGTGCGATAGCAATCAGAGTTGTGAGAATGGGAATAATATGGGCAGGCCAGTTTTGCCGGACAGTCTTTTGCATTTTTTCTCCGAGGGTGTGCTGAAAATTATACCCACTTTATCGGAATAGGACTTGATAGTTTTGTTGGGTATTCCGTGTATAATTTTACGCATGTCTAATTTTTACACACGCAAAGGTGACGACGGAACAACCGGGCTGCTCGGCGAAGGTCGTTTGCCGAAATATCATCCCCGTATGGAAGCCATCGGAGCGCTCGACGAAGCGACCGCGACCCTGGGCTTGGCACGCTCCCTTGTACAGGATGCCGCCCTCCAGCCGATTCTGCTCCAGGCTCAACGAGATCTGTACGGTCTCATGGCAGAAGTCGCGGCTACCCCGGAGAATGCCGCCCAATTCCGGAGCATCGATGCATCCCGCGTCGCGTGGCTGGAATCTGAAACCGATGCACTCAGCGTGAAGGTTCAGATGCCGAAAGAATTCATCCTGTCCGGAGAGACACAGGGCAGCGGTGCGCTTGCGCTTGCCCGCACAGTTGTCCGCCGTGCCGAGCGTCGCATCGCTGCGTTGCTTGATACTGGCGAGCTTGAAAATCAGGAATTATTGCGCTATCTCAATCGCCTTTCCTCGCTCTGCTTTCTGATGGAATTGGCAGAGAATCAATTTTCCCAAACCGAAACACGTAGCGCAAAGGAATAACCGGCTTACCAAACTACAGGCTCTGAGCGGAGTATGACGGTAATAAAAAAAGCGGACATCAACCGATGTCCGCTTTTCGTATCAAGCAATCAGTCTAGTATTCCAGACCCATCGCCGCATAAGCATTCATAATTTCCTGACGGAACTGTTCCAACGGATAGTTCCCCGGTAAAAGTTGTTTTACAGTTTCACCATCTACTTCGTATGTAATCACAAAGGACGGTGTCCCACTAATCCCTTCGGCTTCGGCAGCAGCCTCATCTTCATCGATACGGTCGAGATAGATATTGCTGCTCATACAGTCTTTGAGATCACCCAAATCTGCACCGGCAGTCTTTGCCCATTTCTCCAGTGTGCCTTGCGTAAACGTAGCACCCTGATTTGCAAAGATCAGATCATGTAACTCCCAATATTTGTTCTGGTCAGCGGCGCAATATGAAGCCTCGCTTGCCAACACAGAGGGAGCACTGCCGAGCATCATACCGACAGAGCGTGAGACAAAATAAACCTTATCGGTCTCGATAAACTCTTGTACCAAAAGCGGTTCTGTCTGAATGGCAAACTCCGCGCAGTGCGAGCATTTATAGTCGGCATACTCAGTGATCGTCACGGGCGCGTCGGGGTTGCCCATTGCATTCCCGTCAGCCATATAGCGAGTATCGAACTGGCTGCTCATTTGTGTGCTGGGGTAAATCAACACTGCCGCAATCAAGCCCGCACCGATTACCATCAAACCGATCACAATCATTTTGCGTTGTTGTTTTTGCTTGCGGTAGCGCTCACGGATTTCTTGTTTCTTACTCATTTTCTCTCCTGTGTAATTTGGACTAGATAGGGTTTATTTTGCCATGTTCATATCGTTTTGTCCAATTAGAGAATGATAAGAATCCCGCGTATCGTTCTCTAATTGGAACTTGTTTCCGTCAAAAAAACAGCGGATGCCAGTTAGCACCCGCCGTTAGAATTCGGCTCAAGATTGGTTCCGCTATGACAAGCGGCTATCCATCCACTCGATTGCGGTCTTAAAGACCTCATCCTTTTGTGGCTCGTTATGAATTTCGTGATAGAGGCCATCCCAAATTTTTACGGTTGCTTTATCTGTCTTCTTGCCAAAATCGCGACTTGCTTCAGCCGATGTGATCTGATCGTCACCGCCATGCATCAGCAGGAGGGGCAGGGGGAATTCATTGGCATGGAAGAAAGCCCAGAGACCCGATTCGTACATTCCCACGAAGAGTCGGGCAGATATTTTGTCATGTACCAAGCTATCCTCTTCGTAAGCGCGCACCACTTCCGGGTCATGGGAGAGGGCGCTGGTTTTTAATCCAGATGCTTGAATAAAGGCGGGGTAGATGTTGTTCATCATCTTGCCAAGAAAGACTTGTATGGCAGGCGGCTCAAAGGCAAGTTTTAGCCAAGGCCCTGTAGCAATTATGCCCGTCATATTGCTGGGCTTCTTGCGTAAGGCGTAGTTGAGAACGATATTACCGCCCATGCTGTGCCCATAAAGAAAATGGGGCATATTTGGATAATATTCGTTCACCTGTTCGCGAAAGAGAGTCAGGTCGTCGAGCAGGCTTGCGTAAGAGGGAACGTGCCCGCGCACACCCTCAGACTGCCCATGCCCGCGATGGTCGTAGCCGATTACAGAATAACCGGCTTGGTTAAAAGCCTTGGCAAGGTGTTCGTAGCGCTCAATATGTTCGCCATGCCCATGCACCAGACAAACAACGGCTTTGGGTTCTTCTTCAGTGGGAAATGCATGAGCAAAGAGTTCCAATCCATCACTGCTTTTAAAGCGCCATTTGATTTTGCTGTTTTTTTCTTCCATCTTTATTCTCCAAATACGATCCTGAATTCGCAAGCTGAGCCGCCATTTGCCTGACACTCGCTTTCTTCAATCTGAGCTTCTTGCGATGTTGCCCAGTAGATCGCCTCTCGAATGAGACCATGTGTTACGTAGCAGATGGCTTCGTCATCGTGTTGATTGTAGGTTGTCGGGCTGATATTGTCGACCAGAAGCAAGTTCAGGTCGAGGGTGTGTACCGTCATTTCATCGGATTTTGTGCCCAATAAGCGCACCAGCATCTCGAGCGCGGATTTGCGTCGCATTGTTTCTGGTAATCCACGCATTAATTTGGCTTGGGCTTTTTCTTTTAGCGGGGCGTTTTCGAGCAAGTCTTCCCAGAATTTGCTGCCGATGCGCTGTAAGATACCGCGCGCACCGCGCCCGTAATAGGCGCGGATGGCTTGCTGGATGCCAGCGTAGGTTTCGGCTGCGGCTTCTTCATCGAACTCGGCTAGATTTTCGCTTTTTGCCCAATCTGCTGGTAAATCAGATTTATTCAAGACCACAGGCAGGTTTTTCTCGCCAAGCTCGACGGAGACGATGTTGACAAAGCGTGGTAATAATTTGGCTGAGAACTTTGCTTGTTGGTTAGGCATCTTCCAGTGCTTCTCCTACTTCAAAACGGCAGTATTCATCGCCTTTTGCCATACAGTGCGTTTCGATGATTTTATGTTCTTTTCCGGTTGCCCAGTGCACAGCTTCTCCCAATGAGCCAAGATAAAGATAGCAGATCGGTTTTTCGCTGGTGCGGCTGTGGCAAATTGCGCAGGATGATTCTACATAGGCGAGTTTGCCGTTTTCTTCATCCACCCAGGCTTCAACTTGGGCATTAGATTTTTTGAGTGCGCCGACCATGCTGCTTAGAATGAATTTGATGCGCTGTTTCTGCGGCAACAATTTCAGCGCAGTGCCGGCAACGCCTAGGAGGGTCGGTTGCTCCTTCACTGCATATTGAAAAGAAGCTTTGCCGATACGGCGCAACATTCCTTTGCCGCCGCGTCCGTAAAATTCTTCAATGGCTTGGTTGAGTTGGGCATATTCAGAGGCTTGAATACCGGCTTCAAGATTGTCAGGTGGCAAATTGTCAACAAATCGACCTAAACCACTTAAGCGTAAAACAGCATTTAGACCGTTTGTGCCCATTACTTCTTCGGCAGAGACTAATGCTTGTCGAACGATTGTGTTTACGATGACTGCATCTTCGCGGTGTCCCATAGAACCTCCTCTTTTTCAGTTGCCTTTCCAGAAATCTCAAATATATAAAGTGGATATTCTTCGCCGGTTTCTTCAAAGCCGCATTTTTTGTAGAGGGCGAGAGAACGGAGATTGTTGCTTTGGGTATTTACACTGAGTTGCGCGATTTTTTTCGCGAGAAGTTTTGTGGTTAGATCACCAATAAGAGCAGAGGCGATGCCTTGTCTTTGTGCTTTGGGGTGGACTGCCAGACGGGCTAGATGGGCTCCGAATGGGCTGGATGTGCTGAACTGATAGCCGATAATCCCTTCAGCGGATTCGGCGACAGTCGCGACGACGGCCTGAGGATAGGCTTGCTCCAACATGGACAGTGGATTCTGCCAGATGGGCTTGAAGGCGGCTTCATCGACAAGCGCTACCGCTGGAAGGTCATCTTCCGTCATTGTGCGGATGGTGATGCTTTCCGGTAGATGCCAGTTGAGCGGGGTTTTCTGCTCCCATGCCATCATCACGATTTGCTCATCGTTGCGGAAGCCATTTTCTTGCAAGAGCGCTCTCATCCAATTTTGTAAACTAATCACTGCTACGGTGAGATCACCATATTTACTCATTTCGTTCTTGGCATAATCCCATAAGGTCTCCCAACTCTCTTGTTCAGAGAGCTGCCCGGCGTGGACAAAGAGCCTTACCCATGTGATTCCACGTTGGTCTTGTGGACAAGCCAAAACGGCTATAATGCGCGAATTTCGTTCCAGTACCCAGTAAAAGGGATTGCCAAGCCATTCGATGGGGTGTCGCCAATCGAGATGGCGGTGAACATGTCTTTCAAAGAACATTAAATTGGCAATTTCTTGATGGTCTTTCTTTGTTGCCAAACGAACGTGATAGGAATTATCCATTACCGAATAAAGCGTAAGAAGAATTTCAATATCCGCTGGAAGAATGTGGGCTTTGGTGTGGCGCCGAGTGAGTCGAGCATATCTATTGCGCTGTCTTGTATTTTTCCTTTGCGCAACTTGATTGCTGCAATGGATTTTAGAACAGTTGCTTTGAGATCGGCTTCACCGATCTGGTCGAAGAGTTGGACGGATTGTTGATAGAGGGCGATGGCTTCCTCTGCTTTGCCTAAAGCGTCGAGTGCCGATGCTTGATTTCCGAGAGCCATGGCTTGGCGCAAAATGTCGCCGGCTTCTTCGAATATTTTATCTGTTCCTTCGGCAGCTTTGAGCGATTCTTCAGCGCGGTCAACTTGCAAGAGCGCTACGCTGAGATTGTTCTGCGCTTCAGCGGCATCAAGCGGATTTTCTTCTTTCAGGTGTGCCTCGGCAGCTTGTTGAAATAATGAGATTGCTTTTTCAAAATCGCCATTTTGGAAGGCTTCTTTGCCTTCTTCATTAATTGCAAGAGCGGTGTTTTCCATGAGTACCTCTTCTTAGAAAGTAATATCCAGAATGCCTTCAGCAACAGAGCGTAGTTTATTTGCCGAGAGATCGCTAAGGTTTAGCGCCAATTCGATATAAGGTCGGTTGACGGGTTGACAAACAAATTCCTGTAGCTCGAGGGGCATTTCAAGAAAATCTTCGATTGCCTTTTGGCGTTTTAGCCATTGCCCGATGGGCCCGTTCTTGTCGAGAAAGGTTTCAATGTGTCCACCGAGCACAGAGAGCATAGTTTCCAGTTCTGGTACGGGAATGGGGCGTTCACCCATTTCGTAGGATTTTAGTCTACTGGTGGAAATGCCGCTTTGCTGTGCAAGGGATTTCATGGAGATGCTGGCGGTGGTGCGCTCCTGGCGGAGCAAGGCACCGATCATGCGTTGGCGGAGGCCGACCAGGCGTGGCAGGTCTAAGGGAGCGGTAGCAGGCGCATTATCCGAGATGGCTTCTTTTCCCCAAAAGTGGTTGAGAGGCAGGTCTAAAAAGAATGCCAAAACTTCCAGTTCCGGTAATGACGGTGATTTTGTCCCTTTTTCGTAAGAGCGGAAAGTGCCATCACTCGTGCCAAGCGCTTCAGCGCATTCGCGGACCTTCATCCTTGCTGACAGGCGGGCATCCTGAATAAGAACACCGAGTGTTTTCGAGCGTATGGAGATTCGAGTCTTTGCGTCCATAATTTCCTCTATCGCGTAATTTTGTTAAAGATAGGCAAAGATTATAGCAGGTTTGCCAGTCTTTTTTAGCGCCTTCGACGGCTCTCACGATTTGATTGGAGCATTTCAGCTACATTTGCGCCGAAGACTTGAGCACCGAGCTTGAAACCGGCTGCTTCAAGGCGTGGATAGAACATCGGGCGGATGCCCGTGGGTTTCATTTTACCAATGATCTTGTGGGTATTCGGGTCGACACCGGCCTGCTCGAATTTGAAGATGTCGCTCAGAACAATAGTTTCGCCTTCCATACCGGCAACTTCGGTAATGGCAATGACTTTACGCGAACCGTCCTTAAGACGGGTTTGCTGCACGACGAGATCAATTGCCGAAGCGATTTGTTGACGAATTACTTTAATTGGCAAGTCCATGCCAGCCATCATGATGAGGGTTTCAAGGCGGGCGATCGCGTCACGTGGGGAGTTGGAGTGGACGGTCGTCAGTGAGCCGTCATGACCGGTGTTCATGGCTTGGAGCATGTCGAGGGCTTCGCCGCCGCGCACCTCGCCGATAACGATACGATCAGGGCGCATGCGGAGGGAATTTTTCACTAGATCACGGATGCTGACTTCGCCACGTCCTTCGACGTTGGGTGGTTTGGTCTCAAGGCGAACGATGTGGTCTTGCTGGAGCTGTAATTCAGCGGCATCTTCGATAGTGACGATACGCTCATCTTCTGGAATGAAACTGGACATGAGATTGAGCAATGTGGTTTTGCCGGAGCCAGTGCCGCCAGAGATGACGATATTGAGTCTTGCAAGCACACAGGCACGCAAGAATTCTGCCATGTTTTCAGTTAACGAACCAAAATCAATGAGTTGGTTTACTGTTAATTTTTCTTTGCTAAACTTTCGGATGGTGATCGAAGGGCCATCAATTGCAACGGGCATGACAATGGCATTAACACGGGAGCCATCTGGCAGGCGGGCGTCTACGGTAGGGCTATCTGCATTCGCATAGCGCCCAAGCGGGGCGATAATGCGCTCGATGATGCGTAGGACGTGATCATTGTCTTCAAAGATGACCGATGCTTTGGTCAGCTTTCCTTTGCGCTCCACGTAAATGTTCTTTGGCCCATTGACCATGACTTCGCTTACATCGGGGTCATCAAGCAGTGTTTGAATGGGACCAAAACCGAAAAGCTCATCTTTGACTTCTCTGAAGATGTGGTTACGAATATCAGTGGGTAATTTTAGATTGGCGCGCTGGTAAATGTCGTCGAGGCGCTTGATGGCAAAGTCTTCGCGCTGATCGCTTGGTACCCTTTCAGTTTCTAGCTCACGAGAGAGGGTGTTGATGAGATAGTATTTTAATTTGAGCAGATCAGGAGATGAGAGACGTGATCCACCTGCGCTTTCTAATTTGCTCATCATTCGCTCTCTTTCTCATCATCTTCTTGCGGCAGTACCCAGACGATTTGTCCACGGTGAATGGCAATGAAGTCATTTTCATGGATGATATTTCCGTTTGCATCGAGAACGCTTGCGTCTGTCAACGCAAGGAAGTTTTCGGTTCTTCCCAGTTCATCCTTGACACGTTCGTCTCTACGAACGTGAATCGTGCCTTTGATTAGGTGAGTGGTGGTTTGCACAAGTGCGGAGACCGGAATTTTGGAAATTACGTCGGTGAAAAATTTACCTTTTTCGTCGTATTCAAATGACATTCTTTTCTCCTTTGGTGCACCTAGTTCTTGAATTTTTGAACCGCATCGAGGATTGCTTTACTTAGATCACGGAGCATAAATGTGCCTGTAGCGTTTGGAAATTTATGCGTAACCGGCGTTGCCTGATTATTGGCGATAGTGAAACTTCCTCCCATGTAGGGAATTGTTAGTTTGATCTCAAACCCCAATATTTCTTCAGCCTGCCCTTTTGTTAATCCCTCGAGACCGATAGCGCGATTTAGAATGGGGTAGAGCTTTTTGGCATCAATCTTCATATTCTTTAGATAGTTCGCAATAATCTTTGTGAGCTTTACGCTTTCTTTATCTGTTCCGAGTACAAGAAGTAATAAATTCGCTTGTTCAATGATCGGTAAGCTGATGCGCGAGAGTGAGCGTCCTAAGTCGATTACAACATAGTCGAATTCGTCACGCAGGCTATTGATAATATGTGGGATTTTTGATACTTGTAAAAGATTTGAAGCTTCAGGGTGGGGCGCTCCGGCGAGCAGTGAGAATTTCCATACAGGGATACGTGGCAGAGTCGCGTGGATGAATGCCGGAGTGATTTCTTCTTGCGGCAGATCGGCAATTGTCGTCAAGTTGATGCTTTCTTTATAGTCAACCAAGGAGGCGATTGAGCCAATCGGTAAGACCATATCTACAACGGCGACTTTGGTATCTGCTTCAGTTTCTCGAATGATCGTTGCAATGTTGGCTGTCAATGATGAAACCCCTGTGCCACCTTTGCCACTTAGAAAAACAATCAACTTACCGCCTTTGCGTTTCTTTAACTGGGGCCCGGCGGCGATTGTATCAAGATGTTGTAGTTCGGTAAGTAACTTTCTAATGGCTTCACCAGATTTTGGGAAGTAAAGGGTGTAGCCTTGGTTGAGGCAGGTTTCTCCGAAAGTTGGCGCGGTGTTGGCACTCAAGGCGAGTACCGGCGTAGATGCTGTGCGTGCATCCTGACGTATTTTTTGGATGAAAAGTTCTCCGTCGATATCTGGCAATAATGGGTCAACGATAATGACATCAGGTTGGTCACGCCACGCCAGAATGAGTCCTTCCTTTCCAAGCTCGGCTTGTGAGACAAGGTAACCTTTTTCCTCAAGTGTATGCTTTAGGAATTTTCTCGTGATGATGTCTTTATCGATGACAAGGATTTTTTTTGCCTGCACAGCCGTCTTCCTTATGACTTCTTTTCTGCTGCCTCTTCGGTGTTTTTAGGCTTTTGAGAAGTCTGTTTTTCTTCTTCCATTGGGGGCATCAGATAACCTAACCCTGTACGCGTGACGATATGTTTCGGATCGTGCGGTTCGCGCTCCAGTTTTTGCCGTAAACGTGCGATACTAACCCACAAGATCTCCTTCTCTTTGCGATATTCTGGCCCCCAAATGCTGGTAAGAAGTTCCTCTGCGCTGATGATCTTGCCTAAATTGTGAACAAATTGGAGCAGAAGACGATATTCTGTGGCTGAAAGGGATATCGGTTCACTATCGCGCCAAACTTCTGCGCGAGCAAAATCAATGCGGATGTCATCGTGACTAAAGTAGCGTGTTTGGGTGATATTCGTTGACACTTCAGCTCGGCGTAAGACGGCTCGCACGCGCGCCAGTAGTTCGGTCGCAGAGAAGGGCTTAATCAGGTAATCATCTGCACCCAGATCGAGACCGCGAACACGATCTTTTTCATCGCCTTTTGCAGTCAGCATAATGATTGGAACGTTGGAATATTCTCGGACGCGCTGGCAAGTTTCAAATCCATCCATCTCGGGCATCATCACATCCAAAAGAATCAAATCAACTGGTTGTGATGAGAAAATTTCGACTGCCTCTAATCCGTTGGATGCTGTGACGACATCATAGCCATCTGTGCGTAAATTGGCGTCCAAAAGGCGTTGGTAGCGCACCTCGTCATCTACTACTAAGATACGTTTTGACATCTTCTCTCTCCTTTGTTCCTATAATTATTTCACTGGCAATTGAATAATAAAACGAGTGCCTTCTGCAAGTTTTGATTCTGCCCACATCTTACCATGATGTGCGTCGATGATCTGCTTGCAGATGAATAGGCCCAAGCCCGTTCCGGCTTTCCCAGGATGGTCTGGAACTCGGTAGAAACGATCAAATATATATGGTAAATGTTCTTCGGGTATGCCCGTGCCATAATCCGCGAATACAATTTGTATCTGCTTTTCGTCGAATTTGGTCACAGTAAGGTCAATCGCAGAATCGGGGGCGTATTTGATGGCATTACTGAATAAGTTCTCAAAGATTTGTGTAAGCAACGAACTATCGCCTTGAATGACTTCGCAATCTTTTGCTTCAAAATTAATTTCAAGATTTTTATAACGTGAGTGAATGCGTGTAATTACATCGCGGATGACCACATCAATCCGGATTGGTTGGAAATTCATTTCCGCAGTTTCACTTTCCAGCCGCGCGGAGTCGAGAATGCTCTCAATTAGCTCAGTCAGGTGATCTGTTTCTTCGTCGATGATAGTCAGAAATTCGCGGCGTGTGGCTTCGTCCCAATTAGTATCGTCGCGTAGCAGAGTGGTGCTGTAGCCTTTGATAAACCCTAAAGGCGTACGCAACTCATGTGAAATTGTTGAGACAAAATCATCCTGTAAGCGCATCTGACGTTGTACCGCTTCCAACTCGGCGATTGTTTCCTGTAGGGCACGCTTTTCAAAGATATAGGCTGTGATAACAGATGCCAGAGTCGCAAGGTCAATATGTTCTTGGGTATATTCCGGCCCTCCAAAACGAATCAGGCTGAGAGCCCCGATCAGTTTTCCCGATGCCTTCAATGGAAGTCCGATCAGATAAGCATCCTCAACGCGTTTATTTGATTTTCCTGGATTTTCTGGTACTTGTAAAACAATTTCATTCTTTTCAGCCACTTTCTGCGTGATCTCTTCCCCCCAATTTGATTCTGCTTCTGCGTTTTTTTCCCGTCCGATTGCGCGCGCATAAGCAACTTCAGAGGCTTTCCCTTCTTGGTCAAAGATAAAAATTGCTAAATTATCAAAAACCAAAACCTTTCGCAGAGATTTTAATAGAAAATCAAGCGCATCTCTCCAGTCTTTTTCTTGAACAGCGTTTTGCCAAAAAATATAACCTTGAGAGTTTGTAGGGAAATTAGCCACGGTCCTACTCGTTTTCAATCGCTAGCAGCGGGAACTTAAAGGTGGAGCCATGTCCTTCAATTGATTGGACATCCAACATTGAGCCATGTGCCTCGACAATTTGACGTACTAAAAGTAAGCCTAAACCAGTGCCTCCGTACCGCCTCGTGGCAGCCCCATCAAGTTGATGGAATGGTTGAAAAATCTCCTCGATCCTCTCACTTGGGATGCCAATGCCAGTATCACTAATCGAAATCGAGACCAGCTTATCACTCTCGTGTTCCACGCGCAGGACGACGCGTCCGCCCGCAGGCGTAAACTTGATTCCGTTATCCAATAATTGGCCGAGCACCCAGAGCAGCTTCTGCTGATCCGCTTGGACATGAGGGAGGTGCCGATCCATAACCGCATGGACAGAAACCCCATGTTCCTCGGCTTTTTGCATCACAGTCTTAACGCTCAGATTGGCAACGCGACGCAGATCAACCGTTTCCTGCTGCAAAGTTAAATCACCACGAGATGTGATCGAGACCATAATCAGGTCCTCGATCAGACTCTCCAAACGAGTTGCTGACTTCTGGCTAACTTGCAAGGCATGTTTCTGTTCTGCTGTGATCGTCCCCAAAGATTCAGAGATCAATAATTCGGTATAGCCCTTGATATGGGTGAGTGGTGTTCGTAATTCATGAGAGATATTTGAAATGAAGTTTGCTTTTAACTTGGAGAGTTCGGCTAAACGCTCAAGCGCATTCTGCAATTCGACGGTGCGCTCTTGCACACGCCGTTCAAGATTGCGATTAGTCGCCTGGAGCGCGCTTCGCAGTTGGATGATCTGTTCCGTGATAGCCTGGTCGAGCATATCACGTGTGATGGTTCCCAGATCAAGCAACGTTTGCCCCAATAAGGGACTTTGCCCCTTGGCAATATTCTCCTGTTGAGCAAGGAGCGCAACACGAAGATCCTCCTCGCTGATATGCCCTTTTTTTACCAGATATTCCCCTAAACGGGGCACAAGCATTTCGGGAGTGAGTTTCATTTGCTGATCTGCCATAGTCATCCTTCTTTCATTTTAGACGAACAATAAACCTGGCTTGATGAAAGTTCGCTAGAGGAGTTTCTCCAGCAGCGCTTCCAAGTCTTCATCTTTCGCATAATATAACGTAATACTACCGCCTTTTGGCGTGTAGCGCAGTGCCACTTTGGTCTCAAATCGCGATGAGAGGCGTTTTTCAAGGTCAAGCGCTTCCGGCGACTTTTCCACCTTCTCTTTGGGCGCTGGTTTTTCGCCGTTAAGTTTATTCACCAACTGCTCAGTTTGGCGAACGTTCAATTTTAAGGCAACTACGGTTTGTAGTGCGGCCTCTTGTGCCTGAGCGTTTGGTAGCCCGAGCAGAGCGCGGGCGTGTCCTTCAGATATGAGTTTATCAATAAGTGCTGCTTTAACAGTTTGGGAGAGTTTGCGTAAGCGGAGTGTATTTGTAATTGCTACACGGCTTTTACCGACTTGTTTGGCGATGGCTTCATGCGAGAGACCAAACTCCTCGTTGAGCTGGTGGTAGGCCTCGGCTTCTTCGAGCGGACTTAGATCGGCGCGTTGCACGTTTTCGATCAACGCCCATTCGAGTTGTTGCTGATCGCTCACCTCGCGGATGACAACCGGAACGCTCTCCAATTTGGCTTGGCGAGATGCCCTCAAGCGGCGTTCCCCGGCGATGAGCGTGTATTTGCCATCGGCGTTGGCAGAAACGATTAAAGGTTGAATGATGCCATGCTCTCTGATCGAGGCAGTCAATTCATCCAATTCACCCTGATTAAAGTGCAGACGGGGTTGACGAGGATTGGTAACAATCTCCTCAACGGCAACCTGTTGAATGCCACTTTCCTTTGGTTTAGGAGCCGTTTCATTGCCACTGTCGGTGCTGGTGATAAGTGCATCTAGTCCTTTGCCGAGTCCACTTCGTTTTGCCATAATTCTCTCCTACATAACTATCTTACAAGGTTTCCCCCACAAAAAAAGGGGATAAATACTTTAGTTTTTGTCGCCCGCCAGTAATTCCTGCGCGAGGGCATTATAGGCTTTCGCGCCGACCGATTCGGAGGCATACACTGAAATGGGCAAGCCATACGAAGGGGCCTCCGCCAGGCGGATACTGCGTGGAATGACGGATTTAAAAACCTGTTCCGGGAAATGCCGATTCACTTCGGCGACCACGTCGTTAGCGAGATTCGTTCGACGGTCAAACATTGTCAAAACAACGCCACGCACGTGCAAATCCGAGAAGAGTGCCGAGCGTACTTTTTGAATTGTTTCGGTCAGTTGCCCCAATCCCTCCAGAGCAAGATACTCGCATTGCACGGGGATGATCACGCCATCCTGTGCTGCCATAAGGCCGTTGATGGTCAGCAACCCAAGTGAGGGGGGGCAGTCGAGCAAAATATAATCATAATCATCTTGCAGTGTATTGAGGGCGTTGCGCAGGCGGGTTTCGCGGCGATTTTCGTCGACCAGCTCCACTTCCGCACCGGCCAGTGAGGAGGACGAAGGTAAGAGCGAGAGGTTGAGACGATCATTTTTCAAGATCAGCGAGGTTATTGGCATTCCGCCAAGCAAAGCTTGGTACGAACCATGCTCTACGCCGTGTTTGTCGATCCCGAGGCAAGATGTTGCGTTGGCTTGCGGGTCAATATCCACGATCAGAACGCGCTGTCCATGTTCGGCGAGGTACGCGCCCAGATTGATGGCGGTGGTGGTTTTGCCCACCCCACCTTTTTGATTAACCAGTGTATAAATGCGTGCCATGAATTAGATAACCTCCATTTGGCAGGTTTGAATTTCTTCTTGAGTAGGGATACTTTCCAAACCGCGTCGTGTTACAGAGTGGCTTGCCAAGCGAGTGGCAAAACGCGCTGCTTCCCACGGATCGCGGGTGATGTGTAAGCGGATAAAAAACGCGGCAGCGAAAATATCGCCTGCACCGGTGTCATCAAGCAGCTCCATTTTGGGAGCGCGGAAGCGACGTAGGTCGCCGTTCCAGTAGAGACGCACCCCTTCGCTGCCTTCTGTGATGACGAGGACACGGCAAGCGATGGACATCTCTTCGATGATCTCCTCGTTACCCTGAACATCTTCCACACTAAGAACGACGGCACCCGCCTGATTTAGGCTTGCTTCCATTGCCGACCATTTTCTCGGCGAGATATGTCCGTCCGCATCCCAACCGCGCAACCAGCCTTGTGGCGTCAGGCCCAACAGAGATGTGGAAAAGCCCGCTGGCAACTGCGCTGGAATCTCCTGTGCGATTGGTCCCAGATGGATGATGGGCGTTTTGCGCCACGCCGCAGGGATTTTCTCGAAGCTGATCTCGGTCGCTTGCGCAAAGAGACGTTGTTTGCGTCCTTCAGGAGTTACTGAGTTTTCAAAGGTTGTCGTTACTTCCGATGGAATATTGCAGACGGGTAAATCGGACGGGAGAGTTCCTTGATCCAGGTCTGCCTCGTTCATGCTTGTCACAATTCCCACTCGTAAGCCAAGCGCATGCGCGGTTAGTGCGGCATAGGCTGCTGTCCCGCCGAGACGGTGGCTTCCATCAGGCAAAAGGTCTTTCGCAAAATGCCCAATGGCGAGGTAATCTATTTTTTCATGGGATGGGTGAACAAGCATGGCATGATTATACCTGATGAAGAGTCTGTGAAACATTCTCGATTTGTAATAAATTGGGCATTTGGTTGAAAGAGGGAACTCTTTTTCAGTCTCTCCACCTAGCGCATTATCAAGAAAGATGTTTGATTTGGGCGGTAAGTTCTTCCTCGCTTGTTGGAGGAGTTAGCTTAAAGAAGTCACTTTGTTGTGCAATCAGCAATTCTAAATATGATTCCGCGAGGAGTACGCTTTCGCGACGAAGCGGTCTCATTGTGGTGAGATTGCTTCGTCGGAAGTACATCCTCCTCGCAAAGTCATTCAAATTTAGAATTATTGTTATGCAATAAGTCATGTACTTTTCAAATGCTCAGAATGCTATAATTGCACAACATCCCCCATACTTCATTAAAAGGAGCGCTCCATGTTTTTGCTCAACCCGAAACAACATCAACGCAATTATCCCGACGAAGAAACGCGCCAGATCATGCTCAAGACGATTGCTTTCTTTGAAAATAAGGGCAAAGCGAAGGTTAAAAAAGATGACTATGACCGTGTTTGGTACGCTGATTTTCTTGAATTTGTGAAAGAAGAAAAGATTTTTGCGACATTACTGACGCCTGCGCAATATGGTGATGATGAGAGTGTTCGTTGGGATACCTGGCGTAATTGTGAGTTCAACGAAATTCTTGGCTTTTACGGTTTAGCCTACTGGTATACCTGGCAAGTCAGCATTCTGGGATTGGGACCGATCTGGATGGGTAAAAATGAAGCGATGAAAAAGAAGGCAGCCCAATTATTGCAGGATGGTGCGGTCTTTGCTTTTGGTCTTTCTGAACGCCAGCATGGCGCAGATATTTACTCGACCGAGATGACGCTCACCAAGCAGGGTGATGATTCTTACCTTGCAAACGGTGAGAAATACTATATTGGTAATGCCAATGCCGCGCCGATGGTTTCCACCTTTGGGAAGTTTGCCGATAGTGGCGAGTATGTTTTCTTTGCGGCGGATTTTCAGCATAAGAAATATGAATTGGTGCAGAATGTGACCGCCAGCCAGAATTATGTCGGCCAATATGTTTTGGATGATTATCCGATCACCGAAGCTGAGATTCTGTCCACGGGGCAACATGCCTGGGACTCGGCACTCAATACGGTGAATGTGGGCAAGTACAATCTAGGTTGGGCTTCGATCGGTATGTCCACCCACGCGTTCTACGAGGCGATCAATCACGCATCAAATCGGCGCCTGTACAATATGTATGTCACCGATTTTCCGCATGTCAGGCAGATGTTTACGGATGCGTATGCGCGTTTGGTGGCGATGAAACTCTTTGCGCTGCGCACAGCGGATTATATGCGCGCTGCTTCGGCTGAAGATCGGCGCTATTTACTCTACAATCCGATGGTCAAGATGAAGGTCACGACGCAGGGCGAAGAAGTTATCAACCTGCTTTGGGATGTGATCGCAGCCAAGGGTTTTGAAAAGGATATGTTCTTTGAGATGGCGGCGCGCGACATTCGTGCCATGCCGAAGCTTGAAGGGACGGTGCATGTCAACATCGCCTTGATCGTCAAATTTATACCGAATTATTTCTTTGCACCTGCTGAATACCCTGATTTGCCGCAACAAAACGCGCCCCGAAATGACGATTTTCTCTTCGATCAGGGGCCTACGCGAGGCTTGGGCAAGATTCGTTTCCACGACTACAAGCTTGCCTTTGAGAATTACGATTTGCCGAATGTGAATCTTTTCGCGGAACAAGTTGCTGTTTTCAAAGAGTTTCTCGCGATGGCAACCCCAGACGAAGCCCAGAAAAAAGATATTGACTTTTTAATGGCGATGGGTGAATTGTTTGCGCTGGTCGTTTATGGGCAATTGGTACTCGAGAACGCGAAAATTTATAAAATGGACGACGCGCTGGTCGATCAGATTTTCGACTTTATGGTGCGCGACTTTTCAAAATTTGCCTTGCAGCTTTATGGCAAACCCAGCAGTACCGCTGAACAAATGGCATTTTGTCAGCGTATGCTTCGCAAAGCGGTTGTAGACGAGGCGCGGTATCAGAAAGTCTGGCAAGAGCATGTTTATGCGCTTAAAGATACTTATGAGATGAATCCTTAAATTGGAAAGGAAATAAAATGGACAAGCACTATCAATCTAACCGATTAACGTCTGGGAATGCTCTTTTCCCTGATGAAGTGATTGTTGCCGAAGATGGCATTCACTTCATCAAACGCCGTATGTTTGGCTCGGATGAGGAGATCATCACTTACGGGAAAATTGCTTCTGTAAAATTGAACTCTGGCGTCATGTTTGCTGACTTGACAATTGAAACAACAGGCGGTTCGTAACCGATCTTTATCAACGGATTGTCAAAAGGGAATGCACAGGAAATCAAAGAAGCGATCCGCTTTTATCAGACGCAGGACGATTAGTCGAGTGTTCTGACGAAGAAGCCCCCATCTATATCAGATGGGGGCTTCTTGATTGTGGGGGAAAATCGTTATCCTAGCTCCAGAGTTCTTTTAATTCTTGCTGTGTGTAGGGCTTCAAGACCATGTCCTTGATTCCGGATTGCAGGAATTTCGTGATGTTCTCGACCTTCGGGGCTGCCGAGACAATGATCGTCTTGCCGCCTAGTTTTCCGAGACTGGTTAGTTTTTCCTCGGCCAGTGTTTCGTCAAGCAGGAGCAGGTCTACACTGGGGGAGAGGGTTGCCTGCACACTTTTCCCAGCTTCACTAAGCGCGCTTTTGGCGAAGTCTGCCCATTCGCCTTCGGGAGCGATCAGGGCGATTTTGGCAGGAGCATTGCTCAGGTCGGCGGCGGGAGCTGCTTCAGCCGCAGGGAGCTCGATAGTGAAGGTTGTTCCTTTTTCGGGAACACTTTCAACACTGATGCTGCCGTTCAACTGCGAGATGATATGGAGACAGGAGGCCAAGCCCATGCCTTTAAAGCCTTCGCCTTTGGTGCTGAAGAAGGATGCCCAAATTTTGTCTTGCATCTCGTAGGGGATGCCGACACCGTTGTCGATGATGCGTGTGGTCACAAAACCGGCATGTTCAGAGGGCATGCTTTCGACGGTGATCGCTTTGGCGCTCGATTCGTGGGCGTTGCGCAGCAGGTTACTGAAAGCACGTACAAGCTGAACACTGTCGCCAATTGCGAGGGGGGTGTTGGGGGCGGCTTTAATGAGTAACTTTTTGAGTGGAGTCTTGGCTTGATAAGCGGCAGCAGACCAAAGGTCCGCGAGCATGACGGGCCGGGGAGCGGTTTCACGCGCGGGGCCAAGCAGCGCTTCCTTGACATCCATAATCATTTTTGCAGATTCGTCGATCATCGCCAGGTCTTCTTTAAGTGATGCGATGTCTGGTTTTGGATCGTTCAAATCTTCTTTCATGCGTGTAACGGTGGTTGTGATGGGCAGGGCTTTGTTGCCGATCCAATGGATCGCTTCGGTGGTTGCGCCGGAAAGAGCTTCGAAGGTTTTGGTGCGCAGCAGTTCGGCGTGAGTGCGTTCCAACTCTTTAATCAGATTGGCGTTATTGATGGCAATCGCAAGGTGATCTGCCATGGTTTGCAGGGTTTGAATATCATCGTTGTTGAAGGCATTGCCCTCCACGCTTTGGACGGTGACCGCACCAAGACAGGTGTGACCTGTGCAGAGCGGGAGCGCCATTTCGGAGCGGGTTTTGGGCAAATGCGGGTTGCTGAAGAAGACCGCTTCGTCGCCGACATCAAGAGAGATGCGTGCCTTGCGCTCGTAGGCAGCCATGCCGATCATCGAGTTGCCGCCGAGTTTGAGCTTATGTTCGGCAGCGATCATGGCTTTGCCCGCTTCGCCGTGCCCGGCACGTAAAACGGCGTATTCTTTCTTTTCATCGAGCAGGAAAACGCCGGCGTAGTAGAAATCGTAGGCTTCGCAGATAATATTGACAGTTTTGGGGAGCAGTTCATCCAGATCAAGGATGGATGCGACGCCGCGCCCCACTTGATTGGCAGCATCGAGCAGACGCGCCCGCCTTTCGGCTTGCTTCAGGAGAAATTGATTTTGGCTGTGCTGATGGGCGTTATCAATCGCGATGGCGAGTTGGTCTGCCATCCCTTGCAGGGTGGAAATATCCTCGTCACTGAAGGCAGCCTCTTCTACACTTTGTACAGTGACTGCGCCAAGCACGCTGGTGCCAACGGTGAGAGGCAATGCCATTTCTGAGCGTGTGTCGGGTAGATGCGGGTTGCTAAAGAAGATGGCTTCCTCGCCCACATCCAGCGCGATACGCGCTTTTTGAGAGCTGATCGATGTGCCGATCATCGAGTTCCCGCCAACCCTTAGCTTATGTCCTTCGGCGAGCATCGCATCACCAGCTTTGCCACGTCCCGCACGCAGGACGGCGAATTCACTGGTTTCATCGAGCAGGAAAACGCCTGCATAATAAAAATCGAATTCTTCGCAAATAATATCAACTGTGCGTTGCAATAATTCTTGCGGCTCAAGGATGGCTGCAATATTATTCGCTACACGTACGGTTGCCCCAAGTAATTTTGCTTGTCGTTCTGATGATGTCATTGAATATTCTCCTTATTTTTCACCAAGTGGTGATACCTATTTGTTTAGCCTAAAATCTCGTTAATCAGGTCAACCAGCCCCTGTTCACGTCCTTTTACAAAATAACTGCGTGCGCCGCGCTGGACGGCATCTTTGGCGGTATCCACTTCGTCATAAGCGGTCAGGACAACTGTAGCCAAATCTGAGTCAACTTCAAGTAAAGCGCTCAGTAGTTCCAACCCGGCCCCATGAGCGGGAACACCATCAAAATTGGGCATATTCAGGTCAAGCAACGCCAGATCAAAGGGGGCTTTACTGGCATGGGCGGTTTTGAAAACGTCAAGGCCTTCGGTGCAGTTTCCAGCAGTCTCGACAACAAATCCTTTGCGCAGTAGGGTTTTTTGCATACTGCGTCGTACAAGTGCTTCATCGTCTACGAGTAATACTTTTGGCATGATTTCTCCTTGAAAATTATTCTCAATCTTTGTAGTGACGACTTCAGTCGTTATTTTCTATAAGGGTTTTTGGATCAGTTTTTTGCAATCGGTAACAAAATAATAAATGTTGCACCCTCGCCAAGTTTACTTTCAGCCCAAATCTTCCCGCCACTTTGCGAGATGATTTCCATACAGGCAGAGAGACCCAGGCCGGTACCACCGTGATCTCCTTTGGTGGTGAAGAAGGAAACCCAAATCTTCTCCAGGATTTCAGGTGGGATGCCGGGACCGTTATCGCTGACTTCGACCTGGATATATCCCGTTTCATCGGCAAGGCGGGCCGAAACGTGGATTTTGGTTTGCTCCCGTTTGTTGGCAGCTTCCCACGCATTTTTGATCAGGTTGATTAACACACGCCCAATCTGACGTTCGTCACCCCAAGCTTGGGGCAGGTCATCGGGAAAGGTGAGCGTAACCACGCCTGCGGGTAAGCCCATCCCTGCGGCGGTGGCGTCGAAGAGTGTTGGGATGTCGAAAGCGGCAGCTTTGGGCAAACGTCCGGGGCCGATCAGGTCTTCCTTGATGTTGAGGATGGTCTCGGCGCTCTGCTTGATGATGCCGAGGTCTTCGAGGCTGGATTCAATATCCACAATGAGGGGCAGTTGGGAGGCGGGGAGTTTGTTTAACGCATCGGCTTTTGTTTGCAGGTCGATGTCGAGGGTCGGAAGCAAGTTGAAGGCTTCGCGCGCCACGTCCATATAGGGATGTGCATCCCGTTCGGCAGGCGGAAGATCCAACAAAGTTTTGAAGACTGCCATGAAGTTGAGCAAATCTTCATGTACACGCTCGGCACTACCGGGGATGGGGGCAGCCTTGTTGCCGACCCAGTGAATGGCTTCGCCGGTGGCTGTCGCAATCGCTTCGAAGGTTTTGGTGCGCAGTATTTCCTGGTTGGCGTTTTCGAGGTCTTGGAGCAGGTTGGCGTTGCGGATGGCAATGGCGAGTTGATCGGCCATGCCTTGCAGTGCGGCGATGTCGGCGGTGCTGAAGGCGTAAACTTTTTCACTCTGTACGCTGAGTGCGCCGAGGTTCTCGCCTTTTGCGATCAGGGGCAAGGCCATTTCGGAGCGAGTTTCGGGAAGATAGGGGTTTTTGAAGTGTTTTTCTTCGTCTCCAACGTCTGAGGAGATGCGCCCCTCGCGTTCGCGGATGGCAGCGCCGATCATCGAATCACCATTGACGGCAAGGCGATAGTTATCGGCGAGCATTCTATCACCGGCTTCACCATAGCCTGCACGCAAGATGGCAAATTCCTGGGCATCATCGAGCAGGAAGATGCCAGCGTAGTAAAACTCGTATTCTTTGCAGATGATGTTAACGGTGGCTTGAAGTAGTTCGTCAAGATCGAGAATGGATGTGATATTGTGCCCGACGCTGGCAGCAGCCTGAAGCAGACGTTGATGGCGCTGCATATCGGCGATAACGTGTTTGTTTTGTTGATCCAGAAACTTGTTGTGATCTGCCATTTTGGTCAGTTCGTGCACCTTTTTTTCAAGGTGTTCAACCAACTCTTGATGGTAGGCCTTCATGTGCTGATTGGTTTCTTTGAGCACTTCGCGTTTTCCATTTAAGTAGGCCTGGACCTCTTCGCGGAAAGTGTCGATGTCAATTGGTTTGGTCATAAAACCGACGCAGCCGGCAACAAGGGCACGTTCTCGCGCTCCGCTGGTGACATCGGCCGTGAGGGCGACAATGGGCGTGTTGGGCAGCGCTGATTTTAGGCGGGTGGCAACTTCGCGCCCACTCAGGTCTGGGAGGTTGATATCAAGTAGGATCAGATCTGGGTTGGTGTTAAGGGCGAGGTCGATTCCGTCGATGGGGTTATTGGATTCCAGAAAGACATAATCACGCGAAAGTAGACGACGCACCAATAAACGTGAGTCATCTGTATCCTCGATGTAGAGAATTTTTTTCATGTTTTGCGGGGCAATTTTGTCCATCATACGCCTTGTGAAAAATGTCCTATAAATTATAACTGCTTACATAGAAGCGTAGGTTTGCAATCTGGAAAGGATGTTTTTGAAACTTGACACTTGAGACGACTGGTCATATAATTCGTGGTATGGCAAGAATTAAAAACCCTCATCTCAACAAGCAGCGCCTCATTGATGCCGGTCTTAATATCATTATTGAGCAAGGCTATAACAATACTGGTATCAAGCAGATCGTTGATTCTGTTAACTTGCCGAAGGGTTCATTTTATAACTATTTTGATAGTAAAGAGGCTTTTGGGGCTGAAGTTATTCGGTCATATGCACAGCAAATAAAAGTGCTGATCGTTACCGCCACAAATGATGAAAACTCAGATGGACTCTACTTATTACAAGATCTTTTTAAGAAATTAATCAAGATATTCTACGATAAAGAATTTCGTGGCGGGTGTTTGGTGGGGAACTTGGCGGCAGAGTTGGCTGATACCAATGAAACAATTCGAGCCGAGCTTTCTGCTGTTTTTGCTGACTGGGAAGCGACTACAAAAGAGTTGATCGAACGAGGTCAAGCCCAAAAAACGATCCGACAGGATGTTTCAGCTGATCAACTCGCAACTTTTTTATGGACATCTTTTGAAGGCGCTCTTCTGCGCATGAAAGTTGAGAAAAACGCTGTGCCGCTAGAGCAGTGGTATGATTTCACGCTCGTTGATTTTGTTGCAGTTATATAAAGCTCTTTTTTTTACAAGATCAAGACGACCGGTCGTATAAAGAAGTCAAACATAAATACTAATTTGGAGGTACTGCCTATTTGAGCATACTAATCAATAATTTTTCTAGCTGCATGACATTTTTTTGAAAGATGAGCGTCCGTTGGTTGAGTAGGTGATGCTTTTCGCCGTATCGAAGCCAACAAGTCAGAAGTAAAAAAACAAAATTTGTGATTTCGCTCTGCTCAAAGCTACTCAACCACCTTCAAAAGCATGTAGTTAGTAACTTTTTTCTTTCATTAAATACGACTGGTCGTCTTGAACTGTAAGTAAACCTATAAAATATCATGGAGATAACCTAATGACTAACGTCAAAGTAAATACCTTGAAAGCTCAATTGGAACTTGCCCATAACGTATTCGAAGATACTGTGAAAGGTGTTGGTGATGAACAAGCTCACTGGAAGCCTGAAGGAAAGGCCCAGAGTGTAGCTGCAAATTATGCTCATGTCGTTGTTCAGGAAGATGTGATCGTCAATGTTTTACTCAAAGGCACCAAACCGATATTCGAAACTTCCTTCGCTGAGACAACTGGTTTGAGCGAAATTCCACCTCTGCCTTCAACAGCACTTGTCAACTGGGAAGAATGGGGTGCGCGCTTGAAAATTGATTTTGAAGTAGCTGCGAAGTATGCAGAAGCCGTATATACGAATACAGCCGCATATCTCGATTCTGTTCGTGATGAAGATCTTGAAATGATGATCGATACCGTTTTCCTCGGTGAGATGAGCAAATTTGATTTGCTTAATTTGACCGTTTTGACGAACTGTAACTGGCATACCGGTGAGATTAGTACCATAAAAGGTCTGCAAGGCTTGCAGGGATACCCGTTTTAAAACGAAACACTATGAGGTGACGCGTATATTTCTGCGCGTCGCCTCATAGAAGAAGGAAAAATCGATGCTAAATAAAGAATTGATACTGAAGCGCTTTGATCTACTTGATAAACAGATCGTAGACGCAATGAATAGATACGGTCTTGTTTTTTTACGTATAGGCCTGGGAATTGTTTTTCTTTGGTTTGGTGCACTAAAATTGATTCCAGGACTTAGCCCGGCGGAGATCTTGGTTCGCGAAACGATCTACTTTATCCCAATCAGGATGTTTTTACCGATTCTTGCTTTGTGGGAGATGCTTATTGGTCTTGGCTTTCTCGTGAACCGATTTATGCGCGCGACTCTTTTGCTGCTCTTCTTGCAAATGACAGGAACATTGCTTCCCTTACTCTTGCTCCCAGATGTTGTTTGGAAGACCTTTCCACATGTTTTGACTTTAGAAGGTCAATATATTGTCAAAAACCTAGTCATTATTGGAGCCGGAATAGTATTAGGCGGTTCTGTTCGAAGCAGAAAATAGGATGTCCGATATAAACAAAAAAACGACCACTGGAGAGTGGTCGTTTTTTGCTTAGTTTTTTGGCTCGATCTGCACTTTGCGCTGCGGATCGTCGCCAATACTGTTTGTTTTCACATCGGGATGATCTTGCAACTCCATGTGGATGATGCGGCGCTCATTAGCGGGCATCGGCTCAAGGCTTTGGCGGCGTCCGGTTTTGGCAACTTGTTGTGCCAATTGACGAGCCATACGACGTAGTTGTTGTTCACGACGGTTGCGATGGCCTTCCACATCGACGGAGAGACGCACCCAGCGTGACATTTCCTTGCTAACGATCAGGGCGGCGATGCGCTGAAAAGCGTTGATTGTTTCGCCACGGCGACCGATCAGAATGCCGAGGTCTTTGCCTTTGACTTCCACGCAGACGGATTTACGTCCTTCGCGGTCAGGGTCGTCGTAGTGGGCGGAGACGCTTCCTTCAAGGTGCATCAGTTCAAGCAGCTTGGCAACCACTTCTTCAGACAGGCTGAGCAGTGGTTCATCTTCTTCTGTTGATGTGGATGATGCGCTCTTTGGTGCGGAAGCAGGTTGCGGGTCCACGGGCGTTTTCGCTGCTTTGGGCGCCGGTTTGCTTTTCTTGACAGGCGCATCCGCAACAGGCTCAGGTTCGGCTTGCTCTGTGGAGAAGGGCATCGGCTCGCCGTTGACGGTAAGGCGTACCCGCACCTGACGTTTTCCGAGTCCTAAAAATCCTTTGCCACCCGAATCAAGCACCTCTACCGAGACATCGGCTGCCGTCAGGTTAAGTTCTGTAAGCCCTTGGCTAATGGCCTCTTCGACGCTTTCGGCGATTACTTCGAGAGTTGTTTTTTCTTGCATGACTGCCTCCCTTAGTTTTTCTTACCAGGAATTAAGTTGCTCCAATTGGCGCGTCCCATCATGGCATATTGTGCGATGCCGAGCAGGTTGCTGGTGATGAAGTAAAGCGCCAAGCCCGATGCGAAGGTGAGCGCGAAATAGCCCATCAGGAAAGGCATGTAAATGCTCATCATGCCGCTCATGGCTGCGCTTTGGTCACCGGGGTTTGAGGGCGGGGTCATCAGTTTGGATTGAATGTAGGAAGTGATGACCACGATAATTGCTAATATCGGCACTGCAAAGCCGAAGATTTGGAGGGATTCGGGGCGACCGAGATTCATCCACAGGAAGTTACTGTTGAGCGGGATGATCTTGGTGACATCCAGAATTGGGTAAAGGCTGCGGGAAAGGTTGAGTAGAGAGAGGGGGGTTGCAGCCAAAGAACGGATGATGGCCTGATAGAGTCCGATGATGATCGGGAATTGAATCAAGGTCGGGAGACAGGAGCCAAAGGGGTTGATGCCGCGCTCTTTGTAGATGCGCATTTGCTCTTGGGCTAATTTCTCTTTGTCATCTTTGTATTTCTTTTGAATGGCTTGCCATTCTTTATCGCTCTGGAGTTCCTGCATGCCCTGCGTGCCTTTTAGTTGCTGGGCAGTCAGAGGCCAGGTGAGGGCACGAATCAGGATGGTGAAGAGAATGATCGCGATGCCGAAGTTCTGCCCGATCAGTTGATAGATCCAGAGCAAGAGATTGGTCATGGGTATGATAATAAAGGTATCCCACATGGTAATGCTCCTTATTTCTCAGGTGTGAATTGCCACACCTGGCGTCCGTCGTGGTCGAGGGCAACGAGAATGGAATCGGTTTCCATCGGGGAGAAGAGGATCAGGTCGCCGCCTTGAACGGGCGCGGAGTAGAGCTGTCCGCCGACTGTCTTCTGCCAAAGAATGGTACCGGTGCTGTCTATGGCGTAGGCTGTGCCCGATTCGGTGCCGATGACGGTGAAGGCATCCAGCGCGAGGGGCGAACCGACGATGGGGCCGTTCGGCTTGAGAGCAGGGAAGACTTCGCTGCCGTCGCTGGTATTGAAGGCGTGGAAATTGCCTTCAAGATCGCCAACGTAGAGCGTTTCGCCGTTGAGAGCAGGAGCGTCCCAAACCCAGCCCGCAGTCTCTTTTTCCCAGACGATTTCCCGGCTTTGGGTGTTGATGCTGGCAACGGTCGATCCGAAGGAGCCGACGTAAAGATTGCCTGCTTCGTCGAGTGCTGCTGCACCCGGCAGAGCGCCGTTTATGCTGACAGACCAGGCAATTTCTTGCTTGGTGGTGTCGAAGGCGTAGACATGGTGATCCAGCGCGGTGATGTAGAGCATGTTGCCATCACTGGTCGGTTGCGACCATAAGGCGGCTTCACTAATCTCTTTTTCCCAGCGCAGGTTACCGTCCATATCGAGGGCGTAGAGCGTGCCATCGGTGTTGGGGGCGTAGATGGTGCCATCCACAACGGCGGGGCTGGCGAGCCACGTACCGGCGGCATCTGCAAAGGTCCAGTTCGCTTTTCCTGTAGCGGAATCAAGCGAGGTGAAGGAGTGATTCGTTCCTGCACTGGCGATGAGCAGTTGCCCATCATCCGTCAAAACAGGGTTGGCGAAGTAGGCTTCTTTGCTATCCGCGCCTTCGGCAGGGTATTGCCAGAGCAGGCTGCCATTTGCCAGGTCAAAGGCGTAGACCAGTGATCCGTTTGCAAGATAGGCGTTTTCCGCATCTGTGCTTAAACCAGACCAACTGTTGGTACGCATGGCTGATGCTGAACACCCGCTCAATAGAACGGACAGGAGCAATAGCATGCTCAAAATCAATAATGTTTTAAATTTCACAAATTTTCTCCTAGGGGACAGGGTCGTGCCCGCCCGGATTGAAGGGGTTGCAGCGTAGAACGCGCCAAATAGCCATGAACGAACCTTTCAGTGCGCCGTATTTATAAATTGCCTGATACCCATAATGTGAACAGGACGGGTAAAAGCGGCAAGTATTGGCGGGCATGGCGCGTGAAATGGTGGCTTGGTAAAGCCGGATGAAGGCGAGCAGAATGCCACGTGGCAAAAAATAAAGCTTGCGTGGCAGTTCGCGCAACTTTGGTTCGTTGGGGTATTCAGTGGGGAGGCTAAACTCATGCATTGTCTAATAAATGCGCGCGTTGCAATAAGTTCTGCAACGCGTCGCGGACTTGCGGCGTTTTGACTTGGGTAACTGGTGCGCGGGCGATAAGGACAATATCCCATCCCGTTTTGATCTGGGGATGTAATTCCCGTGCGGCGGCACGAATCAGACGTTTGGCTCGATTCCGTTTAACAGCATTCCCCACACTTTTGCCTGCTGCCACGCCCACACGCGTGCTGGACAGTTGGTTCTCCAGTGCTATCAACACAATCAGCGGGTGGGCATTTGATTTTCCATCACGCCGCACCCGCTTGAAGTCAGTTGATCGGGTCAGACGAAATTGGCGCTGCACCCGTGCCTCGAAAGTTCGTTTTGTTTGATCCAGTCAACAATAAACTGCCACAATCTCCGCAGAGAAGGCAGGTTTACCACTTAACTTTCTTGACGTGTTCGTTCGCTTTGACGGTCAGACGATAGCGACCTTTGAGACGGCGGCGTTTCAAGACATCGCGCCCGCCCTTGGTGGACATGCGTTGGCGGAAACCATGCACACGTACGCGGCGGCGTTTTTTCGGTTGGTAAGTTCTTTTCGGCATACTATTTTCCTCACAATTTTGAATAATGACAAAATTTAGCCAGCCCTACCTTTCAGGACTGGCACGCTATTATACCGTAAGGGGTAGATTCGTCAAAGGGGATTCTGGGATTCTTGTGGGATGTTAACGGTTTGCGTGAATACAGGTTGTCTGATGCATTGGCGGGCGAGAGAGAGATTGAAAACAACCATCTTTTATAGTCTTTATTTCATTGTCATTCAACTCGTAATAGAGAGTCGAGTTTGCTGTGAATTTTGATGGCTAAATCGGCAGCCTCTTCAAATGAACAAATCCACTTTTGTTCTTCGAGTATCTGTTTGAGTAGTTCTGCTCCTATTGGCATCCCGTCCATCCGAGGAATAATCATGAAGTGTACATGCTTCACAGTTTCACCGAAAGAACATGCATAGGCTTTTATTGGGTGAAATACGGCGTCCATCGCCTTACATGTATTTCGGAGGATTAATCCGAGATTTTCAACTTCTTCCAACTTAAGGTCTGCCAAATGTGTACAATGGCGTTTGGGTTGTAAAATGAGCATACCTTTCAGTGGAGCACTGTTTGAGGCTATGGAGTGCGTGACCATCCAGTATTCATCTTCGTAAATAATCCCACCTGGTGTACTAATACTGCCTGAGACTATCTCACAACCAAGACATTTTTCCATGCTGAATTTCCTTGATAATAAGGGCGATGCTTTATTGTCAAAACCAGCTAACGGTTTGCGTAAGCTGCCCGCCGACTTTTCAAACGCAACCTAATTTTACCCTGAAGAAATTGAGCAAAAATCGCGCTGAATCCTCAGAGCCAAAGGCAGGTCAGCTTAACGTGTGGTTAGCCCGCATTTTGCATATACTTCACAATTGCGATTGAGAATGTGCCTGCTATAAACAGAGAGAGTGACCAAAGAAACAATACGGATAACATGGACAAAGATGCAATTACATTTACTGAAGTTATCCCTGGTTCTCTTTTAAGCCGCCGAACAAAATTGATGAATTGCGGCCAGCCCATCATGAAGAGCGCAAAAGATATAGAAAGATAAAGAGCCAATTGTTTGTAAGTTTGTTCTAATCCATCTGTCAGAAAAAGCATGGCAAACACAAATACAATACAGGCTGCGTAAACAATATTTGCGCCAAGCCGATTGCTTTCTTTTTTATAGGCAGATAACCCATCCATAAAATTGTCTTTTGACCATGTGCCAGGAAATTCATCGAGAATCAATTTGGCTTGTTCTCGAAATTTTCCTAAAACATGTAAGTCTACCTTCTTCTCATTCCCATACTCAATTGTTAGACGTAAGTTGCGTTCTCCAATTTCAAGGTTAACCCAAGAGACATCATCTTTTAAAATTCGCTTTGGATTGGATGGATTACCAGCATTACTACATTGTGAAATGATCAGATGTTCTTGTGTAACTCCAATAAACACAAACTGAGTGGTGCCTTTTTCTAAACCGACAATCGTAGCAATTACTCGTTCATCGTTTCCTAGAATCGTTGATAAAGATTTTTGGACTTCGGATTCAATTGATTTCTTGTCTTTAAATTTATTTGGTAGCGAATTAGCGAGATTTGAATTTGGAGTAATTTTAGTTTTAGTTGCTCGAATTGTCGCAAGGCCTACAGCGTAAGCCATTTGTGCAACATACGCTATTCCGAAAATGAACCAAGTGATTAAATTTGGCCAAAAAACAAACAAAGCGAACGGTAACCCAATTGTAAAAAATACGCCCAGTCCGACCCTTCTTTTTCCAAGAAGGAATATACCTAGACCTGGGATAATTGAAACAATGCCAATGAGCCAATTTGATTGCGTATTTTTTGTCATGTTTATTTCCCAATTTTAAGCGGGCTAACTATGATTTATACAGTATGAGTCTGCAAAAGACTCTATATTGGGGTGTTATAAAGACGCATGTTGTATAACACCCCTAAGATTGCATTACCCGTTCACATACTGATTATGAAAGTCGATCCATTTCGGTAGGACTTCTTCCAATTGTTCTTTTGAGGGCAAAAAGGCGATGCGCAGATGGTGTGTGCCTTCTGCTTGCCCGAAGCCGGAGCCGTTGACGGTGCAGAGTCCGGTTTCTTCAAGCAGCGCCATGCAGTAGTCGAAGTCGGTTTTGCCAGCGGGGAGTTTGTTCAGGCGCGGGAAGAGGTACATGGCGCCGGTTTTCCCGAAGACTTCGACGCCCTCCATTTTCGCGAAGGCAGCTCGTACCATCGTCGCTTTTTCGTGCAGGTCACTGAGCACCTTTTCTTTTTCTGCGTTGAACTGTTCTTGGGCTGTATTTGTCCCATCAGGGGGGCTGACCATCAGGTAGGTCATCAATTGTCCAACGGTATTGGCACATAAGCTGACCGAGGCCTGCTTGAGCAGCAGGGCGACGAAATCCATCTCTGCACCGTTAACTTGGGGCGGATTGCGTACTTCAAGATAGCCGCCGCGATGGCCGCATTCGCCGTAGAAGCCTTTTGAGATACTGTGCAGGCTGAAGAGCGGCACATTCTTTTCGTCACCGAGCGCTTTGGCAAAGGAGATGAATTCGCCCCCGTAAACATTCTCCTGATAGACCTCGTCGGCGATGATGGCGACCTGATGTTCTTTGGCAAAGGCGATTACTTCATGAATGCTCTTCGCATCCAGAATTGCGCCGGTCGGATTGCCGGGGTTGATGACCACGATCAGCTTGACCTTGGTGCCTTCCGCAGTCGCTGCGTTGTAGGCGCTTTCGAGAGCAGAGCGGTCGAGCGCCCAATCACGTTCTTCGTCGGGGTAGTAGTTGACCTGCCTGCCACCGAAGGCGCGGATCGAGGCTGAATAGAGCGGGTATTGGGGGATTGGTATCATCACCCCATCCGTTTTTTCTGCAATGAGCAAGTTGAGGACGCGTTTGGCCCCGTCGCTCGCGCCATCGGTCATGAAGATCGCTTCGGGATCGGCTTCCAATCCGCTGGCGGCATCGAATCCATCCCGTCTGTTAATAAAATCTGCAATCGCTTCACGCACGAAACGGTAGCCTTTGCTCTCGGTGTAGGCGCCCAGCCCCTTGCCTGTTTTGGCGAGAATTTTCTCGCTCAGGGCCAGTACATCTTCGGCAACGAAGTCGCTATCTTGCAATTTGCTGTAGGGATTCTCTTCAAACAGGTTTTTAATCTGACGTTCGCGCTCAATCTTGGACGGTTCTTCGAGCAGGCTGATAACCTGTCGATAGTAGGTGATCGGGGCTTGACCAAGCGCCTGGGGGTTGCCGATATTGCAAAAGATGATTTCTTTGCCTTCATCTTTGAGTTTTGCGGCGCGCTGTGGAATCGGCCCGCGCACGGCGTATTCCATTGCGAGAATATTCTGGTTGACGTTAATCTTTTGCTCGGACATGAGAGGCTCCTCTATGATTGAAGTCTTTTGTTTGATCCAAGAGAATTTGTGATTCCCGATTTATAAGAAAATCGCTGGATTTATGATCCAGCGAGAGCGTTTGCGAAAAAGTTCAGGATTGGTTTATGGGCACTCTCAAATGGAAGGTGCTGCCATGATCTTCAACGCTCTCGACCCAAACCTGTCCCCCGTGACGCTCCGCAATGGAGCGGACGATCGCTAACCCGAGCCCGGTGCCTTGTTGGGCGCGTGCTGCCCGCTGCGAGGAACGGAAGAATTTTTCAAAGAGGCGTTTCTGCGCCTCGTCGCTGATACCGATTCCGCTGTCTTCGATATCGAAGAAGATTTCCTCTTCAGAGGCGTGGACGCGCAAACTGACAGAGCCATTTTCGGGCGTGTATTTGATCGCATTTTCGACGAGGTTGTAGACCGCCTGATGCAGAAGCGCCTGATCGGCCTCGATCAACCCCGGCAGCTTCTTGGATGTCTCGATTGTGAAGTCGATATTCTTGCGGGAGGCATGTCCCTGCAAGCCGCTCCCAACGCGGTCGATGATCTCGAGCGGGGAGATTTTCTCGAGTTGCAAGCCAACGCCAAGTTCAATACGACCGAGGTCGAGCAGGTTGTTGACAAGGCGGGACATATTTTCGACGCCCGAAATAATCTTGCCGACATAACCCTGCTGTTGGTCATTCAGCTTGCCGATCATTGGCATCATGGTAGCGTAGCCGCGCATGAGCGTGAGCGGCGAACGCAAATCATGGCTGACGGTGGCGACAAATTCTGATTTGAGTGTGTCCAACTCTTTGAAGTGAGTCACATCACGCAGGATGCAAACCCGTCCGATGGGCCGCCCTTCGGTGATGACCGAGGATGCCGTGGCAAGGTAAACTTGCCCGCTAGGTAAGGTGATCTCGGCGGATGCTTTTGCGGTGGCAGAGACTTTCAACAAGTTGGCGAGTGCGGGGTCCTGGATGATGTTGTCAATGGGTTGATTTTCGTTCGGAGCATCCGTGATGGCAAGAACCTGCAACGCAGCAGGATTTGCCAAAAGTAGACGATCCTGATGGTCAGTAACAAGAACGGGATCTGCGGTTGAGTCGAGGATCAAAGCGAGTTGTTGGCGTCCAACTTCCACGCTCATGAAGAGATGCGCGTTCGCGGCGGCAAGAGAAGCTTGTCCGCTCAAGGTGTTGATGAAGCGCAAATCTGCTTCGGTGAAGAGTTTTGGTTTGTCGTAAGCTGCCCAAAGGACGCCGTAAAAACGCTTCTCGTTGCGCAGCGGTAGGGCGATCAATGCTGCGGGATTGGAGCGGTTTTCATTGAGCTGAAGCCCGCCTGTCGTCCGCGTGAGATTCGGTAAAACGATCTTCTTCTGGTAGCGGATCGCTTCGAGCAGTTCCGCATCCAGATGGGCAAATTTGCCCTTGGTTTGTTCAATTGCAAAGCGGGTTGGCATTTCGACCATTGCATCGGGCGTGATCTCCGGCGAGAGGACGACCTGTACGGTGTCTGCGCCGGTTGATTGGATGGCTTCGAGCACCGGCTGGAAGATGTCTTTCATCTCAAGGCTGGATGCGACGCCGTGACTTACGAGCAAGAGTTGATTTAATTCTTCAAGACGATCTTTCAAGCTGACGCGCATCTGTTCGAAAGCGCGCCGCAATTGACCAACTTCATCTATTCCCGAGATTTTGAGGGGGTGGTCAAGTTGCCCTTGTGCGATGCGCCCCGCTTCACTGGCGAGATTCTCGAGCGACTGACTGATGATGCGCAACCCGATTCGCAGCGCGATGAGCGCAAAGGCGGTTAGCACCAGGATCATGATCGAGAGGGGCAGGGCGATCTCAAGTGCGAGTTGCTGAACTTGGCGCGCAGGGACAGTTAGAACAACTGCCCAGGGTTGCCCGACAACGGGTTGCTGGAAGACGAGCATCCGTGTTCCCGTTGAAGAGAGTTCGTCTGAGAATTTTGCATTGTTGCTGATCTGACCCTGATACTGGCCCATGATAAGTTCTTTGTCGGAGTGATAGAGGATGGTACCTTTCTCGTTAATCAGCAATCCCTGTCCTGAGATAGATGTCATGCCAGCGAGGCTGTTAAGCAATGGGCGTGTGATCGGGTTAGTGCCCAGATTGGTGCGACCGATTAAGATGCGCGCAGGGACGGATGGGTTTTCCAGACTAGGGATGGTAAGAATGAAGGAAACGCGTGCCGGATCGCCCGCATTGGCCGGTGGAATGGTATAGATTTGTGAGGGAACGCCGTTGGTGGCGAGGAAAACACCGTTGTTTTCTTCTTGTGATAGGTTTTTGCTGGGCATGCCGGGTTTTGGATACTCGGCAAGGATATTTGCATTCAGATCAACGATGAGTAGTTGCGTGAAGTAGGGGACGAGACGAATCTTTTCATCCAGAAGCGTGACCAGTTCAGCAGTATCGTCGGTTAGAAGGGCGGGATCGTTTGCAAGCTGGGCGCCAATATTTTGTCCCGTTTCGAGGAAGAAGGGCACACTCTCGGCGGCGATTTGCGCGGTGTTTTCGAGACGATCATTGAGCATGCGACGTGCTGCCTGCCCTGCGACAACCCAATCGCCGACCAACAAGGTCAGGAGAAGGACGACGATGAAGGTGCCCGTTCCTATTAGGAAGCGGGTTTCAAGCCGACGTTCGGCAGGGGAGGGTTTGAGCGGTAGATTCCGTCCCCATCTATCAGGGGCAGTGGTTGCCAGAATTTGGGTGATGATGCCTGCAACCAACAATTCGCCAAAGATGGCGAGGCTGGTCACGCCAAGATTATTGATCGCAAAATCAAGACTGGCTGTAATCTCTGAATAGGACGCGCTGAAGAAAATGCCGGGAATAAAGAGCAAGCTGAAGATAGGCGTGAGCGCAATTGCCGCAACCAGCGGTTGCCGTAATAGTTTATAAGCTGGTGTGCGGTAGCGCTGACGTACCCAGCGGTTGAAAAGCATGCCCATCAAGCCATATTGAAGAGCCGTGTAAATAGTATGTGAATCAAAGGGCGCGCGCACAATGCCGGCAACAAGGCCCAGGATGAATGCCGGAATGGGGCCTAAAATCCCGCCTGCGAAAATCCACGGCAGTGCTGAGAAAAACATCAGCGCTGCGCCAGGAGATTCAAAGGGCACGTTGGGCCACGACATGTAGGAATTGCCCTTAATATAAACGCCGATAAAGGCGTTACTTAAAACCGTGAGAATGAAAAGAACTGCAAAAAGCAGCCAGTTGCGTTTTTCCCAGATGGGGCGTGTTTCAGCGCCTGTGATATAGAGCCAAACTGCCAATCCCACCAAGCCAACCCAAAATACCCACCCGATGAAATTGGGCCAGTTAACAAAAGGGAGATTTAAAAAGAGAGTGGTGATAAATCGGATCATGGCGTTTGAGATTTTATTATAGTCTGAAAAATCTCTTTTAGCTGGGTTTTTTCCTGTTTTAGGCTTTGCAAAAGCTTTGCAGAGTGAAGGAAGGTTATGGCTCGATGGCGCTATCGGCGTAGACGCCGCGATATTCTTCGGGGAGTAAACCTGCCAGATGTGACATGACCAGGTCAGCGTTGCATTGACGGGAGATGCGTCTCTCGGCGCCTTTGCTGACCAACGGAGGCAAGTTGATCGGGCGTCCGATGCGCATTTTCAGCGCTGGGCGTTCCCCCCGTTTGGCGCGCTGCCAATAATCGCTCGTTGTCCCGATGGAGGCGGCCGGGACAATCGGCACTTTTGCTTTTTCGAAAATATAAGCCACACCGGGCATGGCCTGACGCATGGCAATCTCGTGCGAGCGTCCGCCTTCGGGGGCGATCAGCAGCGGGCGACCGGCGTTCAGGGCAGCCAACATGCGTTCGATCAGTTGGCGGTCGTATTCGCCGCGATGCACGGGGATGACGCCGTAGGATTTGAGCAATTGCTTTTGCCCGGGCTTCTCGAAAACGGTCGCGGCGCCGATGATCTCAAGTATTTCGGGCCAGAAAGCGGCGATGAAGGGCGGGTCGAAGAGCGAGATGTGGTTCATCGCCACAATATAGGGTTGGCCGTAGGGGATATTTTCTTTGCCTTCGATTTCGACTGGCGAAAGAATGTGAAAGATGCCGCGCAGCAAGCCCTTGATGGAGGGACGCGCAAGCTCTATCCGTTTGGGGACGTGATACTCGCTCATTTGCAGAGCGCCATGATCTTTTCGAAAACCTGATCGGCGTTGAGATTATCGGAATCGATAATAATGGCGTCGTCGGCTGCGCGCAGAGGCGCGACATCGCGCGTGGAATCAATATGGTCTCGTTGTTTGACCTTATCGAGAATTTCATCATAATCCGCTAACTCGCCGCGTGCGATGATCTCGTCGTACCGGCGGCGGGCGCGTTCTTCCGCAGAGGCATCGAGATAGATCTTCAGGTCGGCTTCGGGGAGCACTACCGTGCCAATATCGCGTCCGACCATGACGACCTTGCCGCGCAAACCAATGCGGCGTTGATGCACGGTGAGCGCCGCGCGCACGCCGCGATATGCCGCGACGACGCTGACGTTTGCATCTACTTCGGGCGAGCGGATTTTCCAGGTGATGTCTTCCTTCTCGACGAGCACATCACAGGCACGACCGTCATCTTGCGAGGCAGCACGTACGTCAATAGGGGTTTCTTCGGTCAATTTGGTGACGGCAGCTTCGTTGCTGAGATCAGTCTCGTGTTGCAGTGCTGCCCAGGTGACAGCGCGATACATCACACCGGTATCAAAGAAGAGATAGCCGAGGGCTTCTGCCAGGCGATTCCCAACGGTCGATTTACCGGAGGCGGCAGGGCCGTCGAGGGCGATGGTTTTTGGGGTGTTGGTCACTGGTCGTGGGGCTCCTGTTATTTATATTGCAGTGGGGGCGGGATTACTCGCCTCTACTGATTCTGACTATCAAAAAAGAGATCATTGCGTGCCCACAGGATGATCTGTTCACTTTGCGTGGGCACTTCGCGGATGGCTATCCAGCGTGGCCAGTTAGTTGTTTGCCAGTTGGGGACTTGACGCCAAACGAAATCCTGTCCGCGATAGGCGGAGGCGAGTTCAACTTGCTCAGCTTGCGGCGTAATGACCAGTTCGGATGTGGCATCCAGATCGAGGGCTGTGACCATGTCCACGTTGTGGTTGCGTAGCGCCCAAAGCAGGGCGGGCGAATCCACGCCGTAGACGGTAATGGTCGGGGTTTGGGCGATTTGCTGCGACCAAGTTAGGATCGAATCAACTGTATCCAGCAGCAAACCTGTTTGGGTCACGCGCGAGGCGTTATCCCAGAGTTCGCTGCCTTTCGGGGTGCGCAATCCGCTTGCTCCCCAAGCCATGCTAAGGGTGTACAGTCCAAGCATGAAGACGCTGCCCCAAACGCCGCCGAGGGTAGCGGTCTCAAGTGACCAGCCGATGGCGATCAGAGCCAAACTAATAATAAGTAAAAGCAGCGCGCCGCCGAGCAGCATTAGTCGGTTGGAAAGCAGCGCACCGGGACTGCCTGCGCCTGTCATATTCAGCCATGCAAAGGACAGCAGTAGGACGGTTAGCGCGAAAACGCCGAAGGTTTCGTTGCGGTCAAAATTGGGCAGATGTAAGTGCTTGCTAATCTCACGCGCGCTCAAAATCCAGAGCGGCAAGGCTGCCCAAAGCAGGTCGCTGACCTGATGGGATGGGTAAAAAATGACCAGAAGCAGTGCAACCAGCGCCCACAAACTGAGTGTCAGGCTGGTGCGCTCGCGTTGGACGATGCCACGCACGCTGGCGATCATGCCAAAAAGCAGCGCGAGGGGGTAGTACGTAAGCAGCCCGCCAAGCATCTGCAAGGTTGGCACGCCAGAAGAATAGCGCCAACCTTGCAGAAACTCAGCAAAGGATGCCGCAAAAGCGCTCAAACCATTTGGGGAAAGGAAGAAGAGGCTACCCACGAGCAGCAGTGTTCCGCCTGTGAACTTTGCTGCGACTTTAGCGTCCTCCGCGCGAGAACGCTCCTGGGGTTCACTTGCTTCCGTTATGTCGGTTTCTGTTTCGCTTTCATCTGTGGGGAGCAGGTTTTGGGCCAACGCCCACGTCAGGGATGCGATCAGTAGCCCCATCCAAACCGATGCGCCGCCAAGCAGCGCGATCCCCGCGAAGATGCCCGCCAGTTGTGGGCGGTTTTTTTGCCACGCGATCCACGCAAAGACGCCGAAGGTGACCGCGAGCATTGTCCCATTTGCCTGGCGGGATGCGGCAACCAAGCCAGGGGCTATGGCGAGGAGAAAGGCTAAGACGATGGTGGGCCTGTTCCCGCTGTTTTTTTTGTAAGCCCAAGACTTATATTCGCTAAATTCGAAAAATATCGTTTCAGGCTCATAAGTGGCGACTGTTTTATATCCATAAAGCCATGGAGTTCTAAATGTATAAAGAGAATATGTGTTTGGCAGTGGCGTTGTAAGAATAAATGTGATGAGTTTCCCTAATGTGTCACGAAAGAAGTAAGGCACAAAAACCAGCAAACTGCCCGCCAAAGCAGGGACGAGGCGGGCGAGGAAGTTGGTGCTTTCAAAAAGATAAAAGGGGATGCTGGTTAGCAGGATGTAGCCGGGCTGCCCAGCGAGCAGGGGATTTTCACCGCGTGCGAGGGCGAGGGCTTGCAGGGCGAGTTCGGCTTCTTTGTCGGTCAAGGGTACTGCGCCGAGACCGATGAATCGCAATCCCAGCGCGAGCAGGAAGGCGAGAAAATAGTAAAGAATGTGGCGGGATTTCATGTGGGGTATTTTAGCACAGAGGGGAGTTTTTTTTCTTTATCTAATGAACTTACGGATAGCGTTGATGGGCAAGCATCCACATTCATCGCCAGAGCTTCTACTAATGTCACCAAAGATATGATTGGCTTTGTTTTGTGAAAAGTATACTCCTTTTGTACCATATAGTTGACAGGGCATCTCGTGTTTTGCAATACTGTAATTAATAGTCAATCTTTTTTACATGCGCAGTGTACGCAACGAGGAGTTCCACATGTCCAGCCGATTTGTTGCTTTTTTACTAATTATTGGAGGGGGGATTTTGTTGGGAGCTTGCGATTTTCCAACATCGGAACCTTGTACGCAAGAAGAGTTGGAAGCGCCTGTGCTCACATCCCCTGCACCCTACTCTTTTATTGACGGGGAATTTCCTCTTACACCCCATATAGTGCAATGGACGTACCCCGGAGATTGTGAGCCAGCGGGATTTGAAGTCTCATTATCTCTTAAACCAGATTTTGTTAATGTGCGTATTGGAGAAACAAGCGGGGATGAGAGCGGTTGGCCTGATCCTGATGATGAATATCCCCAAGTGGCATTGGAGACAGCCGAAGAATATTTTTGGCGCGTTCGAGCTACTTCGGGGAGTGGATTCGCCGATAAAGGGCCTTGGTCTTCAGTAAGGGTATTTTTCACCGAGCCGTCTTGTACGTCAGCTGCCGATATGACTGCTCCTGAGTTATTAAGCCCTGCTGATGGAGCTGAAGTGGGCGAGTATATTGCCCAATTACATTACCATGTTGCTGATGGTGGTTGTGTTCCGCAGGGCTATTTTATCGACCTGCAAACAGCTTCCGATTTTAGTGGCGGAAGTCTACTAACCACTTACGACATACCGGGAACCTTTGTGTTTACCGAAGAACTTGATGACTGCATAACGTATTATTGGCGAGTAGCTCCCGTATATGACGGTTACCAGGGTCCATTCTCTGAGACACGCTCTTTCAGGGTTAATGTATCTTGTATGGATCCTGCTTTGCCCATGACGGCGGTGCCTTCACTCTATTTGCCTTGTACGTCAGCGAGTGAATTAATTGCTCCCGAATTGGTAGCACCAGCATCTCGTGCCTTTGTTGGCGACGATCCTTTGGATTCGAGTTATCCAGGACTTCTCGAGTGGAATTACACAGGGAGTTGCAGGCCAGAAGGGTATCGTGTTGAACTCTCGAAAGACCATAACTTTGACAGTTCGACATCTGCTGAAACAGAGGATACTTCTTGGCCCCCGGATTTACCTGTGCAATCTTTGGATCCCGGGATGGAATATTGGTGGCATGTCACAGGGATGGTGAACAATGATATCGGACCGTTTTCTTCTCCGCGAGCTTTCTTTACAGGACCCTTGTGTACATCCGCTACAGAATTGAACGCGCCTCTATTAATCTACCCAGAAAACAATGCTGCGCTTAATACGTTATTCGCAGAATTGCACTATATACCTGACGATCCAGCCTGTATCCCGGAAGGTTATTATATTGATTTGCAAACAGCCCCCAGTTAACAGATTACGGGGAATATAATCTCCCTGCTACGACTTTGATAACTGACGACTTGGATGATTGCACAGTTTATTATTGGCGAGTGGCGCAGATTTTTGACGGGATTCAGGGACCTTTCTCAGAAACACGTTCGTTTTTTATCAACGAACTTGGGACGTGTCCGCTCCCTGCGCCCAGAGCCATGGCATTGTTAAATTTAAATTGTCGTTTTGGGCCAGGCACAGCCTATGATATTGTTAGTAACCTTATGGAGGGAGAATCGGCTGCCATTGTTGCACAGAACGCTATAGGAACTTGGTTTGTTGTTGAAAACCCAACGGGAAGAGGAACTTGCTGGCTGTCCAAACCCTTTGTGCAGACATTTGGCATCTTGGATAATTTGCCTGTGCAGGCTGCCCCTCCTTTGCCTACAGCAACACCAGTTCCTCCAGCCGCTTTAGTTTGTAATAAGGATTTAGGGTGTGAAGCATGTAAAGCAGCTGGAGGAATGTGGCCTGATATAGACAAACCTTATTGCATCTGTCCATGAAAAGTGAAGCAGATAAACTGTGGCTAAATCTGTTCTCTCTGCCTTATTAACTCACGAATCGCATTCCCTGTATAAGTATCAATATTCATAGTCAGGGCTTCTTCGAGCGTGACCCATTTATAAGCTTCGGCTTCGTCGTTCAAGATTACGTCAGTTGAATCTGTTTTGCAGGCGAAGTCGAAGAAGATGAAGTGCATATTTTTCCAGAAAGATTCGTCTTGGATGAATTCCTGAAAAAAGATGAATTGTGGGTCGTAGACATCCAGCCCCGTCTCTTCTTTGGCTTCGCGAATGAGGGCATCGGTCATCTTTTCGCCGACTTCGATATGTCCGCCCGGCACGACGTACTTGTCGTGGAATTTGTGCGATTGAACGAGTAGCAGTTTCCCTTCGGGGTTGAAGATCAACGCGCCGACGGTGGGGTGGGGGAAGTTTTGTTTTGGCATAAAAGAACCTTTATGTTGATTGAGCTGTGGTCGTGGGTGGATTATCTGTGCTTGAGAAGGTTGGTAGGACTGCAGCAGCTACTGCTAAACATCCAAGTAGAAGATAGTAGTAATTGCAAAATGCTTGTTTATTGAACGCGAAAAAAATACCAAAACCTAAAGACAAAGCAAGGACAAAGTTTTCAGGGGAGGGCGTTAGGCAGTGCTTTGCGAATAGGAAGGCAATTAAAAGTGCGATAAATGCAATAGAACTTGGCGGGGATGCTTGAATGGCATGTGTATACAGCGCCGCAAAGCTAAGGGCATCTGTTCTGAAGGGTTGATACCACTGAATGAGACCTACGTTCCATAGAAACGCGGGAATATTCTGTAGCGCTAAAAATGCTGTAACGATTAATCCTGTTGCGATCAACGCGGCGAAAGGTTTTATCAGTTCGCGCCAATTAGTTTTGAGTGGAATCAAGAAGTAAAGGAACGGGAAAATAAAAACATAGTATTGTTTGCTTGCGATCATTAATCCCAAAGCGTAGGGAAGCCATTTTGTCTTTTTTACAGCGCCCCAAATTGCGATAATTGTAAAAAGCAAGACAATAGGTTCTGTCCAACTGAGTTCAAGTACAAAAAAGACGCGCGGCGTAAAGAGGAAAAGATAACTGATTAGTAACGAATCGCGATTGGGGTTGATTTTGAGAATCAAAATGGCCGCCAGGAGGATAACAGCCAAATGACTGTAGCGTACGTCCATACCGATGATATACCCCAATGTTGATACATAAATGCTCAGAGGAGGATACGGGTTACTAAAAGTTAAATAATCGCCATCCACGAGTTCTTCCCCATAAAGTCCACTGTCCTTCCTATAAATATTTGGAGTGAGCTGTTCATATGGGTTTTCTCCCCGTAACAGGGCTTTACTCGAAGTTTGTTGGAATACAAAAACATCGATAGGCGGGTTTGGAGAGGCTTGAATGATCCATATACCTGCTCCGAGAAAAGTAAGAAAGGCCAAGGCTGTTGCAAGCCATTGGATATGTTTAAGACTTTGTTGTAAGGGGAGCAAACTGATTAATGCAAATAAACCCGAGAAAGCGATCAGTAACTGAAATATCCAGATATTATCCAGCTTGTCTTTTAGTATTCCTATACCGGGGAGTTGTGCTACTAATTGGAATATCTGCCAAGCCAAGCCTGAAATAAGCAGAGTGCTAAGCCATTTTGCTTCAAATATTTTCGATGGCCTTTTTTTTGCAATAACACTTAATAAGATAAGTGTTATTGCAATCGACAAAAAGAAAATACCCTCTTTTGAAAAAAAGCCATTGTTATATTGCAATGCTTGTCCAAGAAAAAAAGCGGCCAAGATCAAAAAAAATTTTGTAACCTGATGATTGCCGATTCTAATATCTGATTGAATGAACTTGTCGAAATGTGCCATCGTTTTGTACCTAGTCTTTTTTTTCTGGGAAGAGCTTGGGGTTTTTCCACCAGCCAATTTCATGGAGGGCGTATCGGAAGAGCACATATAAAATGCCAAACCCATAAATCATACTTCGCAGGAAGTTGATCGAAGATGCTTCAGGAAAATAGCGTGTTTCTATGCCAACTTCTTTAAAGAATAAATTGCAAGCCATTCCTTGAGCAATAATCTCTGTGTCGAAGATAAAATCGTCGCTGTTTTCAGTAAAACGGACAGTTTGCAGATATTTTTTTGAATATGCGCGGAAACCAGAGTGAATTTCGGTCAGGTAACGTCCATAGACTAGATTCGCTAATGCGGTTAGTCCAATATTGGCTACAAATTTATAGCGCGGCATGCCACCTTCGAGAGGATGTCCGCCGAGCATTCTTGAGCCGAAAACGGCATCGGCTTCTCCTCGTAAAATAGGATAAGTCATATCTGGGATGACTTTGGCGTCATATTGATGATCGGGATGTAGCATGACAACAATATCCGCTCCGAGTGCTAGTGCTTCTGTGTAACATGTTTTCTGGTTGCCACCATAGCCACGATTTTTTTTATGTTCGAAAACCTGAATGCCGGTTTTTTTTGCGATTTCTACTGTGTTGTCCTGGCTTGCATCATCAACAAGGATGATGTGCTTGTGGAAGTCGACAGGGATTTCATTCAGCGTCAGTAGCAATGTCTTTGCTGCATTATATGCAGGTAGGACGATAACGATCTTGGGTTCTTCCATACTACTCCCCTTGTTTTATAGTCCGACAGAAAAATTGATAACCAAATAAGGTAGGAAACAGTTTTGTGATCCAAAGTAGAAATAAATAAATTGGATAGCCTACCTTTCCTTCGTTAAAAACTGGCTTTACCAAGCCCAGAGGAATCGGGGTCGGCGTAATATCGAGAACTGTTAGTCCTGCAGCATCCAGCATGGCGAGAAGGGTCTTTCTTGTGAAAAATTTTAGGTGGGTACGATCCAAGATGCCGTTTTCGGTGTAATTAAATTTGCCGAAGAGCAGGTTGATTCGGATCCAGATATTGGCGATATTGGGCACAGAGATGAAGAAAAGTGTCCCTTTGTTCTGAGAATTAACCAATCGTTGCAGTGATTCTTGGGGATTGGAGGTATGTTCCAGAATATCCATCAGCAAAACCGCGTTGAAATCGCTTAAAAAAGTGTCAGGGATTTCTTCTAAAGTCCCAATAAAAATATCTTTATAGATGCCTTTTGCTGCTTCAGCCCATTCAGGATTGGGTTCCACTCCCCAAAAAGAAAAGTCCTTTTGCCCATTTAATCTGGGTGCGATGCCTGTGCCAATGCCTATATCCAATATCCTTGTACTGTTGGGTAAATCTTCCAATGCGGCTTTAATCAACAGGTGGCTTGACCCGCTTGCGATTTTATCCTGATATGGGGAGTCTGTTTGTATCATCTGAATATGCCCAAGTGAAAAGATTGTACTATGAGTTTGTCAGATTGTTTTTGCGAACTTGCACCAGCATCACACCGCTAATGACTACTGCAATGGCGAGCATCTGCACCCATCCCAGCCGTTCATCGAGCAGGAAGAAGCCGAAGATGGCGGTCCAGACTGGGGTCAGGTTCAGGATGACGTTCATTTGGATGGCGGTCAACACTTGCAGGGCGTGATTATACAGGAAGTAGCCCAGAGCCGTGTTGAGTGCCGCTAGAACGAGCACCAAGCCCCAAGTCGAGGGCGAAGCGGATGGAATTCCTTCGATGGGAATGGCGACCAGCAGAGTCACGATCCCGCCGAGCAGCAGCGGAACGCCCGTCAACTGGAGCGTGCTGACCGTTTCCTCGCGGGCGATTTTTCTGCCTGCCAGGGTGAAGTAGGTGATGCCCAGCATCCCCACGAAGAAGATCGCCAAGCCCAATTTCTCGCCCGCTTCCATCCCATTGGCGAAAAACAATGTTCCGCCAAGCAGCGTGACGAAGATACCGCTCACCTGCATCTTGGTGGGAATCTCTTTGAGCCAGAATATCCCACCGATGAGCGTGGCGATGGTGATAGTGCCCATCAAGAAGGAGACGGTTGTGGCGGGTAGATATTCGAGTGACCAGAAGATGGCACCGTTGCCGATGGCGTATTGGGCGATGCCGAGTATGAGCAGCGTTCCCCACATCTTTGCCGGGATTTTGGCGTTTTTCTCACGCAGGATGAAGGGCAACAAAATCAATGCTCCGACAAAATAACGCAGCCCGCTGATGGTCAGCGGGCTGATTTCGTCGAGGACGAGTTTGACGATGATGAAGGAAGTTGCCCAGATCATGTTGACGAGGACAGCTTCGGCGATGGCGAGGGGGTAGGAGGGTTTTTTCATATCTTTGTAGTGACGGCTTCAGCCGTTATGTGCGACTGAAGTCGCCACTACGAGGCTAAACAACAGATTCAGCAACGGTCTCGCCGTACTCCAGCAAACCTTTGACGGTCTCTTGGCTGCGCCCTTCGGCGTAGACACGCAAAACCGGCTCAGTGCCCGAGGGGCGGATGAGCAGCCACGAGTCGTCAGCGAGGATATATTTGACGCCGTCGCTGGTGCTGATCTCGGCGATCTTGTGACCGGCGATCTCGGCAGGGGCTTTTTTGGTCAGGAACTCAACCATCTCCGTTTTGGGGACTGGGCGCTTCAAGCGAATATCAGTACGTTTGTAATGCGCAGGGCCAACATCATCAAGCAGGTCATTGACCATTTCATAGAGCGGTTTTTTTGCTGCCGCAACCATCTCGACGATCAGCAAGCCCATCAGCACGCCATCACCTTCGGGGATGTGACCCTTGAAAGAGATACCGCCAGATTCTTCGCCCCCGATGAGTACATCTTCGCTCATCATATAGTCGGCGATGTGGTTGAAGCCAACCGGAGTTTCGTAGATTTTCAAGCCGTAGCGTTTTGCGAGCCGATCCATCATGCGCGTGGTCGAGACTGTGCGAACGACTGCGCCGCTCATACCGCGTTTCTCAACCAAATGCTTAAGCGAGAGCGCCATGATCTTGTGCGGATCAACAAATTGGCCACGCTCATCCATCGCGCCGATGCGGTCAGCATCGCCGTCGGTGGCGAGACCGAAACGTCCCATGCCAGTACTGATCGCACTTGCAAGCGCATCCAGATTTTTACCGATGGGTTCGGGGTGGACACCGTCAAAGCCCGGATTCATCTTGTTGCGAATCTCGAAGATTTCACAACCCGTGCCGTTCAAAAAGCCTTTGATTGCCCCACGTCCAGAGCCGAACATCGAATCAACGACGATCTTTTGGGGATTGTCGGCGATCAAATCTGAATCAATTAGGGTGCGCAGATGATCGTAGTAGGCGGGGAGTGGATTGAACTTTTTGATCAAACCCAATTCTCGCGCTTTCGAGAAGTCCATCAAGTTCGGCCCACGGGCGCGCTCTTCATTGTCGTTGATATAAACTTCCACGCGACGGGATTGTTCAGGTAATGCCGAGCCGCCGTAGGATGCTTTTAGCTTGACACCGTTATAGCGCGGCGCATTATGGGAAGCTGTCACTACGATGCCAGCGATCGCATTTAGATTTTTTACGGCATAAGAGATCGCGGGTGTGGGGGCGTCAGCCTGTGTGAGATGAACGGTATAGCCGTTTGCAGCCAAAACGCGTGTAATCTCTCCTGCGTAACGATCAGAGAGAAAGCGTGTGTCGAAGCCAACGACAAAAGTTTTCGGGTCGGGTTTGGGGCCGCCGTTTCCATTGGCGCGTTTATCCCAGTGGGATGAAGCAACTGCGTCAGCGATGGCCTGTGTGACCATACGCAAATTGTTGAAAGTAAATGAATCTGAGATGACGGCGCGCCAGCCGTCGGTGCCAAAATGAATGGGCATTTGAATACTCCTTTAAAGAGTGAAACGTGACGAGTGATGCGTGAAAAATTCACGTTTTACTTGTCACGTTTCACGTTTTTTACCACGCCGGAGCGGGGGTTGCTGTTTGCAAAACTTCTTGGATGATCCAGCCTTCAAATGTTTGGTCGCCACGCACCACGCGAATCTGCACCCAATCCGTACCGTCGTAGTCAACCGGATCGTTCAAGGCTTGCACCAACTCGTCGTTGGCGAGCGTCAAGATCACAGGGCCATTCGGCTCACGGCGCATGTAGGCGCCGCCGCCAATGCTGGAGAATATCCGCGCATAGAGCGGAGTCGGCTCGGGGGTTAGGGTTTTGGTGGGTGTCGCTGTGGGATCAAGCGTTATGCCCGGAGACGGAATCAAGGTCAAGGTTGCGGTCGCTTCCGGCAGGGGCGTTTCGGATGGAAGTGGTGCGGTAGTCTGCGTTGGGACGGATGCATCCGCTGCTGAATTTCCAGCTTGGGTATCTGCCATATCCGCGACGGGCGTGGATGGAGGCATGTCTCCGTTTGTCATTGTTTCGCTCGTCCCGGTCAACATCAAGCCACCCAACGCTACGATCAGGATACCGATCATCAGCAGGCTGAAAATCCAGCCTGCTAGCTTGGGTGGGCGAAATCCTAAAAAGAAGAGGGTCAGCGCCCCGAAAAGCAATGCCCAGCCCAAATGGACGACAAAGACCAGGATGCCTTCGAAAAAGAGATGGTCTACCTGACTTGCCAGTCCGAAAGCGGCCGCGTTGAGTGGCAGGAAGAGTTCGTAAGCAACCATCACGCTGGGCAGGAAAGGTTTCTTCTCCGAACGGACGAAGGAGGCGGCTAATAAGATCGCGCCCAATGCAAGCACGACAAGATCCGGCCACCACAAGCGTGTGTGGACAAAGGTTTGCGTGAGGGTCAGCGGCAGCCAAATGCGTGCTGCCAGCCCTGCCAACGCACCAGTGATGAAAACCAGCAGGCTGCCCACAAAGAAGGCACCGAAGGATTTGACGAAATAGCTCGCCGAACCGCTGACAACTGCGAGGGTCATCCCAACAAAGGGTGACATGAGCGGTGCCATCAGGATGCCAAAAACCAGCACAGCTTGCGCATCCAGCAGGTAGCCCAACCCCAAGATCGCGCCACAGAAAGCGGCGAAGAGGAAGAACTCGTAGGAGGGATATGCCCGTGTAACGAGGGTTTGCAATAAAGCAGAACGTCCTTCTACGCTGGTAGGTATGGCGTTACGTTGTCGCTGGGCGCGACGACGCTGTGCACGGGATGGGCGCGTTCGCGCTATGGGGGGGGGAGGTTGAGTATCTGGCATTTGGCGATAATTTAAAATTTATTATTTGCGTAAACTGGCGATGATTCGAACTGGTTTTTCCAATAAGGCAAGGGCAGATGCTGTATCCGGCATAAGCAGGTCAGCAGCGTTGAGGGTTTCAATGGCGAGACCTTCAATGGACATGACTGCAATGCCGATCTCGGCTGCGCGTAGCATAGCGGCATCGTTTGCACCTTGACCGAGAGCGATTACGCTTTCTGCTCCGAGGCTTTTGACAAAATCTGCTTTTTGTTGAGCCTCGTTTCCCTTTTGGATGATGTGTGCCTTGAGATTGAGTTGACGATCAATATCCGCTTGTTTGCCATGTGTGTTTGCCGTCAGCATATGGATTTGAAGCCGATCGCGCAGAATGGAAATTTGGCGAGCAACGCCTTCGATGAGTTGTCCATCGACAGCGAGGGTGCCGTTGACGTCGGTGACAAGATGTTCAATGCGCAGTGTGCCGCGCCCGGGGATCGTAATTTCAATCATAGAGTGCTTTCTTTGGGGCTGATAAGAAGCCGAGTTTTATTCAAAACTCGGCTTGTTGGGGGAATTATAGTCGAAGAGCGGGAAGAGGGCGAGATTTAGTCTAACTCTAATCTCTGTTGACGCTCGCGTAACTCCCTTTGAACCGCTGAACGGCTCAGATTGACGGTGGTAGTGTCTTCATCTTTTTCTTCTGCCCCAAAGATTACCACAGTCAGGTGCTGATTCAGGAAGTCGGGCGGGGAGCCGTCTTTGCCAGGAATGACTTGTCCAAGCGTATAGCCACCGATGATGGGGATATCCTCCCCGAGGACAGCCTGTACGGCCGCAATCTCAGCGCCCGGACGGGCTTTGAAGATCATTTGCCAGGAAATATCGGCAAGTACCAGGGCAAAGGCAGGTTTTGCGCTGCCAATGGCAAGGAGTGCTTTTTGAGCCGCGCGCTGGGCGGCGTCGGTGCAGGTAGCCGGGCTGCCTGTTAGCAGGTAGGCATCCAGCCCATCACGGACGGGGGCGTTCATGCGGAAGCTGCCATCTGCTTCGACGCGTAGGGGAGAACGCACGAGCAGTTCCTGTCCCTGGTCGATGCCGAGTGGATAAAGACGCACGAGATAGTTGAGAGGCGGGAAGCCCCATTCATTGGCAGGGTAGCCGAAAAGCTGCGAGTAGGCTTCGGATGCGGGACGACCATCAAGGGTGCGGATCCAGAAACCACGAGAACGTGTAATGCGGAATTGACTGCCAATGGGACGCCAGCCATGATCGGAGCCGACACCTATCTTGACATCGCCTTCGATCAGCGCTGCCGATAAGCTCCCTGACCCTGCCTGGGTTCCGGCAATTTGAGATGTGGCGCCTGTGTGCGGATTACCGCTTGAGAGTCCACCGATGATTGAGAGGGGCGCACCCGTCAAGGCGAGGCACATCTGTTCGGCATCACCGTTGAATCCATCGGCGAAGAAGAGGATATTCTTATCCTTTGCCTGGGTAGCGGAAGCAATTTCAATCAGGCGCGAGGCGGTTTCACGTCCACTTTGGGCGTAGCCCGGCAACCAATGTTCGCCGACTTTTATATCTGGTGAACTGAGCAGCGCGACCGCAACAGAGTTTTTTGTTTGACCGTCATTTGAGAGGGTGGATGCGGATGAAAATCCGATTGTAGGAGTTTTGCCAAGCAGGCTGGAGACGCTATTGGCAACTTCTTTGACATCGTAATAGCGCGAGGCAATCACGATGGCAAGGGATGGTGATCCCATACCAATTTTTTTGAGTGCCTGATGGGTGGCTTGTAAGCCAGCTTCGTGCCCATTGAGGGCTTGGGCTATTCCTACGGATGCTATTAGAGTCATAAGTTTGCCTTATTTTTCTGCGACAGGGACTGTGAAATGGAATGTTGTTCCTTCGCGGAATTTACTTTCGAACCAAGTGCGCCCACCTTGCATTTCGATCAGGCTTTTGGTGATGTTCAGACCAAGACCCGTGCCGGGTGCTTCACGCGCTTTTTGATCTTCTGAGCGGAAGAATTTTGTGAAGACTTTCTTTTGGTCTTCTTCGGTCATACCGATACCATTGTCTTTGACCCAGATATGAACGACCTGCGGACTGCCTTCGGGATCCCAAGTGTTCTTTGTGGCTTCTGCACCAATGATGATGGTTCCTTCTTCCTGTGTGTATTTGTAAGAGTTGCTGAGAAAGTTGATGAGCACCTGCTCTACGCGAGTTTGATCTGCCCAAACCTCCGGTAGTTCTTCGGGTAGTTCTGTTTGTATATTTTGCTTTTTGTCTGTGATCTGTTTGTCAAGCGAGCGGATGGCGTTGTGAGCAACATCGTGCATGTTGACCGAACGGAATTCCATGCGCAAACGTCCAACTTCGATCTTGGAGTTGTCGTTTAAGTCGGAGACAAGGGTGGACATGCGGATGACATTTGAGCGAATGGTTTGCAGGAAGTTGCTCTGGTTATCGTTGATTGGGCCGACAGCGCCTGCGGCGAGCAGTTCTGTGTAGCCTTTGATGGAAGTCATCGGGTTTTTGAGTTCGTGTGCAACAAAGGAGACAAAGTCGCTCTTGGCGATATTGGCTGCTTCAACTTCGGCATAGAGGCGGGCATTGGATATGGCAATGGCGGCGTGGTCACTGAGACGCCCGAGAAAGCCTAGGTCAGCGTTGATGTCTTTCCGGCATTCGAGCAGGATCAAGCCAACAATCGCACTTTCGCGGCGAATAGGGACAACGACTTGCGTGCGCGTGCCGGGCAATAGCCCACCTTCTCTGATTGGGTCAAGATGAAATTCTTCAGGTTGTCCGCTTTCGATGGTTTGTTGCAGCGATGGCAGTTCAAGCGGGAGAGGCTTGTCTTCGTAAAGGCTGAGTTGTTCTCCATAGCCTTCCTGTGCTGTGATTTCAAGCCCATCTTCTCCAAGCATTCCGATAATGCCTGCATCAGCTTCGGCGCGACGCATCGACCATTCAAGCGTGGTGCGCATGGCACGCCCTGTTTCGAGGCTGGCGTTGAGTTCACGATCAATGCGCTGCATGATGGAAAGCTCTTCCACACGGGAGTTAAGCTCCTGATCCGTGAGGGTGTAGAGGCGGGCATTTTCTACTGCGACCGATGCCTGACCTGCGAAGGCAGTTAGCAACTCTTTGTCCTCTTTGCTGAAGGGAAGACCGTTTCGCTTGTTAATCATTTCGATAACACCGAGAACACGCTCTTTGACCTGTAGAGGTATGGCGATAAGTGCTTCTGTGGAGAAACCAGTTTGTTCGTCTGTGTCTTCTGACCACCTTTCAGATTTTCGAGCGTTATTCTCGATCACGGGGGCACGGGTTTCAACAGCTTTGCCGACGATCCCTGCGCCTGGTGGAAGGCGTTGTCCAACTAGGTCGACGGAGGATGGGCCAACGGTGACGGTGAAGACCAGTTCCTGAGTGTCTTCATCGACCATGAAGAGGCTGCCAGCTTCGCAATCCAAAATTTGAACAGCACTGTCGAGAATGTTCTGCATGAGCGGCTCATGTTCCAATGTGGATGTGAGCTGCTGGGTGATCTGGTTTAGCGTAGAAAGTTGTTTCGCGCGTCGTTCAGTTTCCTGAAGCAGACGCGCTTTGACGATAGCACCCGCGGTTTGATCGGCAATAGCGTGCAGGAGGTCAAGTTGCTTGTTCGTGAAGGTGGTGTTGGGGTCGCGACTGCCGACGCTGAGAGCGCCAATGGTTGCAGAACCTGCATTGAGCGGAACGCCTGTCCATGCAAATAGCTTTTGTAAGGATGGCACGAGATTCAGACGTTGGGCTTCCTGATTGTAGTCTTGTGAAAGAATTGTACGACCGTTGCGGGCAACCCACTGCGCAATTCCCTGATTGAGGGGGAGTGGCAGATTTTCTTTTTCTTCAAGACGTTGGCGATCTTCGATACAGAAGGCGTAGTAGAAATAATCGCTGGTCTGATTGTGCAGCGTAATATGGAAGTCAGTTGCAGGGATGATTTGTGTGGTCTGAGCGAAGATCAATTCGAGCACATCATTGAAAGAAAGCGTAATACTTACCCCTTGAGAGATGCGAGTGAGCGCGTTCATCTCTTCAACTTGTTTTTCCATGCTAACGACAACTTGAGCACGTTCGATGGCGATCCCTGCCTGATTGCTGAGATTTTCAAGATACTCAATCTCTTGGCTGCTGTAAATTTCACCAGAACGACGCAGTCCCATCGCAATCCAGCCCATAAGTTTATTAAGACTTTTTAGCGGGGTGAAGAGCGCGCTATCAAGTAGAGCCAAGCGAGTCTCTTCGGCTTTTAACTCGTCAGGTAAATTTTCGGGATCAAGGTAGAAGGGGTAGTTGTTTTGGGCAATGAGGTCAGTAAGGGCATTCTTGTCAGTGAAGCGAATATCACTGGTTGGCTTGCCTTGGTGCTCCATCGCAACGTATTGGTTGCTTGACGCATCAAGAATATAAATATGGGTGATGTTTGGGATCATGGTCGAGGTGATTGCTGCTCGCAAAGTCTCGATGATCTCGGTCAGATTACGGGCATTGGTCATGCTTTGCCCGAAATCCTGGAGTTGCTCCTGATAAGCATATTGTCCTTTGAAAGCAATTGAATCAATTAGAGCTTTCAGGCGATCTTGAAAGCGCCGTGCGGTAAATATGCCGATGAGTGCTACCAGGATGGCAAGTGCCCAAGGGTTGTTGGCAGCGATAGCTTCACCCGTAATAAGTGCAATGCCCCACAAAATTATCCCATAGCTGAACGAAGTCAGTGCTGTTAGCGCTGCGACGAGAATGCCGCGGCTAACAATGTAGTCGACTTTGAATAGGCGGAAACGCAGAAGCGCGTATCCAGTAATAAGAGGGAAAATGAAAGTAGTGCCCAACAGGTAAGGGCTGAAGTTCATCGAGCGAAAGAGAGGCAAAGACTTGATGAACATCCAGATTCCAACCGGGGCAAAGGAAACGATAATGCCCCAGCGTGCCATGGTAATTTGCTGCTTGGCAACAGGTGATTTTTCAGTATAACTACGGTAGATCAGGATTCCGATAAAGGTTAGGATGGATAGACCGGTAAATCCATAGATATACTGCCATTTGGAGACGTAATTGAAAGGGTCGCGAATATCATAGAGGCTTGGGAGGGCAACCAAGAATAATAAGAATGCGAGTACGTATGAGACGCGATGGTAATGTGGCTGTTTGGTAAGAAATGGGAGTTCTTGTGGAAAGCTGAGTGCTAAGTCAAATAGAGCGGCACCAGCCATTGCGATGGCAAATGTCCAGAGGATGCTGAGATAGTGGGTTGTGTAAAGATCAAAAAGAGCCCCTGCGCCTAAGGCGAGAGATGACGAAAAGATAATGAATGAACGCCCAGCGCTTTCTGATACACGCAGACGAGCCATCCACAAACCGAGAACAAGGTATATGATCCCTATGGCATAGGGAAAATAGAAATATTTGATTCGGTCTGCTATTGGGAAATTAAAGAGCTCAACAGTTTTGCTGACCTTTTCTCCATTTTGATCAAAGTAGGCAATCGAAACTTCATCGCCAAATTGATGGTTTGAAAGAATTTGAAGCATATCGCTACTGGATGTAACCTGTTGCCCGTCAATTGCAACGAGGTGATCTCCAAGAGTGACAGGCTCAAGGAATAGTTCCCAGGGCGCGTTATTGGTACGGCTCGGCCCAACACCATTGAAGCCCATTGTTTGTTCGACAAATGCGCCGATAAAAGGAGCCTTCCACCAAGACGTTGCGAAGAACGGTATTAATATAAATGCGATCACCGCGATTGCTTGATAGCCAATCACAGCGTATTCAAGTAATTTGTCGAAACTGAACTCTTTTTCAGTGATTTGAGAAGTGCTCATAGTTAGCCTTATGCTTTTTTGAAAGTCTCATAGGGATTTTACACTAGATTATAGGCGGATAAGATGGTTGTTTCATAACAAAATCGGCCTCAAAGAGACCGATTTTCAAAACTGTTAACCTGTTGCAAGTTTACGACGCACTAAATGTCTAGATTGCGGACGTCACGTGCGTGCGTTTGGATAAAGCGGCGACGCGGCGGGACGGCTGCGCCCATGAGCATATCAAAGGTACGATCAGCTTCTGCAGCGTCGTCGATGGTGACGAGGAGCAGTGTACGATGCTCTGGATCCATGGTAGTGTCCCATAGTTGCGTAGGATTCATTTCACCAAGACCCTTGTAGCGTTGCAAACCGATCTTTTCTCCTTCGCCAATGCTCTTCATAAATTGTTCTTTCTCCTCCTCTGTATAAACGTAATGTGATTTACGTTTGTGGGTAATGAGATAGAGCGGCGGCTGTGCGACATAAAGATGTCCTTCGTCGATCAGCGGTTGCATATAGCGGAAGAAGAAGGTTAGCAACAACGTGCGGATATGACTGCCATCGACGTCGGCATCGGTCATGATAATGATACGTCCATAGCGCAGGCCTTCCACGTTAAACCCATCGCCGATGCCCGTGCCGAGCGCGGAGATGAGCGCCTTTACTTCCTTGTTGCCGAGGATTTTGTCCAAGCGAGCGCGTTCGGTATTTAAAATCTTGCCGCGCAAGGGCAAAATCGCCTGGAAGTGGCGATCACGGCCTTGTTTGGCAGAACCACCTGCCGAATCACCCTCGACGATGTAGAGTTCAGTTTTATTCGAGTCGCGTTCGGAGCAATCTGCCAATTTCCCGGGTAGGGTCAGACTTTCCAGTGCCGACTTGCGGATGACAAGATCGCGCGCTTTGCGGGCTGCGCTGCGAGCACGTGCGGATGTAAGACACTTCTGCACGATCGCTTTGGCGGCAGATGGGTTTTCGTCCAGGAAGGTGCTGAAGGCTTCGCCAATGATCTGTTGCGCATAAGTCTGCACTTCAGGATTCATCAGTTTCACTTTGGTCTGGCTCTCAAACTGAGGGTCGGGATGTTTGATTGAAACAATTGCTGTTAGACCTTCACGGGTGTCATCCCCCGAGAAGTTTGAGTCGCTGCTTTTTAGAATATTATTCTTGCGTGCATAATCATTAATGACGCGCGTTAGGGCAGACCGCAAACCGGTCAGGTGCGTTCCCCCGTCAATGGTGTTGATCGTATTCGCGAAGGCGTAAACCGATTCTGTGAAGGCATCCGTATATTGAATTGCAGCTTCGATGCTGATGTTTTCGATCTCTTTTTCAACGTAGACAGCACGATGGAGTGCAACACGGTTGCGGTTCATATAACGTACGAAAGATGTAATGCCACCTTCAAAATAGAAGGTCAGTTCTTTGTCGTCACGTTCGTCCACAAAGCGGATCTTGACACCACGTGTGACGAAAGCCATCTCGCGGAAACGATGAACCAAAGTCTCGAACCGATAGGTGAAATCCCCAACGAAGATTGTCGGGTCATACCTGAACGTTACAGTTGTTCCCGTGTCATCAGCATTTGTTTTTCCGATGACTTTAACGTCTTCTTGCGGGTATCCGCGCTCATAGCGTTGGAAGTGGATTTTACCGCCGAGATGTACCTCTACTTCGCACCATTCTGAAAGTGCATTAACCGCACTAACACCAACACCATGCAAACCGCCAGAGACTTTGTATCCGCCGCCGCCGAATTTGCCGCCTGCATGGAGCTTGGTCAGTACGACTTCCAGCGCGGATTTTTTCATTTGGGGGTGAATATCTACAGGGATACCACGTCCGTTATCGCGTACGCTAACGCTTTCGTCAGCGTGGATGGTTACATTAATCTCATCACAAGAGCCTGCTAACGCTTCGTCAATCGCATTGTCAACAACCTCATAAACAAGATGGTGCAAGGCCTTAACGTCCGTACCGCCGACGTACATACCCGGGCGGCGACGAACGGCTTCCAAGCCCTCGAGGACTTGAATATTTTCTGCTTTATAAGATGAATTTTCCTTTGCCACACAACCTCCAAAAGGCTTTATGCTTGTGCTGAAGTCACTTTTGAGTCAATCTTCTCAAGAAGTGTTTCTAGCCAAATATACATGTCGTGATAATAAACAAAACTAGCCGCCAGCAGCGATGTTGTAATAAAGGCATGCCCAACGATGCCTACCAACATCATCCACGAAGATGATTGTGGCGTTAGCCAGAGTGTATTGAACCCTTGGCTAAGCAACAGGACGCCAAAAACAAAGAAACTGCTGGTTGGCATTGTATAACGAGAAAGGCGGAAACTGCCCATGATAGAACGGACTAGGTTTTCCTGTCTCGTGAATATCCCATGCCCCGAGAAAAAAAGCGGGACGATGACCCACATGGCAAAAATCGCGAAAAAGATCAGAGCGATTTGTGCCAGCGTTGGGTTGATTTGTGAAAGGATCGAGAACATAATCAACAGCGGCATTCCGAGCATGAATATTGCTATCGTCCACACAATTGAAAAGAGAAAAGATTGCAAAACAGTCTTGCCTGCCCACAGCAGGTTCTGCCCTTCCTCCTGAAAACTGATTTTTGCAACCCAAGTGTAGTAGATGCTACCCAGGAACCAGCCAGCGAGTGTAAGCGCAAAAAAGTAAAAGAAGAACAAAAGACCGTTTTCCAAATAGTGAACTGTTGACACCCCTAGGGGCGTTTTTCCAGGCAGGGCTTGGGCCATCAGGCTGCTAATACCAATCGGGAAGGTGCGCAGAAGGCTGAAAAGATTAACGTCCAGTTCCATGAGCGTTTTCAACGATGACTGAATGCGTTCTATTTCGGCTGCGGACGCAATGTTTTCACGGGAAATTAAGGTGAATTGCTCACGCAGAATGCTCAAAAGGCGGTTAGCGCTTAGGCGTGGCCCGAGCCATAGGAATAAGTCCAGCAACACCGGCAAGACAATCAAGCTGATGTGTCCGGCTGTGATATCTAAGCCGGCTCTCAGGGAAGAAATGACACCCGGTGGAGGTGTAATAGTTTCATCTTGTACGAATTTCATAACCTGTCAATTTTACCATACAGACTTGCTCTTGGCATCTCTATGGGGGCGGGTTACAATGGATACATCAGTCCTGCTTCCTTATGAAATACCATGAAAACAAACCGATATTTTCCCGATACCAATCGCATTAGTATTCTTACCGCAACCGTTTTGCTTGCCTTTGCTTTAACGCGCCTACTTGCGACGACAGCCTATCTGGTTGGATTTCAGGTCTTTGGACGCATTATTCGCTTTGACGTGGATCTGCGCATCATTGTGGTTGTGCTGGCTTCCGGATTAACCGCTACAGGCATGGATTGGCTCCTGAAGAGTCATCCCCTGATCGACAAAAAGAAACGCACGCTGGACCATTGGCTTGTTCCCATGTTAATGGCCTTGGTCTTGGGAATGCCGCTTTATTTGCTCCGAACAGATGCCCTCTGGTGGGTCGGTTTTGGGATTGGTGGTCTCCTGTTGGTGTTGGTCTTTTGGGCTGAGTATGTTGTTGTCAGCCCGGGAGATACGAATTATCCCGTAGCAATGGTCGTTCTGACGGTTTTATCTTTTGCGCTTTATTTGATTTTGGCGTTGGCGCTGCGCTATGTGGGTGCTCGGCTTTTCTTTATGACCCCCGTGCTCTTTTTGGCAACCTTCCTTGTGAGTTTGCGAACATTACACCTGCGTCTCGGCGGACGCTGGGAGATTGCTTGGGCAATCGGGATTGCTTTGGTTGGCGTACAACTTGCAGCGGGATTACATTACCTGCCGATCTCGCCGATTTATTACGGGACGCTCCTCTTGGGCGTTTTGTATGGTTTGACAAGCCTGGTCGCCAGTTTGCTGGAAGGAATCCCTTTGCGCAGAGCGGCGACAGAGCCGGCAATTATGCTGGCCTTGTTGTTGGTCCTTGGAATCTGGCTGAATTAACGGAAAACATTGACGAGAAGATATATTTGCTAAGGGGAAGCAAGTTCAAAGGCGAGCGTGGCGTTCGTTCCGTCTCTTTCAGGAATATTTAGTAACGCTTTACAAAAAAATGTGTTTCCACAGGCACACTATTACTGGAGGTAAAAATGCAAATTTTTCAGGGAATTGCGGCAATTTTTCTGTCGTATTTGATTGGTTCAATCCCTTTTGGTTTGTTGATCGTAAAGGCGCGCACAGGCAAAGACGTACGTCAGATCGAGAGTGGACGCACGGGGGGGACGAATGCCATGCGCGCAGCTGGTTTTTGGGCGGGTTTTGGAACCGCGATTTTGGATATTTTGAAGGCTGCCTGTACGGTTTGGATTGCGCGAGCGTTGGGTTTGGGGGTCTGGGTGCAGGTTTTTGCGCCACTGGCGGCGATTTTGGGGCATAACTACTCGATCTTTTTGGCTGAACGAAAAGACGGCAAACTACATTTACGTGGTGGTGCGGGTGGTGCGGCCAGTGTTGGCGGCGCGCTGGGATTATGGGCTCCTTCTGTTTTGATTGTTTTCCCGGTTGGTTTTTTTATCTTTTTTGCAGTAGGGTATGCTTCGATCACAACGATGAGCGTTGCTTTGATCGCGATGGTGATTTTTATTGTACGTGCAATTATGGGGCTTTCTCCCTGGCAGTACATTCTTTATGGGGTAATTGCGGAGCTTCTCTTGGTATGGGCGTTGCGCCCAAATATCAAGCGCTTGTTAGAGGGAAACGAGCGTATGCACGGTTGGCGTGTAAAAAACAAAACTGTGGCTGAAGATGAAGTCATTCAGGAATAGCTGAAACTAAAAATCCCGCGAGTATCTCGCGGGATTTTTTTTTACGTTATTCTGCTTTTTCCAGTTCTGCTTCTCTTAGCGCTGTTTCGTAAGCGAATTTTAGATTTTGCTCATGCAAGGTGGATGCCAGGCCTCCAAGTAAAATGCGGCTTTTGCCACATTTTTCAATATCTTGTTTGGCAAGAAACTCCATCGGGGACCTTCTGCGCAAGGCTGTTTTTGCCGCTTTTGTCACCGTCGAAATATATTCAAGATTGGCCTCGATTGATGGCTCTACCTCACCGCGTAGGACAATGTCCCCATGCCCTTGAACGATATTTTCAAGAGTCATTTCACGTAGGCCTTCATAAAAACATCGCATGGCTTCGATATTTCCATCGGCCAAATAGGGGACTGGCATGAAGGCATCCCCCGCAAAGAGAACGCGATCTTCTGCCACGAGGACGGCAATACCATCTTCGCTATGTCCTGGCGCGGGCATAATCTGAAGTACCTTTTTGCCGATGCGGAGATTCATTTCCCCGTCATCCAGCGTGATGTCAGGGAGAACGATCTCCACCTGGCGCAATGCTGAATTTTGCTTTTTTGCTTCTTCCAAAGAAGGGATGCCGCGTTCAATTAACAAATCTCGGCAGCGGCTATGGGCGATCACAATCGCGTCGGAGAAGAAGTAATTTCCCCACGTATGATCAGCATGGTAATGGGTATTAATAATATATCGAATCTTGGTCTGAAGTTGGCGTTCCACAAAGTCGCGGATGGCCAAGGTCTCTTCGGGGAGTGCTAAGGTGTCAATGAGTACAGACCATTTCGGCCCAACCACAACCCCGGCGGTGACTTGTGCATAAACATCACTCTGAAACCAATAAACATTATCTGAAACACGCTCACGGTGCATTCAAAACCTCGCAATTTTTTTACTATTGATAGCATAAATGATGACTAAAAGTCAAGCCGAGTTATAAAACCTTTATAAATATATATAGATGAAAGCCAATATGGGTATAGAGTGTGACTTGCTTAGCCGTTCTCAGCATGATAAACTTTTACCGTAATGACCCTCTCTATGCTAGTTGTCACTCCTCAGAAAAGTCTTGGCGAGCACATTCGTCAAAGTCTGGAAGAAAAAACTCCTGCTCACATTGTAATTGCGGAGAATATTTTCGAGGCGATAGATGTATTTAAGCAACAGAATTTTACGCACGCTTTTCTGGATACGGACCTAGATGACGGTATCGTCCTGGACCTTGGGCTTGCTCTGCGCCAAATAGACCCCGGTTTGCAGATTACATTAATCTCCGGTGACGTAAACCCACCCCCTTATCAGGCTCTGCGTCCGTGGACATTGCTTCGTAAACCTTTTTACCTCCCTGAATTACTGCGTGTCCTGGATGAAGAAGCCGATTTCAGCGTTAATCTTCCTGTTGCCGAATTGGACTCTTCTGATGAGGAAACGCCTGCTTCTGCTGCTGATGATGATCTCAACTGGCTCGACGATGTTAGTAAAGCAGCGCAGCATCTCACTCGCCTAACATTGGGATCATCCGCTCAAGCTGCGCTGATTATTCGTGGGCGTGCGCTTTGGGCATATTCAGGGCAGCTTTCTCAAGACGCTGCGACAGAGTTGGTCGGCATTGTCTCGGGCGATAAGAAGGCTGGCGATCTGCTCAAGTTCATCCGTCTTGAGACCACGCAGGCCGAGCACATGCTTTACGCCACCCAACTGGCCGATGAGATCAACCTTGCGATGGTCTTTGATGCCGAGACGCCTTTTAGCACAATCCGCAGTCAGGCGACGGATTTAGCCGATGCGTTGGCATTTTCCCCGCAAACGGAGCAAGAAGAACTCCCTGAAGCGGTTGATCCTGAAGTGGCTGCACGCCAAAAAGAACATGACGATCTGCAATCCCTTTTCGATTTTGGGGAGGGCGATGAAGATAATCTCCCACCGATTACCCAGATACTGAATAATATCCCCGCGCCGAATCCGGTCAGTGCGGCATCGGAAGTGAAAACCAGTTCCCCGATTTCTACCCCCAGTGGAGAACGGCAAAGTTCGCTTTTGAATGAGCCGATGCCGACGCCTTTTGCGCGGAATCGCCCCTCCATACCGGAAGGTTCTCCAGCTAACTCCACGCGAGAATCCTCGCCGGCGCTGCATTTTGATGATACAAGGGAATCAAATGTGGTTGTGGAAGAGACCCGTCCAAATATTCCACAACCCCGTGAAGACGTCGATTTGCCAGCTACGCGTGTTTCGAAGGCTGTGCCGCGTCCTGCTACGCCAGTACGTGTGAACGATGTCGATCTTGCGGCCACGCGTGTTTCGAAATCTTCACCCCGTCCTGATAACAATCTTGATTTGGCTGCAACGCGTGTTTCTAAAGCGACACAGCGTTCTGAAGCAGAAACGCAAGCGCCCAAGCCCCATGAGGTGGCTACAACCCGTCCGCACTCAATTACCGAAGTGGCAGGGCGTGTTTTGTCGGAACCTACCGCGCAAGGCTTGTACGAATTGACCTATGCTTGCTTGCTTTTGCCGCGTTTTAACTCGCACCACCTTACGGGTGATTTGGCAGAGCGTCTCTCAGAATGGATGCCGAATATCAGCGTTGCTTTTGGTTGGCGTCTGGAATATATTTCTGTGCGCCCAGATTATTTGCAATGGGTTATCAATGTTCCCCCAACAGCTTCTCCCGGGTATTTGATGCGTATTATCCGCAAGCAGACTTCACAAAAAATCTTTGACGAATTCCCGCGTTTGGGTAACGAGAATCCTTCGGGCGATTTCTGGGCACCTGGCTATCTGATTATGGGGGGCAGTCAGCCGCACCCATCCAAGCTCGTTCAAGACTATATTCAGCGTACCCGTGAACGTCAGGGAATGCTGTAGTCTTCCTTTTCCCGCTTTTTTTGAAAGATTAATATTTCTATGCCAGAATCTCTTTATTTAATTGATGGTCACGCGTTAGCATATCGAGCTTATTTTGCCTTGAGTGCAGCGAACCCCGATCGCTGGCAAACCTCTTCCGGTGAACCGACTGCCGGCATCTTTGGTTTCGCCAGCGTTTTATTACGTCTGCTTGAAGTGGATAAACCCGATTATATGGCGGTTGCTTTTGATGTTGGTAAAACCTTCCGCGATGAAATTTTTCCTGATTACAAGGGCACACGCGAAAAGATGCCTGATGACCTGCGTTCGCAGATCGAACGCATTCGTGAGATGGTTGATATTTTTCATCTGCCGCGCCTTGAGATGGAAGGCTACGAAGCCGACGATGTGCTCGGCAGCGTGGCAAAGCAGGCAGCCGCGCAGGGGTTGGGTGTCAAGATCATCACTGGTGACCGTGATTTACTCCAGCTTGTGGATGAGCGTATTATTGTCAACTTGCCCGGTCGCTCAATGAGCGATGCGCGTGATTATTATCATGCCGACGTCATTAAAAAGATGGGCGTGCGCCCCGATCAGGTTGTTGATCTGAAAGCCCTGATGGGCGATAGCTCCGACAATATCCCCGGTGTTTATGGAGTTGGACAGAAGACAGCCGAGAAACTGCTTGGGGAATACGATACGCTCGACAATATCTATGCCCATTTGGATGAAATTCCGAAACGCTTCCAGACCAAACTTGTTACCGATAAAGAAGCGGCCTACATGAGCCAGGATTTGGCGCGCATCCGCACTGATTTGCCGGTGCAATTGGATTTGGAACTCGCCCGCGCCAACAAATTGGACGTAGCCGCTACGACAGAGTTTTTCCGTGAATTGGAGTTTCATGCGCTGACCAACCGTCTGCGTAAGTTGACGAAAAGCGCTCCTGATGCGGTGCAAACTGCCAATGGGCAGCTTTCTCTCTTCGGGACGGGGGAAGCGCCGAAAATTGTTTCGCCGAGTCAACCTGTTTCCATCGCCACGCAAGTTGTGGTCACGAGCGAAGCGTTGGCGGAACTTGTCCAAAAGCTCGAAAGTGCCGACATGATCGCACTGGATACCGAGACCACATCCACCGATGAGATGCAGGCGGAACTGGTTGGTATCTCGCTCGCAGTCGAAGAGGGGACGGGCTATTACATCCCGACCGGACATAGCCAGGGCGAGCAACTCCCGCTCGATGAAGTGCTGGATGCGTTGCGACCTGCATTGACCAATCCGAACATCCAAAAAATCGGGCATAACCTGAAATACGACATCATTATGCTGGCGCGTTATGGTTTGCAGGTGAAACCGCTCTCGTTCGATACGATGATCGCGGAGTGGCTGGTTGATCCAGGCTCGCGCAGTTTGGGTTTGAAAAAGCTGTCCTTTGTGCGTTTGGGCGAGCAGATGACCGAGATCGAAGCCTTGATTGGCAAGGGCAAAAATCAGATCAGCATGGCGGATGTAGCGATTGACGCTGCCGCGCCTTATGCCGCTGCTGACGCTGAGATTTGCCTAAGACTTTACCCGCTTTTGAAGAAAGACCTTGAGCGCGTGGGTGGGATGAAGCTGCTCGATGAGATGGAAATGCCCTTGGTCGGTGTCTTGGCTGCGATGGAGATGGAAGGCATCAAGCTGGATGTGCCGTTCTTCAGCGAGATGTCGGTACAGTTGGAAACCCGTTTGGCTGAGATCGAAAAGCAGGTTACGGAGCTAGTTGGCAAAGCATTCAATCTCAATTCTACCCAACAGCTTTCGGATGTGCTTTTCGGACGCTTGGGTTTGCAACCGCCTGACCGCACGAAGAAAACTAAAAGTGGACATTATTCCACGTCGGCAGCCGTGCTCGAAAATATGCGCGGTGTGCATCCCGTTGTGGATTTGATCCTTGAAAACCGCGAGTTGTCAAAGTTGAAGTCAACTTATGTAGATGCGCTGCCCGCGGCAATCAATCCCGCTACAGGGCGTGTGCATACTTCTTTCAATCAGACGGGCTCAGTGACGGGGCGTTTGGCGTCGTCGAATCCGAATTTGCAGAATATCCCGATCCGTTCGGAGTTGGGGCGTAAGGTGCGTAAGGGCTTCATTGCCGACGAGGGGAATGTGCTGCTGGCAATCGACTATTCACAGATCGAGTTGCGTATCGTGGCGCACATGGCTCAGGATGAAACGATGTTGGCGGCATTCCGTTCGGGGCAGGATATTCATGCCACAACGGCAGCAGCCGTCCACAACGTGCGTCTCGAAGATGTCACCAAAGATATGCGTCGGGATGCAAAGGCGATTAATTTTGGCTTGATCTATGGCATGTCGGCTTTTGGTCTGACGCGTTCTACAGAACTGACGCTTGCAGAATCAGAAGATTTTGTGGCGGCCTATTTCGAGAAGTTCCCCGGTGTGAAGCGGTATTTGGATAATATCCGTAAAGTGGCAACTGAGCAGGGCTATGTCGAAACGTTGCTCGGAAGACGGCGTTATTTCCCGGCTTTGAAGAATGCGACCAATCAAAATTTGCGTAACCGCGAAGAGCGTGAAGCGATCAATGCGCCCATTCAGGGAACGGCTGCGGATATTATGAAAATTGCAATGCTTGCGGTCGCGAAAGCGTTACCAGAAGCAGGGCTGCGTGGTAAGATGTTATTGCAAGTACATGACGAAGTAATCATTGAATGCCCACTCAGTGAGTTAGACGATACTGTAAGGGTTGTCACCAAAGCGATGGAAGAAGCCTACCCGCTTGATATTCCATTATCCACAGAAGCTCGTTCCGGGCGGACGTGGGGTGAGTTGTAGATAAAAGTGAGATTGATTTCATGACAGGACGCGAAGATTTTTTCCAGAAAGCGATGAATGATGGACATTCCGCAGCTTGGGATCAGTTGTGGGAGAAAGCTGCCGTCTCTTATCGTGCTGCCTTGACCGAAATGCCTGATAATCCCAAAGCGCTTTCGAGCCTGGGATTGGCTCTTTACCAGATGCAGGAGTTTGAGGAAGCGCTACAAACTTATCAGCGTTTGTCTCAGGTTTCGTCAGATGACCCGATCCCTTTTGAAAAAGTAGCCCAACTCTGTGAGCGAATGGGGAATCTGAATTATGCAGTTGTGGCAGCGATCAAGGCTGCTGATTTGTATCTGGCGCAGAAAGACGTAGAAAAAGCGATTGAGAACTGGTCGCGTGTTTCTCAACTAGACCCTGAGCATGTGCTGGCGCATTCGCGTTTGGCATTGGTACACGAGCGGATGGGACACCAGGAGCAGGCTGTAACAGAATATCTCGCTCTTGCGAGCTTAATGCAACGCTCTGGAAAACTGAATAAAGCTGCTGAATTGGTTGCGCGTGCCCTCAAGATCATGCCGGGAAATCAGGCGGCAGAGCAGGCACAGGCACTGCTTAGCAGTGGGCAGCTTCTGCCTAAACCGCTTCGTCCAAAAGGGGGCACGGGCCCGCTGCGCATGGCGCAGGTTAAGGAATTGAACAAGCCAAAAGAGCAGGTTTCGAGTGGTCTTGACCCTGTTGGGGAAGCACGTAAAAAAGCATTGACACTTCTTGCAGAAATTCTCTTTGAATATTCTGATGAAAGCGATACCGGACAAACTCGTCAGGGCTTACAGGCGATCATGCATGGCACCGGCGAGCTTTCCCTGCAAAAGATAGCGCAGACCAAGATCATCATGCATTTGGGGCAAGCGATTGATGCCCAATCCAAAGGGCAGGAAGAATTGGCGGCCGAGGAGTTAGGTCACGCTCTTTTGGCTGGATTTGAACACCCCGCTTTATATTTCACTTTGGGGATGCTGCGCTCTCATGGGGATCGCTTGGATAATGCGATTCGTCACCTGCAGCACGCGGTCAAACACGCGGATTTCGGGCTTGCTGCCCGTTTGTTATTGGGTAGGAATCTCAAGGCGCTTGGCCGTTTATCTGAAGCTTCAATTGAATATCTCGAAGCCCTGAAATTGGCAGATACGATGCTTGTTTCAGAAGAGCAGGCAGGTGCCTTACGTCAGCTATATGAGCCTCTGATTGAAGCGCAGGCTGGTGAAGAAGACGAAAAAGCGCATCTGCGTTTATGCGATAATGTTGACGAGATGCTCATGCGTAATGATTGGCGCGAAAATCTGCGCAAGGCGCGTGAGGAACTACCAAAGTCTGATGGAGATGTGCCGCTGCCTTTGGCTGAAATATTGATTCAGGCGCAGAGCGGACAGGTGCTCGGGGCGATGTCACGCGTCCATGCACTGGCACGTCAAGGCCACATGCGTTCCGCGATGGATGAAGCTTTTCAGGCGATCACTTACGCGCCCACTTATCTGCCCCTCCACTCGCTAATCGGCGACCTGCTTATCCAAGATGGGCATACCGAAGAAGCGATTGCCAAGTTCAGCATGGTTGCTGAATCGTATAGCGTGCGTGGTGAAGCCAGTCAATCGACAGTGATGTTGCGTAAGATCATTAAGTTGGCGCCGATGGATCTCTCATCGCGCACCAAATTGATTGATCAATTAACCGCCCGTGGTCAAGTCGATGATGCCATCCGTGAATATATTAACTTGGCTGATCTTTATTACCGTTTGGCCGAATTGGATATGGCGCGAAAAACCTACACGACCGCATTACGGGCTGCCCAGCAAGGTTCTGCTGAACGTTCATGGAACGTGCATATTTTACAGCGTATGGCAGATATTGATATGCAACGCCTAGACTGGCGACGTGCGATGCGCGTCTTTGAGCAGATCCGCACCTTGCGCCCCGATGATAGCGGTGTGCGCAAGAGTTTGATCGACTTGAATCTAAAAATGGCGAATCGTTCGCAAGCATTCAAGGAATTGGATAATTTTCTCGATTATCTGGGCGAGCATCCCTCCGATGAGAACGATGTTGACATGATGTTGGCTGACCTGTTGATGGATCATCCAGCAGTCGGCGAATTGCACCGCGCGCTTGGCGAAGAGTATCGCAAACAGGGGAAAAATGATGAAGCGATTGCCAAGTTTGACCGTGCGGCAGAAGTCTTCCTTGAAGTTGCTGATAAAGAAGCCGCCATTGAAGTGATTACTCGCATTTTGAGCATGGACCCGCCCAATGTAGCGGAATATCAACAAGTTTTAGCCGATATTCAGGCAGGCTAAATTTCTGCGCTCCACTCTCATTACTTGAGTCCCCCATGAAAAAGAAAGTATTACTTGCCTTTTTAGGCTTGCTACTGCTGGCTGCGCTGACTATGCTGATTCCGCGTGTTCGCTCAGCCATTGCCTGGCGTGCTGAAAAGCTGGTCCTCTACACTAAAAATATTGTCGATCCGCCGGAGCCTGTCCCAACTGCGCTGCCATTTATACCAGTCCCCTCTGCGACGCAACCAGTCGCAACGCTGGTTGCCAGTACTGCGACAACACAGCCCATCACTCCGACTGCGACCAGCCTGCCTCTTCCCTCGCAGGCTTTGCTTCCTAGCCCTCCCCACGAACAGCAGACTCCAAATAACTGTGGTCCCGCTACACTCTCGATGGCGCTGCATCTCTATGGCTGGGAAGGCAGTCAAGCCGACATTGCAGAACAGGTCAAGCCTGTCATTCCTGATCGCAACGTCAACCCTGAGGAATTAGCGTATTATGTGCGTAATTTTGCGGGCTGGCTCAATATCGGCTACCGAGTTGGCGGCGATATTCTCACGCTCAAAAAGCTGCTTGCGGCGAACTATCCCGTCATTGTTGAGAGCGTCACCAGTCTTGATCCCAATGATGCTCTTGGCCCCAATGACGATTTATGGGCAGCGCACTATCTCCTTTTAACGGGATACGATGACAGCGCCGAGACCTTCGCCATTCAGGATTCCTATCACGGGGCAGATCTGACGATCTCGTATGCGCAATTGGAAGAAGAATGGAAACCCTTCAACAACCTCTACATGGTGATCTACTTTCCTGCCGATGAAGCCGAGCTTGCAACTCTGCTTGCTACCGATTGGGATGTGGATGCCAACCGTCAGCATGCTCTCGCTAACTCCCGCGCTCAAACAGAATCCAACCCCGAAGATGCTTTCGCGTGGTTCAATCTCGGCAGCGATCTGGTTTACTTCGAAGAATATCAGGAAGCTTCTCTTGCCTATGACAAAGCCCGCGATATTGGCCTGCCTTTGCGCATGTTTCGCTACCAGTTCGGCCCCTTTTGGGCATACTTCCACGCAGATCGTATCGACGAATTACTGTCGCTAAGCAAATGGGCGCGCGGGATTACCGATATGTCAGAGGAGACCTGGTTCTGGTATGGCTGGGCGCTTTACCGCCAGGATGATTTTGAAGGCGCAAAAGCAGCTTGGGAGAAGGCGCTCAAAATCAATCCCTCGCCCTATGCCGATGCGTATGATGCACTTCAGTATGTGCCATAAATTAATTCGCAATGCGCATCCGCGCTGTCTTCCCTCTAATACAAAAACGTCCGAAGTACTAAAACTTCGGACGTTTTTGTTGTTACTCATCTCGGAAGCTATAACCTCCCGGCGATGTTTGGATCAGGCCCTCGCGTTTCTTGCCAAGTTTCTTGCGCAAGCGATAAATCACATTCTTGAGCGCAGTCTGGTCGTTTTCGCCTGTGCTGCCCCATACCGCACGGATGATCTCGTCGTTTTGGAAAACGTAACCGGGGCGGTTTATGAGTAGGCGTAAAAGTCGGAATTCCAAATGTGTCAGGCTAATCTCTTCCCCGGAGGGGAGAATGGCAATACGACGCGCTGGGTCGAGGCTTAGCTTTTGGGGCGTAGCAGGTTGAAGTAAGGGTGTTGTGCTCCGCTGTGACCAAGCTGTTACCTTCGCCAGGAAGATCGCAGGGCTGACCGGCTTGACAATACACTCGTCCACGCCCGCCTGGTAGGCTTCAAGTATCTCTGTTTCGTGATGGGTGGGGAGGAACAGGAGGATCGGGCTTTCACTTAATGAGCGGTATTGCTTCACTAGGCGAATGCGTTCTGCGTGGGGAGCATTTAAGTCAATAACGAGCAGTTCCGGGAGGAGTTCAACTGCGCGGTTGAACGCACGCTGTACCGAGGTTTCGATGATCGCATTCAAGCCCTTTTCACGGATCATGTAACCAAGTAAGGGCGCTGTATCGGTTTGGTCACAAACAATAAAAACACGGATAGTCTTTTCTGCAGGCATTTTTTTCTCTTTAGATAATTGGGTGATTGGACTTATTATACTCACTTGGTCGCAATAAGTCGCAAAAAAAGTCGATTTTGTGACCATTGGGTGATAACAAATTTAATCTGCCATCGCTATACTCAGCATAGTTTCATACTTGATTAAGGAGAAAGAATAAAAATGAAAAAACTATTTCCTGTATTAATGGTTCTAATGCTGTTTGTTGGCGCTTGTGGTGCGTCAGGGCAGGCTGAACCGACGCCTATTCCGGTTAATACCGCTATTCCTACAGCTGAAGTTGTTCAAAATTCAGCTGGTGACGCTGTAGACGCTGATACCGAAGCTGGCACAGAGCGCATAACGCCCGTAGATGGTATGCCGCAGGTATTTATCCCTGATGGCAGTTTCCAGATGGGTGGTCTAGACGCAAAAAATGAGCCGGATGAGCTCCCGCCGCATAAGGTCACCATTTCTGCTTTCTGGATGGATAAGTTTGAAGTTACCACTGGCATGTATAAACTTTGTGTTGAAGCCGGTTCTTGTGATTTGCCGACTTCCTTTGCGTCTGAGCAGCACGAGAAATACTTTAACAACGAAGAATATGCCGATTACCCGGTCGTCTTTGTTTCTTGGGGCAACGCAGCAGATTATTGTACTTGGGCTGGCAAACGCCTTCCAACCGAAGCAGAGTGGGAATACGCTGCACGCGGCACCGATTTTCGTACCTTCCCTTGGGGTGATCAACGCCCCGATAGCTCCTACGCGAACTTTAATCGTAACATCAACGATGTGACCCGTGTGGGCAGCTTCCCTGCTGGCGCCAGCCCCTTTGGTGTGCTTGATATGTCTGGCAATGTTTGGGAATGGGTTTCTGACTTCTATGGCTCCGAAGCCTATAACCAGGCTGCAGGGGCTAACCCGACTGGGCCTATGGCCGCTGTTGGTGGTGGGGAACGCCATGTTATTCGAGGTGGTTCTTATCAAGACGTGGAAGATGATATTCGTCTTTCAAATCGCGGATTTGCCAGTGGGCCTGATCTGGAAGCTGATATGGACAGCCCCGAATATATTGGTGAAGCCTCCTCAAAGATCGGTTTCCGCTGCGTAGCCGGTAACTAAGCTGCTTCCGTTATCTCAACGTCTTTTAGACGATACAGATTTACCGAGTCTCTCCCCACACTGTCCCGAAACCCTAGGTTTCGGGACAGTGTTTTTTAACGGAATCAATTTGGAATTCAGGTGCGATACGCGCATCTAAAGTTGACTACCTTTATCCGCTATGGTAAACTCTCGCCACAATTCAATAGCCCCAAAACGGCAACTCTTATCCAGAGAGGCGGAGGGACCCGGCCCTGCGAAGCCTCGGCAACCTAGTTTCACTTTCAGAAGAAGGTAACTAAGGTGCCAATTCCGACAGTAAATATTCTGGAAGATGAGAGGGCAGCCGAGCATCTTTTTGCGACAAATGCCCTTTCAAGCAGACCTGAAGGGGCATTATCTATTTAGCGAGGTAAAAGCTATGAGTAATACGTTTATGAATTCTGAAAGTCTTATGTTCACGTCTGAGTCTGTGACGGAGGGACATCCCGATAAGATGTGTGACCAAATCAGCGATGCTGTTTTGGACGCTTGTCTTGAACAGGACCCGATGTCACGTGTGGCGTGTGAAACCGCCATCAAGACCGGTTATGTGATGTTGCTGGGCGAAATTACGACTACAGCGTATGTGGATTTTGATAAATTGGTACGCAAGGTTGTAACGGAGATTGGTTATGATCGTGGCAAAAAAGGTTTTGATGGGAATACTTGTGGTGTTCTCTCTGCTGTTGCCAGCCAAAGCTCTGATATTGCGATGGGTGTCGACAAAGCCCTCGAAGCCAAATCCGGTGAAGTGACCGAAGAGGAAATTGAATCCATCGGAGCGGGCGACCAGGGTATGATGTTCGGATTTGCCTGCAACGAAACCCCGACTTTGATGCCGATGCCAATCTATTTGGCACATAAATTGACCCTGCGCTTGAGCGAAGTCCGCAAGAACGGCACACTCGAATGGCTGCGCCCAGATGGTAAGAGCCAGGTGACAATTGAGTATTCCAAAGGAAAGCCGAAACGTGTGGATACTGTGCTCATTAGCACCCAGCATGCCCCCGATATTTCTCAGGAAGATATCCGTACTGCGATTATCGAACATGTGATTAACCCGATTCTGCCTGAGGGCATGGTCGACGAAGAGTTGAAGATTTTCGTCAACCCGACCGGACGTTTTGTCATCGGTGGCCCAATGGGCGATGCCGGTGTGACCGGGCGTAAGATCATCGTCGATACCTACGGCGGGATGGGCCGTCATGGCGGCGGTGCTTTCTCCGGAAAAGATGCCACCAAAGTTGACCGCTCGGCTGCCTATGCTGCACGTTGGGTTGCGAAGAATATTGTCGCTGCCGGAATCGCAGAACGCTGCGAAATTCAGGTTGCATACGCCATCGGCGTAGCGCATCCGCTCTCGGTCAATGTCGAGACCTTTGGCACGGGCGTCATCTCCGATGAGCATATTGCAGAATTGGTCAACGAACACTTTGATCTGCGTCCCGGCGCGATCATCCGTGATCTTGACCTGCGCAAACCGATCTTCCGCAAGACGGCTGCCTACGGCCACTTCGGGCGTGAAGATTACGAATTCACTTGGGAACGCACCAATAAAGCCGAAGCACTCAAAGCTGCGGCTGGGCTGTAAGTTGATTTTAAAGAGCGAGTGGTAACACTCGCTCTTTTTTATACAATTTTTGCTTGCCCCTTTCTCTTCGCCGTGTTACACTCTTGCCCGTTATGAAAACCTTCTTTAGCAAACACCATCATCATGCTCGTTCAACTGATTTCCCAGTCGGGCATGATTGCTTTAAGGAGCTTTTTGTTTCATAGCAAGTTTTAGAAATAAATAGCAGAATTTTTCAAGGCACTTTCCGACATGGGAAGTGCCTTTTTGTTTTCAACGATCCAGTCTCTGAGCGGAGCGGAGCGAAGTCGAAGAGCAGCGTTTGCGAATACCGCCCTTCGACTACGGGTTTCACTTCGTTTAACCCTCCGCTCAGGAACTGGCACAAGGAGTATTTATGCAATCAGACCGCAAGATCAGAATTTCTTTGCCCAGCAAGGGCGGTCTCGGCGATAAGAGCAAGGAATTGCTCGCCAAGGTCGGTTTTCGGGTTTATAGCCCCAACCCGCGCCAGTACAAAGCCACCATCCCCCGCTTTCCAGAGATGGAAGTCATTTTTCAACGTCCAGGCGACATTGTTCACAGTGTGCGCAGTGGAAGCGTCGATTTTGGTATCACGGGCAGAGATATTTTTCTCGAAAAGAAGGGCGCCAACGGGCAGATCCTTGAACTGCACCAAAAATTGGGCTTTGGGCAATGCACCTTAAACGTGATCACGCCTAAATCCTGGAGCGAGATCGGATCCGTATCCGATTTGCCTAAAATGATGGATGAATTGGGACGTCCGCTGAAAATCGCATCCAAATTTTCCAATCTGACAAAGCAATTTTTTGACGGGCGGGACGCTCTTGATTTTGAGTTGATCGCTGCGGAAGGAGCTTTGGAGATCGCCCCGACGGTGGGGTACGCCGACCTGATCGTGGACATTGTCTCCACTGGGACGACGTTGCGCGACAACCAGCTCAAAATGCTGGAGGGCGGGGAGTTGCTGCGCTCGCAGGCGTGTTTGATCGCCAACAAGCAGCGTTTGAAAGAGAACGTTGCCGTGCGGGAGATCGCCGTGCAGTTGCTGGAAGTTTTGAGCGCATACCTGCGGGCAGATGACCGGTTGGCGGTTTTTGCGAATATTCGTGGCGACTCCCCTGAAGATGTTGCTGAAAAGATTTTTTCGCAAAAGGTGATCGGCGGCTTGCAGGGCCCGACCATTTCGCAGGTGATTACTCGTGACCGAGAGAATTGGTATGCCGTGCATTTGATCGTCTCGAAGTCGATGCTGCACGAAGCTGTGCTGGAATTACGTGCGGTGGGGGGCAGCGGTGTGGTCGTCTCGGATGTGAATTACATCTTTGAAGAAGAGCCGGAAGAGTTGAAGGCGATGTTCAATGCGTTGAAATCGTAATGACGTGAAACGTGAAGCGTAAAACGTGAAATCATCACGCATCACGTTTTACGTTTCACGAGATCAAAGGAGAAGATGATGATAAAGATTTACCCACTAGAAGAAGCCAAACAAGGTATTTTGAAACGCAAACCCATCTACCAAGACAGTTACTCACCTGCGACCATCGCACGGACAGAGTCGGTTTTTGGTGAAGGTGTGATGCCGCACCAAGCCGTGATGCAAATTTTGAAATCGATTGATGAAGATGGCGATAAGGCTGTCCAAAAATGGAACGCCACGCTGGACCGTTTCGATGAGCCGAAATTTGGCATTGAAAAGGATGCCCTCAAAGCGGCTTGGGAGCGCATCCCTGCCCGTTTGCAGGAAGTGCTGGAAAAATCGACTGCCCGCATTCGGCAGTTTCACGAGAATCAGCCGATCACCAGTTGGTTGACGGATGAAATGGGCGGACAGATTGGTCAGCGTTTTACGCCCGTTGAACGGGTCGGTGTTTACGTCCCGGGTGGAACAGCCCCGTTGCCCTCCTCGCTGTTGATGAGCGTTATCCCTGCGCAGGTGGCGGGTGTCAAAGATATTGTCGTCTGTACGCCGCCCAATCCGCAAGACTCAATTCTTGCCGCCGCTTACATCTGCGGCGTGGACGAGATCTATCAGGTCGGCGGTGCGCAGGCGATTGCGGCGATGGCATTTGGCACCGAGAGTATTCCTCGAGCAGACAAGATCGTTGGGGCGGGTAACCTCTTTGTCACACTTGCCAAACAGCAGCTCTACGGTTTGGTCGGCTTCGATGGGCTGGCTGGTCCGACCGAAACAATGGTCATCGCCGATGCGGATGCCAACCCCGAGTGGGTCGCCGCCGATTTGCTGGCGCAAGCCGAACACGATGTCCAAGCCAGCGCAATCTTGCTGACCACAGATGAAGAAATGGCGAAAAAAGTCCAAATCGCTGTCGATGAGCAGACAAAAAAACTCTCTCGTGAAGAAATTATTTTGGCATCGCTGGAGAACAAGAGTGGTATCGTGGTCGTGGACACGCTCGAAGAAGCTGCCCAACTTGCCAACGATTACGCCGCCGAACACCTTTGTCTTGCCGTGCGTGACCCCGAAGCTTTGATGGATAAAATTAACAATGCTGGCGGTTTCTTTCTTGGCGAACACTCCTTTGAAGCCCTCGGTGATTATGTTGCGGGTCCCAGCCACGTCATGCCGACGGGCGGAACAGCCCGTTTCGCCTCGCCGCTCAACCTGCTTGATTTTGTCAAAATTTCGAGTGTGGTTGCCCTCGACAAGCAAACCGCCGCCGCCCTCAGCCCCATTGCCGCCGACTTTGCAGATACGGAAGGGCTGACGGCGCATGCCAATGCGTCCAAAATCAGAATGATGAAGATTGAATGATGAATACTCCAGCCCCTGAGCGGAACCGTAGCGATAGCGAAGGTGTAGTCGAAGGGCGGCGTTTGGTAAATCGTCCTTCGACTGCGGGTTTCGATACGCTTCGCTACTCAACCCTCCGCTCAGTAACTGCATTTTTTGAATATCTCTGTGGTGAAAAAGAGAGTGTCTTTATGAAAATAACATTGCCCGAACACATCCAAAACCTACCGCCTTATACGCCCATCGAGCCTTTTGACGTGCTCTCTGAGCGTATCGGACGTGCGCCGGAAGAGATCGTCAAATTGGACGCGAACGAGAACCCTTATGGCATGTCACCACGCGCTCAGGCGACATTGGCACAGCTTCCCTTTGGGCATATTTATCCCGACCCTGAATCTCGTGCGCTGCGAATGGCATTATCTGAGTTCACTCAGACGCCCACTGAAAATCTACTTGTCGGCGCTGGTGCAGATGATCTAATTGATCTAATCATGCGCGTGTCTCTCTCTCCTAGCGATAAAATCATTAATTGCCCGCCCACCTTTGGGATGTATGCCTTTGATGCTGAATTGAACAATGCACACGTCGTCAATGTTCCGCGCAAAAATGACTTTTCCATAGATGTAGATGGCATCATCAAAGCCGCTGAAAAACATGAACCAAAACTTATCTTTTTGACATCACCAAATAACCCAGATGGCTCACTTCTCGCAAAAGCCGACCTTGAAAAGTTGCTTGAACTTCCCGTAATGATTGTTTTGGACGAAGCCTACATCGAGTTTGCCGCACCAGAGAGTTTGGGACGAGAACTTAGCCAAATCAGTGAAGTGCCAAATCGAGAGAATATGATCGTTTTGCGGACTTTTAGTAAATTAGCGGGCTTGGCAGGTCTGCGCGTGGGCTATGGCGCTTTTCCGAGCTGGCTGATGCCCATCCTTTGGAAAGCGAAACAGCCCTACAATGTCAATGTCGCAGCCAGTGTAGCCGCCATCGCCGCTCTTGAGGATGTGGTCTATTTGCAAAAAGTCGTTGCCCAACTTGTGGATGAACGAAAGCGTCTTTTTGATGCGCTTGATAATATTTCGTGGCTGGAACCTTATCCATCGAATGCGAATTTTGTTCTTTGTCGTGTTCGTGGTAGAGATGCTGCTAAGTTGAAAGCAGATTTGGCATCCGAGCATGGCATTTTTATCCGCTACTTCAACAAACCTGGCTTGGATGATCATGTTCGGATCAGTGTTGGGAAGCCTGAGCAAGTGGATATTTTGTTGCAGGCTTTACAAGAGATGTGAAAGTGACGAGTGATGATTGAAGGTCACTCGTCATTTATCACTCATCAAGGAGTACTTATGAGACAAGCTTCAATTAATCGCAAAACGAACGAAACCAACATCAACCTTTCTATTAATCTCGATGGAATAGGCAAACACAACATCGCCACAGGCGTCGGTTTCTTCGACCACATGCTGACCCAAATTGCTGTGCATGGACTGATCGACATCGACTTACAAGCGGAAGGTGACTTGCACATCGACGCCCATCACACGATCGAGGATTGTGGCATCGTGCTTGGGGAAGCGATTGGGCAGGCACTCGGTGAGAAGCGGGGCATCCGCCGCATGGCAGAAGCAAGCGTCCCCATGGACGATGCGCTGGCGAACGTCGTTCTGGATTTGTCTGGACGTTCGTATGCTGTCATACAATTCCCGTGGGTGAGTTCATCTGTGGGCAGTATTCCGACTTCTTTAATAGAGCACTTTTTTGAGACGGTGGCGGTGGCTGCGAAGATGAATCTGCACATTCGAGTTTTTTATGGCAAAGATAATCATCATATTACTGAAGCGACGTTCAAGGCTTTTGCGCGGGCGCTGGATGCGGCGGTGCAGATTGATGAGCGGCGGATGGGCAATGTGCCAAGCTCGAAGGGGGCGATATGAGTTCTTTTACAGTTTTCCCTGCGATTGATTTGCGTGCGGGCGAAATCGTCCGCTTGGCGCAGGGTGACCCTGACCGACAAACTGTGTACGGCAACAATCCCCGTGAGCAGGCGGAGATTTTTAGAGCCGCTGGCGCTGAGTGGGTGCATGTCATCAATTTGAGCGGCGCATTCAACGAAGATGCGGATGCGAACCTGAAGGCGCTCGAAAGCATTTTGAGCGTGGGCTTGAAGGTCGAGTTTGGGGGCGGCATCCGTGATGAAGAGACGCTTCGTGTTCCGCTGGAGATGGGCGTGGAACGGGTCTTTCTCGGTACGGCGGCGATCAAAAAACCCGAACTCGTGGATTGGGCAATTGCGACCTATGGCCCTGAACGTATCGCAGGCGATATTGGCGCACGGGATGGTTTAGTCATGGTCAAAGGTTGGCAAGAATCGACACCATTGAGGGTGCAGGATGTTGGGCAGCGTTTATATGCGCAGGGTGTGCGTTGGTGCGTCTTGACCGATGTCAAGCGAGACGGCGTTGGGACAGGTGTGGATGTGTCGAGCGCCGTTGCGTTGCAAGAGAAAACTGGCTTGCAAATGGTGGCGTCGGGTGGGGTCTCGACGTTGGAAGACGTCCGCTGTGTGAAGGATGCGGGGTTGGCGGGGGTGATTATTGGCAGAGCATTGTATGATGGGAAGATTTTGTTGGAAGATGTTTTAGAAGAAGCAAAATCTAGTTCCTGAGCGGAGCGACGCCCAGCGGGAGGAGCGCAGTCGAAGGGCGGCGTTCTGCTAAACCGCTCTTCGACTACGGGCTTCTCTTTGTTCAGCCCTCCGCTCAGAGACTGTACAGAAAGATTAAAAGGAAAAATTATGATAACAATCATCGATTACAAAGCCGGAAACCTAACCTCCGTTCAACGGGCGTTGACGCATCTCGGCATTGAAAACCAGATCAGCAAAGACCCGAATGTCATTCGTAAAGCGGAGCGGATTATCTTCCCCGGGGTGGGGGCGGCAGGTTCGGCGATGGAGACGCTGAAGGAGCGTAATCTTGATTCTGCGCTGAAGGAGGCTTTCGAGCGCGGCACGCCTACCCTCGGCATCTGCTTGGGGAGCCAGATTATTTTGTCCGAGTCGGAAGAAGACGACAATACGTTGGGGCTGGGTATCCTGCCAGGGAGGGCACTCAAGTTCAAATTCACGGACGAGACACTCAAAATCCCGCACATGGGCTGGAACGAAGTGAAAGTCACAAATCCGCATCCAGTCTTATCCCATCTGAAATCTGGCGATGAGTTTTATTTCGTCCACTCGTATTATCCGCAGCCCGATAGCGAGGCAAACGTCTTCGCTACGTCCGATTATGGCTTTGAGTTCCCTGTGGCGGTCGGTGTGGACAATCTCTTTGCGGTGCAATTTCACACTGAAAAAAGTGGACCCGTTGGGCTGCAAACGCTCGTAAACTTTGCAAATTGGAGGCTGTGATGCTCTCAAAACGAATAATTTCCTGTCTGGACGTGCGCGATGGCAAGCTGGCGAAATCGGTCAAATTTGTGGATACGAAGGACATCGGCGACCCCGTTGTGCAGGCGAAAAAATATTACGCCGAGGGGCTGGACGAGCTGGTTTTTTACGACATCACGGCGTCGAGCGACAAGCGTGACATCATGCTGGACGTGGTGAGCGCCGTGGCGGAGCAGGTTTTTATCCCCTTTTCGGTCGGCGGCGGCTTGCGGACGGTGGAAGATTGCTCGCGGGTGCTGCTGGCGGGGGCGGAGAAGATCAATGTGAACTCGGCAGCCGTGCGGCGACCTGAGTTGATCAGCGAGGCGTCGGCGGCTTTCGGTGCGCAGGCGGTGGTTTTGTCGATGGACGTGCTGCGGGTCGACCCTGCCCCTGGGCTGGAGAGTGGTTACGAGATCGTGATCGAGGGTGGACGCAGGCGGATGGGTCTCGACGCCATTGAGTGGGCGAAGCGTGGCGAGGAGTTGGGTGCTGGCGAGTTGGTTGTCAACTCAATTGACGCTGACGGCACGAAAGAAGGCTACGAACTGACCCTGACGCGCATGATCGCCGAGGCGGTCTCGATCCCCGTCATCGCTTCGGGCGGCGGCGGGACACCTGAACATCTCTACGATGTGCTGACCGAGGGCAAGGCAGATGCGGCGTTGGTTGCGTCGATGTTGCATTATGACGAGTATACGATTGATGAGATCAAGCGTTATTTGGTTAGGAGAAGAATTAAGATTCGGATGCCGAGAGAGATTTGATCCGAGACGAGTGATGAGTGAAAAAATCTGAACCGCGAAGACGCCAAGAGCGCCAAGTTTTAATAGCTTTTTAAAAGAATTGACGAACTCTGCGTCTTGGCGGTTTAAATGAGAAACTATGAAAGCATTTGAACTTTTTACGAACGACGATGAATTGAAATTCGACCAATATGGCTTAATCCCTGCTATTGTGCAGGATATTGAGACGAAAGATATTCTCATGGTTGCGTGGATGAATGCCGAGGCGTTTCGATTAACAAAGGAAACGGGTAAAGCTCACTTTTGGAGCCGTAGCCGTAATGTGCTTTGGCTGAAAGGGGCAACATCAGGTAATTTTATGCATGTCCGCCAAATCTTGGTAGACTGTGATGCCGATACGCTCATCTTGATGACCGAGCCTGCGGGTCCCGCCTGCCATACGGGGGCGCGGAGTTGTTTTTATCGAGAAATAGAGATTAGAGAGTAGAGAAAAGAATGCAGTAGTGCGTCGCACCATCTTTGACTAGATGATTCCAACGATGGGCATTTTGCCGATTGACAGAAAAATACTTGTCGTTTTGGTGCGACGCACTCAGTTCTGGAGCAAAATATGTTAAACGAATTGTTTGAAATTATCGAAGATTGTAAAGCCAACCCCAGCGAGAAATCGTATACGGCTAGCTTGTTTGCCGAGGGGGAAGACCGTATCTGCCAGAAGGTTGGGGAGGAGGCAGTTGAAGTCATCATCGCCGCGAAGGGGCAGGGCGATCAGCGCATCATTGAGGAGGTCAGTGACCTTTTTTACCACACGCTGGTTTTGTTGAGCGCCAAGGGGTTGACGCTGGTGGATGTGGAAGATGAGCTAAGAAAGCGGCATCAAAAATAAGAAACGGACGTGCGTCGCACCAGCCTTTCAGAACGAAGCTGCTAAACGGGACAAAATCTGTCTACGAAAGCTTCCGTTAAACTTGGTGCGACGCATGCCCTGCTGGGAGACACTATGAAAAAAATACTCATTTTTGACATGGACGGCGTTCTGCTCGCCCCGCGCGGCTATCATCGTGCCTTGCAGGAGGCTGTTCGCTTGGGGGCGGAGGCGCTCGGCTACCCGGGTATCACGCTCACCGACGAACATATCGCCCAATTTGAGGGGTTAGGTATTGCGACCGAATGGCATTCGAGTGCGGCAGCCCTCGCGGTGCTGGCGTTTGGTGGCGAGCTATCCCTCGAGCCGCTTTTTGAGCTGCTTAAACGGGAACCAGTTCAAATCCCGGCGCGCATCCGGCTCGAAAGAGTCATCCAACAGCTCACGGGCGACGAGAAAAGCGTCCAGATGATCCGACAGAGCGAGACGCTCCAATCACCGATTTATCGGACTTTTCAGGAATTGATCTTGGGTAGTGCGGATTTTGAACGCATTTATGGAGAGAAAAGCAGCTTGGATGTGGAAAGCTACCTGCTTCAATTTGACGAGGCGCTGCTCGAAACGTCCACGCGAGAACGGCTTTTGGCGTGGCTTGAGCATCCCGAGCATGGATGCGCGGTGATGACGAATCGCCCCTCGAGCGAGATGCCCGACGCCGACTATGGTCTGCGTCTGGTGGGTTTGGAGGGCATTCCGCTGGTGGGCTATAACGACATGGAATGGCTGGCGCAGCAGGTTGGCGGTGAGGCATCTGACTTCTCGAAACCTGCTGCGGGCCATGCGCTCTCGGCGGCGCTGGTTTCGACGGGGAGGGAGTTACAGGAGAGTTTATTGAGCACGCACGGGCTATTGAACGGCGCCAGCGCAGAAGGTTTGGTGTTTGAAGAGATCGTCGTTTTTGAGGATACGCCTGGTGGTTTAATTAGTGTTGGGGCAATGGGGGAGGTGCTGCGCGAGAAGGGGCTGCCTGTGCTGGTGCAGAAGATTGGCATCGCGCCTGATGTGGTGAAGGGCGGGTATCTGCGGGCGCAGGGGGCGGAAGTTTTTGATGATATTAATGTGGCGTTGGGGGAGGTGCTTTAAAAAGAAAAAAGCATTGCATCTGATAGGATGCGTTGTCTCCCTTTCGAGGGGGAAAGTGCAATGCACGTTTTATGAGATGATTGCTGGATTGGGATGACTTTAAACGTGCATCGCACTTGTGTTTATTGCATGGATTGGCGGATTTGTTCGGGATCAATAGTACCGAGGGCGCGCCAAAGTTCGTTGCCTTCGGCATCGAAAAAGACGAAGGTGGGGGTCATGGAGCCAAATTCTCGGGCAAAGTCTTTGCTGTTTTCGGATTGAACGTCCACGCGGAGGACAAGCAGATCTCCGCTAAATTCTTCTTCCAGCCCATCGACGATGGGTTTCGCCGCAGCGCAGGCTGCTCAGTAAGGGGACTGGAGTTCGAGCAGGACGGGCGTTCCCTGCCCTATTTCGGCTCGGAGCGTATCGGCTGCTTCGTTCGATCCGCTTTGGGGGCGAATGGCGAACCAAGTTGTCACGAGGGCAACCCCGATCAGGACGAGGGTAAGTTGTTTTTTCGCGGAGCGTTCTCCGCGCAGGAGGAAGTAGGCGGCCACGGCGAAGATGATGCCTAATCCCCACAGGGTGGAGTAGTGGTTGATGAGTGACATAGGCTTTCCTTTTGATGGTTGAAGGTTTTGTTGATTGTACCGTAGGCATGGATCTATGTGTTTGCTCTACGGTTTATCTTTTGGGCAGACACGCAGGTCTGCCCAAATTTTTAAAAGAAAAAGTCCCCAACATTTTGCTGGGGACTTTTGAATGAGTGGTGTTGTGTATTTTACTCAGCTGCAACGTAGTCGGCAATGGGGAGCTCTGCGGCTGCCCAGCCACCGAAACCGCCTTTGAGGCTGGTAACGTTGGTGTAGCCGTTCGTGATGAGCATGGTCATTGCCATGGTGGAGCGGTGTCCGCTGCCACAGTAGACGACGATTTCGGCATCTTTGTCGGCAGGCCACATGGATGCATCTGCGACGAAGCTCTCGAGCGGGATGGAGATGAGTTCCTGACCTTCGGTGGCGATGACGCCGTTTTCGGTCAGTTCTTCAGCACGGCGGACGTCGATGAGGATCATGTCCGGTTTTTCGAGCAGCTCAGTGCTGAGGGCGTCAGCAGCTTTGCCACCCCAGCCGTTGTCTTTTGCCCAGATGACAGCGGTGTCGACGGGAGCGGTGAGACCTTCACCTACGCTGGCGACATCAAGAACCATCGGCTCGGGGAGACCGTCTGCAACGGGGTTGTCGGCGGCGACCCAGTCAGAGTAGTTGACTTTGAGAGCGCGGACATCTGTCCAGCCCATGCCGTGGAGTGCGGTCATCGCAATTGTTGCGCGCCAGCTGCTGCCACAGTAAGTGACGATGGGGGTGTCGAAGGAGGGCAGCAGGTCGATGTGCTGTGCAAGTTCGTCCAACGGAATGTGAGCTGCGCCTTCGATATGACCTTGTTCTTCAACTTCGGCAACGCTGCGTACGTCGAGGATGAAGGGAGGGGTGTCCAAAGTCAATTCTTCGAGCAGACCATCAGCTTTGACGGTATTGTAGCCTTCCATGGTGGAGAGCATGGCCGTGTAGTTCTGGGTAAGGGTGGGAACGCCACCAACAGTGGGGAGACCAGCGCCAACCCAGCCGCCGTAGCCGCCTTTGAGGCTGTTAACGTTTTCGTAGCCATTGGCGAGCAGCATGGTCATTGCCATGGTGGAGCGGTGTCCACTACCACAGTAAACTGTGATGGGGGTGGCTGTATCTGCAGGCCACATAGCCATATCGTCAATGAGGCTTTCAAGCGGGATGTGGATGTAGTTAGGCGCGTCGATATAGCCTTTTTCTTCAACTTCTTCTGCGCGGCGGACGTCGATCACAACCAGGTCAGCCATTTCGACCATATTGGTGTCAAGCGTTTCGGGAGGCAGAACGCCCCAGTGATCGCCCATCCCTTTCGAGGCGGCTGCTGCGCTAGCGTTGGCGGCAAGCAAAGCTTCGGGGATTTCAACAGCGTCAAGTACCAGTGGTTCGGGAAGGCCTTCAACAACTGGATTGCCATCTTCGACCCAGCCAGTAAAGGTGTATTTGAGAGCGCGGACGTTTTCATAGCCCATGCCGTGAAGAGCGGTCATGGCGATGGTTGCACGCCAGCCGGTGCCACAGTATGTGACGATGGGGGTGTCGAAGGAAGGCAGCAAGTCAGTGTGATCGGCAAGCATGTCCAACGGAATGTGAGCTGCGCCTTCGATATGACCTTGTTCGGTAACTTCTTCTTCCGAGCGAACATCCAGGAGGAAGGGGGGAGTATCAGTTGCAAGTTCTTCGAGCAGTGCATCAACTTTGATCGTGTTGTAGCCAGCCATGTTGGCAAGCATAGTGCTGTAAGGGGCGTTAATATCAACTTCTTCGACGACTGGCTCTTCAACAACGGGAGCCTCTTCAGCAGGTGCTTCCTCGGCGGGAGCTTCTGCAACAGGTGCTTCTTCGGCAGGTGCCGGAGAGCAAGCGCTCATAACGATGCTGAAAACCATCAACATGGTGAAGAGCAGGGGTAGCATTCGATTCTTTTTCATTACTTTCTCCTTATAGATAGAAAAGTTATTGTTTTTATTGACCTAAGACGGCGGGGACATTTTCGACGATAACCGGAAGATTGGCTTCCAATTCGTTCTCGGCGACTTTGTCGGCTGTTAGGAAAATTGATTCGTTTCCGTGGCAAGCATTGCAACTTTCAGCCTGTGGGGTGATACGCTGGATATTATGTGGTGTTGTATAAGCCCAAGTAGGCAGTGCGTTGAAATTCTTCAGCAGGTCTTCACCATAGAAAGCATAGCTGTCTTCTGATACTGGAATGTGGCGCAGGGTGATAAATTCGTACGGCTTTTGCTCACTCTGGATCGGGTTTTTACCGATCAGGAAGGTCATATAAGTACCATCGGTGGCGAAGAAGGGATTGCCCGTTTCTTCACTGATCTGTACATGACATCCATCACAACTGGTGTAGCTGACCGAGTGGCAGACCTGGCAGGCGAGTTTACTGCCGTGCGGCTGATGCATTGTGATGTCATCCAGACCATTGGCTGCCTCTTTATGACAGGATTCGCAGGTCGGGGTGCCGAGATCATCATCTGCGTAACGGTGGTCGGGAGGCAGGGTGTCGGTTGTGGGCATCTCGGTGTGACACGTATCGCACTCCGCTAACTGACCGTGCATCTCGTGGCCGGTATGACAATCCGTGCATTTCATGCGTCCCTGACGGAAGTGAATGTCAGATTTGACATCTTCGTTCTTGCCGAGATATTCATTCCCAACACGGCTGCCGTGACAGGCCGTGCAGTTATTGGTCATTGATGGGGTCTTTTGGAAGTTATGCCCGTCGATGAAGCCAGCGCCTGCTGATTGTGGACGGCTGACATGGCAGTCACCGCAAATGGTGTGGCAGGATTGGCAGTGGTTGCCAAACATTTCGTCGATCACTGGGTGATCTTCAGGAGCAGTGCGTTCGTCGAGTGCTGTCCAGTAGCCGGTTTGGGCTGCGTGGAGGCTGTCATCGTAGGTCATGGTGACGGCAGGGTGACATTTGCTGCAAACACGTTCGTTATCTGTGCTTGGCGTTGCAATTAGATCTGTGTGGGCAATCTCTTTATCGGGATCCTGAATACCGTTATGACATTCGATACAAGAAATTGCGCCGTGAATGGTGGTGGGGAAGACTTCCCCGTCCACAAGAACTTTCTCCCAAGGCTCCAACGGAGCCACTTCGCCACCTCAGCCTTCGCCTTCGTTCTCTGAGACGACAACTTCTTCTGGTTTAGCGGTATCGATCAGACGGTCTTTGTCTGTGTGACACTCTAAACAATTGTTGACTTCGACCGGCTCACTAACAGTAGCAAGTTCCGGGGTAGGGGCGCTTTCTTCCTCGGCTGGCGCATCGGTAGGCGTTGCGGGTGCAGGCGTCGCTCCGGTGCAGCCTGACAATCCCATAAAGAGTAGTGTCAGCAGCAGGGTAAAAAGAAAACGAGTATTTTTTGTCATTGCATCTCCTTACAATAGTTTGCAATAATTAATGTTACATAGTTTGCTAGTGTGTCATTTAGACAGTAACAATTGTAATATTTTTCACCATTATAATAAGCAAAAGTCATACTATCAAGTGATAAACATAATTATTGCTTATAGGTTCTGCTTATCCATAAGCATAAGTAAAAACTATCAGACGGTGACATTTTGCACTTGAAAAGGCTATGGTTGCCGTGCTAGTATTCAAGCAATATGATTTTGGAGAAATGAAATATGCTAGATACCCACCAACTTAATATCTTCCTGGTTGCTTCTGAAGAACTGAATTTCACAAAAGCTGCCAATTTATTGCACATGTCACAGCCAAGTGTCAGTCAGCATATTCAGGCACTTGAGCGTCACTTTAATGTGACGCTTTTCGAGCGTATTGGCAGACGCCTCATACTCTCGGATGCAGGCTTAGCCCTCGTCCCTATGGCGCGCGATATTGTTCGTCAATCCATCCATATTGAAGAGGCTATGGCATCATTACATGGGGAAGTTTTTGGGCATCTAATGGTTGGGTGCAGCACGACGCCTGGCAAATATGTGTTGCCACAATTGTTAGCACGCCTTCATCACGAGTACCCGCGCGTAAAGGTGACTTGTCAGGTTTCTCCGCAGGCAAGCGCCATCGAAAAGCTCTGCGAAGGTGAAGTTCATTTTGCGCTTTCGAGTTATAGCCATAAACAAACTTGCGCCGATGTAGAATTCCGCCTTTTCATGAAAGACCCGGTCAAATTGATTGTGCCTCAAGGACATATTTGGGCGGGCCGTGATGAAATTGACCCAGAAGAACTACGTGATGCCAGCTTCATTCTTAGAGAAGAAGAATCGGGCACAGCGGTTACCGTCAGTGAAGCTCTACAAACAGCCAATATTTCAATTCATCAATTAGACACGACTCTGACTTTAGGAAACTCCGAAGCAATAGCTCTTGCTGTTGAAGAGGGGTTGGGTGCCGGGTTTGTTTCCAATGCAGTTGTGGAGGGGATGCGTCTGCGTGACATAAAAACAGTACGCATTAAAGGGATGACTATTTGCCGTGATATCTATATCGGACGCAACATTCGTCGGCCTGCTACCGCTGCCCAAACAGCATTTTGGTCCATAATTGAAGACAGCAACCCGGATGAGGTATGCAGTGCCATGTCCTAAAAAGAGAACTTCTTATCGTTAATACAGTATCTGGTTTTCGCGTAACAGTGAAGCAATAAATTTACATATCCGCATATAAACAACTAGTATAAGTTACATTTTGTTCGCTTGTCCGTTACATCTTTCACTGTAAAGTAGATTCACTGGATGTTAATATTGCGGGAGCAAAATTAGAAAATTTTAATTTTTCTATATTTTTACGAGGAGATGCATAAAATGCTCTATAAAAGAAATTCTATTTGGTTCATGCTTGGGATAGCCCTTGTAACAATTTTTGTTGTTGCTGGCGTTATGGCAAGTGGAAGTGCCTCGGCTCAAACGACCAACGTTGAAGAAGGCGTTAGTATGGCTGGTGGCATGAATACGGGGTTAAATCAAGACGATGATCCGCCCCCTCCCCCGGTCACAGTCGATCACAGTGAATTCCCGATTCTAAATCAGGATTTTACTGACCCCACCGACCTGACCCGCGCTTGCCTTAACTGTCATGTGGATGCTGCTGACCAAGTTCAGCACACTATCCACTGGACGTGGGAATTTGTCAACGAAACTACCGGACAAACCCTCGGCAAGAAAAACCTGGTCAATAATTTCTGTGTAGCGACATCATCCAATGAAGCGCGTTGCACAAGCTGCCATGTCGGTTACGGATGGAAAGACGATACTTTCGATTTCACGGCAGCTGAAAATGTTGACTGTGTCGTTTGCCACGATACCACTGGCTCCTACAAAAAGGTACCCACTGGCGCAGGCGCGCCTGATCCCGAAGTGGATCTTGCCGCTGTTGCTCAGAATGTTGGCCTGACCAGTCGCGAGACTTGTGGCGCTTGTCACTTCTACGGTGGCGGTGGTGATGAAGTTAAACACGGCGACCTTGATAGCTCACTCGTCAACCCTGATCGTGAGCTTGATGTTCACATGGATGCGGCTGGCTTGGATTTTGAATGCACCACTTGTCATACGGCTGAAGATCACAATATCACTGGCAGCCGCTACAGCATGAACCCCGAAGAGTGGACGGGCTGTGAAGAATGCCATACATCAGAGCCGCATCAACTTGCTGTTTTAAATACCCATGCAGCAAAAGTTGCCTGCCAAACCTGCCATATCCCTGAGTTTGCGCGTGGCGATATTCCCACCAAAATGACTTGGGATTGGTCAACCGCTGGTAAGAAGAATGAAGACGGCACCAATATTGCCACAGAGGAATACAATACGCTGAAAGGGAACTTCACTTGGGGCGAGAATGTTGTTCCTGAATATGTATGGTTCAACGGCACTGTGGAATATACCCTCTTGGAAGACACAATTGATCCCAGCCAGACAGTTAACATCAATAATTTTGTCGGCGACAAGAGCGATCCTAACGCCCGCATTTGGCCTGTCAAACGTTTCGTTGGCAATCAGCCCTACGACTCGGTTAACAATACACTTGTTGTCCCGCATCTTTTTGGTAAAGACGATACCGCTTACTGGGCGAATTTTGACTGGGGTAAGGCAATTACCGCGGGTATGGAATACGTCGGCCAAGACTACAGTGGTCAATATGACTTTGTTGAAACCGTCATGTATTGGCCTATTACCCACATGGTTGCACCTGCTTCTGATGCAGTCACCTGCCAGGAATGTCATACCGATGAGGGTGGTCGTCTTGATTTCGCAGCATTAGGTTATCAAACATCTGATGTTTACCGTTTGACCAACTTCCCACCGACCATGACATCAGATGTCCAACATACTCAGGTCTACACGCCGGCAAGTTGTGTGAATTGCCACGATAACGAATACACCATGTGGTTGAATAGCAACCACGGCCACTCAGGAACGGGCTGTGTTGCTTGTCACCAACTCGAAGGAGAAGGTGAGCACCCTGCGGTTGCATTTGGCATTGATCACTCCGGTGAACTCTGCGGCACCTGCCATCTCGACCAGTATGAAGATTGGAAGACCAGCGTACATGGCGAAAAGATGATCGCATGTTCTTCATGCCATGAACCCCATAGTCAGGGCATGACCCTCTCACCTGATAGCCAGTCGGTTTGTGAAAACTGCCATCTCTTGAGAGCGGATGAGGTTGTTCACTCTACCCATACGCTCGCAGGCGTCTACTGTGATGATTGCCATGTGAACACGAGCGAAGGCACAGGTCATACCTTTAATGTAGGAACTGGAACTTGTGTTGAATGCCACGGTGATGAGATTCATACATCCAATATGATCGCTTCAGGTCAGAATCTCGAAGATATTGTTGCGCCTGCAGTGATCGACCCTACTCATTTGACCACAGAGACTCTGGCGCAGGAAGACGAAGCTAATGCCGGCATCCATGCAAAACCGCCGACCGCTCTAATCGCGATCATTGCAGTAATCCTGTTGGTCGGCGCTTACTGGGTTTTCTTTAATAGTAAAGATTCCGCGTCAGAATAAGACGAGATCTCCGTTTTCGTAAACTCTTAAGGAGTAATCGTATGAATGATAAAAAGACAGAAGAACTGTCAGAAAAAGAAGTTTCTCGACGTGATTTTCTGGGGATTGCTGGAACGATGGCAGGAGCGATTGCGCTCTCCAGTGTAATTGGCGTGAATAAGGTACAGCAAGCCAATGCCAGTTCTGGAGGCGACGGCAGCGGTCCCCAATGGGGCATGCTCGTCGACATCAATCTTTGCATTGGTTGCAATTACTGCACCTATGCCTGCCAGGCGACGAACAACCTTGCCGATGATATGCGCTATAACATCGTTACACTCGAAACCACCCAGAACGAGAACGAATATTACCTTTCACGCCCATGCATGCACTGTGAAGAAGCACCTTGTGTGCACGTTTGTCCGGTTGCGGCAACTTATCACCGTCCTGATGGTATCGTGGCGATGGATTACGACCTCTGCATTGGATGTCGTTATTGTCAGATTGCCTGCCCTTACGATGTGCGTGTCTTCAACTGGAAAGACCCCATCGAGACCAGTCCACGCGTACCGGACTTTGGGTACCCCGAAGTTGAAAACCGCCCGCGTGGTGTTATGGAAAAATGCACCTTCTGCCAGCATCGCATTGATACCGGTCAGGAGCGCGGGTTAACGCCGGGTGTTGATGCCGCGGCCACTCCTGCTTGTGTGGTAGCCTGCCCAACTGGCGCGCGTGTCTTCGGTGATCTTATCGACCAGCACAGCCCCATCTCAGGAGCGCTGCACGAGCACGATAATACTATCCGCTTGCGCGAAGAAATAGGCACTGAGCCCAGAGTTTTCTACGTTCCGCCAGTACAGGAAGAGGAGGCATAAGATGCAGAATACGATCGTTGTTCCTAAACTTCGCGTCGGAAAGCGTCGCTTTGATGTCTTCCCCTTATGGATCGCTCTTTTGATCAGTGGCTTCATTTTTGGTATCTTTGGCGCCTACGAAGTCCTTACCCAAGGTTTGCAGGTGACCGGTTTGAATAACCACGTTACCTGGGGCTTGTGGATCATTATCGATCTTTCCTCGATTGGTCTGGGGGGGAGCGCTTTCCTCTTCGGGGTTATCGTTTATCTGCTGCGCCTTAAACGCTTCGAAGTAGTCGGCCGCTTGGCTGTTTTGCTCGGTTTTCTGGGATATTCCACTGCGGGCATGGTGTTGCTCTTTGATCTTGGTCAACCGCTACGCTTCTGGCACCCGGTGGTTTACTGGCAGCCGCACTCCCTGCTCTGGGAAATTACCATGTGCGTGGTGCTTTACCTGACTGTGCTGTTGGCTGAGTTATTGCCGATTATCCTCGAGCATTCGGTTTTTCGCACTCACCCATGGTTGGAACGTTTCCCCATTTTGGGCAAACTCTTCGGCTTGCTAAATAAATTTGCCCACGCCCTCCATAAATTGGGACCGCTCTGGGCGGTTGCTGGCCTGACCCTTTCGATCTTGCATCAGGCTTCCCTCGGTGCGACTTACGGGATGCTCTCTGGGCGTGGTGTCTCTTTTGGGCCGACTGTGCCGATCCTCTTCATCCTGTCTGCGATGGCAGGCGGAACCGCTCTCCTCTTCATCTTGAGTGCCTTCGTCTTTCGTAAGATGCGCCCTGGCTTGGTACCAGACGAAGTCATCAACGACATTGCCCGTATTGCCGGTGCGATCCTGTTGCTCTGGGTCTACATCCGCATGTGGGACTGGGCTGTTATCAACTACTACAGCTTTAACTTAAATGTCGCCAGCCAGACAGAGTTGCTCAACACGATTGCCCCCTTCTCCGCCAGCTTCTGGATTGGGGAAATCCTCGCTAGTGTTGTTGCCGGTTTTGTGCTCATCTATGCTAAACGGATCAATAAATTCCGTGTCACGTTGGTTGCAGCGATTTTCCCCGTACTGCTGGTTATCTTGCTACGCTGGAACTATAACTTTGCCGGTTTGATCGCGACCATCAGCTATGACCCCTACACGCCTATCATCTGGTTGCGCTCCTATACGCCAACCTGGCAGGAGTGGGCTGTAGGTACAGGCGTGATCTCCTATTGGTTACTGGGCTTCAGCTTCGCAGCTCGCTTCCTCCCCTTCCATGTGGGAGAAGAAGCACATCACTAAAAGAAGCTAGTCGCTACAAAAGAAACGCCCGCTCATTTGAGCGGGCGTTTTTTATCTTTGGACGAAAGTGCTTTACCTTTTTTTGTTGTCTTGCATTTAGGGCATAGGCGTGATATTTGGCTGAGGGGTTACGGTTTGCGGGGCATAAACGGGAAGGGTTGGTTGCGGGTTTATAACGGCCGTTGTCTCATATCCTACGAAGTAATAGAATCCCCAGCTAAAGAGCGCCAGAACAACGACGGCAATCGGAATGAAGATTTTTTTACGTTTGCGTAGAACAGCCTCTGGAATGGGCGTTTCGTGTCCGGCTGCTTTTTTGATTTTTGCAAGTTCTGCAGGATGCTCGTGTTCCATCTCTTCTTCGCTCATTTTTCCCGTGAACATGCTTAGGTTCAAATGCTTAATATGCACATGATAGAAATGCCAGATGATAATAGCCAGCACAGCTAGGATTGCCTCGCCACCATGTGCTGCCTTCGCAGCAGGGACGGCCTCGCCAGGTAAAAAACGCAAGGTGGAGATCGGGTTCCACATCATGAAACCGGTCAACCCCATGACAATGGTTCCCCAAATCAGAGCCAGATATTCGACCTTCTCAGCATAGGAATAGCGCCCATAGTAGGCTTTATGCTTACGGAAACCGAGATAGTACTGTATATCCTCGTAAACGTGTTTGAGATCGTTCACCCACGGGATCATCGAAATGGGATGTCGCAAGACATACACCAGGTAGATTACTTCAAGTACGTGATAGATGCTAACAATCATCATCACGATGGCGGAGGCGTGATGGATGAGACGTGTTGTCTCGATTCCGCCCAGAAGCTTGAAGATGTTCACGCTTAGCGGCGTGTCTGGAAATTTTTGTGGCAGGCCGGTAAAACCCAAGATACTGAATGAGAGCAGGAAGATAATGTGCTCAATTCTTTGCATCAGGTTGAAGCGGACGAAAGTTTTGGCGTCTGAACCTTGGGCTTCTTTAGTCATCAGATGCCTCCTCGTTGGTTGTTGATTCCTGCGGAGCAGGCGGAGTCTCGTCCTTTGTTTCGGTTTTTGTAGATGGTGACTTTGCCCCATGGCTTTTACTCTTCTTGGGTTTTCGGAAGCGGTTAATAAGCGCGCGACCAAAATCCATCACGACCAGCATTCCCATGGGAATCAAAACGCCTGGGATCAGGTATTTGTAGAACAGGTTGATGTAATAGACGATAGGATATTTTTCAGGCGAGGGGATGTAATGCGAAAGCCAGGTGTCTGGGAAGTTAGCGTCTGCTTCTGGATGGCAAACCTGGCAGCGTACAAGCAAATTTTCCTTAATCGAGACTCCTCGTATGGGATCATCTGTCTTAACAATGTCATGGATACCGTGACAGTCTGTACAGACCGGCTTGTTGGTTGGCTGATCCGGGAAGGACTTGTTAAAGATTTCTACCGTGGTTCCATGGAAATCAGCCACATAGGTGTCTAAGACCTGTGTAGAAAGGTCGTACTTGCTCATTATGTTCTCATCGGTATGACATTTGGCACACAAGGATGGGGTGCTGTTATGGAAGGATGTAACCGTGGCGTCTTGGACATTATGGACGCCATGACAATCAATACAGGTGGGCACATCTATATTCCCCTCTTCAGTAAGTGCTTTTCCATGAACACTTTCCTCGTAGGCATCATAGATGGCGCTGTGGCATTGCGCGCATGTTTCCGGGATATGCATACGGGCAGTATCCAGCAGAATTCCGCTTTGTGAGTTTGTGATTCTTTGCTGAGTGTGTGGATTATGGCAATCTGCGCAGACCGCCGCGTTTTTGTTTCCCTGTGCCAATGCCCTCTGATGGACAGAATCCAGCGTTAACTCAAATTGTTCCGCATGGCATTTCTGACAGGATGTGTAATACTTTAGCTTCACTTCCCTCAGTGATGGCGTGGGGAATTCCTGATGCGGGTACTTTGTGATACTTGTGTGACAAGTGACACACGTCATCTCTGCAGAGCCATGAACGCTATGGTCAAAGGCATTTTGGTCAATGGTTAATGCCAATATCTCGCCACTGTCGAGTGTTACGTTTAAGCCTTCCTCACCATGACAGTACAAACACGTGTCGTTTTCAATTTCCTGCGGAGAAGACAATAATGCAACAGTCGCTCCTTCTTCCTGATCCTGGGCTGCTGCCGTTTTTGAGATGCCAAATCTAAAGCTGACGATGCAAATAGCCAGTCCTGCCGTGATAGCCAGGTTGCGGAGTTTCATCACTTTTCATCTCCTGCTCGACCTGTCAGACGTTCATATTCCTTCTCATGGAAAACTCGCATCTCCTTCTCGCTCAGGCGGCCGGTGAATATACTCCAGTTCATGCGCTCGATATGTACATGATAGATATGCCAGATCAAGATGAAGATCACCATCACCACTGATTCTGTACTGTGCGCCAGTTTGGCGGCTGGTACTACGCCCCCCGGGAGAAATTGTGTCGCCTGCACTGGAAACCAAACAATTAAACCGCTGATTCCCATAACAGCAAAGCCAAAGAATACAGCCCAATAAGTGACCTTCTGCTCAAAGTTGTATCGACCGAACTTCGGTTTTTCCTTACGCAGGAATAGTAGATATAGGATCATATCCTTGGCATCGTGCAAATCCTGAACGGTGGGAAGCAGGTCGCCCGGCAGTTTGCGGCGGCTCATCAAGTAGAGGATACGTCCCAAATGATAGAGGATTCCCAGTCCCAAGATAATGGCGGCGATATGATGGATCTGGCGTATTAGCATTATCTGTTCAGGCGTAGAAAGGAGATCCTGGCTGATGGATAAATCGCGATATTTTTGGGGCAGACCAGTCAGAATGAGGACCAGGCTGCTCAACAATAAAAGGGCATGTTCCCAGCGCTGGCCTAATGTAAAACGCTGGAATGTCCGTTCCCGCGGGGTATGATTGACTGTTTTTGGGCTCATGATCGGTTACTCCTCACGCGATCAACAGTGGCACGTATAATTTGCAAGGCAACGTAAACAATACACGCCCACAGCGTAAAGTGGGTAAAGGAACCATAAAATTTATCCGTATAAAAGAGGAAGGGAGTGCGCTCAAAACTGATCTTGTTGTGACCTGTCCATGCGTCAGTCCAGTTTGGCCCTGCATCCGGATGGCATTGCTGACAGGTGGCGAGAAGATTGTGTGCATTCACCATCGACTCGGGATCGTCTGTGGTACGAATGTTGTGAACGCCATGGCAATCGGAACAAATCGCGCTATCGTGCCAGATAGTTGGCCAGCGCGCCTTGTACACCGAAACATCTACGCCGTGCCAGGAACGTTTGTAAATATCGTACACATCCGCTGAAAGGTCATATTTCCCCATCAACTCAGCATCAGCATGACAGCCGGCACACATTTCAGGCTCGTCTATGCGGAACTGATTCGTTCGCGGGTCTTGGATGCTATGCACACCATGACAGTCTGTACAGACCGGCACATCGGGATTTTCATCCTGCATTAACGCCGCTCCATGCACGCTTTGCCGATATGTGTCCACGATCTCGGTGTGACATTGTCTACAAGTTTCGGAAATCAGGGAACGGGGCTGGTCAGGCGGGCTGACATCGTGTGAACCATGACAGTCGGTACAAACCGGGGCGTCTTCATTCCCGTCCAGTGCGGCTTGCGCATGCATACTATCCAGAGTTTCTTCATAATTCGCTGAATGGCATTTTTCGCAAGTTTGATAGTATGAAAGTGAAAGCTCTCGGACTGTCTGATATGTGATCGCAGGATGTGGATATTCAGAAATATTGTTATGGCAGGCCTCGCATTCGATCCCTACCGAAGTATGGACGGAATGGTGGTAATCATCCTCGGCGATATACAGTGAAAGGGTTTCTCCGCTGGGGAGAGTCATTTCCAACGACGAGTTGCTATGGCAAGATAGGCAGTATTTCTCCGTTTCTTGCGTAGTATCTTTTGCTTGGGCGGGGGATATTAGGAATGATAGACCGATTAACGCTGTCAGTAGACCCGTCAGGCCAAGCGCAACGATTGGTTGATGAAAAATACGCGGTTTCATTGGCTAGCCTCCTCGGATTCATCAATAGGCTCATCATCCCCATTCAAATTGGTCACTGATATCTCCGGACTGGGAGGCTCATCCTCAACGACCGCCGATGTGGACGAATCATTTTCATCACTTTCATCGCGTTCGTCAGGCGGTTCGGGGGGATCTGTCGCTACCAATCCCATTTTGCGTAGCAAATAAGAGACTCCAAATAAAATGGCAACAGGAACAAAACATCTCAGAACGAACAATAAAGCCACGAAAATCGAATTGGCAGATGTATCATTCATCGTGCTCTCCTCCTCGGCAAGACTTTCCTTGGCTTGCAATATGTATGGCAGGCATTGAGCCTCCGAATTCAGGTAGGTAGAATCAGCTTATTGGTTAGTATAACCCAACCAATACTGCCGAAATACTGACATTTGTCACTTTGTGAAGACAGATTGTTATCGCCTATAGCCTTGGATCAAGGCTTAAATCATGGTTGCTGCGTTTTTATCTATACCTTTGGCTCCCCTTAAATTAGATAGTTTTTTAAAATATCTATTCCAAAATTCAAACAAAATAGATATGTATCGCACACTCGCCTAAAGTGTTTTTAGGATAGATACTAAAAGAGCGGAGATGCGTATGCATCTCCGCTCTTTGGTTTAGAAATAAAGAATTGGTTTGTTTTTTTGTTTAGCTGCGTAACTTCACACCGCAAGAGCGGCAGAATTTGTCACTGGAACTGGCGCGGCTGCCACATTCGTGACAATATATATTGCCGCCAGCCGAAGCCGTACTGGGCGAATGACGTTTGCGTCCACTTTCTCGAGCGGTATCCCGCCGTCCAGCGGTGAAGAAGTAGAGCAAGCCTCCAGCGATGAGCAAAATGCCGATACCGACCAAGATAAAGGGGAGAGCGTCGCTCAATGAGAAACTGTTCGGGATTTCGTTGGTTTCGGGCAGTGTTCCCCCGCCTGCTTCTATCGGCATCGCGGAGACGGTCAGGTCGTCATTCTCTTTTTGATAGGATACGCTCCATGTGAAATTGCTGTCCTCTGCTAATCCACCAATATCCAGATCATGATAAGTGATGCCGCCGCTGACAGGGGAGATATTCGGCAGCACAGGTGTGGATGTGAAATTGGTAGACGTGGGTGGTTGCTGGAATTGAACGAGGAAAGAGTCTATTGTGTACCCTGCCGGCCAGACCAGGTTGTAGCTGCGCTTGGAGCCATCTTTTTCGATGGGCGCGTAATATTCTACGCGGTAGCTCGAAAGGTCATCCATTAAGAAAGTAATGAGCACAGAGTCGCCATCTTTTACGGGAGCATCATAGGGGATGTTCACCATGGTGCCGTCTTCCACTTTCGCAACAGCATTCAAATCCGCATTTGCAGGGATGCTCACCTGCATCTCGGCGGGCAGTGCGCTATCGGCTGAAAGAGTGAGGCTATACATCACCAGCATTTCGGGGTGATCGTATTCAGGCCAAAGTTGGATGGTCAGTTCACCGATTTTTACATTGCCCTGTGCCTGTGTAAGCGTGGGAAAAAGCATCATACTGACTAAAAGAACGAAAAGAAAAAATTTACGCATAAGAGAAGTTCTCCTGAATTTTATTTTTGCGAATATTACCATGTTTCAGCCCTCGATGCATGCTTTCACGAGTTGGTAGCAGGTTGCATTCAATGGCGTTGCTACGCCGTGCTGCCGGCCAGCGCGCATGATCGCACCGCAAATGGCCTCGATCTCTGTTGGTGCGCCACGTCGTAGGTCTTGCCGCATCGACGAGCTATTTCTGGCCGTGCGCTCGGCAATTTGCTCCACAGCTTGCACCGGATCATTAAACGAGAGCGGGATATTTTGCGCTTCGGCAACGGCGGCTGTCTCGATAGCAAGTTTGCCCATCAGTTTGCGTGCCGATGGACGTTTCAGCAACGCTCCGTTGGGGACATCTAAGAGCGCGCTGAGCGGATTAATCGCAGCATTGATAACCAGTTTGCTCCAGATCAGGGACGCTGCGCTCGGGACAACCTCGGATTGGAAGCCCGCTTCCGTTAAAAGAGCGGTAAACGCCCCCAAGCGTGGGTGCGCCTCCAGCGAGACCAAACCTTCTCCGCCGGCTCGCACAACACCGGGCGCAACAAGGGCTGCGCCAGTGGTCGTGACGCCCTGCACTACACGCTCCGCTTCCAAAGCAGATGCGAGAATCTCGCCGTTTCCCAGACCGTTTTGGAGTGTGATTGCCAGCCCATCCGGCGCGAGACAGTTTCTAAGCTGTTGTGCGGCACGCTCCGTTTGCCAGGCTTTGACCAGCACAAGGGCGAGATCGGTGCTTTTACATTCTGTCACCGCTCGCACAGGCTGTGAGCTTTTGTAGTCGTCGGCATCAATCAGGCAGGCGCCTTTTTCGTTGAGTGCATTTAGTGCAGCCTGCCATGTGCCGAGTATGGTCACGTCCGCGCCAGCCTTCGAGAAGCGTGCGGCAAAGAGTGTGGCGAGTGCGCCCGTGCCGATGATGAGGATGCTCTTTCCGCTTTCTTCTTTCCTTGCGTTCATCACGTTTTACGCTTCACTTTTTACGGCGGTTAAAAATGCTTTCCACTCTTCATCTTTCATGCCGACACTGTGTTCCTCGGCGGGAAAGGCCCTGCTCTCTACGTCAATGATATACGCTTGGAAAGCATCTTCAAGATCACCGTGCAGTTCGGCATACTTCTTGACAAAGCGCGGTGTGAAGCGTTCGAAGAGGCCGAGCATATCATGCGTGACGAGCACTTGCCCGTCACAGCCGTTGCCTGCGCCGATGCCGATGGTTGGGATGTCGAGCTGTTGGGAGATGTATTCCGCTACTTTGGCGGGCACAGATTCGAGCACGAGACCAAAGCATCCAGCTTCTTGCAGACGATATGCATCGTCGAGGAGATGTTTGGCAGCGGTAGCAGATTTACCCTGAGGGCGAAATCCGCCAAGCTGATGCACAGATTGGGGTGTCAGCCCGAGATGCCCCATTACAGGGATGCCTGCGTCAACAATGCGTCGAATCGCATTCAGCCGCTCTTGTCCACCCTCAAGCTTGACGGCGTCCATGCCGGCTTCTTGCAGAAAACGTCCGGCATTGCGCACGGCTTCCTGCGTGGAGACCTGGTAGGACATGAAGGGCATGTCGCCGATTAGGAGGGGGGCTTTGGCCCCGCGCGCGACGGCTTTGCAATGGTGTAGCATGTCGTCCATCGTGACGGGCAGCGTGGTCTCATAACCAAGTACGACCATGCCGAGCGAGTCGCCGACGAGGATCGAGTCGACGCCGGCTTTATCCATCGCGAGGGCGGTGGAGTAGTCGTAAGCAGTCAGCATGGAGATGGGGCTGCCGCTGGCTTTCTTCTGTCTGAAGGTATGCGTGGTAACTTTTTTGCGCGCTGCGTGTGTGGGCGCAGTGGGGATTGTGGACATGGTACCCTCCTTTGGTAGGTAGAGTCCGATTGGATGGGGTGTGGTGGTCATTCCTAGAAGGACCACCACCTTCATAGTCAATAAAACATCTGTCGCGTTCATAACGATACGCGCAGAAGATTGATAAGTTATTTTTTAGTCAGATTTAACATCAAGAATTTGTATCGAACCTTGATCTCCTTGATATATTCTCTCATATAGGTTTCCTATTTTAGGTTCTATGAGATTCCAAATAGTTTCATTACTCTTTATAAGAGTATGATCAACATAAATGGCTTCAACCCCTGATCGAACTATCATATCGTAAAATTCTTCTGGGGTCTTAGCCTCAGCATTAAGCTCGATTGCAGATATAAATTGCATATGTGCGCTTATAACGGCTCCTGGGGCTCCTGCTATTACTTGACTATCTCTGGGATATTCATTGAATAACAACATGATCGCTTCTTCCTCTGCAACAGGTTTTTGTGGTTGAAGCGAAATTGACATTGGCTGAAAATCACCTCGCAAAAATATAGTCCCAATCAGTATGAGTAATGCGGGAATGATTTGTGATGAAAATTGTTCTTGTTTATGTTCAAATACTGGAATGCTATATCCTGCCCACAGTGAGGTTAGTAATATAAAGCTGGTGAAGTATATTGAATCTGTTTTCAATATGACCCCAGAAAAAAACAAGGCAATGAAAAATATAGAAAGGGCAATTCTGTTTTTCTGGCTTTGGAATAGATGGAGTAGATGAAAAAAACCTATCAAGGCTAGTATATAAAAAACGTAATACGGTAAGAAAAAATAGCCTGGTCGATAAAATGTTAACAAGTATACGGGTAGATAAAGCATCCAACTGATGAAAATAATCAAGGTGTCTTTGTTTCTGGCCTGCGCAAGCTTGACGATGCCTAATAAGCTAAGTAAAAGCAGACTGAAAGATGTTCTGCCTCCATATGCCCGAAAGATCATGTTAGGGATACTTTTTAATGAAGTTATTAGGCGATCAGTATAGGCTTGAGGATTGCTCTTGATGGCGTTGAAGATAGAGTAATTGTTTTCATCGCCTGTGCCATAAAGTTCTTGATTCCGTTCTATAGCGCAACGCAACTGGTTTGTTTGACAGTTCTCATCATTTCCATAAACGAACCATTGCCCTTGCCTAAAAGCGCCCCAAGCCCTTTTTTTTGTGCCCATATCAAAGCTGCCGGTGACGGCCCCGTAAATTAATAAATAGCCAAATACAATTACGGTGAATGGAATTAGGCTTGCAGTTATTTTGCGTATGAAACTTATGTCTCTATTTTGAATTACAAAAATGATAATAAATAAAAAGGCGACGTATAAAATTAAGCCGTCATTTCTGGTTAAAGCAGCTAAGCCGCTAAAGGCGGAAGCCAGCCAGATATTTTTCTCTGCTTTCGTTTTTCTATACTGAAGTATTTGCCATAGGGAAAAGGCTGAACAGGCAGCAAACAGGGCGTCGCTTTGAAAACTTAGTATTGAAACCATGGCTGGATATACTAATGCCACGCCAAAAACTGCCCCGCTCCAGGAGATTTCGTTAGTTTCTTGTGCAATCAGATAAAGGCTTAAAAATAAAAGGATGTAAATAATTATTCTTCCTAGTGTAGCAACAAGCGGCAGCCAATTGACTGTGCTCTTGAAAGGTAAATAAAGTAGGGCAAAGAACATGGAAGTAAAAGGACTCCAGGAAAAAGGAGACATTATTCCTTCTGCCAATTCCTGCCCAAACATTATGTATAGTGTTTCATCCGAGTAGCTAATATCTATAATTCTTACTACTAAATCATTAAAGCTAAAAAACAAAAGAATTAATAGGAAAAAGACAAACGTAAATTTGTTGTCTGAAAAAGAAAAACGAAAATCTTTTAGTCGATTAATAGTCTTTTGCACATTTATTCCTTTTTACCCAGTGTCTTTTAGTATTTGACCAAATAGTAAGAGAAAAGCTTTTTATGTTACCAGCAAGTTTCTGTTACCAATCTGTCAAGGAAATATTTAAGAATTATCGCGTAAAGTGAATGAAAAAGAAAGGGGGGATGGGAGCGAATGAATCAGAAAATGGTCAACTCACAAGTGGAATTCTCTCACGATATAAAGTTTGAGGGTTTCGTTATAAAAAAGAGGGTAGAAGAAAAAATCTCCCACCCTCTTTGGGTGAACATTGGGCTATTCAGCGTCGGCAAAGATGATGCCAAGATCGCGTGCAGTCAGGATCGTGTCACCATCGAGGGGAACGTATTTCATCTTACCTATGGCTTCAGAGATCGGCACATATTTGACCTTGGGCGGATCAAGGGCAACCATGACACCATCTTGACCATCTTCCAGCGCACGGACAGCGGCTGCACCGAAGCGCAGAGCGCGTAAACGATCGAGGGAGGTGGGCGTCCCGCCACGCAAAAGGTGCCCCAGAACAACAACACGGGTTTCTTTATCGGTAATGGCACGGATTTCTGCGGCTACTTTTTCACCGATTCCGCCAAGACGTTCGTCTTTACCTGCTTTGTGCTCAACGACCATCACAGAGCCACCGGATGGCATGGCCCCTTCAGCGACGACGACGATCGTAAAGTGTCTACCCCGGTCATCACGGTCTTTGATCTTTTGAGCGACCTTGCTAATATCATAGGGGATTTCAGGAATCAGGATGACATTGGCGGCTGCGGAAACCCCAGCGTGAAGTGCGATCCAGCCTGCGTAGCGCCCCATTACTTCGACAACCATCACTCGCCCATGTGACGCGGCGGTGCTGTGCAAACGATCGATACTTTCGGTGGCAAAGCCGACGGCGGTGTTGAAGCCAAAGGTGACATCGGTTTTATCGAGATCGTTGTCAATAGTTTTCGGAACGTGGATGACGCGAATACCCTTTTTTGAGAGCACATCCGAAATTGCGAGCGAACCATCACCGCCGACGCTGATCAATGCGTCGATTTGATGCATGCGCAAGGAGCGCACGATCTCATCGGTGCGGTCGATCTCCTCAATGCTGCCATCAGGTAATTCTATTGGAAAACGCATTGGGTTGTTGCGGTTGCTGGTACCAAGTATGGTGCCGCCCAAATGTGTGATGCCGCGTACCTTATCTGACGTCAAGCGGACGACGCCGCCTTCTTCATATTCTTCTGGCGATAAGAGGCCATGGAAGCCATCCCGAATACCGTAGATTTTCCAGCCTCGTTTAATGCCAGATAAGGTTACCGCACGGATTACCGCATTTAACCCGGGTGCATCGCCGCCGCCTGTGCTGATGGCGATTCTTTTAATTACTTTTTTCTTTGACATAGTGCTACTCCTGAAAAATTATAGTCTTCCAAGCAATCTTATTGGAAAGACTACTGAAAATTGCTGTATAAATTTACGAAGATATTTTACCCCTTCTTCTCTCTTTATTGGTTGTCTGGCTCAATGAATTCTCGAATCAAGGAATCTATGCCTCTACCTTTCCAGAAAGAACCCGTTATAATAGATTATAGACTAGTAGATAATAGGAGAAACCCATGCGAAAAATCTTTGGTTTTATGATCGGCATTGTTGTCGGTGGCTTGGTTGGTTCGACGGTAGCACTTTTACTCGCCCCTGATTCTGGTGAAGCCTTACGTTCTCAGTTACGCGAGAGCGGAATGGCATTCCAGGCAGAAATCCGCAATGCTGCGGACGCTCGCCGCATCGAATTGCGTGAGCGTCTCGATGAACTGCGCACCCCGCCTGCTGAATATTAATAGAAAAGAAAACGAGTGCCTTCAAGGCACTCGTTTTCTTTTAAGCAGCGATCTTTTTGTAAAAGTTTTCCGCCTGCGCCATGCAGCTTTCATATTCTGCACGGTTGGCGATGATTTTCTGATTTTTCTCGAGGGCTTGCCTGCGCAAGCTCTCATCGTTTAAGGCTCGCAAAATCGCATTGGCTAATGCCTGCGGTTTAGATGGGGCGATTAAAAGTCCGTTTTCTCCATCTGTGATCCACTCGCGAATGGCTTCCAAGTCACCACAGATGGGGAAGCAGCCAGATGCCATCCCTTCGATGAGTGAATTCGGAGTCCCATCGTGAGTGCTGGGGGATACCAAAATCTGCGCGGCACGGAACGTGTCCGCAAGTTGCTCCCGCGCAAGCGGCGGGGTGAGTTCAACCGAATTTTCGATGCCCAACTCGCGTACCCAAGCCTCTGCCTGAGATTCACCCGCCATCGTTGGACAAATGAACTTTGCATCGGGACGTTCATTCAGTACGAGCGGAATAGATTTAAAGAAGGTGTCGTTGCGCACATACCCGCGAAAGCCACGCGGGTTGATAATTAGCGGTTCAGTCTCTGAGCGGAGGCTGGAAGCCGTAGTCGAAGAGCGGTGTTCCACAGATTCGTCCTTCGACTGCGCTTCGCTCCGCTCAGGAACTTGTATTGGCGGATAAAAAACGTTCATATCAATCCCGCCGCCGCCAGGCAGAACGATGCTTGGATGAGATGAGTCAAATCCCCATTTCTCTGCAAGGTGAATATCGCGTTCACAGTCGGCGTGCAGGGCATCTGCGGCACGTAGGGCAATACGCGTGGCGCGTCGCATCAGCGGCGTGGAGGGCGCGTGGAGCGTAAAATCGTTTCCCCAGATGGAAATCAGGAGCGGAGGAAAATCGTCGGCGATGGATTTCGCCAAGCCCGCCAACATCCCTTCGTAGGGCACACGCATCGCGTGGACGATGTCGGGCTGCACTTCAGCGATGATCTCATTCAGGCGTTGGGCAGCTTTGGGGAGGGTGAGTGGTCCCAGCCAGTGGCGCAGGGCGATGCGCAGCTTTAGGGCTGCTGCACCCCAGAGTAGGGATTTCCTCTTGGTGGTATGTGTTGGGGCGGAGACTTTTGCTCGGCTGAAAGCAACAGGCAGAAAGTCCACGCGCGTGAGCGGCAAATCCGGTTCCGCTGGATAGGTGCTGGCAAGATAGACATCGTGATTTTGCGCTATCCAATATTTAATCCAATTTAGAGCAATAGGGGAGCGCCCATCGGCAACGAAGAGTATTTTCATAGTGCCTAGACTATACCAATAAAGCCGTTTTTACGTCAATCGTAGGGGAAACGCCTGAGAGCCTGCGTTGTCACCTATTTGCTTTTTCTGGTATATTAGGTGCCGCTTAGTTTGTGTAAAAAAACACTTTTAGTGAGGATACTATGAAACAAATTTGTGTTGTTGGAGTCGGTTATGTAGGTCTCGTTTCCGGGGCTTGCTTTGCTGATCTCGGAAACCGCGTTATCGCGTTAGATATTGATGAAAAACGCGTTGAAAATCTGAAAAAAGGCATTTTGCCGATCTATGAGCCGGGTCTTGAAGAACTGGTGGAGCGCAATGTGAAGGCAGGTCGCCTGTCTTTCACGACTTCTTACGAAGAAGCCCTCGATGGGACTGAATTCGCGTTTATTGCGGTAGGCACACCATCCGGTGTTGAAGGCGATGCCGACCTGCAATATGTGGCTGCCGCTGCCCGTTCAATTGCCGAGAATATGAAAGACGAGCTTATTCTGATTAATAAATCAACCGTGCCTGTTGGCACCGGTGATTGGGTGGCTGATATTGTCAAAGAAGCCCAGACCGAACCAATCGACTTCTCGGTTGTTTCCTGCCCTGAATTTCTGCGCGAAGGTTCTGCCATTGGCGATTTTATGCACCCACATCGCACCGTTTTAGGCTCGCAAGATCAGGGCGCTGCAGAGAAGGTTGCTCACCTGCATTTACCGCTGCGCGCTCCGATCGTCATCACCAACTTGCGCACCGCTGAGATGATTAAATATGCCTCGAATGCTTTCCTGGCGACTAAAATCTCCTTTATCAACGAAGTTGCTGACATCTGCGAAGCCCTCGGTGCGGACGTGAAGGAAGTTGCCGTTGGCATGGGCTACGACAAGCGCATCGGACCAATGTTCCTTGATGCCGGTCTCGGCTGGGGCGGTTCCTGCTTCCCGAAAGATGTCAAAGCGCTCGCCTTTATGGCGGAAGAAAAAGGGCTTGAGCCTTTCATTCTGAACAAAACCCTCGATGTGAACTATCAGCGCCGCGATATGGCGGTTGAGTATGTTGCCGAAATGCTGGATGGCAGCGTTAAAGGCAAGACGATTGGATTGCTCGGCCTCGCCTTCAAGCCGAATACCGACGATATGCGCGATGCCCCCTCAATTGACATCGCCAACGCCCTGACCGCCGCCGGCGCGACCGTGCGTGGATTTGATCCCGTTTCGATGGAGGTTGCCCGCGGAATTATGCCTGCCGTTAAAATGTACACCGACTCCTACTCGATGGCAGATGGCTGTGATGCTCTGATGGTTATCACCGAATGGAACGAGTTCAAACAACTTGACCTGAAGAAAGTCAAAGAACTGATGAACGATAGTGCAGTCCTCTTTGATGGACGCAATATCTACGATCCTGAGCAGGTACGTGAACTTGGCTTCACCTATCGTGCAATGGGACGTGGCTTTAACGGTACCGGTATCTAAAGAATAGACTATTCAATCTGTAAATAGCAAATCAGGAATCAGTGCACCTTGTGCTGATTCCTGATTTCTTTTATCATCTTCCTTAATAACCTTACTTATTAATCAGAGATTTGGAACTATGACAACAACTCCCCCCGTTTGTGATTACGAAGGCTCCGACTACCAAACCTCCTTTTGGGAAGAAGGTGGTCGCGCCTATGAAGATAAAGCCGAAGAAATTGCGCTGAAACGTCTCCTGCCGAAAAGCGGCAAACTGCTGCTTGAGATCGGCGCAGGTGCCGGGCGTAACACCCCGCGCTACAAGGGCTACGAACGCATCGTGCTGCTTGATTATTCGCGCACCCAACTCCAGCAGGCGCAGGAACGCCTTGGCGAAAGTGACCGTTATATCTACATCGCTGCCGATGCCTACAAGCTGCCCTTTGTCGATGGCCTTTTCGACGGTGCGACCATGATCCGCACTCTGCATCACATGCAGGATGCGCCCGCTGTGCTGCGTCAGGTGCGGCGCGTGCTTCAGCCTGCGGCGACCTTCATTCTCGAATATGCCAATAAGCTCAACCTGAAAGCGATTGCTCGCTACCTCTTGCGTAAGCAGGATTGGAGCCCCTTCACCCTTGAGCAGGTTGAGTTCGTTGCCCTCAACTTCGACTTTCATCCCAAAGCCGTGCGCCAGTGGCTTGATGAGATTGGTTTCGATCTCCAACGCCAACTAACGGTTTCACACTTCCGCATTGGCATCATCAAACGCCTCTTCCCTGCCAGCTTTTTGGCCTGGCTTGATTCTCTCGCCCAACTGACGGGCGACTGGTGGCAGCTTGCGCCCTCCGTCTTCACGCTCAATCGCGTGCGTGGTGAAAGCGCCATTGCATCCGAAGGCGCATTCTTCCAATGCCCGCAATGCGGTACGCCGCTGGCAGATACCCCCGAGATGCTCACCTGTTCCGAATGCGGCGCAAAATATGCCATTCGTAACGGGATTTATGATTTCCGCGAAGCGGTTGAGTAAAAGTCTCTGAGCGGAGCGACCGGCAGGGAGCGCAGTCGAAGAGCGGTATTTGCAAATACCGTCCTTCGACTACGATCATCACTATCGTAATGCTCTCCGCTCACCTGTGCCGCACCACAGGTGCAGGCAGGAACTGGTTGATTTATGCGCTACATTTATCTCTCCCCTCACCTCGATGATGCTGTCCTTTCCTGTGGCGGTATTATTTTTAGCCAGCGGAAAGCAGGTATCCCCGTCGAAATTTGGAATTGGATGTGCGGGATTCCAGCGGACGATTTGCCGCTTTCTGAGCTTGCCCGCTCGGTTCACGCCGAATGGGAGCTTGATTCCGTTAAAGAAGTTTATGCCACCAGATTGGCAGAAGATCGTTTAGCCGCCTCTCGTGTAGATGCATCTCTCCGTTATTTCGATTTCCTCGACTGCATCTACCGCCGCGCCGATGACGGGACTGTCCTCTACCCCGACGAGATATTCGTCTCGCCGCACCCTGCCGATGACCATCTTGTGGACGAGATCGCTGCTCTCATCAGCGAAAACCTGCAAGCGGATGATGTGCTCGTCTCGCCATTAGGGATCGGTAATCACCCCGACCATGCCATCGTCCGGCGTGCTGCCGAGCAGACCGGGTATCCGCTGCGCTACTATGCCGATATTCCCTACACGATCTGGTATCCCGAGCAAGCTGCTGAGATAACGGATACTCTCTCGGCTGAGATAGTAGCGGTTTCAGAAGGGGAGTTAGCCTCCTGGCAGGAGGCGGTTGCTGCTTACGGTTCACAGTTAACGGTACTCTTTGGGGGCGAAGAGATGATGAAAAACGATATCAAGTCATATTGGCGTGCGCGGCGGGGAATCCCGTTGTTTGCGCAACCTTAAAAAAACTCTCTAAATTGCCAATTCCATCTATAATCTTTCCGTTGTTCTTGAAAACTTTCTATAGGAGGAAGAAATGTCAAAAGTAAGTGCTCGTGTTTTGGTTCTTTTGGTCGTTGTTGCCGCCCTTGTTGGGGCTTGTGCACCGCAGGAACCGCAGGTTGTAGAGGTGGAAGTTACTCGTGAAGTCCCTGTTGAAGTAACCCGTGTCGTAGAGGTTGAAGTGGAAGTTACTCCGGTGCCCACTGACGCCCCTGAATATTTTGTGGAAACTGCGGTACAGAATATTCCTTTGGCGGGTGTTCTCGCGGATCGTAATGCTGAGATCTCCGGGTTGGCTTGGTATGGAGATTACTTAATCCTTTTGCCCCAGTATCCGAACTTCTATCTTGATGAAGGCACGACGGAGCATGGCTCCCTTTTTGCAATTGCAAAGGCTGATCTTGATGCCTATCTCAGCGGTGAAAGCTATGCCCCTGTGGAATCTGTCCAAATTCCTTTCAGCGCTGGAGACGCTTATGCGATTGAAGGGTTTGAAGGCTTTGAGTCGATCCTTTTCGATGGCGATAATGTCTTTGTGACCATCGAAGTGTCTGGTGCGGATGGTATGTATGCGAATCTCGCGGCTGGCACGATTGCACCTGATCTGAGCAGCATTTCGATCAGCACCGACAATATGCCACAGATGATGACGCAGTCGGGTGTTGATAATATGTCAGATGAGACCATAATCTTGGCGGATGGCAACCTGGTTACCTTCCACGAGGCGAACGGTGTGGCGGTGAATGCCAACCCGGTCGGACATGTCTTTGGCACCGACTTGAGCGAAGCAGGTACCGTGCCTTTGCAGAACGTGGAATTCCGCGTCACCGATGCAACCGCGCTGGACGAGAATAATAACTTCTGGGTTATTAACTATTTCTTCCCCGGGGAAGAAGTTTTGGGCTCAGATGCTGACCCCATCTTTGAGACATTTGGTAAAGGCCCGACACACGCAGCCAGCGCTGGTGTGGAACGCCTGATTGAGTTGAACTACAGCCCTGATGGAATCACAGTGATGGATACTGCTCCGATCATGCTCCAATTGATGGCAGACGGCAACCTGCGCAACCTTGAAGGTTTAGTGCGCTACGATGCTGGATTTTTAGTTGCTACCGATAAATACCCCTATACCATCCTGGGCTATGTTCCGTTGCCCGTGGTCGAAGAATAGAAAACTCCTAATTTGTCTAAAAGCCGTGACCATTCAGGTCACGGCTTTTTTCTTTTACTTGTGTAGACATTATGGCGAAATTCAAATCCGCCTTGTTTAGGGACTGGTACTTCGATAAAATGGCATAGAACTATCCCAAAATATAGGAGAGAAAGAAATGAAAAAGTTATTGGTATTGAGCGTGATTTTGGTGTTGGCATTAGGGGCTTGTTCTCCAGCAGAAGAAGCAACTGCTGGCATGGGTGGCGGCCCGATGATGGGTGGCGGCAATGGCAGTATCACGATGCAATTGCATCATAGCACTGTGCCGGAGCAGTATGCGGGCAAAGGTAGCCCTGTCAGCGCAGATGACGAAGCATCTATCGCGCGTGGGCAGGAGATTTTCCGCATCAATTGTGCGGAGTGTCATGGTGACGGCGGGATGGGCGACGGTCAAACCGGCCAGCAGTTGGATCCATCGCCAGCCTTTATTGCACACACCAGCCAGATGATGAGTGATAGCTATCTCTTCTGGCGCGTGAACGAAGGCGGTGCTGAGTTTGGGACGGGAATGCCGACCTTCAAAGAGAAACTGACAGAGGAAGAGATTTGGGATGCGATTAATTATGTCCGTGCGCTCGGCGCAGGAACAGCGATGCCCTCCGGCAGTGGCATGGGCGGCGAGATGTACGATCCTGAATTTGAGCGCATGCAGCACGAAGCAATGGTCACCGATGCCATGGATGCGGGGCTGATCGATCAGGCACAGGCAGATAATTTCCTGCTGGTGCATGAAGCCTTGAGCGCCTACATGGTTGAGAATGATATTCGCCCCGGTGCCCAAAGTGTGGATCAGATGCAGCCTGAGATTTTTGCCGCGCTCGTCGAAGCAAGGACGCTGACACAGGCGCAGGTGGATGGGTTCAATGCAGTTCATCAGTTACTTTTGGATGAAGGATTGATGCGGTAGGTTTTGTTTCCCCCTTCCTAGCTTTCTGGAAAAGAAACCGCTTCGCGCCCCGAAGGGGGAAGGGACAAGTTCCCCCCCTTTGAGGGGAGTTAGAGGGGGATGGTGTCAGAAATTAAAAAAGCCCGCGATTTTTTCGCGGGCTTTTTGTGTACTTTTTGTTTTGCTAAAACTCTCGTTTGCCGTGATACGCGTCCATCTTTGCGTTGAATGCCTGTATCTCGGTGCGGGACGGCTGGTTCAAAAGTTCGTCTACGGCAGATGCGTCCCGCGGGGTAGCAGGCCAATTCTCCTCGAGCGCGACGCGCAGTACGATGCGTGCCGCAAGGGATGCGGCTTCTCGAACACCCTGTATGGTGACTTTGTCGACTGTATCAAATTGAGTGTGCCCATAACCGCGTCCGGTTGCCGTTTGGCGGACAGCCTCAATACCGCCGGTGATGGCGCCTTTGAGCAGCAGCGGGTAGTGGTCGGACGCGGAGTGAAAAGATTGCCCGATGGCGAAATCGAGTGCCATTTCGTCGCGATATTTTTCGAAGGTGCCTTGCAGATCGTGCCAGGCGTGCAGATTGATGTCCTTGATGGGCATGCCGCCCGCGCCATCCATGTTGAGATAGAAGCCGACGTTCTTTTGCAGCTCGTCGGCATGGGCGTTGGCGTAAGCGGTTGAACCGAGCAGACCGATCTCTTCGACGCCCCACATCACAAAGCGGATGGTGCGCGGCAGTTGGGCATATTTGCCGAGCACGCGTGCCGCTTCGAGCACCGAAACCACGCCCGAGGCGGGGTCGCTGGCACCCTGTGAGATGTCGTGTCCGTCGTAGTGGCTGCCCATCAAAATGATCTCGTCAGGATGCTCCGTGCCGGGCAGGTCGCCGACCACGTTCCAGGAGGTCATCTTTTCGAGTTTATCGCTGCTGGTGATGCGCATCTTGACTTTGCCGTGCTTCTTCGCAAGCCGCTGAATGAAATCACCGTTTTCCTTCGAAATCGAAACACCGGGAATTGGGGCACCCATCCCATGACTACCGATGCCACCCGTAGCGGGGCCGTAGCCCGGATAGTGATTGACGAAAATGAAGCCCGTCGCGCCCGCCATCAGGCTGCGCCCGAACTTCTCCTGCCGATGGATCCAGCGCGGGCTTTTCTTGGGATAGAGCACGCTGTTGGTCATCAGAAACTTTCCTTTGATCTCATCGGCGTGTTTGTCGAAGTCGTCGGGATGTCCTTCACCGATGAAAAAGACTTCACCCTCGACTTCGCAAGCGGGTGAATGCGGCAGGGTGATGCAGGAAATTTCCTTCTGGATCGGTTCGATGATCTCAAGCGTTACCTCGCCGCGCCGCCACCCGAGATATTCGAACGGTTCCAGATGGACGTTTTTCAGCCCATATTCTTCATACTTGGCAGCGATGAAATCTGCGGCGAGCTTTTCGCCCTCCGTGCCGCCAAAGCGCGAGCCGAACTCGTCGCAGAGTACTTCAAGGTTTTCCATCGCTGCACGACTTGAATAAATGTCACCGAGAATTTTCTGGTCAAGGGATAGATGGGGGTTGGTCATTTTGATTCCTTTTTGGATTAGGGGGATGGTGTGCGTCGCACCAAGTTTAAGAGAAAAATGCTTGTCGATGGATATTTTACTCGTCAAATGACGGATGCCATCTTTCTGGTGCGACGCACATTTTTACTATTTCATGCCAATGGCGACCAAAGCCGTCGCGCCATGAAAGCCGATCTCGTGGACGCGCGTGCGCAGGGCTTGGCCTCGTTCAATCAGCTGCGTGCCGCCGTTGGACAGATTTTCTGCCTTACTGATGTACCTGTCAATGATCTGGTCAAGCTGCTTGATCGTCGCTTCGTCTTTGGGGTCTTCATCGAGATAGGCGACCTCGTGAAATGCCCATTCGCTTATTTCTGTGCCTTTTGCCAAATCAACGAGTTCCTGCTTTGTGTACGTCTCGTTATGGACGATGCCTTCCGCGCTATCGACCGCCGCCCACCAGTGATGCAGCAGCGCATGGGTTTCCTGTGCATCCGTCAGCCCATCGCGAAACATCTCACTGATGATGAATCTGCCGCCCGGTTTGAGCACGCGTTGCATCTCTGCCAAGACCAGTACTGGATCGGGCATGTGATGCAGTGAATTGGCGATGCAGACCGTGCCGAAGCTGGCATCGTCAAATTCCAGCGTGGACGCATCCATTTGCCGATAGGAGATCGGTTTATCAGCGAAGGTTTCTGTGAAGATCGCTTCTGTGCCTGCAATGGTGTCGATGCCGATGATTTCGTCGTAACTATGCAAGGTTTCGACTAAGGCGTGGATAAAACCGCCGCGACCAGTCGCCACGTCAAGCAAACGACCGGCGGAAATGGGGGAGAAGATGGTTTCGAAGGTGGTCATAGGTTTCTCTTTTTCAATTCGCTGATTAGTTTGTATTTGCCATTTTCTTGTTTTTCCATCACGACAATTTGACAGTTTTTGGGATTATGCACATTTTCAAATTCTTCGACTGTCCAATGAAACCACTTCATCAGGAAAAGGCGCAGGGTCATGCCGTGCGTGACGATCAGTGCATTTTTCGGAAAACCTTTCTTTCGAAAATCGCGGTGTAAGGTTTCCATAAAAGTGCTAACACGGTCGTAAACATCAGCGCCAGATTCGCCGTCAGGGATGCGAAAATAAAAGGTGCTGTATTCGTCGCGTTCCTTTTTGATCTCTTCATTCGCGTCAATTGGGCGTAGGTGTCCCCACTCTTGTTCGCGGATGCGTGGGTCTTCAATGGCTCTAACGACATTCTTGCCAACACTCTTCCTGATCTCGGCAAAAGTCTGGCGCGTGCGGAAAAATGGAGAAATATATACACTCAGTTTTTCGTTCCCGATAATCTCCTTGATTTTCTGCCCTGCCTGCTGAGCTTGCTTTATTCCCCGTTTTGTCAGATTCAGGGCATAATCTGGAACTTCTTCGTAGTGTTGTTTGTCGACATTGCCTTCTGATTCGCCATGTCTAATTAGGATAATTCGTTTTGGTTTCATATATGTTCTATGTGTTTATTTCCTTTGTTTTCTTTCATAAAAGTATAGCACCACCGAAAAGAAAAAGCCCGCACATGCGGGCCTCTTGTGATTTGCAACTTGAAACTTGTGACTTTGAATCATTTACATCTTATTTCCACCACCAACGTTGAGCGTCTGTCCTGTGACCCAGCGTGCCTGTTCGGATGCGAAAAAGACAACCGCATCTGCTATATCTTCAGGGTAGCCAATACGTCTCATGGGATAGGAGGCAGCGATCTCTTCTTCTAGGTCCGGCGTCAGCCAGCCTGTTTGGATCGCACCCGGCGAAACAATGTTGACTGTGATGCCATATTGACCAAACTCATTTGCTGCACTGCGGCTGTAGCCTTCCATCGCTAATTTGCTGGCGCCATACGAAACTTCGGATGGGAAACTATATGCGCCGTCCGTGCTGATGTTGATAATGCGTCCCCAATTGCTTTTACGCTGTGTGTGCCGTTTGGTAAATTCAACCATCATAAGAGAGATCGCACGCGTATTCACGGCAAAAACACGATCAAAACTGGTTGCTGTGATCAAGTTCGGTGCATCTGTCCATGCTTCGACGAATTTGTTGACCAGATCATCCGCTACCGGGACGAAAGTGTCCGCTTCCCAATAAGCGGCATTGTTGACGAGAATATCTACTTTCCCGAAAGTTGCTTCAGCGTTGTCGAATAGCAGATGAATATTTTCGGGGATGGACAGATCGGCTTCCCAAGCTTCAGCTTCAGCACCTGTTTCGCGTATGGTTGCAAGTATTTCATCTGCTGTCTTTGATTTTTGTGAATAATAGAAAGCTTCCCCTTGTTCACTATTATCTGCTTCTTGTGTTGGTGGTTTGACTTCACGAAAATAATGTAGAAAGACTTTAACGCCTTGTGCCGCCAACGCTTTGGCTATCCCTGCTCCGATACCATAGGGATTGTTTGCTCCGGTAATGATCGCAACTTTATCTTTTAAGCCTGTATCCAACATCATTATTACCTCTCTGATATATTGGGAGTATTGGAAGTATAGCACCGTGCAAACAAAAAAGCCCGCACACGCGGGCTTCTCACTTCTAACTTGTAACCTGAAACTTGCAACTCTCTATTCGTCCATCTCTTCGAGCATCTCAAGATCGCGTTGCAAATTCTTCCAGCGCGTGACCAGGCTGATGAGATAGATGATGCTGACGCTAAAGAAAATCGCGTAACCGCCGATCATGTAAGTGGAAGTGTCGATCGTGTTTTGGAATAACATGGGTTTCTCCTTGTTCTCACTGTGAGCGAAGCGCGGCAGTCGCTACGCTCCTTCGCAATGACGATAACTTTCTTAGTCCATTACCTTGAGTTTCAACTGCTCAACCTTTTGCTGCAACTGCCCCAAACGGATGCGGTTCCAGAAAATGTCGATGAAGATGACGGTAAAAGCGAAAAGAGCGAAGAAGAAAGCGATCTTCATGTCGCCAGTCATGCTGAAGCCGCCTTGTGCTGCTGAGCTTTGGGAACCGATCACAACGGGGTGGATGGTGCGGAATAAACGGATCGAGACGAACGTGATTGGAACGGATACCGCGCCAACCAGTGTGTACACAGCCCCAAACCTTGCCCGCCGATCGGGGTCTTCGATACCCTGACGCAACATCAAATAGGCGAGATAGATCAATTCAACAATGGATGCAGATGTCAGACGCGGATCCCACGTCCACCAGGTATTCCAGATCGGGCGCGCCCAGATCGACCCCATCACAATCGCGATGAAGAAGAAGACCAGGCTGATCTCGACCGCTGCCTGCTCAACCAAGTCCCATTTCAGGTTCTGAGTGCGCAGATAGATGATGCCCGTCACGCCCGCAGCGACGAAACCGAGCAAGCCAACCCAGGCAGCTGCCACATGGAAGTAGAAGACACGCTGAACTTCTCCCATGACGCGCTCAGTGGGGGCGAAGACAAGCGCAAGATAGGTCGCCACTGCCAGCAAGATAAGGGAAATAATGTCAAGCGCTTTGAGTGCAGAAGGTTTTGTTTGCATAAATTTCTCCAGTAAATTTTATGTAGGGGCCGGATCACCCCGCCCTTACAACAATTAAAATTATTCTTCAACAACGTAATCAAAGACCATAAAAGCAATGGCAGTAAAGATCACATCATAAACTATTAACAAATTAAGCCACGGAACGATTTGATCCATGGGCAGGCCTTGCAGGTATCCGCCGCTGGCGCGTACCGCTGCGATCAAGATCGGCAGGATGATCGGAAAAAGCAGAATCGGCAGCATCACGTCACGGGTGCGGGTTTGAACGCTCATCGCCGAAAGTAATGTCCCGACAGCGGTGTAGCCAAGTGAGCCAAGCAGAATTACCAGCAGCAGCCCGGGCTTAAAGAGGTTGGTGTTGTACAGGATGCTGTAAGCAGGCAGAACAATCGCTTCGACGATCAACATGAAGGCCAGATTGCTGATCGCTTTGCCGAAGTAGATCGCGCTGCGGTCAACAGGGGCGAGTAAGAGACCATCGAGACAGCCACGATCCTTTTCGATGGACATCGAGCGGTTGAGACCGAGGGTGCCTGCAAAAGCGAAGGTCACCCAGAGCACACCAGCGGTAACTGAGTTACGGGTCTTCACGTCCAGTTCGAGGGCGAAGTTGAAGATCATGATGACAAGCAGGGCAAAGACCAGCATTGCAGAGAGCAGTTCTTTCGAGCGCATCTCGGCGGCGAGGTCTTTCCATGCGACGGCGAAGGTGGCACGCAGGTAATTGGAGCTACGTTCGTTTTTCATCGTTGCGTCTCTGCTTTCCAATGTAGTAAGGACTTTAGTCCTTTATTTTTGAGAGAAAAAACGGCTGAAGCCGTTACTACATGGCTCATTGTTTTGCCCCCTCTGCGATGACGCTTTTGTAGTAGCTCAACAAGTTCCCGCTGCCGAAGTCGGCTTTGGTAGCGGATGCAGCGATCTTGCCGCGCGTGAGCACGTCGAAGCGGGTGGCGAGATCTTCTGTACGACCGAGGTCGTGGGAGGTCATCACCACGGTGCGTCCCTTTGCCGCAACGGTTCTCAAGACGCCATCGAGCATGGCGGAAGCATCCTGATCAAGACCTGTATAGGGTTCGTCGAAGAGTACCACGTCCGGGTCATGGATGATCGCGCGTCCGATGGCGAGACGTTGCTGCATCCCGCGCGAGTAGGTGCGGACGAGATCATCCCGCCGCTTGGTCAATCCGACCATTCCCAGTACTTCGCTGATGCGTTCATCAATATTGGCGATGTTGTACATCTTGCCGTAGAATTTCAGGTTTTCGGCGGCGGTCAGGTCGACGTAGAGCAGCGGCTGATGCGAGACGACGCCCAAACGCTGACGGACTTCGGCGGCTTCTTTGGGAAGCTCGAAGCCAGCCACGCGGACCGCGCCTATTGAGGGACGCGTGAGCGAGGACAGGATGCGCAGAAAGGTGCTTTTGCCTGCGCCGTTGGGGCCGAGCAGGGCGACAAATTCACCTTCTTCGACGCTGAAATCCATGCCTTTGAGCACAGTTTTTAGGCCGAAGCGTTTGACGAGTTTTTTGACTTGGATCATGAGTATCAGGTATCAGATATTAGGGATCAGGAACTGGTTCCTGATTGCCTAATTCCTAATCAACGAATTCCTTCAGTTGTGCTTTGAGTTCTGCACGGCGTTTTTTGTAGGCATCTTCGTTCAGCGAGCCGTCTCGATAGGAGTCGTCGAGGGCGATGATGGCGTCTATGATCTTTTCGGCGTTGTCATATTCGACCTGCTCGTCATCATCGTCTTCTTCGTAGTCGTCGTCATACTCATCGTCTTCGTTACGGTTGCGCATGAACATCCAGGTACCGGCGCCGATCAGCACAATGCCGAAGGCGATAATGCCAAAAAGGGTATTCTTTTGTGTATCTTCTTCGCTGCCGGTGGTGGTGGCGGAAAGTTTGCCGGATACATTCATGGTCAGGGTCGAGCCGACGGGCAGCGGTTGGCTGGAGAAGACATTGTAAGTCAGGCCTTGCGCGTCGCGTGTGCCGCTGTCTGTCAGTAGGTCGCTTTTGATCTTGATGCCCTGCGGCACCATCACAACGGCCGAGTCGATCGGCTGGTTGATGGGCTGGGCGAAGTCCATTTTCTTGTTGTAGGGCAGTTCAAAGAAGACGATTACCTGATGCTGGCCCATGCCCGGAGCAATTGCGGATGTGTCGCCGAAGCCAGTCTCAGTTTCGGTGTAGCGTTCGCCAAATGTGCCGTCTTCAAACTGGATGTTAGTTGCATTTTCGGGCAGGTCAAACTCGATGGTTGCTTCGCCTTTATTTTCGGGGACAACAGTGTAAATGCTTGAGTTGGTGACCACGAAAACTTCCACAACCTGCACTGTCTCGTAGGTCGAGTCGGGGAATTCGTAGAAGATGTGCAAACGATCCACGCTTAGGCGGGAAGTATCGGTACTGGTTTCGTAATAGGTCAGCGGCAGATCGAGGGTGTTGTCCATGCCTTCGGTTACGAAGCCCGGCTCAGACGCGAAGGAGGTATAGTCGGTTTCGACGACGGCCATGAAAGCACGGTTGACGGGCATTTCGACGTTCTCGAAAATGAAGGTGCCATCTGCGTTGAGCGGTGTCTCCGCAGAGAAGGATTCGATGAATTCGCCTGTCATACTATTATGATCGTAACCAAGCAATTGGACCATAAGACCTTCGGGGAAGTCTGCGTCGCTGGAGCCGTTCAGGACGGTGCCGGTGACGGTGCCAAATCCCTCGGCGGGAGCGGACTCCGTTGGGGTGGGTTGCTGCTCTTCGGGTGTCGATTCGGCAACAGGCGTTTCGGTGCCATCCGCTGCCGGAAGAGCGGTAGCAGACCCATCATCCGTGCTGAGTGGCGTCGCAGCAGCATCATCTGCGGGCGCTTCTTCTGTCGCTGCTTCTGTAGTAGCTGTTTCTTCGACAACAGGTGTCTCCGTCGGCGCAGCTTCTACAACGGCAGTCTCCGCAGCGTTGAAGTCCATGGTTAATGAGCGCAGGTAATCCGTCAAGGCTGCGATCTGGTCATCAGTGAAGTCGCCGCCGAAAGCCGTCATGCCGTTTTGGGAGCCGTTCACGATGGTGAGTGCGAGGTCAACCGCCGAGCGGCTTGCCATGAAAGACTGGTCGGTAAAATCGACAGGAGCGGTAACGCCGCTACCATCTTCACCGTGACAAAGGGTGCAGTTTTGCGCAAAAAGTTCTGCCCCGAGAGCGATATTTTCTTCGTTGATGCTCAGACTGTAGGCGTAGGCGACCACATCCCAGCGTTCCTGATCGCTCAGGCTGTTGAAGGGCGGCATGAAGGATTCGAGATTGCCTTTGGTGACGGCGGTGTACCAGGCAGCAGGGCTGGCTTGCAAGGCGATGTTGCGGTCACCCAGCGCCGTGGCGGGGTTTGGTAGATTGGCGCTTTGCGAGCCGTCGCCCATGCCGGTAACACCGTGACAGGGGGCGCATTTTTCAGCGTAGATGCTGGCACCATTCGCCGCGTTGGGGGCTGCTGCGGGGAAAAAGGGTTCGAGGGTCGGTGCAGCCGCTGCTGGGGCAACGCTGGAGTTGGGCGGCGGTGTCAGGTCTTCAGCGAGAGAAACACAGCCGGAGAGCAGAAGCGCCGCAATGGTGAGTAGAAGGATAAAACGTGATTTCATAATGAATGCCTTTAGGATGACTAGCAGTGCCTTGTATCCTTATGGATGTGATGCACTGCGGACTTGCGATTTATGCAGCCCTGCAACGCACGCTAAGTCGTGCAATGCAGGGCTGTCTTTGGTTAGTTTGTTTTCTTACCGCAATTCGTGCAGAATTTATCGGTCGCCAAAACGGGATGCCCGCAGTTCGGGCAGAAACCACCCGATTTGGCTTTGCGTTTGCTGCGGCGGGCAGCGATCAGTGATTCGAGATCGTCGTCCGCATCCATGACTGGGTTCGCTTCACTTGTATCAGGAGCCGAAGTCGAATCCGCACGGCGCGCGGCGATGACCGCTTCAAGACGATCTTCAGCCGATGTGCTTTTTGTGCCCTCATATTCATCGAGGCGGCGTAAAGCTTCTGCGCCTTTTTTGAGCAGCTCCGCGCGCTGAGCAGGGTACTCTTCTGCGGGAATCTTGCCTAATTCGTTGTCAAAATCCAGTTCCTTGAGGGCGTTAATAAAGCGGTCACGCTCTGCGAGCAGGTGTGAATGCTCCAATTCCGCCGCCGAGACGATCTTCGTGCGGCGCTCCATAAAGGGCTGCACCAAAAACATCGCCACAAGGGTAAAGATCGCCAATGTTAAGAAAATTGCGCCAATATCCATAATTTCTCTTTTCTGCCTTATTCGACAAGCAAACTTTCGATGATTGCCATGATCTGTTCTGTAGAGCGGAAGGGGCCAAGTTGCACGTGCTTTACGACACCATCACGGTCGAGGAAGTAGGTTTCAGGTACACCCTGAATGCGAAAGGCCTGTGAGATTTCTGTTCCCATATCAGGGCCATTGGGATAGGTGATGTCGTAGCGCTCAAGGTATCCGCGTGCTTCCGGTTCCGTGTCCACATAGTCCACACCGATGAAAACCACTTCGCCGCTATCCTGATAAAAGCGCCAGGCCTCTTCCAGTTCGACGGCTTCGTCTTTACAGGTCACACACCAGCTTGCCCAAAAATTGAGCACAACCACCTTGCCACGCAGATCGGTTAGGGATACTTCCTGTGTGCCAGCATATTCATAGCCCTCAAAAAGCGGCATGGTGAAATCAAATTCGCCGGTCTCGGCACCGGCTTGCACGTTCCCTTGCTGGGCGCGTTGCAGGCCCATGAAGATAACCACGAGCAAAGCAACCAAAACCGTCCAGATCGTTATCTGCGCCCAGATGGGCACACCACGTTTCGGGGCAGTATTTTCAGGGATATTTTCTGTCATAGGAATTTCCTTTTTCTCGCTCCCCTCGAACACCCTCCGTTGAACAGGGGAGGGCGGGAGGGGCGATTAAACTAATCTCTTTTATTCATCTCCGCTTCGAAACGGGCAATATACTCATCGTCCGCACCGCTCGCGGATGTGGAACTTGCTTCCGCTATCTTGGCTTCGTCTGCGTCGTCATCGTTTTTCTGCCACTGCTTGAAGGCGCGGAAGAGAATAAAGATTCCGGCCAAAATGATGAGCGGTGGCACAAAATAAACCAAAAGGCTGAAGCCTTCCTTGGGCGGCTCAGCAAGTACTCGAGCGCCGTAATTGTCGACGAAATATTGTTTGATCTCAGCTTCTGTCCAGCCTTCTGAAATTTTCAGGCGGATCAGTTCGCGCCACTGTTTGCAGGCTTGCGTTTCGCAAACGTCAAGAGGCGTGCTCTCACAAACCGGGCAGAATAACTGCTCGGCAACGGCATTCACTTCGTCATCGCTGACGTTTTCAGGGCCATTGCCCTGCGCAGCGGCCGTACCTACAGACAAGAGCGAGAAGACGAGGATTGCTAGCATCAAAACGTAGACTTTTTTCATAGCGTTCAACTTTCTAAATTTCTTTTTCGGGCCAGGCAGCCACCAAAATACCGAAGACAAAGACAAAGCCGCCGATCCAAACCCACTTCACGAGCGGATTGTGGTAGACCTTAAACGGGGTACTGCTCGCGGTAATCCCCTCCCAGTTGACGAGAATGACGTAGACGTCATCCACAACAGTGCTGCGTACGCCCGGGATGGTCATTGGTTGACCGTCGGGGTAGATGTCAAAACGAGGGGCCAGTTTCCCGAGTTCTTCGCCACCTTTGAAGAGGGTCAGCTCCGCACGTGTGACAAAGCGCCCATCTTCGTGGGTGAACTGAGCAAGGTCATCATATTGGATCGTGTAACCTGCCAGCTCAATTGTATCGCCAACGGCGATGTGGCGTTGTGTATCAGTCTGGAATAACTCGATCCCGATGATGCCGATGCCCATCAAGACCATGCTGATGTGGATGATATAGCCACCATAGCGGCGGCGATCACGTTTGACGAGATTGACCAATTCGGTGAAGAAATTTTTGTTAGATTTTTTGCTACGTGCGCGGGCACCACGCCAAAATTCGTAAACGTTGACGGTGATTACCAGTGCGACCAGCGTGAAGCCGATCAGCGCGATCCAGTTGGTGATGCCAATTGCTAATGCCCAGATCGGAGCGATTAAGGCAACAAGCGCCGGTTTCCAGATGCCGCGCCCCAGCGTCTTGAAGGTCGAGATGCCCCAGCCAGAAAGTGGCGCAACACCCATTAGCAACATCAAGGCACCCCAGATCGGGCCAGTGGCACGCTCGTAGAAGGGCGGTCCAACAGTTACTTTGGAACCAGTGAAAAGCTCAGAGAGCAGGGGGAAGATCACGCCCCAGAAGCTGACCACCAAAATGCTCAGGAAGAAGAGGTTGTTCAGCAGGAAGAGCGCTTCACGAGAAAGCATCGATTTCATCTCGGTCTCGGATTTCAGGTCGCCCCAGCGATAGATCAGCAAGGCGATGGAGACCACAAAAGTGAAACCGATAAAGATAAAGAACATCGGTCCAATTTCGCTTTCGGCGAAGGCATGGACGGAGGAAAGCACCCCGGAACGGGTCAGGAATGTGCCGAATAGCACCAGATCGTAGGTCAAAATAATCAGGATCATATTCCAGTGCTTCAACATCCCGCGCTTTTCCTGGATCATGACCGAGTGCAGGAAGGCCGTCCCCGTCAGCCAGGGCATTAGCGCTGCGATCTCGACCGGATCCCAGCCCCAGTAGCCGCCCCAACCGAGTACGTCATAGGCCCAACGCATACCAAGCACCAAACCGAGCGAAAGGAAAAGCCACGCCCAGAGCGTCCAGCGGCGGGTCAGGCGAATCCAGCGATCATCGGTGCGGCCTGTGATAAGGGCAGAGAGCGCAAAGGCGAAGGGGATGGTAAAGGAGACAAAGCCGAGATACTGCATCGGCGGGTGGATAATCATGCCAGGGTGGCGCAGGAGCGGGTTCAGGCCGCGTCCGTCCGCAGGGGGCATGCCGGGAATCAGCTTGAAGGGATTTTCAAAGAAAATGTTCAGGGCAAGGAAGAAAGCTAATGTGACGCCCGAAACAACCAAAACCCACGGAAGCAACTCTCGGTCACGATCCCATTTGCGCAGCGCTACAGCAGATGTGAAGCTCGAGAGCAGAAATCCCCAAAACAGGAGTGATCCGGGTTGTCCACCCCACCAGGCGGTCACTTTCAGGTAGAGCGGCATCGTGCTGTTGGTCACCGACCAAACATATTCAACTTCGTAGTGTTCATTTACCAATAAATAGATCAGAATGCTGGCTGTGATTGCCAACAGGGGCCAAGTCAGCAGCATGGCGCGGCGCGCGCTTTCGATCATCGGGGCGGATTTTTTGTACTCACCGACCAAAGCGATCACCACACTGTAGGTGGTGACCAAAAAGGTCAGAATGAGAACTCCGTATCCTAGGCTTGGAAGCATAAAAATTACTCCTTTTCAGACGAAATGACAGTCACGCTTCGCTCGTGTGAGCGGCTTGCGGACTGCCATTTCACAGTTTTTCGGGGTTGAGCCGGGGATTATCCCTCTGTCTGCTCAGGGACAGCTTCTTCGTATTTGGTCGGGCATTTGAGCAATAGTTCATCTGCGTAGAAGATTCCATCACTTTCGAGATGGCCTGTCATAATGGCTTGGGCCTCGTTTTTGAGCAGATCTGGCACGGGGCCACTGTAAACCACGGCGAGCCGCGTGCGGCTTGGGTCAACTGTGGCGTCGTGGAGCACCTGCGCCAGCCCGCCACTGGCTTCGATCTCGGCGTTGTCGCCAGTGACGTGCGCAACATCAAAGGTAAGCGTTAGTGACTCGGGATCGTAGCTGATAGAGTCGCCAATCACCGCACCAGAGATGCGTAGGCTTTTGCCAACGAGGTCGCTCTGCTGCTGGTTGACTTCTTCGATAGTCATAAAGTATTCCGCGCTAGCTTGCGTGGATGATGCGATCAGGTAAACAACAGCAGCGAGGATCATCAGGCCGCCAATAATAAATTTTGATCGTTGCATAAATAGTACCTCCGATAAATGAGTATTAGAACTTATAGTTACAATTGTACATGTTTAGATTAATACAGGCTGAAAAAAAGTAGATGAATAATGTCAGGTTTTGGGTATTACAACCTAATAGTTAACTCATTTTACGCAAAAGATGCCTGTTGCAGACTTTTGGGCTGTCCTCATCCTTTCGGTCAGGATAACGCCTTCGCAGCACAAGAAAGCTGCGGGAGAGCTTCCCAAATGCTTCTCCTACTCCAAAGAAATCAAGCCCGTACGAATGGCAAATTTCACTAGCTCTGTGCGCGAGTGCATGTTGAGCTTCTTCATAATCCGCTCGCGGTGGCGGGCGATGGTCTTTGGGCTGAGTTCAAGCTTTTCGCCGATATATGTATTATTGTGCCCATCGCCAACCAGCTCCAAAACCTGACGCTCGCGCTTGGTTAAAATATTCAGGTCGGCATAGTTGCTGTTTTTGTCGTCATCACCATCATTTTTTTTGATTCCATTGTTCAGACGTTGATAGTCTTCAAGCAGCCAGCGCGCCATTGCAGGTTGTAAATAAACATGCCCTTTGGAAACGGCCTCGATAGCCGTGACCAATTCTTCAGAAGCGGCCCGTTTGGTAATATAGCCTGAAGCACCCGCTGCGATCATCTGCATAAAATATTCTTTGTCCTCATGGACGGTTAAAGCCAATATAAAACATTCAGGACAGGTTTGCTTAAGATGATGTGTAGCCGTTAGCCCATCCATGACGGGCATGGTGATATCCATCAAGATCACATCTGGCTGGGCAGTTTTTGCACGCTCAATTGCTTCCAGCCCATTGCTGGCTTCTTCGACCACTTCTATCTCTGCCTGTGTATCCAGAAAAGATTTAAGCCCAAAGCGGATTACTTCATGGTCATCGACCAACATTACGCGGATATTCTTCTTCATGTATTTTGTTCCTCTGCTGGGGCAATGCAAGGGAGCACGGCAGTAACAGTTGTTCCTTTGCCAGGGTTTGATTTGATATAGAACTCACCGCCAACGCCAGAGACGCGTTCTTTCATACCTTCCAGCCCCCAACCACGTGGAGCGATTAATGCTTCGGCAGAATCAAAGCCGACTCCCTGATCTTCAACATTGAGTGTTACCCGATCTTTATCGAAACGAATTTGGACGTCGGCTTGCTGGGTGCGCGCATGGCGCGCGACATTGGTGAGCGCCGCCTGCGCTACCCGATAGAGTACCGTTTCAACGAGCGGATCTACTCGTTGAGATTTTCCATCAACTTCCAGTACGACATCCAGTTCCATTTTGCAGCATTCATTACCGATCAGGTTTTGGATGGCGGGAACCAGCCCAAGGTCATCGAGTTGTGCGGGACGCAGGTCGTGTACTAAACGGTAGATGCCTTGGGACATATCCTGGCTCAAGGTCTGAAGCCTGTTAAGGGTCGGGGTGAGTTGCGCAGGCGGTTCATCCAAGCGATTGCCCAATGCTGCCAATTCCAGTGAAAACGCGGAGAGGATTTGGGCGGTCTCATCGTGTAGTTCACGAGAAATACGCGCGCGCTCTTCCTCCTGTGCTTGTACTGTGTAGCGAAATAGCTTTTGCTGCAAGGCTTCACGTGCGGCCATTTCTTTTTGAGCATATTCCAATGCGTCTACGCGTTCCTTTTGTGTATCGAATAATTCCTTTTGGCGTTCTTTTTCAACCGTATGAACAGCTTGCACGATGCCTGTAGTGATCGCGAATGCAACAACAGCGCGTACGGCTTCAATAGGGAGGCCGGTGATGCTGAAGAAAAGCTGGTTATTAATAATATTTGCAGGGAAGAGCGCTAGAGGGGGAACAAAAAGTTGGCTGATGCCGTAAATACCAAACCCCAATGAAGCCCAGTGAAACTTTTTGCTAAGGAGGAAGCGGTTTTCTTCGCGGGCTTCGCTTTTTTGGGTAGATAAGCCCAGTGAGGCCAGAATCGCTGCCGGTACTGCAAGTAAGTAACGAATAAGGTTATTTATAAGCATATTTCTGTTGAGATCGGCAGATTTAAATGCCCAAATGACAGAAATTGCGAGTATGTATAAGCCAAGCAGGGCGAGCGGCAGGGCTAAGCGGCTTAGGCACTCCGGTCGATGCTGTTGACAAGCACGCAGCCCATAGAGCCCAAGAGCGATAAAGCTGATGGCCAATAAAGCCATCCGCAGCCAGTAAATTTGTGCGCTGACGCGAAGGTCTAACCAGGTTGCTTGTCGCAGAAAGAATTCAAACCATTCGTGCATCCCGTGCAGGATGCCGAAGATAGCAAGAGGTAATAAGAGGCGTGTCTCTGCAAAAGAGGGCGAACGGATCGTTTCCAGAAAGAGCGCAATGCCCATTACAAAGAAGGCTAATCCGTAAATGAAGAAGATAATGAAAGAAAGGAAGGATGGCGTATTGGTAAGCATCAGTTGCGTATTCTACCCCAAATATGAGTTTACAAACTCTTTTCAGGAGGAGAGTATTAAGGGTTTTTTAGCTGCTTTTAACTTGATATTAATCTTTCTTGGGTGTATTATCACAATATCTGTCCAATTATGCACGTTACGTGCTCTTTTATTGGGCACATCCCCCATCAAAGGTAAAGTATATGAAATTGCAGAACATCAAAGCAAAACTTAAAAAATTCTTCTCTCCCCCTGATGATTCTCCTCGCTGGAGACTCATATTGCCTTACGCGGTTTTAGGTGTGTTGACGATTATCGTGGTCATTGGTGCTACCTATGGCTGGAATTATACGAACTCGCCCGGCTTTTGTGCAGATGGCTGTCATACCATGCCGCCGCAGGGTGTTACTTATGCTCAATCACCACACGCGAATGTTTATTGCACTGAGTGTCATATTGGACGTGCTTTTGTTGGCACGCAGTTATCCCGTAAGGTACAGGATGTACGCGAGATTGTTGCGATGACGACTTCCTCGTATGAGTACCCAATCCGTGCGACGCGTTTATTCCCCGCTCGCGAAACCTGCGAACAATGCCATCTTCCTGAAAAATTCTCAGATGACAGCCTGCGCTCGATCACGCATTACGCCAATAATATCCAGAACACAGAAACCCAAACCTACCTGATTATGAAGACAGGCGGCGGTGATGCACGAGAAGGTTTGGGCTTAGGCATCCACTGGCATGTTGCCAATACCGTGGAATATTATTCAGATGACGGGATGCAGCAGGAGATTCCCTTCATTCGTGTTCATAATGCGGATGGGACGACCACCGAGTATACCGATATCGAATCGGACTTTGATCTTGCTACCGTTGATGAAGCAGAGTTGCAGCAGATGGATTGTATTACCTGCCACAACCGCATCGCACACGATTTCAAATCCCCTGAAGATGCGATGGACGATTATATGTCCCGTGGTTTGATCTCGGCTGATATTCCCGATATTCACATGAATGGTGCAATGATCTTGCGCGGTGATTATGAGAACCGTGAAGCGGGTCTGGAAGCCATTGCAGGGCTGGAGGAGCGCTATCAGACTGAATATAGCGATTTTTATGCTGAGAACAGCGAACTGGTTCAGGAAGCAATCGTGTCCTTACAACATATTTACGCCACGATCGTTTTTCAGGAACAGGAAGTGGATTGGACGACACACCCGACGAATATTGGGCACATGGATGCGCCCGGCTGTTTCCGCTGCCATGATGGGAAACATCTCAACGCAGAGAAAGAAGCAATCCGCCTGGAGTGCAATATCTGCCACTCGATTCCTGTCGTGAGAGGGGAAGATGATTTCGTGACCAACCTCGAGATCAGTCATGGTTTGGAGCCGGAATCACACCAAAATCCGAGTTGGATCAATCTACACAATCAAGTTTTTGACCAGACTTGCTCTAATTGTCATACTACAGAAGATGCGGGTGGTACCAGCAATACATCCTTCTGTTCCAATAGTGCCTGTCATGGAAATGTTTTCATCTATGCCGGTTTTGATGCACCTGCTTTGCGTGAGCTACTTGTAGATCAGTTGCCCGCACCGGATGCGAGCGCTCCGATGGTTGCTCCATTGACTGAGGGTGAAACGCCAACCTATCAGGCGCATATTGCGCCAATTTTGACGCCCTGTGCACAATGTCATAGTGCAGATTTGGCTTCTGCGGGGTTGAATCTCTCTTCTTACGATGGCCTTATGGCCGGCGGTGAGAATGGGGCGGTTATCGTTGCTGGAAAGAGTGCTCAAAGCTTATTGGTTGAAATTCAATCAAAACAGCATTTTGTCACGATGCCAAGCGAACATTTGGAAATTTTCAAAGCATGGATTGATGCTGGTGCTTTCGATGATTAGGAATGATGTATCTTTAAAAGTGCGTTCTGCTGTATATTCGTGATTATTGTAACTAGATAAAGACGCTCATATTGATCTTGTGAACTTTGTCACCTGTAAAATATGACGCAGTGTATTGGGTATATTCACCCAATGAGGGTATATTGATATTATGCAATTAGTGTACGTATGTTCGGCTAATTGCTACCCCTGATTGACAGGAGGTGTTTATCGAAACGAACATGAAAGCGTATTGAGAAAGCGACACTTATTTTATTGAAGGAGAATAAAGAATGTCAAAGAAAATGTTGTTTGTTGTAGGTTTGTTACTGCTCGCAGCCTTCGCGCTAACCGCTTGCGCTGGTGCTGCAGGTCCTGCCGGCCCCGCAGGTCCCGAAGGTCCCCAAGGTGAACAAGGTGAGCCCGGCCCCGCTGGCGAATCTGTTACCATTGCTGACCTTACTTGTACTGAATGTCATAACGACACCGCACTTATCACTGGTAAGAAAGTTGCCTGGGAAAGCTCTGTTCACGGCTCCGGTACCGCAGCTGCTTATGCTGGTGGTCGCGGCGGTTGTGCTGCTTGCCACTCCGGCTCCTCTTTCTCAGAAATGGTTGCCGCTGGTGAGAACCCCGGCACCTGGGAAGGCGTTTCTGCCGATGTAACCCATCAGGATTGCCGCACTTGTCACCAGATCCACACTACTTACACTGGTGAAGATTGGGCGCTTGAAACTGATGCTGATGCTGTCATGATTGCTTTTGATGGCGTCATTTTTGAAGGCGGTAAGGGCAACCTTTGTGCTACCTGTCACCAGCCGCGCAGTGCAATTGCTGAAGCAGATGCTGATGGCAATGTTGAAGTAACAAGCACCCATTGGGGTCCGCACCACGGCCCGCAGGCTTCCATGCTTCTGGGTGTAGGCGGTGCTGGTGAAGTTGAAGGGAAACCTTCAGCGCACTACAGCATGGTTGAAGACACCTGTGTTGCTTGCCACCTTGGTGAAAACGACAATCATAACTTCTTGCCGAGCGTTAGTGCTTGTACAGAATGTCACGCTGATATCGAAGACTTTGACGTCAACGGTGCCCAGAGTGAAGTTGATGCATTGCTTGTTGAACTCGGCGAATTGCTTGAAGCCAATGGCCTGTACGAACTTGAAGCTGGCCACCCTGTTGTTGGTGTTTACCCTGCCGCACAGGCCCAGGCTCTGTGGAACTACATCTACATTGCAGTTGAAGATAAGAGCCACGGCGCGCACAATATGAGCTACACTGTTGCGTTGCTCGAAGAATCGATTGCAGCATTTGGTAAGTAATTCATCTCTGTAATTCGTAAGCCGAGAGGGCTGCTCCAGAGCAGCCCTCTTTTTTTATCAAAAGCTTTCTGATAAATTTCCAATACCGGAGGATGAATTTGCATGGTATAAGATATTGCACCTTTTTTACTGCTGGTGCGTATATCTTTTTATCGTAAATCATTTCTATCGGAGGATTAGATGAATATTGCAACGCTCTTTAAAGGGTTGGCTAGCTTTTCCTGGCTTGCCTTTTTCCTTGTTTTGGGTATTTTGGTCATGCGTGCATCCCGTAAACAAGCTGTAAAGGGACTCACATCCTTGCTCGTTGGTGTCTTTCTCTTTGCTGCCGTTATTTCTGTCATTAGCGCCGGGATCGTTTTTGTCGAGCCGAATGAACGCGGCGTGGTTATATCCCCGTATGCGTTCCGTGCGCCGAATGGCTATCTTGAAAGCGCTATCACCCCAGGCTTGCGCTGGATCGTCCCGGGTGAAAACGTGCGGCTCTATACGATCTCACGTCAGACCTACACAATGTCGGCGGCATTGAGTGAAGGTCAACTCTCCGGAGATGATTCGATCCGTGCCCGTACCAAAGATGGGCAGGAAGTCTTCATTGATGCTTCTGTCATTTTTCAGGTTGATCCCGTAAAAGTTGTCAATCTGCATATTGACTGGCAAAGCCGTTATCAGGATGAGCTAGTTCGCCCGACAACACGCGGTATCATTCGTGATATTGCATCCCAGTATGGCATCGAAGAGATTGTCAGTTCCGAGCGTGCTTCCCTGGAAAGTTTGATTACAACAACCTTGGAAGAAAAGTTCCTGGAGAATAATCTCGTTCTGGTTGACTTCGTTTTACGTGATATTCACTTCAGTGAAGAATACGCCATAGCTGTTGAACAGAAACAAATTGCTGAACAACAGGCGCAACAAGCGTTCTTTGTGGTCGAATCGAAAAAGCAGGAAGCTGAGCAAGCGCGTCAGGTAGCACAAGGTGTTGCAGATGCGGCCGTCATTGCCGCACAAGGTGAAGCAGATGCGCGTATTATTCAGGCCAATGCCGAAGCCGCAGCACTCGAAAAGATTAGTGCTGTCATCAAAAGCAATCCCGATCTGCTGACCTACGAATATATCCAGAAACTTGCTGCCGATATTGATGTCATGTTGCTGCCCAGCGATTCACCTTTCCTCTTCCCGCTTCCAGAGGCAGGTAGCACCACAACCGTTGTTCCTACAGCAATTCCCTAACGAATACCGAAATAACTCTTGAGATGACGGCGCGGGTCTAGTAAAATACCCACGCCGTCATTTTTTTGTGATGAGATTATCAATAAGGAGAACCCTATGGTTGATGCAGCAAAACCATCAGGCAAAGAAATTCGTCTTACCAGCCTGGCTTCCTGCGCTGGCTGAGCATCCAAATTAAGTGCAGAAGCACTGGCGCAGGTTCTGCGTCCTATTCAAGATGTTTATCAGGCAGACGATTATCCCGATCTCCTGGTTGGCATAGGCGATCCCGATGATGCCGCCGCTTGGCGCATTGACGAGAAACGTGCCTTGATTGTTACCACCGATTTCTTCACCCCGGTTGTGGATGATGCCTACGATTACGGGGCCGTTGCGGCTGCCAACAGTCTTTCTGATGCCTACGCTATGGGCGCGCGTCCCTTCCTCGCCCTCAATGTCACCGCCCTCCCACCCACCTTGCCTCCTGAAATTTCAGGTCAAATCTTGCGCGGTGGTGCCGAAAAAGCACGTGAAGCAGGCGTTGTGATTGCAGGTGGCCATACCATCACCGATAACGAGCCGAAGTATGGGTTGGTCGTGCTCGGTTTTGCCGAAATAGAAAAGATGATGACCAAAGGCGGCGCGCGGATTGGCGAAGCCCTCGTGCTTAGCAAACCGCTTGGATTTGGTACGACCACAACCGCGATAAAGCAGCAGAAGGCTACCCCCGAAGAGATCGCCGAAGTGGTTGGCTGGATGAGCCGCCTCAACAAAACCGCCTCCGAGCTTGCTCTCGACTTTGGCGTTCACGGTGCAACCGACATCACCGGCTTCAGTTTGTTGGGCCATGCCCATGAGATGGCTGCTACCTCCGGCGTGGGACTGCGCTTCAACTTCTCGCAGATCCCCTTCATCTCTTGCGCCCGCAAATACGCCGAAGCCTGGACCTTCCCCGGCGGCTCATCAGATAATCGTCTCTACTTCGAAAAGCACGTCACCTTCGACGAAAGCATCGATGAAGAAAATCGCATGCTGCTCTTCGACGCCCAAACCAGTGGCGGCTTGCTCCTCTCTGTTCCTACTGAGCGGCTGGATGCAATGCTCGCTCGTGCCAAAGAACTCAATCAGCCGCTCTGGCATGTTGGCGAAGTGGTTTCAGGTGCTGGAATCGAAGTAATAAAATAACGTTCATTCGGAAACGATTTCACTCAAGAGGAAAGAAGAAAGATGCTTATTTCTTCTTTCCTCTTTTCTCGTGAGCGCACTTCCCTTTTTCCGTTCGATGGTATAATTTTGCCCCGATGAGTACACAAGAGAATGTTTCCAGAACAAAAACTTGCCCAACTTGCGGAACCCGCCTAGGCGAGAACGCTAGCCGATGTTTGGTCTGTGGCGCAACCTTCGAAATAGCCGGTACTACGGCAAAAACGAAGAAATCGGTGCAAGGGAGCACCATGCCCAAGATCACCCTCAGCTTGCCCGCCGCATTGGGCTTTTTGGCTTTCTTCCTGGTTATTGGTGCGGCTGCGGTCTTCTTTACCTTGCGTGCGACAGGGCGTACTGTGGAACCAACAGCCATCCCAACGGCTACGGTAACCGCTACCGTCACACCTACAGCCACGGCGACCCTCGTGCCTACCCTCGTCCCAACAGCGACAGCCCAGCCACCCTTTGATTACACAGTTGCCTCTGGTGATACCTGCGGCGGCATCGCGGTCACTTTTGGCGTTTCTGTGCAGAGCATCATTATTCTTAACAACCTGCCGGCCTCATGCAACAGTCTTGTGATTGGACAGGCCTTGAAGATCCCCTATCCGACACCCACGGTTACGCCATTGCCAACGGCAACCTTGGAAGGCATCGCAGCAACAGAAGCTGCCTGCGAAAAAGTGGTTGTCACGGTTCAGGAAAACGACACGCTTTCCAGCATTGCCGCGAATTATGCTGTTTCTCAAGATGCGATCAAAACCTTCAATAATTTGAGTACGGACACCGTCTTCTTGGGAATGACGATTCAGATTCCGCTCTGCATGCGTGCCGCCACACCGGGCCCGACCCCCACGCCCACCACGCCGCCCCCGTACCCCGCCCCGAACTTGCTTCTGCCTGCCGATGGCGCTTCCTTCACGTTGGCAGATGACATCGTCACTTTGCAATGGGCATCTATCGGTACCCTGCGCGATAACGAAGTCTATCAGGTCACAGTTGAAGACGTCACCGAAGGTGCTGGACGTCGCATCATCGAATATGTCACCGATACCAAACTGATTGTGCCTGTTTCCTTCCGACCGAAGGATAATCTTCCGCACGTCATGCGCTGGAACGTGACCACTGTCCGCCAAGTTGGTACGGACGAACAAGGCGAACCGATCTGGGAATTGGCAGGAGCCCCGAGTACCGAACGTGTCTTCTCGTGGACAGGTGCTGCCCCGGAAGCAACCCCGGAACCATAACCCAACTCTCCAACAACAAAAAAGCTGCGGAAACTCCGCAGCTTTTTTTATACTGGTTTATGCCTTTTCTATACTTGTGAGAGCGGCCAGGTCGGGCGCACATCGAGATTCAAGCTATCAATCTGTCCGTGTAAAAAGCGTTGATAACCGGCTGCTGCAATCATCGCAGCGTTATCGGTACAAAGCGCCAGGGGCGGTATATTAACGGGAAATTCATCCTGCCCCAGGAAGGCAGCTCGTAAAGCGGCATTTGCCGAAACCCCACCCGCCACCAGAATTTCCTTCGCATTATATTCGCGTGCAGCTTTGATTGTTTTCGTGAAGAGCACATCTACAACAGCCGCTTGAAAGCTGGCCGCCAAATCAGCAACAGGGAGGTCTTTCTCTTCTTTTTCGAGCTTACGCACCTCGCGCAGGACAGCCGTCTTCAGCCCGCTGAATGAGAAATTCCAGCTATTGCCCAACCATGAGCGCGGGAAACTGAAAGCGTTTGGATCGCCGTCTTGGGCCGCTTTCTGGATGGAGGGGCCGCCCGGGTAGGGGAGTCCTAAGGTGCGGGCAACTTTGTCGAAGGCTTCCCCTGCTGCATCGTCGAGAGTTGCTCCGAGACGTTCATATTGTAGATGATCTTTCATCAGGTTCAGTTCGCTGTGCCCGCCGGAGACGAGCAAGGCCATTAGTGGAAACTCTGGTTCCGACGGTGCGTTTTCAGTGGCTTTGTGTACCCATGCAGAATAAAGATGTCCTTCGAGGTGGTTCACGCCCACCAGCGGGCGATCTGCGCCGAGCGCCAGCCCTTTGGCGGCGTTCACACCAACGACGAGAGAGCCTGCTAATCCAGGCCCACGTGTGACGGCAATCGCGTCAATGTCGTTCAGAGTCAGATGTGCTTCGGCGAGGGTTTGCTCAATGACGGAGGTGATGCTGAGTACATGCTGACGCGAGGCAACTTCGGGGAAGACGCCGCCAAAGCGGGCATGCATCTCCATTTGTGATGCGACCGTAGATGCCAGCAGTGCGCGGCCATCTTCGATAACGGCGGCAGCTGTTTCGTCGCAGGAGCTTTCTATGGCAAGGATGCGTATGCTCATGGGGTGATTTAACGGGATAGGTTTATTTTCTGGAAATAGTTGAGATGATGGATGCAAGCCTAAATCAGGAATGTACCGCGCTATTCTTCGTCTTTTCGCTGATTGAGTAATCCCATCAGGTCAAGTTGTTTGCGATTGAAGAGCGCAACGGGAGCTTCGATTTTTAGTGTGGGGATCAAAATGCCCGTGATGTTGGCGTCGTAGAGTGGCACAAAATCGCGCGTTCCTTCCAGCATTAGTAGGCTGAAATCAAAGCGACCCTGCCATTCGATATTGCCTTCCATTTCGTAGTTTTGGGCAGTGATAAAAACGGGATATTGCCGTGTTTGGGCATAGCCGCCACGTGCGAGCGCCTGCGGCCCAATATCTTCTTCTCTGCTCAAGCTTACTATATAAAGACGTTCTTTTGTGAGACGGATAACGTCGAAGTGGTCTGCGAGTTTGGTGGGCATGTGGATGCGTGCCAGACGAGCATCGTGAATTTCTATAAAAGAAGAATTTGGGTTGTTCAACAAACCGATCACACCTGTATTGGAGACCATCATTTTTCCCACAACTCGATAGCTGGTTGTGAGCATGTCGACGGATACGAAGCGATGTGTGCGAGGGGATACGTTTGAAGCCATGCATTTTTCCTTTTTTGTTTATTTGCTTGAAGGCCTGGATGGTGGCAAGCCATCACTCTTTTTATGAGAATCGAAGGGCTTGTCTTTTGGCTTGGGCGAATGGCCCGCATTGGGATTAAGCAGCATAGTTAACCAAGCAATAGCGCGTTTGTCGTATTCACGTTTACCACAGACGTCGCAAACCCACGCCGGAAAATTTGGCACGGTGATCAGATCATCCTTAAGCCATGTAAAATAAGTTACATAGCTGGGACGTACAATTCCGGCCTGGCATTCTTTGCATGGGTATGTTTCGGAAAGCATCAGTGTACCTACGGGGTAACAATCTCGATTTGGATATGCTTGATAATTTGCCAGTTGGGCGGGGGCCAATAGACTACTACGGCTTTCCCAACAATATTTTCCAGTGGCACCGCACCCCACGAGTGTGAGTCGGAGGAGTTGTTGCGGTTATCGCCCAATACAAAAATCTGTCCTTCGGGCACAGTCCAGCGCCCGATGTAGAGTGGCTCTGCCGCGATATATGGCTCGTCCAAGCTGTAATCGTTGACGATTACTTTCCCGTCGCGGACAGCAACCGTATCACCGGGTAAGCCGATCACGCGTTTGATGAAATCCTGATTGGGGTCAATCGGGAAATGAAAAACGATAATATCGCCATACTCGGGTAGCGAAGAGCGGAAAGCCATCTTGTTGACGAGAACATAGCCCCCATCGTCGAGTGTGGGGCGCATGCTAAAACCTTCCACCATCACGCGGGCCGTAACGGCGTTAATACCAAGAAAAAGAACCACTGATAAAAGCAGTGTCTCTGCAAGGTCTAAAAGAAAACGCCAATAATTACGCCCTGCTGCCTCAACTTCTTCAGTCGGTTGGGTCGGAATTTCTGCGTTTGCGTTTTGAAAAGTGTCCAAAAAAATGCCTCCATTAAATATTGGTGGCATTATACTGCATTATCCCCCTGCCATGCGCGCCCAAAGATAGTACGTTGGGACGTGCAAAACCCGCTCTCCGGCGAGCCATGCTTGCTGGTCTAATTCCTTTATTTTTTGGATGCGCTTCTCCGGGATTTTGCCTACCAGATCGGCTTCGAGCACATCCCATTCTATTTTCCAATCTTTGACATCAAACGTCTCGCGCGTGGACATTGAAATGGGTCCCGTTTCAATGATCTGTATCCCTGCATTGAAGAAGAGTTCCGCTAACTTTGCCCCCATAGCAGGGTCGGCGCCCTGTACCAGCAGCGCATCACGTTGCCACACGCCGAGTTCTGTCAGCGCGGCAGGTTTATCCACACGCTGGGTGTAGTCCGGCTCTGCAAAGGCGATGATATACCCGTCTTTGCGGATGACGCGCATCATCTCAGCCAGAGCTTGTTGTGGCGTAGGCAGCCAGAGAAAAAGGAAATGGCAGAAAATCACGTCGAAGCTGGCATCTGCGTAGGGGAGAGAGAGCGCATCGGCGCAGGTGATGGGAGATGTGGGGGCGTGGTGTTGCGCCTCTTGCAGGGAAGCAAACCGGATGTCGAGTCCGTGCGCGGGTGTATGCAGTCTTTCAAGAATTGCCCCCGTTCCGCATCCGATTTCGAGCATACGTGTGGTTTTATCTATTCCGATTTGCTCAAAAATATAGGCGCGTAATTCGTCTGTCCAGTTGGCTTGTTGGCTGTAGCGTGTGTGCCAGTTCATAAAAAAAAGGGGCTTATTTCCAGTTTCTGACGAAATCTTTTTGTTCTTCAGTTTGTGGTGATGGGGCGTAATGGCAAAGCTGATCCACTTTGTGCAGGGCTTCGTCGCCGCTTAAGCCCCGCTCTGCCAAAAAGCAGCCGACGGCTGTACCCGTGCGCCCCAGCCCCGCCCAGCAGTGGATATAGGGCTTTTCGCCCGCTGCCAGTGTGCTGTGGATGGTATCAAGAATAGCGCGCATTTTATCATGCGAGGGAATGCCAAAATCTCCGATTGAGAAGCGCTGATAGTTAACAGGAAGGTGGTAATAGCTTGCCAACTGGCGAAGGGTTTGTTCGTAGGGGATGCGCTCGTGTGGTTCGGTTAGATCGATGAAGGTGGTGATGCCCGCTTTGAGCAGGGCTTCCAATCGCAACGGAGTCTTTTCCTCGTTGTAGCGATGACCTGGGTATTCGCCTGCCATAAATTGATCGGGAATGACCCAGTAGGCGTTGTAGGGAGGCAGTTTTTCCATGCAGGAATCTTTAATTCGTGTTTTCGCGGCGGAACTCGTAGGTTTCGATCATCGCATTGATGACCGGTTGTTTTTCTTCAGGCAGATCAATGAAGACGCAGCCAATATTTACAAGGCGAGGGTCGAGATCGGGATGGCTACGTACCACGCGCACTTTTACGCGCAGATATGTGTCGCTAATATTCGGCATCTCAGGCAGGTCGAGATGCAATTTCATCTCGGTATCAGGGGGGATACTTTCTTTGCCAATCAGCATTAGTCCGGCAGTGTTCAAGTCGCTGAGATACCCAATGATTTTGCCGGTGCTCTGCTCATAAACCGATGAATAGGCCATCAGATATTTGCGCGGGAGTTTTCGTCTGTCTTCCATTTCCATTCGCTGCCTCCTCTTTGTAGGTGAGAATAGGGCAACTTAATTGTAGCAAAATGGTTTATGTTTTTCTCCCTTTGCAAGGCTTATGTAATTATCGAATTAGCGCTCCAAAATTTCTTTTGTCAATTCTGTCGCCCGTTGCACCAAAAAAGGACAGGTGGTCTGGAAGACGCCGCTCTCACGCGCTTTTTCACGTTCTTCCGGCACGATCAGGTGATAGCCAAGTAGCTCGCGACAAAGGAGTGATTCTTTTTCCTCTTCAAAGCGGCGCATAAATTCTTGGCTGGCAGAGCGCACTGCCTCTTCGTCATCGGCATTGGGGCTGCCAAATTTCAGGCCTAGAGTCATTAATGCGCCGGTGACGGCACCGCAGACTTCGCCGTGCCGCACCATCCCGCCGCCAAAAGCGGATGCGATCTTAAAGGCGGTTTCTTCGTCTAAGCCCAGCTCTGGCGCGAATGTGGATAAAACTGATTGCGAACAAGCATAGCCGTTCTCGAAACGGGATTTTGCGGTATTTTCTTTTTTTTCATCCATAGGGTGTTTATCCAAACATCTGTATGCTGCGAATGATTACTAATATCCATAGTCCGACAACTGCTGCAAGCATATCTATTGTTGAATCCGCCAGAGAGATGAGTGCTCCAGACCAAGAATGTAGAAGAACATAAGGTGAAAGGAAAGGCGAAGCTGCCATTGAAAGATGGTCAGAGCGTTGGCGAATAGCTTTGGTTAATAATACTAATCCAATAGGAATAGACATGGGCCATAGGCTGGCGTTCCAACCGAAACCAATCGGTGCAAGAAAACGTTCGGGCCAGAAGCCAAAGAAAACAAAGGAAAGCAGAATGGTAATAGAAACAGGCGCAAAAACACGCACCGCCTCCTTTAGACCGCCTTTTCTCCATGCTTCTATAAGCCAAAATAGAACCACCCCGGCGGTTAGCTGTGGTTTGATCACAACAAAGAAAAGACCTATTTGGGGAGGTAAAACGAACCCGAGTAACGTCATCCAATCAATATTGGCATTAAGTACACAGTGGATAACTGGTGGCGATACTATAAATGCGCCAACCACAATCGGGTTGCCGCCCATTTTATAAGCTACAAACGCGAAAGCAAGTAGGCTAAACACAAAAAAAGCAGCCCGCCCTACATCCGGCGGTAACCAGGCAAAAGGAAGAATAGGGATAACAGCCCAAGGAACATAGCGAAACCCAATTAGTGTATACGGGCTTTTCCCCGATAAGACAGCTTGTCCCGTAGGGTAAAAAGTTTCATACCAATCAATGCCTCCCCTTAGATAGCGTGTACCTGCCAAAGTGAGTGCAATGAATAAAAGAGCGCCAATGGATATTTGCCAAGCTAAAGGGGAAAGATGCTTTTTGGTCATGCTGCTTTCCAGATCTGACTCCAATCATCATGCAGGAAGTTGCCCAGGATGTCATCTGCCATGCCTTGTGTGGGGAGTACGTCTCCGTCTGGTTCGACGTAGAGCCAGGCCTTGCCTGCGCCATCGGGGACGTTCTCTTCGACGGTTTCCAGCGCAACGGGATGATGTGCGGAGTAGGGAACGGGTAGATCCCAGGTCAGCGAGACGCCCATATTTGCGGCTTGTTCCCGTGCAAGTTGCAGCGTCTCCGCTTGATCGGGAGAGGCGCTAAGTGAGAGCGAATTGATCTCGAGTTGTCCCAAGCGTTCGAGCGTGGCTGGGATATTGGGCGCCGTCTCGTCATTGATCGTCAGGTGGACGGTGGTGTACAGGTCTTCGGGCAAGATCACGTCAAGGGCGGCCCACGATTTTTCGTTATCGGGTTGCAGGATGAAGAGCAGGTGGTCTAATCCCGTTTGGAGCAGGGTGTTGAGATAGGCTTTGTCGGCAAGTTTTAGCCCATTGCTGAGTAAGCCGCTGACCATGCCTTTCGCTTCAGCGTATTCGATCAGTTCGGGCAGGTCGTCACGCAGAGTCGGCTCGCCGCCTGTGAAGGTGACGTGCGGGATGCCAACTGCCCAAGCTTTGTCGAGAATCGATGTCCATTCAGCGGTGGCAAGTTCACGGTCGACGCGTTTCGTGGGGGCATCGTCGGCGGAGCTGCCATCGGGCAAGGCATAGGTTAGGGCGCAATCCAAACGTAGCGGAGCAGTTAATCCAGCCGAATGGGGGGCGACGCGGTCAAATCCAAAATAGGATACGGGGTCAAGGTCTTCAGTGTGGACGAGGCTTTCGATCCGCTCGGAGAAAAGTTGATAATCCTGCAAGGCTTGTGCTTTGTTAACGCGGTAACGTTTGGCGACTGCCTTGGCGGCGTCCTCTTCTGGTGTGCCTTTGATGAAGTGATAGGCATATTCGGTGGCGGTAGGGTTGAGATGCAGGATCGTGGCAGCATTGACGACGAGCAGGCTGCTGCCATCGTCGTGCATGCGCAAATGCAGCCGGTAGGGGATTTCGTCATCTGCTGGCGATTGAAAATGCAAAACATCAGCAGGCAAAGGTTTTGCAGATGTGAAGAAATCTCGGATGCTGGTCAGAATACTCATTGAACGCTCCTTTTCTTACTGGGTTATTGCGGAGAAAATAAATAATTGCTTCTCCCTGTAAAAATACAGGGAGATTTCTTGCTAAGGAACATAAATTTCGAGGTTGTGGAACATAACCTTTGAGAGCGGATTATCTACTGTTTCGACGCCAATGCCGACCATTCCTTCGGTGAGCTGCCAATCTTGTACATTTTCAACCTGTTTTCCATTAATCAGCAAGGCTAAATTGTTGGCTTTACAAATGGCCGTTAAGTGATTGGGATTTTTGGCAACTTTGATCTCAGTGCTGCCGCCATAGGCTAATTGTTCGTAGTTGGCCTCATCACCATAGGTATATTTACCGATCTGATAGTAGCCGCCAGCGTCCATGAAGAAGACATATTCGCCCGCATCAGAAGAGCGGCAGGTCAGGGTGATATAGGTGTAGTTGGTTCCGCCGACCAATTCGACATCGGCTTCGATGCGGACATCACTGTAGTGCATGTCGAGGGGGGCATAGCCGTACCAGTAATCATTTTTGCTTGGGACTTCGATGTACAAGCCATTGCCACGCACTTCGGTTTTGTAGCTCGCTTCATCATTCTTTGTAACTGGTTGCCAGTCGCTGATGTCGTTGAAGTTGGTTTGGAAAATAAGATCACCCGATTGAAGCGCAGGCGGGGATGTTGGCTCAGGGATGGGAGTGTTGATTGGTGCCTGGGTCGGTGCAGCTACTGGTTCTTCATTACTATTGTTTGTGGCTGGAGCTTCAGTGGGCGTGTCTCCAGATGCAAGTTGACAGCCCAAAATAAAGAGCAGGGCGAAAGCCAATGATAGTGCAAGTTTAAGTTTTTTCATTAGGATTCCTTTCGATAAATAAAGAATAAGAAATGGATGGAAGCTGTTTTGGGTATCTTCGTTTTACACCTCCTGCGTCTCTGACCATGCGTTGATTTTTTTGATGGTCTCTTGTGTTGTCTTGTGCGGAATTTTCTATCATCAAGTTGTGCCCAACTCCTACGACCGCGAAGGCGCGAAGGGAGCCAAGTTTTTATCTTAGTGTCTTTCTGACTAAATACTTTCCAGCAAATCCAACTTTACAAAACTCTCTTCTTCAAATTGCAGCGGACAGCCGCCGCCGCATTCCTGCAACAGGTCGCAGGCATTGCATTTCGTCGGCAGATTCTGTCGTTCGCGCAACTGCACCGAGAGCTTGTGATTCCAGATCGAATCCCAGCTATCGTGCAGGATATTGCCAACCGGCGTGTAATACGACTGGCAGGGCAGCACCGCGCCGTCTGGTTCCACGCACATATTGTAGAGTGCCGCCGAACAACCTTTAATGCCCAAATCGAGCTTTAGTGGGTCAAAGTTGCAATACTGCGTCGGCGTATACCAGATCAGTTTTTGCCCGTGCATGTCGGTTTTCAACTTTGCGATTTCGAGCAACGGTTCGAGTTCACTTTCGGGCAACCCTGTACCCACATTCTCACCACGCCCGGAGTAGATCAGCGCATTCAAGCCGACGGTTGGCACGCCGATCTCTGCCAGAAATTCCAGCGTCGCGGGGATCGTATGCACATTGTCTTGCAGCATGGTCGTATTCGTCATCACATAGAGCGGGCTTTCAAGGACGTTTTTTAAGCCTTGGATGGTCTGCTTATGTGCGCCCTTCGTACCGACCATTGCGTCGTGGATATCAGCATCATCCGATTCGACCGTGATTTGAACATGGTCCAGGCCAGCAGAGACCAGTTTGTCGAGATAGTTTTTATCCGCCAAACGACGTGCATTTGTGTTTAGTCCCGTTATCTGACCATTCGATTCGGCATAAGCGATCAGTTCCGGCAGATAGTCGAGCAAGGTTGGTTCCCCGCCCGTAAAGACGATATGCGGGATGCCCAAATCCCAGGTTGTGTCGATCACTTTTTTCCACTCATCCACCGTCATGGACGGGAAGGTGCGTTCGCGGGCGTTATAGCAGTGAGCGCAATCGTTGTTGCAGCGATAGGTCAAGGCCAAATCCATGCGATAGGGCGCGGTCGGTCGGGCGCTGAAGGGCATCTTCATCTCCAAGTCCAACTCGTGGATCGGGCAAGCGCCATCGGGACGGATCAGGTTATCCAGTTGAAAGTTCAAGGTTTCAAGATCAGCTAAAACCTGCTCTCTTTTGACGTTATACGATTTGCGCACCGTGTCAACGATCTCCTTTTCGTTTCTCTCTTCAAGGAGTAGATATGCCATCATTGCAGCGGTGGGATTTAAATGCATGACCTGATTGGCGTTGACGATCAACGTTCCGTGCCCGTCAGGGTCAAGTCGCAAATGGATGCGCGATTTCTCCTCGTCCGTTTCGTGTTGGTAGTGAAAAAGCCCAGAAGGGATATTGTTCGTAGTTCGTTTCTGAAACAGTTTATTAAACATATTTATTTACCTCTTTAAAAGATACCAGTAAAACTACCTTCCGCCGCCGGCACAGGCGCAGGCGCAACTCGCACAAGCGCAGGCACAACCGGCGCAAGCACAACTCGCGCAAGAGCCTCTTCCAAGGTGTCCTCCGCTACCTCCATGTCTGGATCTTAGATATTCAGGAGGTTCTTCAAAAACAGGTGCATCTGAATAAGGATTCGTTTCTTTTGTGACCATATCGGTAAATTTGTCAAGAGGTTCAAGTAATAAGTTAGCAATGGTAAGAATATCGCTATCCATTATCTCTGCTAAAGGATAGTCAAGGATATCTTCGTAGTACTCAATTGTCTCTTGTCTCGAAAATCCTTTCGTTTTCATATTTACGCTTTTTATTAGGTCAATCGTGACTCTGCGCAAATCATCTTGCCGTTGTTTATTGTTTCTTTTTCTACAGGCTCTAGCAAAATCTCTTTCGTAATTCAAGACGTCTTTTGGGAAAAGCGTCTCCACATCAAGCTTTAGAGGGGATATAGATACGATTTTCAGGGCGTTTTTCTCTATCAAGCTTTTCAGTATAAGACTCAAGATTTGATCAAATGGCTTTTCCAATAGAATGGCAGCTTCGACTATTGTTAAGTTGCGCTGGATACCGAAACTTTCAATAGCTATCTGAGGAGGAAAATACTCTTTCTTCCGGTCATTTACGGTTATTTCATGGGTAATCTCTATGATTGGGTTGACGATTTTTCTCCAATTGGATATTAAAACGACCAAAGGTATGATGCTAAAAAATCCTAAGATAACCCAAAACATAACCCCTTACCGTCCTCCACCCGCACAGGCACAGGCACAACCGGCACAGGCGCAGGCGCAGCCACCACCACCGCTGCGTCCACTCGATTTGGGTGGCGGGGGCGGGGGGTTGGTGACGTTGGTTACTTTGCCAGTGAAGTCGTTGATGTTGCCGATCACTTTCTCGGAGAAGGTTTGGGCGCCACCGACCACCGATGCGGCGAAATCTGCGCCGGGGAGTTGGGGCATGGACGAAGCGAGGCTTTTACCGCCGGATGAGATGGGGCGGGCAGATGCTGTTTTGGCGGTGCCACGGCCAAATCCGGGGTCGTAGCGTCCCCACCACATGGGCACGTAAACGGGTCCCGTGCGGAAGACGTCGCGTGTGCGCTGATCGTAATCCTTATCCAACATGGTCCATTCGAGGGCTTCGTCGTACATCTGGCTTTTCATTTCAGGCGTGCCGGCGGCTTCGATCTGCTTCCAGGCGCGTTCCATAATGTTCTTGTAGTAGGCGACGGTTTCTTTGCGGCTGAAGCCTTTCATTTTGGTCTCAAGGCTCTTGATGAGACCGATGGTTACTTTTTGGAGTTGTTTGCGTTGCGCTGCACGGTTGTTTTTACCATCTGCGAATGCATCTAAGAACTTTCGTTCGTAGTCGTGCAGCTTTTCTGGCAGAGGGTCGGCAACTTTCAGTTTGACAGGGTCACGGCTGGTGACTTCGGCTGCGCCTTTTTTGACCACGCCGAAGAGAATCATCGTCATCACTTTATCGAGCGGTTCCTGCATCAGGACAGCGGATTCGACAGCGGTTAGCCCACGTTTGATGCCATGCCCTTCGATGGCGATCTTAGGGGGCATATATTTCATTTTGCGCTTGCGGGATTGGGCGACAGAGAGAGCCGGGATGCCGAAGAAGAATAAGCCAAAGCAGCAGAAGACCATAAACCCGATCACATCATCCACACTTATTCCCAAGCGTTCAAAAATCGAAGGGCTGGCAATCGCCGAGGCAGGCACATAGCTCTTCGGGAAGGATGCCCCGAAAGTATATTGGGTGTAGCCGTTGGCGTTCGGACTGTGCCATGTGTAGGAAACGCGCCCGTCGCTGTTGATTTTGATCTCTGGTTCTTGCGCGCCAACCCAATTTTCGGGGATGTGATAGCGCGGTTCGGTTGGTTGGACGTCTGGCGGCATGTGCATGGTGACACTCAGGTCGGTGCTGCCACTCACATATTGGCCGCCAAACCAGGTTGTGCCGAAGACAGCGCTGGCGTAATTCTCGTCGTCGTCATCGGGATGTAGGACGCGGTCGATATAGCCGATATAAATATGCACATTGCCGCGTCCGCCAGCCGGGATGGCGTAGCGCCCCATGTCGACGGCGACGCCGGTGCCGTTGCCCTGATAGTCACTGGAAATATCAACAGTATTCCCGTCCACATCCGCATAGATCGAACTCATGCGGTAGCTATTGTTGGGCAAGCCGACATCTACAAAGTCGATTGCATGTGCGCCTGAATCATTCTTAAAGGTAAAGACGTAATCCAGCGACATCGAGCCGTCACTGTTCCAGTAGACATTGACAACTTCTTTTTCCAATGCAAAAGAGTAGGATTGAGCAGAGACGCTGCCTGTAATGCCAAAAACGAGTATAAAAAGAAGGAGAAGAGGGAGAAAACGTTTTTTCATTAAAGAACTCCTTTTTGTTGATTCTTTCAGTATCATGTGCTTTCTAATATTTATACACGATTAATGCATGGATAGTACGCATCAGACGTCGGATTTGAAAAAATTAGGCCTTGATTTTTACCTTACGCCGCAGTGGGAGTGTTGCATTCTTCATCATTGGTGAGTACTGGGCATCAAGTGCTGCGTGAGCTTCCGGGGTGATGTCCTTTTTTAGCTGGGTCAGATATTCGGCATGATAAAACAAGCCTGTAAGAAATGCTTCGCTTTCCAAGCCCATAGGTGAGGGCCAGGCTTCTTTATAGTAAAACGAATAAACATCATGGGTATTACGAGCAACGTAAAAATCCCAGGGTCCGCTCAAGAATTGGTATACGTCACCCATAAAAGGTTTATCAGACGGGGGGAGTAAGTAAAAATTACCAATTCTGACTTGGCTGCAATCAAAGCGAAAGATCAAGTCCATGATCGGATCATCCCAGGGCGGTCTTTTGTGCCGCTTTTCAACCTTCTGCCAACTCAGGATGCTCTCTTGCAGCATCTCGGTGTAGTCGTTAATACTTTCTGCACGCCTGATACCGTTTGCCAGGCGTTTTAACCCGGTTAGAAATTGCTGTGCTTTCATATGTCACATCTTTCGGGGTGTAAATTGTCGGCTCATAGGGGGTTAGCGTCCGCCGCCGGCGCAGGCACAGGCACACCCTGCACAGGCGCAGGCACAAGCACAACTGCTGCCACCACCGCTGCGACCACTGCTCCTGCTGCTGCTGGAGCGGTAGCTTCCAGATTTGCTGCGAATTTTGGAGACGGGGACTGGGTTGGTGATACTGGTCACTGAAGTGGTGAAGTCGGTTAGATTACCGATTACCTTTTGCGAAAAGTTTTGTGTACCGATGACAATCGAGGCTGCGAAGTCGGCGCCGGGCAGTTTGGGCATGGAGAGTGATGGTGGTGAAGAGGCTGGCATCGTGCTCTTGCTGCCGGATAGCGAGGTTTGGGCAGATGTTGTGTTGGCGGAAACAGGTTTGAAGGTGGGGTCGTAGCGGCTCCACCAAAGTGGGACATAGACAGGTTCACTGCGGAAGATGTCCTGTATGCGGTTTTTGTGCTTTTTGTCCAACATCATCCACTCAATACCTTTGCTGTAGTGTTCGCTTTTGACTTCGGGGGTGCCGGCGTTTTCGACCTGTTCCCAGGCTTTTTTCATGATCTTTTTGTAATAGGCGATGGTTTCCGTGCGGCTGAAGCCTTTCATTTTATGGTTGACACTTTGTACAAGATAGGCGATTGTTGAAGCTGAGGATACTTTCAGGGTATCGGTGTTTTTCCTGTACGATGAAAGAAAATTTTCTTCGTATTGATGCAAGCCTGTGGGCAGTGGCTCGGTCACTTCGATTTCGAGTGGGTCCCGGCTGGTGATGGTGGCGGCACCTTTTTTGATAACGCCGAAGAGGATCATTGCCAATATGGTATCAAGCGGTAACTCCATCAGGATGGCGGCTTCGGGGGCTGTGAGACCGCGTTTGATGCCGTGCCCTTCGATGGCGATCTTGGGCGGCAGATATGCGATTCTGCGTCTGCGTGTTCTGATAATATCAATGACGAGGAAAGCGAGCGGCGAACCAAGAGCGGCAAGAGGGATTAGGGTTCTAAGGTTGAAAAACTTCCGCAGCGAGAACGTGATGCGCTGCCAGAAGGTTATCGGTCTGGTAATGGCTTCTTCGGGAACGTAACTGTCTGGAAAGGATGCGCCGAATAAGTATTGGGTGTAGCCATTGGCATTGGGATCATGCCATGTGTATGTGATGTTGCCGCTTTCGTCGATGTAGGCCTCGGGCGTTTGTTCTCCCGCCCAGCTCTGGGGAAGATGATAGCGCGGTTCGTCAGGTTGCACACCTGGGGGTAAATGCAGCGAAACGGTCAGGTCGGTGGTGCCGGTGACATAGGTTGTTCCGAACCAGGTTGTGCCAAAAACGGCACTGGCGTAGTCTTTATCATTGTCGTCCTGGTGAAGCTCAGCATATATTGCCTCGACATAGACATGCACGGATGCCCGTTCACCGGGGGGGATGGCATACTCACCCAACACGACAGCAAACCCTGAGCCGATCCCCATATAGTCGTCTCTGGATGCGGCAGCATAGTTACCATCCACATCGGCGTATACGGAGAAAATATCCCAATAGTAATTAGGCATGCCCACATCCACAAAATCGATCACGTGACCGTTGGGGGCGTTTTCGAAAACGAAAAGATAGTCCAACGACATCAAACCTTCTTCGTTATAGAAAACATGCACCTCTTCCTTTTCCAGCGTAAACAAATAGGCAGCCTCTTCCTGCGCCATAACATTGGATGTCAGGCTCAGGATGAGCAGGAAAAAAATCAATACCGCAAAAGGTTTTCGTTTCACTTGTGTTCCGCGACTTGTAACTTGCCTACCATTTCGGTTCTTCGTTTAACTGATAAGTCGTATCGCAGTAGGGGCAAACCACCATTGGTGCACCGGACTGCATTTCGATATTCTTGCTTGTAATCGCACCGCCACAGGCTTCACATTTCATCGTTTCCATTTTGATTTCACCGGGCAGGTCGATATTGAGTGAAACATTTTGTGCACCAGCGGTCGCATCCTGTTTTCCCTTGCGCTGTGCGAACCAGATCAAGCCGAAGCCGATCAGCACGCTGATGCTCCCCACGCAGATCCACGCCGGTTGCGGATTGGAGCCAAATGCCCCCCAAATGAACATCACACCAAAAAAAATCAAAATAGTTGCAGCAATATTTGCGATTGTTTTCATGAAAAACTCCTTATGCAGACCCGCGTTGCAGATCGTTTTTTCTAACAGACCCGTCGTGCATACCCCTTCGGGGCACTTATGCGCTCTTTAAGTGCAACGCACTGCTTGATATTATAATGGAGAGAAATCCTAAAAACATGGTGAAAAAATGACAACTCAAGATGAACGTAAACGTTGGGAAGAAGAAACACTCACGCCTGCTCTGAAGAGATTTGCCGAGCGGAAGGAAGAATTCAAAACATCTTCCGGGATAGAAGTACCGCGTGCGGCACTTGACCCTGAAGTGGATGCCGATAAAATGGCATCGCTTGGGTTCCCGGGCGAATACCCGTTTACGCGCGGCGTCCAGCCGACCATGTACCGCAGCCGCTTCTGGACAATGCGCCAATATGCCGGTTTCGCCTCCGCAGAAGAGTCGAACGAACGTTACCGCTATCTGCTCGCGCAGGGACAAACCGGTCTTTCGGTTGCCTTCGATCTCCCGACCCAGATCGGCTACGATGCCGACGATCCGATGGCAATGGGGGAAGTGGGTAAAGTTGGCGTTTCGATTTCGTCCCTTGAAGACATGTCACAGTTATTCTACGAGATTCCGCTCGAAAAAGTTTCTACCTCGATGACGATCAATGCCCCGGCTGCGATCTTGCTCGCCATGTACATCGCCGTTGCCAAAAAACAGGGCGCGGATATCAGCAAGCTGCGCGGCACGATCCAGAACGATATTCTCAAGGAATATGTTGCGCGTGGGACGTATATCTACCCGCCCAAACCTTCCATGCGGCTGATCACGGATGTCTTCCAATACTGCCAACGCGAAGTCCCGCGTTGGAATACGATCAGCATCTCGGGTTACCACATCCGCGAAGCGGGGTCGACCGCCGTGCAAGAGATGGCTTTCACACTGGCGAATGGGATGGCCTATGTTCAGGCGGCCATCGATTCCGGGTTGGACGTCGATTCTTTCGCCCCGCAGTTGTCGTTCTTCTTTAACGCGCACAATAATCTTCTAGAAGAAGTTGCCAAATACCGCGCAGCACGTCGAATATGGGCGCGTACCATGAAAGAGCGCTTCGGGGCGAAAAACCCCAAATCGTGGATGCTGCGCTTCCACACCCAGACCGCCGGATCCACATTAACCGCCCAACAGCCCGAAAATAACGTTGCGCGTGTCACCATTCAGGCGCTGGCGGCTGTGCTCGGCGGGACGCAATCCCTGCACACCAACAGCATGGACGAAGCGCTCTGGCTGCCGACCGAGAAATCCGTGCGCGTGGCGCTGCGTACCCAGCAGATCATCGCGCACGAGTCGGGCGTCGCGGATACGGTCGACCCGCTGGCGGGGTCGTACTACATCGAATACCTGACCGATGAGATGGAAAAAGCCGCCGATGCTTACATCGCCAAGATCGACGAGATGGGCGGCGCGCTGGCGTCGATCGAGCAGGGCTATATGCAGCGCGAGATCCAGAACGCAGCCTATGACGCCCAAAAAGCGATCGAGCGAGAAGAAGAGATCGTCGTTGGTGTGAATAAATTCCAGGTGGACGAGACGATTGACATCGAGCGGCTTTCGGTTGACCCCGCCATTGAGCAGGCCCAGCGCGCAAAGTTGGCGAAGTTGAGAGAAAACAGGGACGAGAAAAAAGTTGCCGAGTTACGCGGACGATTGGAGACCGCCGCCAAAGGCGGCGAGAACCTGATGCCGCTCTTCATAGAAGCGGTTGAGCATGATATGACGCTAGGAGAAATTGCGAATGTTTTGCGCGCTGTTTGGGGTGAGTATGTGGCGGAGGGGTTTTAGGGGGTAAAATTGTGCTAGTTTTGTTCCTTGTGAAATAGTAATTAGTAGTTTTCACTGTAAGATTAATGTAGATTAGTCACATTTGTAATTAGATAAGGGTGTTTTATGGAAAAAAAACTAATATCTTCCTTAGATGATTTTCAGAAACTTATTCAAGAAAAAGGCTGGCAGATTGTTAGAGAAAAGGACATAGATCATGGTCGGCAAGTAGTGATTACAGATGGATTTATTCAGTTACCTGTAAACTTCTTTAATACAGGTAAGATTACTCCTCAAGGAAGAGCCTGTGAAACTAAGGACGTTATTACGGAGTGGGTGAACTTACGGGATGCAGGCTTAGTCTCTTCTCCAAAAGATGAAGTTTTGATGCCGCAAAATCGCATCTCTAAGTATTTTGTGTTATCAGAAAATATTGAGAAGATTCGTGAAGTTATTAGCGATTTACCTGGTGAGATTTTAGATAAAGAAGTAGCAGGGCCAGCTGATGTATATCGCATTGAAAATCGACTTGACGGAAATCGCGTAACTATCTCACAATATAATTCTGGAACATTGATGGTGCAAGGTTTGTCTACAGAACTATTTGACAATGTGTGTGATGTTTTAGATATACACCTGATTCAAACGTTGCCAGAACGCGCTTCTAGATATCTAGCAAAAGAGTCTGAAAGAAATACGGTCACATCATATTTAGAGCAGCCAGAAGCAGAAAATGAGTCAACTCAATGGTTATTTCAAAATATTGAAAAAGAAGTAGTTGAATTTCTTTATGAAAATGATCAACGCACTCTTTTGGCTGCGGCTGGTGTTCGGAATGCTTTCCAAAGATCGAAAGGGAATTTGCCTGACTACTCTGTAGTGGTTATGCCTTTTGCTAAACCATATGAGGGCTTTTTGATGAAGCTGGCTGTTCATCTTGGGCTCACCCATGAGGATGCTTTAGCAAAAAGGGCAAATGAAATAGAGATTGGAGGGTGGGTAAATCAGATAAAGAACCGCATGCCTGATCCAAAAAGATTTGGAGAGATAGCAACTGGATTAGATGCTGCGTGGAAATGTAGGCATAAGGCTGTGCACTCTGATCCTTTTCTCTCTTTGAGTACATTGAAGCTTTTTAATGATGCTGAACATGAAATTGCCACAATTTTAAGAGCTATGACACGGGCACATGCAGTTTTTGTTGGAGATGGAATAGAATTATTACCGCCCAAAAAAAAGGGTGATAAGGGTGTAAAACCAGAGGAAGAATTTAAATTTGACAAAGCTGAGCGCGAAAAAATATTTGTGCAGCTAAAAAATGATGGGTATTCTGTTTCTGAGCAAGGTGATGGACGAAAGAATGCATGGGAGATTATTGAAAAGCCCAACTTGGTGGTTGTTGCTCCCAACGATAATCCAAATATGATTATTGTTTCAGGGGGAAACGCAGAGAGTGTTTGTGATAAATACCGTTCTTTTTTAGATAAAGACTTAGATACAGTTGGGTTGAAAATTGGAGTTGACGAGTCTGGTAAGGGCGATTTGTTTGGGCCTTTAGTTGTTGCGGGCGTAGTAACGAATCCAGAGATGGAAATTCTCCTTGCGAAGCGTGGCGTTCGAGACAGTAAAGCTTTGTCAGATGCCACAATTCTTGAATTAGCATCTTTTATAAAGGAAAATTGCGTCGTTGATGTTCTTGTGATGCTACCTCATGAATATAATGTCTTGTATGAGCAATACGGAAACTTGAATCGCCTTTTAGCTTGGGGGCATGCTCAAGTGATTTGTAAACTAAGCAAAAAGCAAAAAGTAGTAAAAGCCATTTCTGACCAATTTGGAGATGAATCACTTGTTATTAATGCTCTTAAAGCAGAAAATTGCGAGATTGTCCTTGAGCAAAGGCATCATGCAGAGTCGGATATTGCTGTTGCTGCCGCTTCTATTATTGCGCGAGCAGAATTTGTGCTCGCTATTAAAGAGTTTACAGCGAAAGCAGGAATTAGTATTCCGTTTGGATCTTCTGCTGATGAAGTGAAAAATATTGGGAGGGAGGTTTATAGGCGCTGGGGTAAGCCAGGACTTGAGCGAATTACTAAGATGCACTTCAAAACAATTCAGGAAATTATGAGGGAGACGAAATGACCGACAACATTCCTACCTACGATACGGCAGAGGCTTTGCGTAATCAGAATAAGTATACTGAAGCAGTTGATCAATTTGATTTCTTGTGGAGACAAAAACCTACTGCTATGTTTGGGCAACGCTATGCTTTTTGTCTTCGGAAATTGAATAGGCTGAATGACGCGGAGGCTATTCTTAAGGAAGTTCTTGATAAATTTCCTGAAGATAAATATGTGAAACGTGAGATGGGATGGGTTCTTTATGACAAAGAGCTTAAGCCAGCAAAAAAAGAGAGTGATTTAGGAAAGACTTTATATTTTGCAGGTGAAATTATAAGGTTGAATCCAGATATTTTTGCTGTGCGTTTGATTGTAATGGCGGTTATGAAAGTGGCAAAAAGTAAGAAGAAATGGGATGTAGTTTTAGAATGGGCAAATAAAATAAATTCAAGTGATTTGAGTGCAGAAGCTCGCATGTTCAACGGAAAGCGGGGTATGTCGGAACGGGAAACATGGTACGTTGGCCGGGCTAAAGCTTTGCTTGAATTAGGTCAATTTGATGAATCTAGGGTATTTGCACAGCAGGGACTCTCCGAATTTCCAAACGAGCTATTTTTAGCGCGTACAGCTGCGCTTGCGTTGGTGGGTAAGGGACAGCTTGAAGAAGGTGCTGAAGAATTACGGAAACTTCTTGATCATCGTCGTGCGGGCTGGTATATAAAGGCAGACTTAGCGGATGTTGAATTTAGGCGAGGGAAGCTTGAAGAGGCCTTTAGAATAATGACTGACGCAGTTTCTAACTCGCAAGATGATGAATATAAATTAGGGTGTTTTGTTACTCTTGGAAAAATTTCCCTTGAAATGAGTAAATTAGAAATCGCAGCTGAACACGTTGCGCTCGCAAAAGCAGTTAGAGCTGCTAACAGTTGGTCAATTTCATCAGATTTAGCTCAATTGGAGCAAGACGTTATTAAGGCGTATAAAGATGCTGAGCAACCCTATCCTGTTTTGCCATCGGATGTGAAAGAATTATCAAAAATTTGTCATCAACGCTGGCAAGAGGGGGCTACGGAAGGTTTAGAATTTATTTCAGGCAAATTGAAACCTCTTATTCCGGGCAAACCTTTTGCCTTTATAAAAAGAGATGATGGAAAAGAAGATGTCTTTGTGTTGTTGCGCAATATGCCTAGAAAATGTGCCCAAGAAGGCGCGCGAATTGAATTTATATTAGAAAAAAGCTTTGATCGAAAGAAGAATCGAGAATCAACCCAAGCTACTAAAGTTCGCTGCATAAGTGATTAAAACACCAATGTTTTTCCTGTTTCTTTAGATAATCTTGAGTTCGATCATACTCTCTGCCATCGAGAGCACCATCTCTTTCATATTGTGTGGTTGTAAAGAAAGCGCAAGTGACTGTCACCTGCGGTACGATTTTGGGATGGTGAACTAGCTCATTTCCAAAGGGTTGATCGTCTGGCTTGACATCGAAGGTGACAGTCTCTTCTGGCAGACCTTCGCGGTTCAAAACAAAAAATGCTCGTTAATTTGTAACGAGCGTTTTTCATTATCAGTGTTGGTAGTTATGCGCCGTATTGAATTTAATAGTGATTTTCGGTTATTATCTTTGTGCTTTCCCCTTTCTCAATAAAGGAGCACCCCATGAATAAAGACATCTTCATTTCATATTCTCGTCGTGATCAGGAGTTCGTTGCCCGCCTGGCTGCCGATCTCGATCATCAGGTTGCCGGGGTCTGGTTTGACCAATCCGCGATACAGGTCGGTCATGACTGGCATGCTGAGATCATGGATGGTATTCGTGAATGCAAAGCCTTTATTCTGGTGCTCTCCCCCGATGCGGCTGAATCGCGCTATGTGCGTGAAGAAGTCACCAAGGCGCTTGAGTTGGGCAAACCGATCATTCCGGTGCTCTATCGTCCCGGCGAATGGACGGGTGAATTCGCATCCCTTGTTCACGACATTCAGACACTTGATCTGCGGAGTGGCAGCTATAGCCACAGTTTTCAGGTGTTGGTCGATGGTTTGATCGCAGTTGGGGCAGCCAAAGTCGAAGGCTACGAAAAACCCTTTATGCGCGAAGACGCCAAAGTGAATTTGGATGTTGTTTTCCAGAAAATCCCCGGTTGGGCATTTGCCTGGGGCACCGGTTGGGCCGCCTTTTGGATGATCGTTAGCGCCCTTTTGTTCATCTTGATGCTTGCTCAAGATGACCCGAATACCGGCGAAGCATTTCTGACCCTTTTTGTCATTGTGCTCAGCGGTGGTGTTGGTGGATTTGCAGGCGGTTTATTGGCTGGGCTGTTTACCATGCTGGCGCTGCGTCCCAACGCCCCCAGCATTTCCTGGAAGCATATGGCGCCAACGATCCGGATTTGGGCGTTTAGTGGTCCTTTGGGCATGCTCGTTTCGGGCATTGCAACCGCGATCATGGTTGCGGTCGGCGCGATCAGCGTGCAAAGTGCTGAAGTGAATTGTGATGGACTTGGTTTTGGCGATTGCCTTGGCGCAGGGATCGGGAGTGCTCTCGGCGAAGCGATTGTGCTCGTTCTCCTAATAATGCTGGTTTTCCTTCTTTTTGTTGGTGTGATCTGGTTCCTGACCGGTGTTTTTGCCGGTCGTCAGGTTGTTCGCCACATCCGCAGATTGGAGCCGGGTATCACAACTGGTCAGAGTCGAAGAGTTTCCCTGGGATGGGGCTGCGGTACCCTTGTGGCAACGATCGTGACGATCTTGATCATTAGTCTGATCGCGAACGCGATGAGATTGTAGAACGCATCATTTTTGTTTAGGCCATCTTCAGTTTGATGCTGCTCTCTGCCATTGCGAGCAGCATCTTTTCTTGTCGCATTGTAGAGAAAGCGCAAGTGACAGTCACTCCTGGCACACTTTCGTGGTTCAAAACAAAAAACGCTCGTCATTTGACGAGCGTTTTTTGTTATCAGCGTTGGTAGTTATGCGCCGCATCAATCGCGATTTTGAGATTCTCCCAATCCGTGTCGCCGGGCAGCGTGCAATCGGCACCGAGAATAAAATTTTCGGGGGCTGTTTCGCAAAGTGCATTGACGGCTGTCACAATCTCCTCTTTGGAGCCATGCGCGAGCAGACCGTGCCGGTCCAGGCCGCCCATGATGGGGCGCTGGAATATCTCGGCAGCTTTTTGGGGTGCGAGCCTTTCGCCGCCCAGCATCAGCGGGCTGCTAACGATGTCTCCCGGATAATCGAGATAGGCGTCCATCGTCGAGTATTCGCCGCAATAATCACAGACATGCAGAATGTTGAAGTCAGATTTGGCGTTGATTTCGTTCATCAGGGCAAGATCATAGGGCTTGATATACTGCTCAAAAATGGGGGAGCCTTCAAAACGATAGTTTTCACCGCCTTGCGTGGAGTGATAAAAGCCGTCCACGCCGCGTTCGATACAGCCCTGCACGAAAAGCATCAAACTGTCGGTGATGATCTCCAATCCCTTTTTCGTTTTCTCAGGGTCTTCGCGCAAATGTTTGACCAAAAGCTCATCCGTGATCGAGTGCCCCGCACACATGAAGGGAGAGTAAAGTGTCATCACGATCGGCGCTTCTTTTTTCTTTGCCGCGACGATCTTTTCCACGATCTGCCAATGATCGGCGTAAAATTCTTCACCATAGCGCGGCATCCTCTCCCAGTCAACGGGCGAGACGATCTCCGGACGATGGGGAAATACTTTTTCGTATTGGATTTTGACCAAGTCCATGCCCGTATAGTCGAAGTATTCGAGATGTTTGTCGACCGATGCCTGTCCATGATGATCTTTTGGATCAAAGTGCATGAAAAACGCAGCGGGGATGTAAGGGGTCTTGGTGGTTGGGCTAAGTAAACTGTACAGAACTTCTCTTTTGTTCATCTAGACCATCTTCAACTCGATCATGCTCTCTGCCATCGAGAGCACCATCTCTTTCATATCGCGCGGTTGCCAGTTGAGCACTTCTTTGATGCGCGCATTATCCACGATCAACTCTTCATCCAGCGCATCGACGGTCGCACGCGCTTCTTTGCTAAAGATAGCGACGATGCGTACCATCCAACTTGGGAAGACGATTGTCTTGATCGGATAAGTGGGATAGGCTTCTTTCAAGACTTTTGCGACATCCTCCATCCAGAACGAATCGCTTACGCAGATAAAGCGCTGACCGGCAGCCTCGGGCTTGGTCATTGCTTGGACGTGTGCTTCCGCTACATCCCGTACATCGACGGCGTTAAAGTGCATCCGCGCCAACCCGGGAATAGCGGATTTCATCAACGATTGGACGAGCACGCCTGATGTGCGTGCGTTTGTGTCGGGGAGGGGGCCCAGGATCAAGCCGGGGTTGATGGTTGCCAATTCCATACCATTCTCCAGGCTTTGTACAAAATCCCAAGCAGCACGTTCAGCGAGCGTTTTGCTTTTCGAATAGGCACTGATGGTGGCACTGTCTACAATCGACCAGTCGTTTTCGTTGAAATGAGTCTTTTCTTTGGGGTGACCATACGCAACAGCTGCAACCGAAGATGTCAGCACAACCCGTTTGACATTGTTCTCTGCGGCTGCCTTCAGTACACGCAGGGTGCCTTCACGAGCAGGGATGATCAGATCATCTTCGTGTTCCGGTTCACTTAAAGGGAAGGGGGATGCCACATGCAGGACATACTCACAGCCTTGTACAGCTTCGTCCCAGCCGGCATCGTTGAGCAGGTCGGCTTCAACTAATGTCAAACGCTCAGCGCCATCAGCGAGTTTGGCGATGGTTTTGCGTAAAGCGGGGTCTTTTTTGAGCGAGCGTATAGTGCCACGCACCTGATAGCCTTCTTTGAGCAGTGCTGCAACACAGTGGATACCGACAAAGCCGCTGGCACCGGTGACGAGAACTGTGGTTTTTTCTGTCATGATTTTATTCTTTCTCTACGATCCAAAAATGGGATAGTCCAAAGATTTTTAGTGGCGTCTTCTCCAGAAATTGCAGAATTGCACGCAGTATTTTTCCGACGGCACCCAAACGGGCAATGATATTGTCATAGGCGCCAAAGATGACCGTCCGCTCGATGAATTTTACGGGCAGGCCTTCAAAGAGTTTCATCAGATCGCGGCGCGTATAGATTTCGACGTGCGGGGCGAGTTTGTCCCGCCATTTGCGCGGCAGATAATTGACAAAAAGCTTGTTGCCAAAATGATACTTGCCACGCCAGTAGATGCCATGTGTCTCGAAGGGATACCAGCGATTGGGGACAAAGATCGTTGCCCGCCCGCCCGATTTCAGCACACGCACCATCTCGCGGATGGCAGCGGCATCGCTTTGGACATGCTCGAGGACTTCGTGACTCAGGATCAGATCGAAGGAATTGTCGGGGAAGGGGAGATCTTCGCCTGCGGCATTCATAATGCGCGGCGAACGTTGACCCGCTTCTGCTGCCCGTTCAAAATCATATTCCAATCCCGTAATTTTTCCGCCAAAAGGCGCGAGATGTTCTACGTACATCCCCACACCGCAGCCATTTTCGAGAATGTCGCCTTTAATACGTTCGCCAGCAGCGTTGACGATCATCTGCAGGCGGCGTTCCTGTCCAGTGCGCCAAACGTAGGAGGGTTCACCGCGCAGGGCGGCTTTGTCCATATCGCGTTGCTCGGTTTGGACGTTTGAACGGTTTTTCATGCTTTAGCGCCCCAATGAATCGCCACCGTCCCAAACATTTTGACCGAGAAGTTGACCTTTTTGAAGCCAGCGGCTGCCATGTGAGCAGCCAGTTCTTCGGCGCTTAGGAAGCCTTTGGTCGAGTCGGGCAGGTAGGTGTAGGCGTCCCGTTCGCCGGTCAGTAATTGCCCGAGAGTTGGGATGACATAGTTTAGGTGGATGTTAATGAAGGGAGTCAGGATATTCTTACGGGGGCGTGTGGTGTCGAGAATCACGATCCGTCCGCCGGGTTTCAGAGCGCGGTATTGCTCGTTGAGCGCGCGTGGCACATCGGTCACGTTGCGCATCAGGAAACCGGAGACAATTGCATCGAAGCGTTCATCTGAGAAGGGCAGGTTCAATGCGTCGGCGGTAGACCAATCCAGGTGGCCGTGTTTTTTACCGGCACGCATCATCTCGAGGGTGAAATCCGCTGCGATGGGGTGTGAAGCGGGTTGCTGCCGGAGCGCCTCACGCGCCAGGTCACCGGTGCCAGCCCCGAGGTCCAGGAGCGTATCGTCCGCTTCCAGTTGGGCATGAGCGATAACTTCCTTCCGCCAGCGGATATCCTGCCCGGCGGTCATTAATCTGTTCATCACGTCGTAACGGCGCGCGATTTTGCTGAACATTTTTTGCACGCGATCAGCGCGTTCTTTTCCAGTATATTCCAGTGGGGTAGACATGGCGGCTATTATACTCGTCTTGCTACTTTTGTGAGTATGTGCTAAAATTTTGCGGCATTAATCGCATCAATATTGAAAGCAACGGAAAGTGGGCGACCCCCACTTTTTTGCTTGTATGGAGAATTATTTGGGGAGCGTAGGAAAGCTATGACGAACGATTTTATCAAAGCCTTTAACGATGTATTAGAAGACAAACAGTTGCCGAAAGAAGTGATTCTTGAAGCGATTGAGTCTGCTATGGCCTCTGCGTATCGGCGGGCAGTAAATGCCTCCAGCGCGCAGGAAGTGGTCGCTAAATTGGACCCGCAAACTGGTGAAGTGACCATTTTTGCCGAAAAAGAGATCGTGGAAGATGTGCAGGATGAACGCACCGAAACGACCCTGGACGAGGCAAAGGAAGTGGACCCCGAAGCAGAGATGGGTGGTATGGCACTTGTTGAATCGACCCCGTCCAACTTTGGGCGTGTTGCCGCGCAAACGGCAAGACAGGTCATTCAGCAGCGTATCCGTGAAGCGGAACGCGCTGTGCAGGCCGAATACTTCGAGCGCCAGATCGGTGAGATCATCAGTGGTGTGGTGCAGGCAACTGCCGGACGCCACGGTGTCACGATCGGCTTGGATATGAAAGCCGAAGGCACCATGCCGAATAACCAGAAGATCCCGGGTGAGCGCTTCCGTGTTCATGACCGCGTCCGTGCGGTTATTTTGGAAGTGAAAGATACCCCGCGTGGCCCGCAGATCATTCTCTCGCGTGGGCACGGTAGTTTCTTGCGCCGTTTGCTTGAAAATGAAGTCCCCGAAATTTATCACGGTGTGGTCGAGATTCGCGGTATTTCGCGTGAGCCCGGTCGCCGTGCAAAAGTGGCTGTTTCTGCCATGCAAGAGGGGATCGATCCCGTCGGCGCATGTGTCGGTATTCGCGGCGTCCGCATCCAGAATATTGTGCGCGAACTGCATAACGAAAAGATCGACATTATCGAGTGGAATCAAGACCCCGTTGTTTACATCTCGAAGGCGATCAGCCCTGCCCGCGTAACCGGCGTCTATCTCTCCGATCGTCCCGATGCAACCCGTACCGCGACTGTTGTGGTGCAGGAAGATCAACTCAGTCTCGCGATTGGCCGCGATGGGCAGAATGCCCGTCTCGCTGCGAAGCTGACCGGTTGGCGCATCGACATCAAGAGCCTGGTCGAAGCTGCGGCTGATTCTCTGAATAAGCTCCAGAACGACGAAGAGTTGAAAGAAATTCTCCCATGGGCGGTTGAAGAAGCGCCTGTGATCGAAGCCTTGCTGGCGAAGAAGACCGAAGGCCGTTCTTTGGGGCCGGAAGAATATCAACAAATTGCAGCTTTCATGGATCGCGTCGAAAAACGCACCATCGAAGTTCAGGAAGAAGCCGATCTGGCGGAACAAGAACGTTTGGCAGAGGCTCGCGCAGATATTCATCCTGCTGCCTTTGAGATGATGTTGGCAGACAGTGAACTCAAAGAGCATATTTTCAATATTCTCTTTGAAGCAGAATATGAGACTATTGGTGATCTGATGCTGGCGCTGCGCCTTGACCCCGATCAGGTTTTCAACTTGCCGGGTATTGGCCCGAAGGCAATTGAGAATATTACCGAGGTTTTGGCTGCGATTGAGTTCCCCGCAATTGAAGAAGAAGTTGAAGGCGAGGAAGCTGCCGAAGAGGCTGAAGAAGCGGTTACTGAAGAAGCTGCTGAAGGCGAAGAAGTTGTCGAAGAAGCCGAGCAAGTTGAGGCTGAGGACGAAGCGGAGTCAGACGAGGAAGAAGTTCCTTCAATGGCAGAAGTCTTCGAAGTCCAGCCTGAGATGCTTTCCCAGACAAGCGGCGAAGAAGAGCTTGATCTTGAAGAGATCGCAAAGCTGAAGAAGAAGCAGAAGAAAAAATACGTCAAATATGAGTTTGATCCTGAGTTGGGCGAAGTGGTTGCGAAGAAAAAACGTAAACGCAAATCCAATGAATGGGATGAAGAAGACTGGTAGGTTGCGGTGAGCAAGAAATCTCTGCGACGCGGACGGCATGTTCCACAACGTACGTGTGTGGGGTGCCGCGAGACGCTGGCAAAACGAGCGTTGATCCGCGTTGTACGCGGCCCAGAGGGGGTTCGTGTTGATTTGAATGGTAAAACGCCTGGACGCGGCGCTTATCTGCATGACCGTTTGTCATGTTGGGAGCGTGGTTTGAAGGGCGCTTTGCCAAATGCCTTGCGCACAAATCTAACAAAAGAAGAGCGGGAAGCATTGCAGGAATTTATGCAAACACTTCCCGCCGAGAGTGAAGAAGAGCAAGCATGATGTGATCATCTAATGTAGGCATCATATGGAAAAGAGGCGGCTTATGAGTGAAAATGAACAAAAAGTAATTGAAATCCCTGCTGGAATCGGTGTTCGCGATCTGGCAGAACGCATGGACTCCAGCCCGATTGATGTTATCAAAATTTTGATGACCAACGGTGTGATGGCGAGCATTAATCAGCAAATCGATTTTGATTCAGCGGCGATTGTGGCTGCTGATATGGGCTTTGAAGCGGTTTTAGAACGTGAACAGGATGAAGAGATCGATGCGGAAGGGGAATTGCCTGTCTGGCGGCAGATGATCGCTGATGAAGACGATTCTGCTTTGCAAGATCGGCCTCCGGTTGTGACGATCTTGGGACATGTTGACCACGGTAAGACAACCTTGCTGGATGCGATCCGTGATACGGATGTGCAGGCAGGCGAAGCAGGCGGGATCACCCAACATATCGGTGCCTATCAGGTTGTGCAGGATGGACGCACGATTACTTTCCTTGACACCCCTGGTCATGCTGCTTTTACGGCGATGCGTGCACGTGGTGCCCAAGGTGCTGATGTTGTCGTTTTGGTGGTTGCTGCTGATGATGGTGTGATGCCACAGACGAAAGAAGCAATTGCTCATGCCAAAGCAGCACGCGTGCCGATCATTGTTGCCCTGAATAAGATTGATAAAGGCAATGCCAACCCTGAGCTGGTCAAGAAACAATTAGGCGAGAATGAACTTGTCCCCGACGAGTGGGGTGGCGATACGATGGTCATCCCTGTTTCGGCGTTGAATAAAGAGGGCATTGAAGATCTGCTTGAAGCAATCCTTCTGGTTTCAGATAATATTGATATTCGTTCCAATCCTGATGGCGAGATCGTCGGGACAGTCATTGAAGCTGAGTTGGATAAGGCACGTGGTGTAGTTGCCACCCTGCTCATCCAAAACGGGACGCTGAAGATCGGTGATATTGTTGTCGCTGGTGGTGTGTATGGACGTTTGCGTGCGATGTTTGATTATCGCGGCAACAAGGTTGATAAAGCAACTCCGTCTACACCGGTATCGGTGATGGGCTTGAACGAAGTTCCCAGCGCGGGACAGCTTTTTGAAATCGTTGAAGCTGAAAAGGTAGCGCGCTATCGTGTAAAGCAGTATGCCGAAGAACAGAAACAGGCATCCATTAAAAAGAAGACCCTTTCACTTGAAGACCTTTTCGCTGCCTATCAGGCTGGTGAAGCAAAAGAACTGCGCCTGATTATCAAAGCGGATGTACAAGGCTCGCTTGATCCAATTGTTGGTGAGATGAATAAGCTTGGCGCAGGCGAGATCGGTATCAAGGTGCTTTATGCTGAGACCGGCAATATCGGCGAGAACGACATTACCCTCGCAACAGCCTCGAATGCGATTGTGATCGGTTTCAACGTGCAGGCGGATGTGACAGCCCGCCGTTTGGCCGAGCGCGAAGGCGTTTCCATTCGTCTTTACAATATCATCTATCGTATTGTTGAAGATGTCGAAAAAGCGCTTAAAGGTATGCTTGAGCCTGTTTTTGCTGAGAAGATCATCGGCAAGGCCGAAGTGTTGGCAACCTTCCCGATTTCGAAACTCGGTAAAATCGCAGGCTGTCGCGTGCGCAGTGGCGTGATTCGTCGTAATGCGCAGATGCGTCTGAAGCGCGGTGATGACACCCTCTTTGAGGGCGAAGTTTCCTCCCTGCGCCATGAGAAAGACCGTGTTAACGAAGTCCGCGATGGCTTTGAGTGTGGTATCGGTTTAAAGAATTTCCATGACATCGAGGTGGGCGATATTTTGGAATGCTATATCCTTGAAAAAGAAGCGATTGATTAATAACTATGCCTTCTGAAGTTCGTTTACAACGCATCGCGGATCGTATTCGTAGAGAACTCTCTGAGATGCTCATCTTTGAATTGAGCGATCCGCGATTGCAACAAATTTTTATTACCGACGTAAATGTTGATCGTGAGCTGGCGTATGCCAATATTTACGTGTCTGCCATCGAGGGCGTTGAACGTGCCCCCGAAGTTTTGGCTGGGCTTGAGAGCGCCAGCGGATTCATACGCCGGAATTTAGCGCGGCGCGTGGACCTGCGTTCTTTTCCGCAAATACGCTTTCACTGGGATCCAACCCCGGAGCAAGCTGACCGGATCGATGAAATCCTTGCTGATATCCGCAAAAACGAAGCTCGACGCGCAACAAATGACGAGAATACACAAGAAGAAGACTAATCAGGGATGATTGAAACCACCGACGCATCTATTCTGCGGCGTTTGGGGGAAGCCGAATCCATTTTGATCACAGGCCATATCCGCCCCGATGGGGATGCGGTGGGTTCTATCCTAGGTTTAGGACTTGTCCTACTGGATGCTGGGAAAAAGGTCCAGATGGTGTTGCCTGATGGCATGCCCAGTGTTTTTCGTCATCTTGAAGGTAGTGAGTTAGTGAAGACTGAGTTTGAAGGGGATATTGATACATTCATCACTGTAGATTGTGCTGATTTTAAACGTGTGCATGAAAATTTGCAGCCTTTGGGTACCCCCGCTCTGAACATCGACCACCACATCACCAACGAAAAATATGCTGAACTTAACCTTGTTGAATCGGATTCTGTCTCGACGACCTCGATCCTGACGGCGCATATCCCTGCCTGGGGATTGCGTATCACGAAGGCGGCGGCAGGTGCCCTTCTGACAGGGTTGATTACCGATACACTTGGTTTCCGTACCTCGAATATGAACCCGACTGCATTGCGACAAGCTGCCGAATTGATGGAGTTGGGATTGGATTTGCCCTCGCTTTACTATCAGGCACAGATCAGCCGCTCGTTTAAGGCCGCTCGTTATTGGGGTGCGGGACTGGAAACCCTCGAACGGGACGGTAAAATGGCATGGGCTGTATTGACTATGGCAGATCGTCAGGCAGTAGGGTATCATGGGAATGATGATGCTGATTTGATTAATGTCCTGTCGGCAATTGAAGAGTGTCCAATTGCTTTGATTTTTGTCGAGCAGCCGCACGGGAAGGTGAAAGTTTCGTGGCGGGCACGCGGCGAAAGCTGGGATGTTGCTCAGTTGGCGGTATCGTTTGGGGGCGGCGGTCACCGTGCAGCAGCTGGGGTGACACTCACAGGTTCTTTAGACGAGGTCAAGCATAGGGTCTTGAGCGCGACACGTGAAATCCTGTTTGGATAATGCAATTTTTGGAAAAAAGTTTTACAAATATGTTAGAAAAATAGATATGGAGGAAAATCTGTTATGAGTAGTCAAGATCAAAGAAATGCCATCTCTGGTGTGCTGGTCATTGATAAACCGACTGGTATGACTTCGCATGATGTTGTGAATGTTGTTCGCCGTGGTACTGGAATCCGGCGTTGTGGCCATACCGGTACTTTGGACCCCCGTGCTTCTGGTGTATTGGTTGTTTTGGTTGGACCTGCGGTGCGTTTGAGTGAATATATTTCGGCTTCTGATAAGCGCTATCAGGCGATTATCCGCTTAGGGACTGCGACTGATACCTACGATGCTGAAGGCACTTTTACACGTGATGAAGTTACCATTGATGTGACCGAAGAGCAGTTCGAAGAAGAATTAAAGAAATTCGAAGGTGAGATCGAGCAAGTGCCGCCGCCCTATTCTGCTGTCAAGGTAAACGGACGCAAAGCCTATGATATGGCGCGCAAAGGCGAAGAGGTCGAACTCGAGCCGCGCATCATTCAGGTGCATCACCTTGAAGTCTTGGAATGGGCGAACCCCGAAGTCGTGGTGGATGTACACTGCTCTTCCGGGACGTATATCCGCTCCTTGGCGAACGATCTCGGTGAAGTTCTGGGCTGTGGTGCATATCTGGTTGGCTTACGCCGTACGAAAAACGGACGTTTCTCGCTGCGCGATTCTGTGCCGCTGCGCAAGCTGAAAGAAGCCTTTGAAGCAGGCGACTGGTATAAATATCTCATTCCGGCTGCTGAATCACTTGGTGATTGGCCTGCTGTTGAATTGAGCCCTGATGATGTCGATCAAGTTCGTCATGGACATCGTGTTAAAGCCGAGCCCGATGCTGATCCAGAACAGATGGTACGCGGTGTTAGCGAAGCGGGCGAATTGGTTGCTCTCTTGAAGCTTGAAGAAGGCGAAGATGGCGCGCCGGAGTGGCAGCCGAAGAAAGTTTTCTTCTCGTAATTTGACGATTTTTAAATAAACTTCCAAAGACCTGAAAGGTTTCAAGGCGCTCTCGTTAAGATTGCTCCCTTTTCTTCATACGCTTTCCTTGCGAAGAAAACCTTTCGGGTCTCATTATTTTAGCGAATCACTCACTATCACTATGCGCCATCTCCGCTCACTTAAAAACATTTCGCTTGGGGAAACCTGGCTCACGATTGGCGTCTTTGATGGTATCCATCGCGGGCATCAGGAAATTATTAAAGCACTTACGGCAGGCGCACACGCAACAGGTGCATTTGCCGTTGTACTTAGTTTTTACCCGCACCCCGCCGCGGTCTTGGGGAAACGTAAGCAACTCAAATATCTTTCTCCTCCTGACGAAAAAGCCGAATTACTGGCAGCTTGTGATGTTGACTTTCTCATCACACACCCCTTCGACCGGCAAATCGCAGCACTTTCTCCTGATGCTTTCCTGGCGAATTTGCAAGAGCATCTTGACATAAAGAAGTTGCTGGTCGGCTACGATTTTGCGCTGGGCAGGAACCGTCAGGGTGACGCTGCTTATCTGCAAAAAATGGGATTGGCAGATGGATATGAAGTTCAGCGTTTTGAACCGTTACGAGATGACGAGGGTATTCTCTCATCATCTCGTGTGCGCGAAACGCTCGCGGATGGGAACGTGGTCGCTGCTCAACGGCTTTTGGGGCATCCCTACGCTTTGCGCGGCTCCGTCATCCACGGCGATGGGCGTGGACGCAAGCTCAACATCCCGACTGCAAATATCGAAATCTCGCCCGAAAAAGCGATTCCTGCCAACGGCGTCTACGCTTGCTACGTCTATGTCGATGACCTCAAATATCCCGCCGTCACAAACGTTGGTATCCGCCCGACCTTTACGCCCGATCAAGCAGAAGCCAATATCGAAGCGCATCTGCTTGATTTTGATGGCGATCTCTACGAGAGAGAGCTACGCCTTGAATTCATCGACCATTTGCGACCGGAGAAAAAATTCAATGGTGTGGATGAGTTGCTCGCGCAGATTGATGCCGATATAAAAAAAGCCAGAGTGATTTTGCTATAAACCCAACACCCCGTTGACGAGCGGGGTGTTTTCGTCTATAGTCCTTGCAAAAATCAGGTGGTTGACTTAAATCAAAGGAGCGAGATGAACGAAAATATTCCCAACATACAAGGTTCGCAAGAACTGAATGCCATCATGGCGCTTGCCAATCTCCAAAAACGGGTCAAGAATGGCGCTAGCAATTTCTACTGGATCGCAGCGCTGTCAGTCATCAATTCGTTGGGAGCGGTCTTCAATCTCGGTGTTAATTTTGTGATCGGCCTGGGCGTCACGCAGGTTGTCGATGCTATCGCAATGATGATTGCTGAAGGCCTCCCAGAATATGCCGCTATCATCCGCACCCTTGGCGTGGTATTGAGTTTCGGAATCTCGGCGATCTTCGTTGCCTTCGGCCATTTCGCTGCAAAAGGACATCGCTGGGCATTCATCACTGGCATGGTCTTCTATACCCTCGATGCCCTGCTTATGTTTGCTGTTCAGGACTGGTTTGGCTTCGGATTCCATCTTTTCCTGCTCTGGGGCCTCTTTGGCGGACTTCAGGCGCTCAAAAAGTTGCAATCCATTCTGCCGAAAAATCCAGACCCTGCCATCTCTTCCACCTTGGAATAGATTTCTATGCCCGAACGAAAAATTTACCTTCTCTCCCCGAAAAAATATTCCCCTGAAGTGATCGCGGTTGCCTTTGCGAAGACATCGCGTTCCCCGCTCAGTTTTCAGCAGATCGCTGACGAACTCAACGATGAATCCAGCGCCGAGTTCCACGAGAAGTGGGTGGTCGGCTACGGTCACGCCTCGGTCGCCGAGCATGCTGTCCTGCACATCGCCATCGAAAACGTCTCTCGCATGGCAATCGAGAGCATCGAGTCCAACCGCCTCGCCTCCTACACAGAAAAATCGACCCGCTACCAAAAATGGGATTCAGATGCCTTCGTCATCCCGCCCGAATTGGATGGACATCCCCTGCGAGATGAATACGAGCGCACCGTCAAGATGCTCTTCCAGACCTATGCCGCTTCGCTCGCGCCCACGCGTGCCCTCGTTATGGACAGAAATCCTCGGCGAGAAAACGAATCCGATGCCCTTTGGGATCGCCGCATCCGCTCCAAATACGTCGACGCCTGCCGTTTCCTGCTCCCGGCCGCATCGCTTGCCAATGTTGGGCTGACGGCGAATGCACGCGTTCTGGAAAGCGCCATCCGCAAGCTGCTTTCACATCCCCTCGCTGAAGTGCGCCAGATCGGCGAGAAGGTTAAATCCGTTGCTAAAGGTGAAACGCCGACACTTGTTAAATACGCCGATACCGTGCCATATTTCCAGCAGGTTGAGAAAGACTTTCTGAGCAGGAACGAACGGCCGTTCGCCCCTACAAACCTAACGAAATTGATTGACTTCGACCCCGCCGCTGAAACTAAAATTCTCGCAGCCGCCCTCTACCGCTTTGGCGAGATGCCCTATCAAGAAGCGTTTGCGCATATCCAGCAACTCTTGCCAGAAAAACGTGCCGAACTCGCCGAAAAACTACTTGGCGGCATGGATAAATTCGACATCCCCTTGCGTGAGCTCGAGTACAGCCATTACACCTTCGACCTTGTCATGGATCAGGGTGCCTACTTCGAGTTCAAACGTCACCGCATGATGAGTCAGACGCCGCAAGCGTTAACGGCAAACCTCGGTTACGCCATCCCCAGCCTGATAACGGAAGCAGGCTTCCAATCCGCGTATGTAGCGGCGATGGATGCCGCTGCCGAGGCCTACCAGAAACTTGCTGAGTTCAATCCGCAGGTGGCCGCTTATCTTGTCCCCAACGGCTTCAATCGACGCGTGTTGGCATCTTTCAATCTGCGCGAGGCCTATCACTTTGTCCAGTTGCGTGCCGCCCGTAACGCGCATTTCTCCATCCGCCGCGTCGCGCGCGAAATTCATGCCGAAATCGAGAAGCAGCATCCCCTTTTGGCGAAGTATATGCGTCTACCCCAAGAAGAAACATGGCAAGATCAATTCACCAGTTTTTAGCGCTCCTCGTAGTAACGACTTTCGTCGTTTCCTGCGCCCCTCAGACGGATGTAGAACCGCAGCGCGCCCCGACTTTGGCTGGCTCATTGCAACCCTATCTGTCGCCCACCCCGAGCGCGACGCCGCTCCCGGCCACCCCCATCCCGACCCAAACTCCGCAGCCAACGGCAACCCCGCACATCTATACCGTTAAATCCGGCGATACGATGGGCAGTGTTGCGCTCGACTTTGGCCTCGATATGGGCGATCTGGTCAAAGCCAATCCTGATGTTTCTCCATATGCAATGCCTATCGGGCAGATACTGGTCATCCCCGATGGGGATGCTGCGCGTGTTGACTTGCCGAGCGTTGATCCGCTGGCGCTTTCGTTTGCCCCGCCTGCTTGTTATGCCACCCAGAGCGGTGGCAAGTGGTGCTTTGTGCTTGTCCAGAACGACACAGATGGCGTGGTGGAAGGCATCTCGATGGATGTGCGCCTCTACGATGCCGATGGAAGTTTGCTTGCCCGTGAGACGGCTTTCCCTTTACAGGATCGGCTCTTGGCAGGAGATGCACAGCCCGTACTAGTCTACTTCGAGGATGTACCTGCAAATAGCCGCGCACAAGCCGAAGTGCTGACCGCTTTTGAAGGCAATCCCATTGACGAGCGTTATACCGATGCACGTTTGCAGGGTGTCCTCACCCAAATCGCCTGGGATGGGAAGACGGCATTGGTGAGCGGGGAGGTGCTTGTAGCCGGAAAAGAAGCCGATGGCATTTGGGTTGTGGCAACGGCCTATGACGCAGGAAACAAAATCGTTGGTGTGCGTAGATGGGATGCTGCTGCCGGAGAAGCCGAATTTCGTTTAACGGTAGCAAGTTTGGGGCCTGAGATCGAACGCGTCTCTCTATCTGTTGAGGCTCATCATTAGCTCTCTACCTTTCAAGAGTGAAAAGCGCCATGTTTGACGCATCCTTTTCTAGGATGTATAATCTATCCGTTCCTCTACCCGTTCTAAAATTCAAGGATCTTTATGGCACTGAATGGAAATCTGAGAGATTTTACAGTAACCCAATTGCTTAATTTAGTTAATTTAGCCAGTAAAACGGGGACGCTGGTAATCGAGGGGCCTAGTGAGACAGCTGAAATCTCTTTTCGGGAAGGAAAGCTGGCTTATGCGATGATTGGACAAAATGCTGGCAGTTTAGCTGCAATTTTGCATGGTGCCAAGAAGTTGAGCGCCAGCCAATATCGCGCGATTCAACAGCGTGCTGGGCACGTGACCGATAAAGAGTTGGGTTTATTATTGATTAATGCCGGGTATTTGACGCAGCAAGACATTTTGCAGGCTTTACAAAAGAATTTCATGGGGGTTGTGCGGCAGCTTTTTACCTGGGTGGAAGGTTTTTTTCGTTTTGAAAACGCGAAGCTTCCGCCTGATGATCGCATTAATGTGCGCCTTGATCTTGAAAATTTGATTATTGAAGGCTCACGTCAGTTGCGTGAATGGGAACAGTTGCAGGATGAAATTCCTAGCCTGGATATGGCGTTGAAGTTTACAGACCGACCTGGTGCTGATCTGAAAAATGTAAATTTGAGTGTGGAAGAATGGCGGGTTGTCTCGTATATCACTCCAAAGAATAAGATCAGCCAAATTGCAAAAGTAACCAAAATGGACGATATGGAAATCCGCCGTATCGTTTATGGATTAATCCAGGCTGGGTTGGTTGAAATCACCAAGCCGGAGGGAGCAAAGCCTGCACTCGCACCTGATATGTTCCCGACACAGGATAAGACCGAACAGAAATCGCTGGTCAATCGTCTTATTAACCGAATTAGCAATATTTAGCTTTATAATCTTTTTTAAGGATAGCACTTATGCAAACAGTCAAAATGGTGGTTACAGGTCCTTTTAGCTCAGGGAAGACGCAGTTCATTGGGTCTGTCAGTGAAATTGACGTTGTCGCTACTGAGCGCAAGATTACAGGGGACGGCGAGAAGGAAGTTAAGGATGCTACCACAGTCGCGATGGACTTTGGGCGTATCACGGTTGATGAAGATTTGGTGCTTTACCTTTTCGGAACGCCGGGGCAAAAACGCTTCGACTTCATGTGGGAAATCCTTTCAGAAGGAATGTTGGGATTTATTGTGATGATCGACAGCTCTCGTCCTGAGACCTTCCGTGAAGCTCGCAGCATCTTGCAAACCTTCCGTGCTTATGCGCCAACCCCTTATGTGGTTGCTGCCAATAAACAGGATCGTGAAGATGCATGGGAGATCGAAGATATGCGTAACGCGCTGCGTCTTGATCCGAATGTAAAACTGCTTCCCTGTATTGCAACTGATTTGAAATCGGTTAAATCGGTTCTGTTGGAATTACTTTACAGCATTTTAGCTGAAATGGAATCGGGGGGATAAGCCCCCTGATGGTGGTTCTCTAAGTGTCTTCGATTACAACAGATCAGGGTATCGTTCACTATGAAGTCTATGGCCGTGGTCGTCCTGTAATTCTTTTACATGGCTGGCTGGGATCGTGGGGGCTTTGGCAAGAGACCATGGCGTATCTTGGGCGTTATTATCGCACCTACGCACTCGATTTTTGGGGGTTTGGCGAATCCGGCAAGAAACGCGAAACTTATGCAGTTCAAGATTTTGTTGGCCTTGTTTCCCAATTTATGGATCATTTGGGCATTGAAGATGCTCCGTTGGTAGGGCATAGCATGGGCGGGACAGTCAGCCTATCTGTTGCGCTTAAATATCCAGAAAAGGTCAGCAAGGTTGTTATCATCGGTTCACCGATTGTTGGCTCATCATTGGCTTGGCCTCTAAAACTGGCAGGCTATCGTTCGATTGCATTCATGCTGTTCAATGCGATGTGGGCATTCCGTTTGGGAATGCGCGTTGCCTCGCCTTTTATTAGTCATGATCCGCGTTTTCCAAAAATGATGGATGATGACCTTAGCAAAACCACCCTTGAATCCTTCCTGTTGAGCATTGCCTCCTTACGTCGTACGGATTTGCGCCCGATGTTGGAGGATATAAAAATCCCGGCGATGGGCATGTTTGGCGATCTGGATAATATCGTCGACCCCAAGCAATGGCAGCCGATGTTGGAGGGCATCCCCTCTGCGCGAATAGAACGCTTTGATAAAGCCGGGCATTTCATCATGCTCGATGATCCGGAGAATTTTATGCAAAACCTAAAAGATTTTCTGGATACCGAACCTCCGACAACGATCTAAATTCCCTGCCGCATCATGCGCAGGGAATTTTTTATCTCTTGTAGGCCAACCCTTGACTTAACTAGAACTTATGTTCTAAAATAGCAAGCATTGACCCACTCGACACAATAGGAGGTCGAAATGAACAGATCAGGCACTTTTTCTAAGGGAAAACTCCTCGGCGGGCGTAAGTTGCAGCGCGGCGCAGCCTGGGGCATGATGATCATCGCTGCTTTGTTGGCCTTTGAACTTTTCAACTTTAGCTCCACCGATTTTGCATTGCGTGATGTTTTGGGTGACCTGCGCTTTTTGGGCCTGCGCTGGGCAACCATTCTTGCGATTGCCTTCTGTGGAATCGACTTCGCGGGCGTTGCGCGTCTTTTCACTCCTGAGCAAGGTGATGATGAACCAGCTGAAGTTTGGTATCTTTTTGGCGCCTGGATATTGGCAGCGCTTATGAATGCCATGCTCACCTGGTGGGGCGTTTCAGTTGCCATTGCCCAAAGTGGACATATTGGTAGCGCTATTGTCAGCACCGAAGTGATGACCAAAGTAATTCCCATCTTTGTTGCGGTGATGGTCTGGCTCATTCGTGTGCTCATCATCGGTACATTTTCCATTGCCGGAGAGCGTCTTTTCTCACAAGACCTGCAAAAAAGTATTGTGAAACGACCTTCGCAAAACAGTAAAAGCTCATCCCGGGTGACGCAAAAATTCCGTCAGCAGCCCGTAGCACGCAGTGCAGCTACCTTCCGCTCTGCGCCCAAACCTGCTCCTCGCTCAACCCAGGCCAGCTTTTCTGAACCGACATACCACAATCTCTCTGCCAGCAGCGGACGCCAACAAGCGTACGACGAGCGCGAGCAACGTTTTTAGGCCAACATGGATGAATATTACGGGGACGAAGAAGAATACTGGGAGGTAGCCGATGAAAGCGAAACAGGAAACGGCTGCCTCTCTACTTTATTTTTCCCACCTTTACTGGTTGTCTTTCTAGGAGTTATTCTCTCAACTTTTTTATGGGGATTAAAAACCCCGACTCAAGCGGATGAGGAGCTTGCTCGCCCTTATGCAGAACAGTTTGCCGCGCACCCAGGCTTGTCACCGTTATTCACCCCCGAAATACAGTATTGGGGCGACCAAATCATGGATTGGGCAGCCCAAACCGGTCTCGATCCGAACCTGATCGCTACCGTTATGCAAATCGAATCGTGCGGAGATCCGCGTGCGTTATCGAGTGCCGGTGCCATGGGACTCTTTCAGGTTATGCCCTACCATTTTGAGCAAGGTGAGAACCCTTATTATCCCACTACCAACGCCTTGCGCGGACTTGGCTATCTCAAAACGTCACTGGATACCGCCAACGGAGATTCTCGCCTCGCCTTTGCAGGTTACAATGGCGGTATCGGCGTCATTCCAAAAACGGAGGTAGCTTGGGCGGCAGAAACCGTTCGTTATGCATATTGGGGCAGTGGAATTTATGCCGATGCCCTTCAGGGAGCTACCACCAGCGCACGTCTGGATGAATGGCTTGCACACGGCGGGGCAAGTTTATGTGCACAGGCCAGTGCAAGACAGTAAAAAGAGCCTTCTAAATTCGAAGGCTCTTTTTTATGGTTCTTGCTTTTCTTTACTCTCCATCAAGTTCTGGCGGAGGGCAGGCTTTAGACGGATCAAGCAGCGGCAATGTGATCGTGAAAGTCGTTCCCTGCCCTTCAACGCTATCGACATCAATTTTTCCTTCATGGTTGTGGATAATCCAGTAAGCGATTGAAAGCCCAAGCCCGAAGCCGGGGGTTTTGGATCGCGTTCGGGATTTCTCGGTGCGGTAGAAGCGCTCAAAAATATGTGGCAAATCTTCTGCGGGGATACCAGGTCCGGTATCGCGGATGATGAGCCGTGCTTTTTTGCTCGTTTTCGCCAGACTGAGGGAGATATTCCCCCCTTCGGGCGTGTATTGGATCGCATTCGAGATCAGATTCAGCAAAACTTGTTTGAGCCGATCACGGTCTCCCAAAATCTGGATCTGGTCGATTTCTGTCAGGCGCAGGGTTACTCTCTCGCCTGCAAGGATATGCATTTCTTGCAGTACTTCAAAGAGCAGGCCGTCAAGTTCCAGGCAATCTTGCTGGAGGGGCAGTTTGCCCGTTTCAGCTTGAGCCAACAGAAGCAGGTCGCCAACGAGGCGCGTGAGCCGATTGGACTCCTGATCGATGCTGACGAGGATTTCTTCGTCAAGCGTATCCATGCGTCGCATGAGATCAAGATTGCCTTTGATGACGGTCAGTGGCGTGCGTAATTCGTGGCTAACATCTGCCAGAAAACGCTGTTGAGATGAGAAGATCGTTTCGAGACGTTCGAGCGTTTGGTTAAAGGTCAGCACGAGCTGCCCAACCTCATCGTTGGGCAGGTGCCTGTAGGGGATGCGGCGAGAAAGGTCATCAGCACGATTGATCTGTTCGGCGGTTTCAACGACAGCATCCAGTGGGGCGAGCGAGCGCTCGATCACGAGCCATGAACCGATGGCTGCCAGCATGACGGCAAAAATCGCGCCCATAATGAGAATATAGAGCAGGTCTTCGCGTACGGATGTAATCATTGCTAAACTGGAAGCAACTTGCATGGTCCCTGCGCCGCGCCCGCCCACGCTGAGTGGAACGCTTAAAACACGCATCGGGAAACCTTGATAGTCAATGCTGCGAAAAACTTTTTCCACGGTGCTGAGCCCTTGTGTATCAAGTGCTTCGGGAAATTGGCTGCGGTCAAGCGAAGCCGCGACCAGACGGCCATCACGATCCCAAACTTGCACATAGACATTTGTAGTCATGTCCAATGGGGGCAAGTGCAGAATTGTTAGCTCACCCACAGCATCCACACGTGCAACTTCAAGGATTTCTTGTGCAGTATCATTAAGAACCTGGTCAACTTGCCCGAGCAGGGTGAAGTTGATGAGTGAGTAAACCGCCATGCCAAAGAGCAATAAAACGCCCCCTAAAAGCGTTGAATACAGTAAAGTTAATCTGGCTCGTAGCATAATAAAGTTCTCCCCCCGCTTGCGGAGGGAGTTATGGGGAGGTTAGGGGGTTTCGCGCATCACATAACCCACACCGCGCACGGTATGGATCAAACGCATTTCATCTTCGGTTTCGAGCTTTTGGCGCAAATAACGGATATAAACTTCCAGCACGTTGCTTTCGCCGCCGAAGTCGTAGCCCCAAACACGGTCGAAGATCACTTCGCGAGTCAGTACCTGACGTGGATGACGCATAAAAAGGTCGAGTAATTCGTATTCTTTGGCCGTTAGCGAAATGGTGCGCTCACCACGTGAAGCTTGGCGCGAGCCCGTATCCAGTTTCAGGTCGGCAAACTCCAAAATCGGGATGCGTTTCACCTGTGTTCGTCGCAGCAAGGCGCGGATACGTGCCAAAAGCTCATCGAGATTGAAAGGCTTCACCAAATAATCGTCCGCACCGGCATCCAGCCCCTGTACACGATCCTGAATGGTATCTTTGGCGGTCAACATCACAATCGGCACGTCACCCCCGGTTCTTAAACGGTGGCAAACCTCCAATCCGTCCATGCCCGGTAGCATCCAATCCAGCACAACCAGATCAGGGTGATTATCGCGGGCCATCAGCAAACCGCTGCGGCCATCCGTCGCCGTATCAACAAGATAGCCTTCATAGGCTAACCCGCGTTGCAAAAGTTTCAAGATGGCGGGATCATCTTCAATCACTAAAATTCGTTCGCTCATAGTATTCTCCTGTCAAAACTATACCATCTTTTTTGGTAAAATCAACGCATGCCAACTCAATCCGTACCTGCCAGAATGCCGCGCAGCAAACGTTTCTTTGATTTGCTCGTGGCATTTTTTGGACTGCTCATCGTCTCCCCTATTTTACTCATTATTGCGCTTTTGGTGCGCGTTTTTCACGGGAAACCGATCTTGTTTTCGCAAGAAAGGCCGGGATATAAGGGGAAACCTTTTCGTATCTACAAATTCAGGACGATGACAAACCGCACCGCGCCGGATGGGAGCCTGCTTCCAGACGCCGAACGGATGACTCGCTTTGGGCGTTTTCTCCGCGCCACCAGCCTGGACGAATTGCCTGAACTCTTCAACATCCTGCGCGGCGAGATGAGCCTTGTCGGTCCTCGCCCGCTGCTGATGCAGTACCTGCCCCTCTATAACGACGAGCAAATGCGCCGCCACGAGATGCTCCCCGGCATCACAGGCTGGGCACAGATCAATGGACGCAATGCCATCTCATGGCAAGAGAAGTTCAAGTTTGATGTCTGGTATGTGGACAGTTGGTCGTTCTGGCTGGATATGAAGATTTTATGGCTGACAGGCGCAAAAGTTTTTAGACATGAAGGCATCAGCCAAGAGGGGGAGGCAACTGTCGAGTTATTTGAAGGTAATGGATAGCACTTGGTAATCTTTTTTTCTTAGTTGCGACTTCAGCAAGTATCCCAGCGAAGAGCATTGGGGCAAGGATTGTAAAAATGCGCAAATCCTGAAATACTGATCGACGAATATATTGTCCGTTGGGGAAGTTTTTTTTTATTGTTCTGGTACGATGGGCCTATTACTTGATGTTTAGGATGGGTGCTAAAATCAGTATAGTCACGGGAGTAAAAAATGAAGAAAAAACAATACCTTAAGATAGTTTTTATAGCCATCATTATATCCATATTTAGCACTACTAGCGTTGTTGCCATTCAAAAAATACCTGTTCGTGATGGTGATAACTTGCACGTTGAAGCCCAGGCAATTACAGGGTTTGTTGTGGATCATACGCATACAAACCTGGCTGATATTCCAGATGAATGGATTATTCAGGCTCAATCTGATCTACACATTGCCTATAATCACACATCTCATGGAAGTCAATTGATAACCGGCTTGAATGCCCTTGAAAATTTCCCCGCATTTGGAAATAAATACGCATGGGTTGATAATTCGTCCGGGAGTAGTGACTCATTGAGTTTAGATGACTATGGCATTCCAGGCATAGCTGATCTAAGTCAGGGTGATTTGGATAGCGATGGTGATGGCATCGCAGATTGGGCGGAAGATACTTATGATTTCCTGGTTGATACCGATAACTATCACATCAACGTTGTCATGTGGTCGTGGTGTAATATCGCTGGTCACAATATCACCCGTTATTTAGATAGCATGGAATGGCTTATTGCCCAATTTGGCGAAGACGGCACACATCCACGCGCTGTGGATCATCCGGTAATATTTGTGTTTATGACCGCTCATGCGAATGGTGGCGGAGAGGGTGATTCATCTGATATAGCCAATGAACAAATTAGGGCACATGTAGCAGCCAATAACAGGATTTTGTTTGATTTTTCAGATATCGAAAATTATGATCCGGATGAGAATTATTATCTGGATAAATTATTGCTGGATAATCTGGATTATGATTCTGATGGTAATAGCTCAAGAGACGCCAATTGGGCTGTGGAATATATTGCGCGCCATGATGATAGCGAACTGGATCAGTTGACCACGGGGAATAATGTCTCTGGTTATGATGGCGCTGCATCCTGTGCCCATTCTGATGGAGGGACGGATGATGAAAAACGCCTAAACTGTGTCCTCAAAGGACGTGCTTCCTGGTATCTTTTTGCGCGTTTAGCTGGATGGGATGGAGGGCCAACTATCCCCGCTCCAGGGCATGATGAAATTACCTCACCTCGAGAAATAGGAGCACTGAGTTATACGGATGATACGCTAACTTCGGGAGCTACTATTGCAGATAATGACCCAACAGTTGATGAATGTGGCATTGGGACAGGAAAAGCAACTGTTTGGTATACATATACCCCTGATGTAGATGGCGCGATTGCCATTGATACGACTGATGCCAGCTACGATACCTTTATCGCCGTTTGGACGGGGGAACCTGGTAATTTGACCTTTGTCGCTTGTAATAATGATGGTACAGATCCTGCAACATTAGCGCTCCAGTTGACAGGTAAGACTATCTACTATATAGAAATCGGGCAGCCGTAGTCTTTTCGTTCGCGCGTCAGATTTTTATCTTATCTGTCATGAAATTCATTATGGTCGCAAGCGCGGGTATGTAAATATTGGCATTATAGAGGAGAGGTAATGAAAAAGCTGTTCAGGATAAGGATAAAAAATTATTTAATCATTATTATCGTTTTATTTGCGCTTAGTCTTACCTCGCAAAGAGTATTGGCTCTTTCAAAGATGGGGAATGTATCAATGTCCATTCTAGGAACACCAATGCCAGAAGGCCTATATAAAGGTACGTTTTCTGAAATCATTTCTGAAAATGGATGTTCCCCCGATAGCGGCTGGATGTGGGTGCCTGGTCCCTTTATGCCTGATGTATCATCAAAGATACAATCGGATTTGCAGAGCCTGGGGATAACCGCTAAAGTAGATGCAAGGGGGTATGGAGAAATAGATGGCTGTGGAACATATTTCCCGCAAGGTGTAGATTATACGGTAAGTATCAAAGATCCTCAGTCAGAACGTATCTTCTCTCAAAGAGAACTAGCAGACTTGATTGTCCCATTGCTAATGCAACCGAGCAACCCTATGGTTGGGAATGTTAAGCTTGTTTCAACGCAAGGTCAAACATTATCTGTTGACTTACGGGCAGAATCTCCTGCCCTTCAGGTTACAGCAAATGAACCTTTGTCCGCTAATGCTAATGCTATAACGAAGCAAGTCTATGTCATTGTCTATGATCCGGTTTTATCAAGTGGGCAAACGCTAAGTGAATTTATGGGGTGGAATGATTATGGGACGATAACGCAGCAGACCATTGATTTTTTTAAGCAAGCTTCAGATTACCAAGTTAATTATGCTGTTGCAGATACAACTATTATTGGTGATAGATGGCCTGAGCTGATAGATGGTTTTACTTATACAGAGACAACCTATTTAGATGTTTGGGCTCATCCTGAAAATCACCATGAGCCAACTGGAGTTAATTACAACAAAATTGTTAATACTGCGGAGTTTGATATTTGTGGGAAACTCAACCGTGGTGAAATCGACGAGGTTTGGGTCTATAACGGTCCTTGGTTTGGTTTTTATGAATCTACTCTTATTGGGCCTGAGGCATTTTGGTACAACTCGCCCCCGGTAAGCGGTGAACATGGATGTAATCGATTGCTTCCGATTATGGGGCCCAGTGTCGAAAGAACAGTGGACGAAGCGGTTCATAATTTTGGGCACCGAACAGAATCAACAATGGTACAGATTTATGGAAGCTGGGCACAAAATAATATATCCCATAGCTGGAATCAATTTGCTTTGGTAGATGCACTCTCGCCAAACTATTCATATAGTGGCTGTGGGAACATTCATTATCCTCCTAATGGAGCAAGTGATTATGATTATGTGAATGTATCAACGGCCTTATCAAATTGCAATGATTTTGCGAATTATCCAAATTTAGGTGATCCTCTTTCTGTTGCTCAACCTGTAAATTGTTCATCTTGGGGATGTCTATCCTTAGACTATCTTGGATATTGGTTTGGTCATTTGCCGAAGAATGTTGGATGTGGAACGGATGGCTATGCCGCTAACTGGTGGAAGTATTTTATCGAACCATCCCTGGCTCTTTACCCATCCTATGGATGTCAGGAGAATGCACATTTTATTTCGGGGGCTACGAGCATAGGAAATTCTTCACTGAGTTATACCGACAGCACATCTAATCTAGTTAACACAGATAGTTATGGTAACTACTTTTTATTCGTGTCAGATCAGTGGAGTGGGACGATTACTCCGCAAAATAATGATGGTTTTATTTTCAATCCTTCTTTTAGAGATTATTCTAATGTGGCAACTAATCTTTATAGCCAGAACTATGCATCTTCTTTTGAAGGACCAAAAATTGTAGTGAGCGGGGGGATTACAGAAATATCTAACGGCGATTTTAGCCCTTCTGCTATCGACGGAACTGACTTTGGCTTTGGCATTCCCGGCGAGGGTGGCATAGTACGTACATTTGTTATTGAAAATACTGGTACGGAGGATCTTCTTCTCACTGGGGACTTGGAAGTGGAGATTGGTGGAGTTTCAGCAAGTGATTTTTCAGTTATCACGCCTCCATCAAGAGTGATCCCGCCATTAACATCTAGCTCCTTTACGGTTGAGTTTAATCCTAATGATAGTGGTCTGCGTTCGGCTGTGATTTCAATCGCCAGTAATGATGGCTATCGTTCCCCTTTTAGTTTCTTGATTCAAGGGATAGGGAGCAGCTCTTATTATGTGGATAGTGCGACTGGTAATGACACCAACTCATGTATGACGGTCGATGCTCCTTGTCAAAATATCCAGGAAGCGATTAATAAGGCAAGTGTGGGCGACGCTGTTTATGTTACGGATGAAATTTACCATTTCTCATCAAATGCTAGCCCCAATGTGGTAATTATCAATAAAGATATTCTCCTTTCTGGCGGGTGGAATTCTGATTTTACATCGCAAGACGGGGCATCAATCATTGATGGTGACCATGTGAATAATGGGATTCTTGTCATTTCAGGGGATATAACGGTTAAGAATTTTATTATCGAAAATGCGACTTCATCAAATAGCGGGGCGATTTATGTTGCCGCGGGAAATTTTACTCTGCAAAACAGTACGTTGCGGAACAATGTGGCAACTAATAATGGAGGGGGGATTTTTCTGGATGGTGGTGATTTGATGGTTATCAACAGCACTATCAGCGGAAATACGGCGAATAGTTCAGGAGGCGGTATTTTTGCCTCTATTGCCACCACGTCTTCTGTAGCGATTCGAAATTCCACGATTGCATATAATAACGCTGCTACAGGAGGAGGGCTGTTACAGGACAATGCTGTCATCACAATGACGAATTCCATTATCGCAAATAACTCAAGTTCAATATCAGGGGTGGATTGTCAGGGAGTGCTTGATGTTGCTAACTTTAATATTATTGAAAACTTGAATGGATGCTTTATCTCTAGCGGAGAGAACAATAACAGCGTGAATCCCAACTTAAGCAGTGGCTTGGAAGGGACAATGTTAGTTTATAGACCTTTATTGGGGAGTCCTGCCATTGATGCAGGAGACGAAACTAGTTGCCCCGCTGAGGATCAGGTGGGTGTTGTCCGCCCTCAAGGTGATTTTTGTGATATTGGTGCTGTTGAATATCTGGAAACAACTGTCGTCTCAATCCTTCGATTATCTCCATCACCAACGAATGCTGTATCTGTGGAATTTGAAGTTGCTTTTTCATCTCCAGTGAGCGGTGTTGATTTAACGGACTTTTCTCTGACAACAACAGGCGACATTGATGCCAGCCTTGGGGGAGTTAGTGGGAAAAGTACTACCTACACTGTCTCTGTTGACATTAATTCAGGGAATAGTGGTACGCTGCGACTGGATGTCTTGAATGATGAAACGATCGTTACTGTTGCAGGTTACCCTCTCAGTAATGAATTCATTGACGGAGAAGTGTACGTTATCGATAACATAATGCCTGATACTATGCTCCTAAGTTTTCCTGATGATCCTAGTAATGATCTTTCCCCTTCCTTCGAGTTTTCTAGTACGGAAAGTCCTGCGACGTTTGAATGTCAATTGGATAGTGCCGGATATTCACTTTGTTCTAGCCCTCAAATCTATACTGAAATGAGTGATGGGCAGCATACATTCAATGTGCAAGCATTGGATGTAGCAGGCAATATGGATGAATCGCCAGCAAGTTATAGTTGGAATATCGATACACAAATGCCAGATACTTATATCAGCAGCTTTCCTGCAAGTATCAATAATGATTCTGTAGTGCTGTTTGAGTTTGATAGTTTAGACAATGACACTACATTTTTTGAATGCAAGCTGGATGAAGGCGATTATGGTCTTTGTGTCTCGCCTAAATCGTACTCTGATCTTGTTGGTGGAACACATACTTTCTTTGTGCGAGCAGTGGATGCAGCGGGAAATGCTGATGGCAGTCCCGCAGTACATATTTGGGAAAATGATCAGAGCGCACCCGATGTTTCTTCTTCGGTGCGTGTTGATGCTGACCCAACTAGTAACACTAAGGTTCGCTTTACGGTAAGTTTTTCAGAAATAGTAACTGGCGTCGACAAAACTGACTTTGCATTGACGACAACGGGCGATATTAGTGATGCTTCCATTTCAACAGTAACGGGAGATGGAGCGACATATACAGTTTTAGTTGATACCGGGATAGGGAATGGAACCTTGCGACTGGATGTTATTGATGATGATAGTATTGTAGACTACGTAGGGAATCTGCTTGGAGGGATTGGCTTGGGGAACGGGAACTATAATAGTGGAGAAACCTATACAATTGATAGAGCGATTCCTTCGGATAATGACGATTTTGATTTTGCAAAAGATATAGAGACTTTGAGTTATGCAGACAGGCTCAGCACTTATGGTTCAACTGTCGCAGATGATGATCCGACCGTTGGAGCATGTGGCATCATTGGTAAAGGTACCGCAACAGTTTGGTATAAATACAATTCAGATGCTAACGAGGCAATATCAATTAACACCTTGAATACTGATTATGACACCTTCATCGCTGTGTGGACAGGTACACGTGGAGAAGGTAACTTGTCTCTTGTTACCTGTAATAATGATTTTGGAGGTACGCAACAATCGTCTGTTGCCTTTCAAGTAACAAATGGGACTGTCTACTATATAGAAATCGGACAACCCTAAAGTCTAGGAAATACTAGATAGATAACGCTGATGCCAACTGTTTTCACGGATGGGCTCTTTATTCTCTTTGAGAATTTTTATGTTGTACTGCTCTTTTTTCTTTCGGTGTTTGGGGCAGGTTTTTTGATTACAAATATTTCGCTGGAAGATAATGTTGATTTAGGAATCCGTTTTTTATCATCTTTGGCGGTTGGCAGTGTTGTCTTGGCTCTGTTAGCCTATGTTTTGGCGCTTTTAGGGTGTTTTTTTCCTGCGGCATTAAAGTTTAGCAGTTTTTTCCTGCTTTTTTTGTTGGTTTTTATTGCACTAAAAAATCTTTGGCATTTGCAAAGACTTTGGACCCAACGCTCTTTTATTTTTGGTGGGATTTTATTTTCTGCTTTGCTCCTGATTCGCTTGGCTTTTTTAAAACATATATTGCTACCATCTTATTCAGACTCCCCGATTCATTATCAGATTATAGAGGGTCTTCTTTCCCCGGGCACTGTTCCGGCCTTTCGATATTCTTTAAACAATATCTTTAGTAATTACTATCATTTTGGCTTTCACAGTCTTGCGGCATGGATGGTATCCGTATCTGGTATCTCGATTTCAGATGCGATCTCTCTGCTTGGACAATTCTTTCTAATTCTTGCGCCTGTATCAGTCTCGTTTTTTGTCTTTGCCCTAACAGATCATGGCGAAGGTGCATTTTTCTCAGGTTTATTGGCTGCGCTCGGTTGGCATATGCCTGCTTTTGCCGTGAACTGGGGAAAATTCCCTGCATTGGCAGCGCTTTCAACTTTTCCTGCTCTTTTGGGCTATTTATATCTTTTGAAGAGAGAAGAAAAACTATCCGGCAAGCAGTTCTTTTTATCGTTTCTTGTTCTTTTGGGCATGGCATTTTTGCATACGAGAATCATCATTGTTTTTCTTTTAGCCGTTTCCTCTTATTTTGTGTCTAGTAAATTCGACCTGGATGTAGAGATTGGTGCCCTGAAAAGTATTTTTTATGCCGCACTCTTTTTTATTGTTTTATTTCCCTTGTTACAACCTCTACAATATTTCTATGCTCAACTCCCCATTTTGATCGTTTTTGTAATTTTATTACCATTTGCATTCAAGACATATCTCAAAGATACTGTGACCGTTTTTCTGTTTGTTGTTGGCTTATGGATTGTGGGTGTTTTACCGAATGTATTTAAGATGCCGGAACTATTGAATAAGGAATTCTTTGAGATGGCGCTCTATATCCCACTCTCTATTATTGCTGGAATGGGTTTTGTTGGAATACTAAAAAGCTTGTCGGGACATGTTGTCTTTTTGAAATTTGTTGCTTTCCTCTTTGTTGCCGTGGTTCTGCTTTCCTTCTCACAGCAAGGGGCGATTTATCCCGATCCTTGTTGTGATTATTATCAACAGAGCGATGCATTGGCTTTTGAGTTTTTGCAAAAAAACTTGCCTGAAAACTCTTTGGTATTGATCTCAGCCGTTAAGAACAGCAAGGTCAATTCTGGTACAGATGCCGGGATATGGATATCGCCATTGTTAAATTTACCAACAAACAAATTTTACTATGATGCTAATTGGAGTGTTCCAGATAGAGTTGAGCAGGTTTGTGCGTTTGGTGCAGAAAACACATTTATTTATGTGGGGGGGCGTGAGTATAGTTTTAATAATGCGTCTTTGGCAGAAGCGGAATGGTATGAATTAGTTTTTCATTCAGGTAAAACGAGTATCTATCGAGTTAAGTCTTGTTCGCTATTATGATAGAATTATTGGACAGGTTCAACCTGTTATTCCACCCAATCTCCATAGGGAGTGATTGCTGAAATAGCATAAGGAGTTTAAATCATGAAAATTAAGGCATCTGATATTTTGTTATCCATTCTAGCTTTGTTAGCAGTCATTGTTACCGCTAATGATGTTTCAGTTGCACGCTCCAAAAATGCGGGCGATATATATCCTTATCCCTATCCCTATCCCGTAAATGATGATTTTGATACCCCAGTTAATATTGGAATGGAAAACATTACTTATAATTTGGCAACATATTATGCGACTTCAAATGTTGATGACCCTCAGGTATTGAATTGTGATCTAAACGCGGGGATAGCTACGGTTTGGTATAAGTACACGCCAACATCAGATACGGCCATTTCTTTTAATACGAGGTCTTCAGATTACGACACTTTTATTGCCGCATGGACAGGGACGCGCACTAATTTGAAGTCCGTTGCTTGTAATGATGACATAGACGGGACGTTACAATCTCAGGTAGCTTTTCGTGCTCAAGGGGGGCAGACTTACTATATTGAAATTGGTCAGTTTGCAGGATATTACGGGTACTCCTCTATGGGAGTAAATACTAAAGAACCCTAATTATAAAAAACGGGCGACTGTATCACAGTCGCCCGTTCTGATTTCTGTTGATTAATTCCTGATATTAGACTTTGCTCATCGTCACGAAAACCATTGGTTTACGTTTTGTTTCATTGTAGAGCATCGAACGAACTGTGTTAATGATCGTTTTTTGATCATCCAGCCCGCCGTCGATGATGCTCATCACTTTTTTGCGCACGATTGGGATCAGATTCTCCGCTTCTTCAGGGGAAACGAACCCACGTGTAATGATCTCGGGATCGTGCATCAGCCGACCGGTGAACTTGTCGATGTTCAGGTCGATTAGCAGGATGCCGCTGCGTGAGAGACGTTCGCGGTCGCGCACGACGGCATGATCGACCTCGCCGATGCTGTCTCCGTCTACGAAGACATAGCCACCGGGGATACGTTCACCTAAAGATAGTTTCCCGTTGTGTAACTCAACAACCTGTCCGTTTTCCACTACTTGGATATTCTCGGCTGCCACCCCCATCTCTTGTGCCATGCGCGCGTGTTGTTTGAGCATGTGTAATTCCCCATGCATGGGGACGAAGTGTTCCGGCCGCACCAGATTGATAAGCAGTTTCTGCTCTTCCTGACTGGCATGACCTGAAACATGGATCGGCGCGAGCGCATCGTAAATTACATTTGCGCCACGGCGCAGAAGGCTGTTGATCGCCTTATTGACCGACTCCTCGTTACCGGGAATCGGATGGGATGAAAGCACAACGGTATCGTCCGGTTTCAAGCCAAAATGGCGATTCGTTCCGGCGGCCAGGCGTCCAATAATGGACGAAGGCTCACCCTGTGATCCGGTACACATCAGCACGACATCGCTGGCGTGCATCCCCACAGCCTGTTCAAGGCTGACAAGCGTTTTCTCAGGCACTTCAAGATAGCCCAGCTTGCGCGCCATCTTCGAGTTATCGACCATGCTCATACCGACAAAGGCGAGTTTACGCCCGTGTTTGACGGCGGCATCGGCGACCTGTTGCATACGCGAGATTTGTGATGCGAACGAAGCGATGATAATGCGTCCGGGGGCTTCTTCAAAAACCTTATCCAGCGCAGGGCCAATAATCATCTCCGAAGGAGTCCAGCCCGGGCGGTTGGCATTGGTCGAGTCTGCCAGCAGCAGATCAACACCACGTTGTGAAAACTCAGCCAGTTTGGCATAATCGGTCGGCCAGCCGTCCACAGGGGTATGATCGAACTTATAGTCACTCATGTGGACAATCAACCCGGCGGGGTAGGTGATCCCCAGGCCAACACTATCCGGAATGGAGTGGCAAACGTGGAAAAGCTCCACAGTAAACGGCCCGATTTTCAGCGTATCGCCTGCCTGAACCGTGTGCAGATCGCCTTGCCCTGCCATTTTATTGCGTGCCAATTTGACTTCAACCAACCCCATCGTTAATGGTGTTGCATAAACAGGTGCCGAGACCTCGCGCAAAACATGTGGGATTGCGCCAATATGGTCTTCATGTCCGTGTGTAATCACAATGCCGCGCACAAACTCGCGTTTTTCACGCAAGTAGTCAAAATCAGGGATAATGTAATCGATCCCCAACATATCATTTTCAGGGAACATGATGCCGGCATCTACAACGAGAATATTATCGCCATATTCATACGCCATCATATTTTTGCCCACTTCACCCAGTCCGCCCAGGGGGACAATTCTTAATTTTTTACTCATTTTTCCTCTTGAATCATAAAGTTTCCGCCATTTGCGGTTAATATCTAGGTATATAGAAAAAGAACCCACGGAATTGTTCTACCGAGGGTTTCTTACAGACGTCGATTTCGATTGTCTTTGCAAAAAACTGCCTATTGGCAGTAAAAGTCGTTTCCATATCTAACGTTGGCAGTATAGCAGGGAGAGATGGTTTTGTCAAAGCGAAGATAGTTCGGCGCGCGCTGTTGTGATGTCATGTTTTGGAGGTAAAACCGCTCCGCCCGTGAGCTGAACTTGCTGAGGTCTCCCAAGCATCTTCACTCTTTATGGGAATGACTGCTCAAGCCACGTCATCGGGTTGACCTGCACCCCGTTAACCCAAACTTCCCAATGCAGATGCGCCCCTGTCACGCGCCCTGAATCCCCCACGAGCCCGATCACATCTCCGGCTGTCACCCGATCCCCTGTTTGGACATAGCTCTCGGATTGATGCCAATACCCCGTAAAAACACCCCAGCCATGATCGATGATGGTTGCATTCCCGCGCACGATCGTGTCTCCAGCAAAGACGACCACGCCATCGGCAGCGGCATCAATGGCCAAGCCCGTTCCGCCGCAGAAATCCAATCCGCTGTGGAAGCTGTAATAGGGATCAATGCTACCGTCGTCAGCGCGATACTCACGGCGGTTTCCATAACGGGATGTAAAACAATCTTCATAGACCGACGGATTAGTGAACACGCCCGTCCATAATTGTTCGGGGCTGGTCTGTGAGATAGTAGCAATTAATTCGTTCTGCTCGTCTGCCGTGATGCTGGGCTCAAGGGTCTCTGGTGGCACGACCAAGATTGGATCATTGGGATAGCTGCCTGAAACAACCAGCACCATCTGTTCATAAGATTCAACACTTCCATCAGGGTAACTGGCTTGCAGCTTCAGCGGATACGCGCCTGGCTCTGTCATTGCATGTACGCCTTGCAGCGCGACAAAGGAATTTTCACCATTTGGGAAGAAATGCAATTCGTATTCTCGATCGGAAGTCAGCGAACCGGATAAAGTAACAGCATCTCTCACCCTGATATTGATCTCTGCGGTGCCACCTTGAATTAATGGCAGGGTTGATACCGTTGCACTTTCAAATACCGGTGGAAGACCGCTTGCGTTGCTTTCAGCGCCTTCGTCAGCTGTGGGCGCGTACAATACTTCGCCGGGCAAGGCTGTAAAGGTGCCATCTAATTCGTTGATGCTGACCAGCGACCAAATATCGCTATTTTGCCGGATCGCTTCCTCGAGCAGGGTGTCGCCTGTTCTGAGTGCTGTCCCTGCCAGGGCTGGGGCTTCTTCATCAAGGGGGACGATCAAACTTACACCCGCATATAGTTCTGTCGGGCTTACAAGCCGATTCAGGCGTTGCAGGATTTCTCTTGGGGCTTGTGTGCGGCGCATTAGGCTGCGCAGATTGTCACCGTATGGGACAGTTTCTGTTCGCAGGGTGCCAGTCACACCTTCCAGACCAGGGATGAGTAATTCATCACCAACTGAGAGATTGCCATCCGCGAGGTTATTAGCAGCCATCAATTCATCGAGATCAACATTGAAGCGTGAGGCAATATCCCAAAGCGTATCGCCTGATTGGACGATATAGGTTGGGCCTGTCGGGTTTTCTTGGGCTTGTGCGGGGTGGGGGAGAAGTAAAAATAAAATAGTCAGAACGACTACGGAAAAGCGTTTAAACATCTTCAAATTGAACCTTGTTTCCGATTTCAAAATCATCCCAGCGGTCGGGATGGATTTCCAGGATATATTGGGCGGCTTTCTTTGGCGTGTAGGCGAGGTGCCAACTTTTTGCCAAAACTTTATCGACAACCGTCAGGGATGAATCGATCCAGACCACGGTCAGATCAAAACTAACGGCCAGCATGTGGATGGCGGTGTCGAGGCGAGAATCCCGCCCCTGCACAAGTAGCAAGCCCTCGGTCGGCGTGAGTTCACGTCTGAAGGTTAATCCACGCAAACGACAGAGAAAGGTTTCACAATATTTAATCTGCAAAGGCGTTTGAGATGGATTATCCAGATTACGGATATGTATGATACGAGACATAGGCATAAAAAAACAGGGCGGGTTTTTGCCGCCCGATCTGATTAGTTGGCTTGATTTAGGAAACGGTTGCTAGAACTTTTTGAATGCTTTCCAACAAGGCATCTGGGCTAAAGGGTTTTGAGATGTAATCATCAACTTTGGCGATATGTAACCCCAAGACCTTGTCGATATTTTGCGCTTTCGCCGTGACAACAATCACGGGAATATTGCGAGTATTTTCATCGGCTTTGATTTGCTGGTATACTTCCCAACCGTCCATATCTGGCATCATCAGGTCGAGCAAAATCAAATCAGGTAGCTCTTCGCGTATCTTTCTTGCGCCTTCAATGCCGCCATTTGCACCTGTAACTTCGAAGCCGTGCCGAGTAAGTATCAGTCGAATCAGATCAATCATTTCTGGTTCATCTTCAATACAAAGAATTCGTTTAATTTCTTTAGCCATCATAATTTTATTCCTATTAATATACCGTAGTTTACCATAGAAGAGAGTGAAAAAAATGAAGATCATTACCTGGAATGTGAACGGACTGCGAGCCGCTTTGAAAAAAGGCGTGCAGGAATGGATCGTAGACCAATCACCAGATGCGATGTGTTTACAGGAAACGCGTGTTTTGCCCGAACAGCTTACAGAAGAGCAGCAGAATGTCCCCGGTTACGAGATCATCTGGAATCCGGCGGAGAAAAAGGGCTACAGCGGTGTTTCCACGTGGACGAAAGAAACGCCCCGCGAAACAGCATTAGGACTTGGCGAGGAGCGTTTTGATCTGGAAGGACGCGTGATACGCACCCGCCATCCCGACTTTTATCTCTACAATATCTACTTTCCGAATGGACAGCGTGGTCACGAACGCGTTGAATACAAGCTGGATTTCTATGATTTGCTGTTGGAGACCTGCGATGCGCTCCATGCAGCCGGTGAGTCAGTCATTATTACGGGTGACTTCAACACCGCCCATGCTCCAATCGACTTGAAGAATGATAAGAGTAATCACAAGACATCCGGCTTCCTGCCCGAAGAGCGTGCAATGATCGATAAATATCTCGAACACGGTTTTGTTGATCCCTTCCGTGTACTCTACCCCGATAAAGAACAATACTCGTGGTGGTCTTTCCGTGGGAATGCCCGTGCGAACAACGTTGGCTGGCGCATCGACTACTTCCTTATCTCCGAAAACCTGATGCCCCGCGTGCAGGATGTCATCATCCATGACGACGTAACCGGCTCCGACCATTGCCCGGTTGAGCTTTTACTTGATTAGCTTTAGCCCATTTCGCCTGCATTTTAGAGTCTTAGAGAAGTATATGAAAACTCTTTCAACAGACTTTATGCAAGTAGAAATTGGTATAATTTCTCCGAAATAGGAGGATTCTGTGGAATCTAAACGTAACCAATCATATCTTGTCTATACCTTGCTTTTTATCGCGATCATTGCGATGGTCTACATGAGTGTTAAACAGGACGCTGCCTTCAACGAGCCTTTAACGATTAGCGAAGTTGCTCGTAAAGTTGAAGCTGGCGATGTTAATCGCATTCTTGTTGATACCAATGATGAAATTGTTGTCATCACTGGCGATGGCGAAAATGCTATCGAGCAAACATCACATAAAGAGCCAACCAGTACTTTAGTGGAACAATTACTTAATCTGGGTGTCTCTCCTGAAGCCTTGGCCTCTGAGAGGCTCAAGATCGAGGCGCGCCCCCCCAGCCCCTGGTCTGGATTTTTTGCCAGTGCACTTTATATCTTGCCAGTTATTTTTATGGCAGGCGTGCTCTGGTTCATCTTCCGTCAGGCGCAGGGTAGTAATAACCAGGCCATGTCCTTTGGTAAATCTCGTGCGCGCATGTTCACGGGCGAGAATCCCACTGTCACCTTTGACGATGTAGCAGGCGCTGATGAAGCGAAGGAGGAACTTGGCGAAATTGTCGAGTTCTTGAAAGAGCCGGAGAAATTCATCCAGCTCGGCGCACGTATCCCCAAGGGCGTTCTCTTGGTTGGTGCTCCGGGTACGGGTAAAACCTTGATGGCAAAAGCTGTCTCAGGCGAAGCTGGCGTTCCCTTCTTCTCCATCTCCGGTTCAGAATTTGTTGAAATGTTTGTCGGTGTTGGTGCCAGCCGTGTCCGTGATCTTTTTGAGCAAGCAAAACGTCATGCCCCCTGTATCATCTTTATTGATGAAATTGATGCAGTTGGCAGGCAGCGCGGCGCTGGATTGGGCGGCTCGCATGATGAGCGTGAACAGACTCTCAACCAGATGCTGGTGGAGATGGACGGTTTTGACACAAATACCAACGTCATTATGATCGCCGCAACCAACCGCCCGGACATTCTTGACCCTGCCTTGATGCGCCCTGGACGCTTTGATCGCCGTGTCACGATGGATCGCCCCGATATGAAGGGCCGCGAAGAAATTCTGAATGTTCACGCCAAAGGCAAGCCCCTTGATCCCGATGTGGACTTGGGTTCAATCGCACGTGGTACCCCGGGGTTTGTAGGTGCTGACCTTGAGAACCTTATCAACGAAGGCGCGATTTTGGCGGCCCGTCAGGACAAGAAATCCATCGCACAAGAAGATTTGAACGAAGCCATCGAACGCGTTGTAATGGGACCAGAACGTAAGTCTCGACTGATCTCGGAAGAAGAAAAACGCATTATCGCTTACCATGAAGCCGGACACGCTGTGGTCGGTAACGCGATCTCGGAAGCCGACCCCGTCCAAAAGGTGACCATTGTTGGCCGTGGACAAGCAGGTGGTGTAACCTGGTTCCGTCCTGACGAAGACCGCATGTTGATGTCGCGCAAGAAATTCATGGCAACCCTCGCCTATGCCCTCGGTGGACGTTTGGCAGAGGAAGCTGTCTTTGATGATATAACATCGGGTGCATCCAATGACCTTGAACAGGTGACTCGTATGGCACGCATGATGGTGACCCGTCTTGGTATGAGCGATGAGATGGGTTTGATGACCTACGGCCAAAAAGAAGAGTTGGTCTTCCTTGGACGTGAAATCTCCGAACAGCGTGATTATTCTGATGCCATTGCCGAGAAAATCGACGCCGAAGTCCGCAAGCTTGTCGACGAAGCCTATCAGACTGCGAAATCCATTTTGCAGAAATATCGCAAAGAACTGGACGATGTTGCGAATGCACTCCTTGAAAAAGAGAGCATCTCCCGCGCAGAGTTTGAAGCGATCTTCCCATCACCTATTGAGAAGAAGAGCGGCACCCCGCAACCTCAGTAAGTAGTTACATGAATAGAATAAAAAAGGAGGTCTTCATCACGAAGACCTCCTTTTACTTTTAATCGGACTAGCGAACTATTCGCCAGCTTCTTTATGTTGCCGCACCAGTTCGCGCCGTAAAATCTTGCCGACTGTGGTCTTCGGCAGCTCATCACGGAATTCTATGTGGGTGGGCACTTTATATTTTGCCAACTTCTCTTTGGCAAATGTTTTGACTTCATCTGCGGTCAGGGTTTCGCCGGGTTTCACAACGATCCAGGCTTTGACCGTTTCACCACGATAGGGGTCAGGGATACCTGCCACACCAACTTCGAGCACCTTCGGGTGATCGGATATCGCTTCTTCAACTTCGCGCGGCCAAACCTGGAAGCCGCCCGGTTTGATCAATTCTTTCTTGCGGTCGACGATGTAGAAGTAGCCATCCTCGTCCATGCGGGCGATGTCACCGGTGTAAAGCCAAGTGCTGCCATCACGCTCGCGCAGGGAGTTGGCGGTCTCGGTCGGCATATTGTGATAGCCCTTCATCACCTGCGGTCCCTGCACGATAATCTCGCCGATCTCGCCCAGCGCCATTTCGGTCTCGCCGTCATCAAGGCTGATGATCTTGCAGACCACATCCGGCAGCGGCATACCGATCGAGCCAGTCTTGTTCTCGCCAGCTAACGGATTACAGTGTGTCGCGGTCGGGGCTTCGGAAAGGCCATAGCCTTCGAAGACTTTTCCGCCGGTCAGTTTTTCAAATTTCTCTTTGGTTTCGCGCATCAGCGGTGCAGAACCGGAAATGCAGGCCTTGATCGAGGAGAGATCATACTTCCCGGCCAGCACATCGGGGTGGTTGTTGATGGCGTTATACAAGGTCGGCACACCGGGGAAAATCGACGCGCGGTATTTGCTGGCATTTTTCAACACATCTTCCAGATCGCGTGCATTCGGTACCATGACCAGAGTTGCGCCTGTCGCCATGCCGAAGCTCATTCCTGCCACCATACCGTACACATGGAAAAGTGGAATAGCCATCAGGACAACTTCCTCGGCTTCTTTGACATTAGTCATCCAGCGCGCAATTTGCAGCGAGTTTGCCACAATATTGCGGTGCAGCGCTACTGCGCCCTTCGAGACGCCGGTCGTTCCGCCGCTATACTGGAAGAGACAGGTGTCGTCGGGACCAACATCCACTTTGGGGCGGTCAGCAGGCTTATATTTGGCAAGCAAGTCCTTCATCCAGATATCGCCTTCGCCTAATCCGCCTTCAATCCTGTGTCCACCCTTCTTTTCCACGGCCAGCGAGAAGAGCACACGCGTCAGCGGCGGCAGCGTCTCTTTAATATTCGTAACGATCATCTTCTTGATCTTCGTATCTGCTTGCGCAGCTTTGATCGTTCCATAGAAGTTGCTCATCACGAACATTACTTCAATGCCCGCATCCTTTGCCTGATGCGCAATTTCAGAAGCTGTGTACAGCGGGTTGGTTGCCACCACAACGCCGCCAGCTTTTAATATCGCATAATATGCCATCACAAATTGTGGCGTATTGGGAATAAAAATGCCCACGCGGTCGCCTTTTTTGACCCCAAGGTCAGCAAGCGCACCCGCGAGGGCATCCGTGATTTCATTCATCTCTTTATAAGAGATCGTTGCTCCTTTGAAAATCGTACAAGCTTTTTCTGGATACTTTTCAGCAGCCTCTTCCAGAAAATGAAACAAAGGCTTCTGTGGATAGTCGATGTGGGTGGGGACACCTTCATCATAGTTCTCAATCCAAGGATACTCCATACGAACTCCTCCTACTATTTAGTTGACGGCGATTTTTCTAATGGGAAAACAACATGCGCCCCCTATTATACAGGAAAATTTACCTTATAGCTCCATTTCTTTCAGCCAATTACGAACAGAATTTTCTGCCTGGATAAGAATATCCGCATCGCCCGCTTCGAACCACGTGATGCCTGGGTCAGCATCTTTGAACCAATTAGCTTGTCTCCGTACGAAAACGCGCGTAACCCGTTTCATCTGCGTGATCGCTTCATCCTGAGACATGCTTCCGTTTAAGACCGCCACACATTCCCGATACCCCAAAGCGGACATGCTCGGTAGTTCCGGCGAGTAACCTTTATCGAGCAGCCCCTGCACTTCGTTCAGCAGCCCTTCGGCAAACATTTGCTCTATGCGCAGGTCAACGCGCGCGTAAAGCTCAGGGCGCTCACGCCGCAAGCCGATGGTCAACAGGTTGTAGATCGGCTCGCCATGCTGTTGTCGCTGCGACGAGAATTTCTGCCCCGTTGTCAAAATCACCTCCAACGCACGGATCGTGCGCCGCACATTGCGATAATCAATCTTCACAGCAGCTTCAGGGTCAAGGGTCGCTAATCGTTGGTGTAGCCATTCAGCGCCCTTTTCTTCATTCTCTTTTTCCAGCACGCTCCGCAAACGCGCATCCGCTTTCACTTCTGGTGGCAGCCAGCCCTCGGTCACTGCTCGATAATATTGCCCCGTCCCGCCGACCAGAAAAGGTAGTTTACCGCGCGCAACAATATCTTCAATGATCTCCGCAGCCGCTTTTTGGAATTGCCCCAAGGACCAGGTTTGATCAGGCTCAGAAACATCGATCAGATGATGCGGCACACGCGCCATCTCCGCTTTGGACGGTTTGGCCGTCCCAATATCCATGCCGCGATAAAAGAGCCGCGAATCGGACGAAATGATTTCGCCGTTAAATCGCTCTGCGAGTTGCAGCGAGAGTTCCGTTTTCCCGACCGCTGTTGGTCCGATCAGGGCGATGAGAGGAAGTTTATTGTTCATGAGAGATTTCTTTGCGGGCTTTTTTGATCCAATCCAATAACGGTTGGCGGTTCTCTTTGTATTTGCTTGACCACTCTTTAGCCAGTTTTTCAAAGATGATATTGCTTTCTTCGATACTATCAAGAATGCCCATCGCTGTGAATGTTTTTTGTGTAACTTGAAGCTCTTGAACCGTCAAATTACCAATGCCGCCATCTTTATGAATATTGCTTCCTTCGGTTCTGTCTCGCAAGATCATGCCTAGCACGCTACAGTCTCGCACTAAATCTAGCGATAAGTGTAAGGCGATTAATAAATCGTTTCTGACAACTTTGTACGTTGCCAGCATACTTTTGAATCTGAATGCTCGCGCCATTTCGTGAAAGCTTTCATCAGAAGCAGGTAGAAAGATTTCCTTTTCGATGTTTTGCTGAATAGCTTTGTTCACAACATCGGAGCGAGAAAATAATATGGTCGTGTTGGGATGGAGAATATTGCTTGTTTCTTCTTTTGAATTTAAGAGTTTCTTTTCTGTTGTGAAGGCAATGTCGATACGGCGGAAATCGTCAAAACATGCTCTGGTTGTATCCTTGAACTTTCCTTGAGATTGTTCGTAGGTGTATAAAGTGCCAAAGTGACCGAGCCAGTCAACGGTTGGGAAGAACTTCTCTAGTTTATCATCCGCGATGACGAGCAGAATATCTATATCGCTCCAGTAGTCCGGCTGTGTATCTTGCGTACTTAATGAACCCAAAAGAAGCAACGCTAAAACTTCTATCTTACTCTTAAAATAAGAACTGATTTCTTCGAGTGCGTCTTCTTGCCAGACAATCATAAACCTTCAAACCTTCTAACATTAAAACGTTTCAACGTTATAAAATATCTTCAAAATGCGTGATCTTTGGTGTGCCGCTATTTGGCTTGCCCTCGACCGAGATCGCATCGATTTGCCAATGGTCGATGTTGTGCTCTTGGGCGTAGTGCTCTGCCGACGCGGCGAGATGCTCCTGTTTGCGGGCGGAGATGGCTGTTTCTGGATACCCGTAACTGGTTGTTGTGCGGGTTTTGACCTCGACGACGACCAAGCCTCCATTGTGTATCACGATCAGATCGAGTTCGCCGTAGGGGGTACGGGCGTTTCGTTCCAGCACTTCATATCCCTTTTCTGCTAAATAATCAGCCGCGATTTGCTCTCCCCAGCGTCCGATTTTCTGGTTATGTTGGCTCATGACAATATTCGCTCAAGGATATTGCGCAGAGAGAGCTCGTGTTCTTCACGGAAGAGATAGGCATCTTCAATAACTTTTTCATAGAGGGCGATCATTGATGTGGTGGTGCGCTCGATGGCGTAGCGTGTGGATGCTTCACGCGCGGCGTTGCCCATGCGCTGACGGAGGTCTTTGTCCAGACACAGGTGGGTTAGTTTGGCGGTGAAGGCGGCGAGATCGTTGTCGCTGAGAAAACCGCTGACGCCGTCTTCGACGCTGTCGCCCACGCCCGGAGATTCGATGCCGACGATGGGTAGGCTGGCGCCCATCGCCTCGATGACCGAGAGCGGGTGCACTTCTGTGACCGATGCTGTTACGAAGGCGTCGCACATGGCAAGATAGCCCGGCATTTTTTCGTAGTCGACCATACCCACAAAGTGGATGCGTTCCGCCGCTTTGCTCTGGCGTGCCTGTTCGGCCAGCTTCTCACGGCTGGGGCCGCTGCCAAGCAGCAGCAGGTGTGTTTGCGGGACGGCTTGTGCCACGCCGTTAAAGGCTTTTAGCAGCAGGTCGAGATTCTTTTCCGGGGCGAGACGTCCCGCGTAGATCAGCAGAATATCGTCATTTGAGAAGTTGAAATCAGCGCGCTCTAACGGCGTGATCTCCTGAAAGCGCTGCATATCGACGCCGTTGGGAATCACTTCAACATGACTCTTGACCTGCAATTGGCGCAGGATTTTTTCCATACCCGGGGATGGAGAGATGACCATATTGACGGCATCGCAGAAGGGAGGCATATAGGTTTCGAGCATTGTGTCGCTGATCTCTTCTGGCAGCAGGGGGAAGTATGCCTGTGCGTAGAGATCGTAGCGGGTATGGTTTGTGAAGATGATCGGAATGCCGCGCGGGCGGCAGTAGCGTAACGCCAAGAGCCCGCTTAAAAATGGATGGTGAACATGCACTAAATCCATACTTTGGAGCAGCTTCTTCGCTTCGGGGCTATATTGTACGTTGATGTGAAAACCCGTTTCGCCCAATGGCATGCCTGGCGAGCGGACGATATTGCTTTCATCATCTTTATAATCCAGGTCACCTAAGGTAAAGATAAAAACCTCGTGCCCTGCGGCCTCAAGATAACGCTTGTTCAGGGCAATATAATTTGTAATGCCGCTGATATAGGGTTTGTAGGCGTCTGTCATCATACCAATGCGCATAAGTTTTAATCTCTAAATTGTTTTCGGAAGTGTTATATTAATTTCTTAGTTTCAATAATCTCTTATCTGGTAAAAACTCTCGCATCCATCCTGTTTTTCCCTGCTTGGTTTCTGTTTCCCACCAAGTTCCATCATGCGAGCATGTAGGCCCCCCGATAATTGTTACTTTATCTCCCTTATCTAAAATAGCTATTATATTTGCATCCCAGACATTTGGAACCTTAGCATAGGAGCGTAAGCTTACGTTATCAAATGCCACGCTTGCTTTAGCTCCAATATACAAAGTAACGTTATCTAGATCAGGGCACATGTAATTTTCAGGAATAGGAGGAATTATAGTAACTGTTGCTGAAGGTCTTGACGTAGGCGAAACACTTGTTGATATTGTTGATGGTTTGGATGTTGGCGGAACACTCGTTGGTGCTCTTTGTTGAGTTGGAGATGTAGCAGTTGCCAGGTGTGTTGTTGTGGAGTTCGCTGGAAAGTTGTTTTTGATGCTCTTTATGGTGGCTGATGCTACTATAACGCTTGTGCTTATTAAGGTCATCAATAGAATGCTAAAAACCATTAATATTATTTTATGGTAACGCTGCGTCCATTTTGCAAATGGGTAGAATATAAAGGTTTTCTGTGTTTTGGGTGAATTAACATCTGTTCCGCACACCATACAATATCTATCTAGATAGGATATTGTATGGTTGCAATTAGGGCAATGGGATAATAAATCTGTATTCTTGATGTCGAATAATTGAATAAAAAAATGCTCCAATTTTTTCCAAAGTTTTGATTCGTGCCCAGGGCACCCACTTACTTTACACTTTTTTTCAATATCCTCCCAACATTTATCATGATAAGGCTCCCCACAATCTGGGCAAAAAACAATTTCTTCGTTTTCGTTAAATGAACCACCGCAAATACACGGAGCCGGAGTTGGACGTTTTTTAAATGTCATGGCGATAAATAATTGTGAAAGCTTCTCTAAATAGATGTAATCGAATAATTGGATTATGTATAAACCATTCGGGATTGTTCTTTAGCACAGAACTGGTCGCTATAAACGCAATGTTTCTTTCTATTCTGGGTTTGGTGTTAATAGGTTCTCGTAGTAGCCAATTTAAGAAATCTTCTTTTTCTTCTGTTTTCGATTTTCTAAAATATTTGCTAATAGAATTAGCCCAAATAGAAGAACGTTGTTTTACCTTCATGGATAAAACACATTCCGCTAATTCTTTGTATTTTTCTTTGCTTTTCTCTTGGTTTTTGTGCAAGAATGCTGAACGGACTTGTAGTTCAATTATCCTGTGAAAAATAGGTAAGTGATTTTCTTTTTGAAATATATCTAGTAATCGTTGCTGATCTTGAAAAGTTAGAACGTCAATTGATAGAATATTTAATAAAAGATCATATAAAATTTTAATGTCCTGAGCTGTATAAGGTGTTGTGTTGGTATGGACTATATAAGTACAAAATAACTGGAATTTTTCACTTTGATTATTTATATTATTAAGCAGTTTATAGTCTGTTTCGATGATACCTCGTTTGCAATTTAGAGATTTTTGCATATATAGAACAACGGTTTTGTATAGATTAGTATTTGTTTTTAACATAAGGAACATTTTCTTTTTAACGAAATCCTTAAGATTAAGTTCTCCAAGAATATAGAAAAAAGAAGCAAGAAACTCATGATCGTTACTTTTTTCTCGAGTTAGATGAATGTAATAATCTTTTATCATTTCTTTTTCGTTATCAGAAGATAGCTCCCCAATTAGTGTATCTGTTTGGCTTATAGCTATTGCTAAATTTGCCAACTCACAACCATTACTATGTAAACTAAAAAAGAAAAGATAAGGTAATATGCTTTTTCCATCGGATAAAGAAAGAGCAAGCAATATGTTTTTTATGTCCTGTTGCGTACTTGTAGAAAATGAATTTTTTCCTAATAAAAGAATATTTAGAAACTGTAGAAGGTGTTGTCGCTCAAGAAAAGCGGTTAACTTTTTTATAATATCGTAAAAAACAGACAGCTGATTTTTGTTTGTAACTTGTGTCTTTAAGATCAGTACAATATCCCAATAATATTTATCTAGTAGTTGAGTATCTTGGATGTTATGAATTACATCGCGAGTTTTTTCAAGTAAGTTACTCTTCTCCGTTTTTGTTACCCACTTCAGCAATAAATTTATAGTGTCTTCTGGGTTTTCTTTAGAAAGGCGAATTAACAAAGGAATAAAATGTTCTGTTTCGCTTGTTGAGAAAATGTTTGTGTGTAAAATCCACTTTCCTAAAAAGGCAACTAAAATAGCATCTCCTAGTTTAAGTTGAAGTAGCAATCTAGGTTTTTCCTCTAGTACTCTTCTTAGACTTTTAAAATCTAGATTTTCCCAGTTGTCCACAGTATGCTCTAATAATATGGGTAAGAACCTCTTGAGGTCAGATGTTGTCAGATTATGAAAAGCATGTCGCCATAGCCATTGAATATCATCTATAAAGAAATCATCTTTTTCATCTACTGTTTTTCTTGCAAGCTTCAAACCAATGTCTGGCATTGTAGATAACCAAAGATATACATCTAGTGGGTTAGCAGGGCTTTCAGGGAGCGGAGTTGTTTCTATGATATCGGTGAGTTCATTGATGAGCTGTAGATCATTTGTTTCTAGACAACGTGAGCTTAGATTTGTGTAACTTGTATGAATTGCGTGGAACTCTTGTTTCTCCAATAATGCATTTTCTAAAGCTATGGACAGAATTTTTGTATTGTTTACTTTTTCATTAACTATATTAACACTTGTATAAATGTTTATTGGCAGACGCTTACCCCAAAAAAAATCAGATGATGAAATTTGTCTATTGGGAAGCAGGAACCCCAGTGCCGCTAACCATGTCCAAACTAGAGAGCGTTTTTTTTGTTCTTTAATTTCAAATACTATGGGAAGACCATCTAGGATATGATGTAGTGTTATGAGTATCGAATTACGGAATCTTAGATTCTTAGTTAAGTTGTTCTTTGCGGAGTTAGTTATCTCTTGTAATTCGCGTTTATTAACCCGTAGATAATTGGGGAGATTGTCTGTATAATGTGTAAATGACGATGGCATGGCGGGTATTCCAAGAAGCCATAGCCAAGTTGTTAGGTTGCTTGTTTGTAAATCTGATAAATTAACAACAACATATCGTTCTTGTAAAAAATAATTTCGCCCTAATTCTTTTTCGTCGCTACGTGCCATACGTAAGAAAACTAGTTGCTGTCGTTTTTTAAATACTCTTATAGCGTATGAAGTACTAAATGTTTCTATATCTGCTGAATTAGGCCGGAAGCCATTAAATTCTTTATAGATTTCAAAGGTCTCTCTCTCTTCAATTCCTTTTGAACTCGCAATCAGTCCATAGGACGCTTTCCGAATCCCAATAAGTTTTCCATATACAAATTGATGACATGGTATTTGGTAACTCATTTTTCTAACTGGTTGAAAAGCCACAAAAATGGTTGAAAGAGGTTTATTGGATGAGCTGTTTGTCGTAAAGTCCTTCTATCTGGATCAGATAGGTCTATAACAGTTTGTTTTTTTTCGTTTACCCCAATTGAAGACGTAGCAAAAAAGCCAATTTTATTTAAGTCACAGAAATCTTCTAAAAATGTTTGAACATCTTCACCTAGAAGGTCAAGGCAATAATTTTTTGGGTCATTAATATGAGAGTAATGTTCTGGTAGATCCATTTTTGTTAAACAAAAAGCCATGTGTTGTTGTAAGTTTCCCGTATTTCCTTGTTTAGTATATAGCTTAAATAACCATTCTTGTATCATTCTTCTATAACTTCGATGTTCTTCTTGTGGAGGGTTCTTTATGAAGTCAGGGTCAATAAGCCACACAATCCCCTGATATCTGTTCATTTCACCTACTAATTCTGGTGCTTTATCAGGATATGCGTAGAATTCTCCAGGAGCTTCAGGTATTACAACTCTAAAGTTTCGTTTCTTCTGTGTAATGCCCTTTGTTGGCCCTTCAAAATCAAATGTCAGATATTTCGTTTCTAGAGGGGTTGCAGTAACAAATTTTTTCTTATCTCTCATGAGATCAGTGCCATCTAGGTAAATTTGTTGAGTTTCCTCTCCTATTGGCCTTATTTTCCATTCTCCTTTGTCATCAGCAAACTGCAACATAATCATATAGGTAGTTTTGCCTGATGAAGGAGGACCCCAGACCCCCATTTTGACCATGTCAGGAAAAGGTGATGGTTTATTAAATTTGAACATGTTGATGCATCCTTTTGAGTTATCTCAGTTTGGAACGGCTTCGTTCTCCGCCTCGAAGTGCTTGAATGAGGAGAGGGGCAGCAAACAATGTCCATGCTAACCAGAACACCATTTCTCCAACCACATAAATAATGTCGGGAATTGCTCGCAAATATATAAATTGGAACAATAAGATAAGGGCATGAATCAACGACGTGGTCATTAACGCTAAAGGAAAAGCTGCTGTAATTCCCACATTACTGGCTTTTCGTAATACGAGAAACGCGCCAATTTGTGTCACTAATATTACAACATAGGAAAGATATGATATGAGTGTGTATGGTTCTCTAAATTGAGATACTATTCCTAGATATGTTAGACAAGCCATGATGAGATAAGCCCAAATATATACACCAAGTACTTTTTCGATTCTGTCTTTTTCCCCTCCTTTTAGCCCAATACTACCCAAGCCCAGCCCAAGGAAGAAGACCAAAATGACAACGACAAATCTAACAATGATGTCTGTTGCTTGATTCGCGACAACGATTTCATATGCTAATTGTGCTAGAGCAATGGTGTCAGCTAGCAATGCTATTGCACTAAGAATAATGCTAGTTGTGCTAATTTTTTTATTCATACCCAATCCTCTTGTAATATGCTATCGCAGCATTGCATAGCAATTGAGAATTATTATAATAGATATTTTGGTCTTAGGAGGCAAGAAACTATGCTTTTTGTTACAAGTCCATCTTATTTAAAGACGTTTAGTGTGCGCTGGTAACATATGTTCCCAGCCTTCAAGAGTAAACCCACGGCATGGAGTGGGGGATGTCAAGCAATGAGTGGTAAAATCGCGCCCATGAAACCTACAGCAACGCTTGTCTTACGTGGCAAGAAATACGATGTCAAAGCGGGCAGCACCATCCTGTCTGCGCTCAAAAAGCTCGAAATCCTGCCAGAATCCGTCATCTGCGTGCGCGATGGCGAACTGGTTACTGAAGATACCCTTTTGCAGGAAGGCGAAACCATCAAGCTGGTTTCAGTCATTTCGGGCGGCTAAGATGAAATGTAAAAAATGCGGCGGCAAAGCTGTCATCAACATGCGCCAGCACAATATGGGGCTCTGCAAAGACGATTTCATTCAGTGGCTGCAGGAGCAAACCCAACGCCATATTGAAAAGCAAAAAATGTTCACGCCCGAAGAAAAGGTGCTCGTCGCTGTTTCGGGCGGCAAGGATTCACTCGCGCTCTGGGATATTTTGGTCACGCTCGGTTACAAAGCGGATGGACTCTACATCGCGCTTGGCATCGACGAGGGGATCGGTTACTCGGCAGAATCCCAGCGCCTGACGGAAGAGTTCGCAAACGCCCGTGACCTGAACTTGCATATTGTCCATTTGGCAGCGGATTACGGTACCGACATCCCAACCCTCGCCAAATACACGAAGCGTGGACATGATAAACCCTGCTCCTCGTGTGGTCTCGTTAAACGTCACGAAATGAATCGGATTGCCCGAGATTTTGGCTACGACGTTTTGGCAACCGGCCACAACCTCGACGATGAAGCCGCGACGCTCTTCTCGAATACCCTCCAATGGAATGGTGACTATCTGCTTCGTCAGGCTCCCGTATTGGCAGAGCGTAATGGGCTGGCGCGCAAGGTCAAACCACTTTTTCGCTTCTACGAGCGTGAGATGGCAGCCTACGCACTCCTGCGTGGTATTGAATATATTGACGATGAGTGTCCCTTCGCCGAAGGCTCGACCTCGACCCATTACAAAGAATTACTCAATCAGCTTGAAAATCAAAGCCCAGGTGCGAAGCAGCACTTCTATACCAAATTCCTTTCTGCTAAAAAGAAAGGTCTCTTCGCCGAACCGACGAGCGAGATTGTGCCCAATTTACACCTCTGTCCTACGTGCGGGCAGCCGACCTCCGCGCAGGTGGAGTGTTCCTTCTGCAAGATGATGGCGCGTGTGGAGAGTAAGTAGTAACGATTAAATTGTCGTCAGTGTTGTAGTGACCATCGCCATAAGGTGGTGGTCTTCATTTTTTAAACGCTATATCTTAGTGCTCAGTGAACTCTCCAGTCTCTGAGCGGAGCATCGAACGAATGTGAGATGCGCAGTCGAAGAGCGAGTTTGATAGAACGCCGTCCTTCGTCTGCACTCCCGGTCGGTCGCTCCGCTCAGGAGCTGTAACTTATCAGTGTTCTCTGTGAACTCTGTGGTGAACCAACAGGAAAAAATATGCTCAAACCAATTCGCTGGAAAACCTTCCCCCTTGATTTCTTGCGCATCCAGATCGGATTTGCGCTCTACGGCATCTCAATCTCGCTAATGATTAAGAGTAACCTCGGCACAGGTGCTTGGGCTGTCCTCGATGTGGCGCTCTCCAAAATCGTTGGACTCTCCGTCGGAAGGATGACGATGCTCTCCGGTTTTGTCGTGCTGCTCATTGCGCTAGTGATGCACGAACAAGTTGGCTGGGGTACGCTCGGTAATATGCTCTTTATCGGCCTCTGGCTTGATTTCGTCAATCCCTTCATTCCCAACGTGGAAGCGAATCTCATCATCCAAGCTGCGATGCTGCTTGGCGCGGTCTTAATCATGGGGCAAGCCAGCGCCATCTATATTGGTGTGGATGCCGGTGCAGGGCCGCGAGATAGTCTGATGTTGGCCGTCAATCGTGTCTTTGGCGTTAGCGTGCGCGTTGCCCGTACAACTATTGAGTTAACTGTCATCCTAGTCGGTTGGCTGCTCGGCGGACCCGCTGGTATCGGCACGGCAGTTTTTGCGCTCCTGATCGGCCCCGCCGTGCAGTGGGGTTTCAAGCTTTGGCGGGTGGAGCCGCATAAGGGACATGGAGAAGATCAGGTAGATGATGATGCTGCGAGCGAAGCGCACTAGCCCGGTTGTAGTCTAGTTACTGATTTATTTTTAATGTAAGATAGCACGAAAATAATTTATGGCTTGTGGCTAAAGGAGTAATCTCTATGAATTTTAATAAAACCAGCGTTTTTATACTGTCTTTTTTTATCGTTTCGGCCTGCAGCCCGGCAGAGCCGACTGTTACACCAGAGCCTGCTACTGCATTGCCAGAACCGACCGCCGTTAGCACAGTTGACCAAGACGCCTTACTGAGCGAATTGGTCACAGCTATTAACGGAAACCAAGTAGCCGAAGTTGAAGGGCTCCTTGCTTCAGGGGTGGACTTGAATGTGCTGGCAAAAAATCGTCTCACACCTCTGTCGCTGGCGGCATCCAAGGGGCACGAAGAAATCGTTATCCTTTTGCTGGAGAGTGGTGCAGATGTGAGTATGGCAAATAACAACTCATATGGCACAGCACCTTTGATCGAAGCTGCCGGGGCAGGCCACCTTGAAATTCTTAGCCTGTTATTGAATGCGGGTGCCGACGTGAATCAACAAGATAAATATGGTGACCCCGCACTTAATTGGGCTACCTATTACGGGCATACCGAAATCGTTCGTGTGTTACTTGAGCAGGGAGCGGATATAACCGTTGTTGGATCAGGGGGAGGAACGGCATTGCAAACGGCAATCAAGCAAAATCATCCTGAAATTGAACAATTACTACGTGATGCAGGCGCAACTGAATAGTTTATAAATCAGCCCTCCGAGCATAATCTCGGTGGGCTGATTTTTTAAAATAGGCTAGTGTTACTAGTGTGCGCCTTGTCCGCGTGCCAGTCCTTGCGGTAGCTCCGCTTCTTTGCCGGGCGTGATCATCCTGATTGCGAGAATGAGTAGGACCAGCATTAGCAGCCCACCGAAGAGGAAGGGGGCTGTTGCGCCAAAGGCTTGAAAGAGAATGCCCATCAAGAGGGGGGCGAGAGCATTTGCGCCGCTTAGAAAAGCTGATGAGATGCCTAATGTCCCACCGATTTCATCTTTGGCAACCCGTTTGGAGAGCAGACTGTTTACGGCTGGCTGCAAGATACCGCCACCGATTGACGCCGGGATCATGGCGACCAGTATCCAGCCAAGTCCCAGCCAACCCTTTTTGTCGTCCGGAGGCAGGTCAACTTCGAGATTCTGGGTCGTTGGGTTTTCGTGGGTGCGGAAGTCACCACTCGTTTGTAATTCGCTGGTTAAGGCTGCTTTTGAATAGCTGGGCAAAGGTTGTCGAGGGGTGAATGCGGTCATGGTCAGACCGATTGCCAGCGTCGTTAAGCCTGCGTAGATCAGTTTTCGGTCACCGTATTTGCGGCTCCAGCGTCCGAGTAAACCACCTTGTACGGCGACTATGATCACGCCCACGAAAATGAAAATGAGCGCGTTGTCGGAAGCGTCCATTCCAAGGCGGTTGAGGGTGAAGAGCGCCAGAAATTGCTCAAAGCCCCCAAAGGCGATCTGTTGTGCGAACATGAGTACGAGTAATATTCCCACGGCGGGGTTTTGGAGGGCCTTGAACATGGCCTGCAAGGTGAAATCTGATTTCTTATCTACTTTGCCGCGCTGTTCTTCGGGCAGGGTTTCGTGGAACCAGGTTGCCGTTAGTATGATGGAGATGAGCGAAAAAACTGCCGCCACAAATGCCGGAACATGAAAATTGTTCCCGCTGGCAGATAGGGAGATAAAAGCGATGATCGGGCCAATGATGAAGCCGAGGCCAAACGCTGCGCCGAGTAGTCCTAATCCCTGTGTGCGGGTTTTCTCGGTGGTGCTGTCGCTGATGGCGGCTTGGGCGGTGGCGATATTGGCCCCGGAGATGCCGTCGATCAGGCGGGCGATGAAGAGCACCCACAAATTTCCAGCCAGAGCGAGTACGAGGAATCCGATGAAGGTGCCGATCTGACTAATAACGAGAACAGGTTTACGTCCGACGCGATCCGAGATACGTCCGAGAAGGGGGGCGCCGATGAATTGCATCGCAGGGTAGGCTGCGCCCAGCAATCCGATCATAAAGGCGCTGGCGCCATAGGCAGCGGCGTAGAGCGGCATCAGGGGGATGATGATGGTCAGTCCCAGCAAGTCGACCAGAACGATCACAAAGATGGGTAATATTCTTTTGAAATCCAGTTTTTCTTCTTGTTCTTCTTTCATTTTTTCTCCGTAATGGGTAGTCTTGAAATGATTTCGTCGAGCCAATCTAGTTCAGTTTCCAAATGGCGCAAACGATGATCTAGCATCCATTGAACAGTGCCAGGATGAGGGGCGGTTTCGCGCATAATCTCCAGCTCAGCGACTAGAATTTCTCTACGCTTGTTTAATAAGACTTGCGCTTCTTCGGCTTCCAGTTCATCCAGATAGGCCAGTGGAATGTCATCTTCAAAAAAGTTTGGGGTGTACTGTTGCAAGGATTCACGCAGCATGGATTGAAAAGCCGCTTCGCCCTCCGGTGTGATTTGGTATACGCGCCTTGGCGGACGGTTGCCGACCTGCTCGCTGCTTTGGGTGATCCAGCCTTTTTCTGCCATTTTGTTGAGTAGGTAGTAGGCAGTTGGTTTTTTGATGTCGGTGCAGACAGCCAACTCTCGCTGAATAAATTCATTGAGTTGGTAGCCATGCATGTCATGACGACGAAGAAATCCGAGGAAGAGTAGTTCACGCATAGAAAATCCTTGTTTTTTGCTAAATAGTCAAGTTTGACTATTTGGGGCTGATTATAAGTCTCTATTTGAATCTGTCAAGGTACGTTAATTGAAAACAGCAATTCTAAATATGATTCCGCGAGGAGCACGCTTTTGCGACGAAGCGGTCTCATTACAGTAAGATTGCTTCGTCGGAAGTGCACCTCCTCGCAAAGTCATTCATATTTAGAATTGCTGAATTGAAAAAGCCCTTCGAGTTGAGTTCGAAGGGCTTTTCACTTTACTCTTTGTGATAAACAACGATCAAATAGGGCCTGTCGACTAAATCCTCATCATTGCCGCTATAAAAGCTGATATAGTCGTGCGTCTCATCTTGATCGTTACCCGTTTGAAAGCGCAGTCGGAACTGGGTGATCCCGCTTAGATTGATACACTTAATTGCGGCCTGATCCAGAATAGCCCAATACCACTCATTCATGGGGTTGTCCTGGATGGCCCCGCCTGCATACTGGCAGGCGGAACTCTCAAAATCCTTTTTTTGCAGCCACTTATAGTGGAAAGGCCCCCAATACCCAAAAGCGCCATCCTGAATATCTACCAGGATATTTCCATGCGTGCTGAAAAGGGTTTCATCGCTGATCTCAGACCGCTTAATCATCAACATCACATTGTCGATTACAATATCATTGGGCAGGTCTTTTGTAGAGAAGTGCAAAATGCTGCGATATTCGCGGTTGTTTTCATCATCGCCGACGAATAAATCGATGGATTTTGCCTCCCTCTCTCCACCAATGCCGCTCCCTGCACTTGATTCAAGCACCCAGCCATCATATTTACCAAGCGATATGAGTCTTTCAGAGAGCGTATCAGCACGGTCTTTGTTGATCGTGTAGGTGTCACCGCTGAAACTCCCATTCCCTGCGCCAACGCCACCCAGCAGGTTCCCGACCGCATCCACAATACTATCGTTATCCAGCAGGTCAAGTTGTAGGGTTCCTTTGCCTGTTCCTGTAGCGGCAGTGACCGTATACATGCTCCCTGAACCGTTCAGATCGGTGATTGCAGCGTTGGAAATTTCACCGCTGGTCGCAAGCGTCAGATCGCTTGTGTCCAATCCAGACACGTCTTCCGTAAAACTGATCGTGAACATAACGCTTTCCGCCGATGTTGGGTCGAGCGCCGAGCGCGAGATCGCGGATACGCTTGGGGGCGTTTTGTCAATCGTATACGTTTCTCCGCGATCAAAATTCCCGTCGCCAATGTTATTGCCGCCCAGTGGAATTCCTGAAAGATTAAAGATGGAATTGTTGTCCAGCAGGTCAAGTCGGATATCGCCACTGCCGGAGCCGGTACTGACGTTGACGGAATAAGTGGTCTCTGAGATGGCCTCCACCCCGATAATGGACGCATCGCTCGTGTTTTGGCTTGTTACCAGCGCGAGATTGTCAAAGGGCGGCGAAAGTTGGATGCCCGCAACCGGCTCCGAAAAGATGAGTGTAAAGCTGATGGTCTCTGCGTTCGTTGGGTTTGGGTTTGTTCTTAAAATGAACGATACGCTTGGCGGTGGGGGGCTGACATGCCCGAATTCGTACGCGCCAATATCAGGCGCTGCCCCACTAAAATTATCATTGATCCCGGGGATGGATACGCCGCGATCAATATTGGGGCTTGTTGAACGCAACGCAAAATTCCCGCCGCTGGGATTCGTCAATTCCGGGTCTGTCTCGATACTGTGGCAACCCAGCCTATAAGCCGCGCATAGCTTTTCGAGATTGGCATAACTGTTGCCTTCCCATTCAAAACGGGGGCGTTTCGGAGAGTACCAGTTATTATGATCCCAGTTATGGTCTGTGGAGCCAACCTGCACTTCATAGACGCCATAACTTGTATTTTGGAAAATATTATTGTAGACGATACCGTTTTTTGCAGGTGCAATGAAATCCATGGCCGCGATATCTTTTTCAGTTGTCCAGAACGTGTTGTGGTAGATCAGCGCGAGACCGCTTGAGCCTCGATCCCATTTGATGCCCCGCCCTGTGTAGTTGGCAAAGGTGGAGCGCAGTACCCAGGTGGGGCCTATGCTAACAGGTGCCAACGATACCCCCACGAAGGCATCGTCGATTATATTATCCCTGAAGCGGTGATTAACGCAGGCACCTTCAGGTTCCAAAGCGTCGTCGCTGATCTGGTGAAAATAATTATCGTACACGTCGATGTCAAAGGCTAATCCCGGATTATGCCGGTCAGCAGAAGAACCGGTGTAGATGCCATTAAAAAAGTTGTGGATGTCGTTCCCACGCACGATCGCGCCAATATGTCCTTTCAGTACAATTGCTGTGCCTTCCATGGATGTTGCTTTGACACTGCCCCAGTTCCATTCGTTAACGGGGGCATCAGAGATTTCGTTATATTCGATACGCGTGTCATTCCCCCCGTCATTCCCTCTCGTCCAATCGATGTAAATCCCATAGCGTATATTGTGGATATTATTGTTACGAATGACGATATGGGATGCATTCCTCGTATAGATACCGAAGGCGCTCAGCCCTGTGCCATAAAACCGCACATCAAAGCCTTCGATCCAAATCCAATCCTGCCCCTCGATTTTCAGGGCTTGATTCAAGAATGGGACCTGCCAGGTGTGTGAGGATGGGTCCGTTCGGCTGCGGATATATAATTTGAGCGTATCGGGGTCAAGATACCAGCCTTCGCCCCCATAATCGTTGCGGAGTGTGCCCAGATCGTCATACTGAAAGAAGCGTTCGCCATCGCGTGCCAGATAGGCGAAAAAATCATAAGCCTGTTTGCGCCAAACATTGTCTCTGCCTTCGGCTGACCAAACATCTCCTGAAACGGTTCTTGACCCATCCAGAATTACACTATTGCCAGCAGCCTTGAGTTGGATCCAGTTTCCTGCGCTGCCTGAGTTGGGAAAAGTGATCTCTTCTTTATAAATGCCGTCCGCGACCAGTATCTGTGTGCCGGGTGTGGCCTGGTCAACAGCATCCTGTATGCGATGAAAGGGCTTTGCTGCAGAACCATCACCGCTTTGCAGGGCAGTGCTGTTGACGTGCAAGATTTTTGAAGGGATAAATTGAAGGTCAAGTGGCTGAGTTACCGTGGATGCGCTAAGCTCATTTGCTCCGCTGCGGACTTTGACTTCGTAGGTTGTCGCGGGCAAAAGGTCGAAGAGACTACCGACAAGCGCCCCGGTCTCAATCCGCATGAGCGGATGTCCGGTATGCCAGTCTTCCTGCCCGCTTTGGCGATACAGTAATTCGGCTGTTTGAGGCAGGTCAACGCCGTTGACGACCACCCCGACTGTCTCGATGTTGGCGTATAGGTAGAGTTGTGTCAATTCGACTGTGTCAGGTGCCGCGAGAGTAGTGGCTGGCAAGAACCCCAGGAATGTGCTGAGAAGCAAGAAAGTGATGATGCCGTGCGGAAAAATATTCAAAGAAAATGCTTGCTGGTGTTTTAAATGGGATGAGTGTAGAAAGGTCATTTCGCTATTATATAGCAGGACAAACACTTCTTTTGGGTACGGATGTACTGTGTAAATAGTGGCGGTAAGCTAGGCTCCACATCACTGGCAGAGTTCCACGCTCGTGTTGGATAAATCTGAGAGGCAGAGTTGTTTGTTGCGATGGTCGCGCCGAGTACCCCGGCTGCCCTTACGGCTACTTCTGTTGCCTTAACCGCTACTCTGTAAATAGTTCCCTGTCCTACAAAAAAGCCCTCTGAGCTCAAACTCAGAGGGCTTTCATGTTTCACGCATCGCTCATCAAGTATCACTTCCCCCAGCCCCTGGCTAAGGCACTAACACCAGCAAGGATAATAAATCCGGGCCAAACTTGGCCCCAATCCCAGTTGAATAAAAAGATTAAAGCGACAAATAAAGGAAATAGCGAGCCCGTAATTACCTGGATTGCTTCTTCTGTTACTGCCCCGGTTTCGCTGAAGATGCTGAATGCCCGACTCCAGGCAAAAAAGACGGGGATCAGGATAAATAGTGCCCACCAATTGTTAAAGCGAAGATCGGTGAATTGCATGACAAGAAATATGACCCCAACAGCGATCAATATCAAGCCGCTTGCCATGCCTTCACTTCTCTTTTTAGCGGGGTTTATGTTTTCTTCGGTATTCATTACTTTTCTCCTTTTGATACGAATAAATAAATTTACATCACTATACCAATTTTTACCTACTTGTCAAAATTCTTCAGAAGAAATCTAATCTCGAATTACTTCGCCTTGCTTTTCAACATAGGCCAAACTTTGGTGCCGGAAATAGGTGTTGTATAGTTCCGCATAATGCCCATTTTGCGATAAGAGTGCATCGTGGTCGCCTTCTTCGATAATGCCGCCATCCTGGATGACGAGTATGCGGTCAGCAGACTTGACTGTTGACAGGCGGTGAGCGATCAGGATACTGGTCGTGTTTTCTAGGATCAAGTTCAAGGCTTGCTGGATCTGCCATTCGGTGAAGGGGTCAATGCTGGCGGTGGCTTCGTCCAGAATGAAGATCGTGGGGCGTTGGATCAGCACGCGCATCAGGGCGACCAGTTGGCGCTGTCCCATCGAGAGGCGTCCCCCGCGTTCACCGACCTCGGTTGCGAAACCATCCGGCAGCGTTTCCAGCCATTCGCCGTCGCCGATCTTGCGCGCCATGGTGAGCATTTCGGCTTCGGTCGCTTCGGGGCGCGCATAGCGGATATTCTCTGCCACCGTCCCCGAAAAAAGGAAGGGCGACTGTGAAACGATGCCCAATTGTTGGCGATAGGATGTCAGATTGAAGGAGCGGATATTGCGCTCGTCGAGCAGAATCTTGCCAGACTGAAACTCGTAAAAGCGCGCAATCAGTTTTGCGATGGATGACTTTCCGGCACCGGTATGTCCCACAAGGGCAAGACTTTCTCCGGCTGGAATGACCAAGTTGAATTGAGAGAGAATCGGTTCCGCCGGGATATAGTGGAAATCCACTTTCTCGAAACGCACCTGACCCGAAAGTTGCCCGGCCTCTTGGTCATCTTCCTGAATAACATTTGGATCGGCATCGATCAGCGCGTAAACCCGTTCGGCTGCCGCTAACCCCTGCTGGATCTGCGCCCAAAAGGCCGAGAGATTCATCACAGGGAAGAGGAAATAGCTCAGACTCAAAATAAAGAGATACCATGCTTCGGCTGAGATTTGGCCGCTGGCTGCCATCCTGCCGCCGAGTAGAACCAGAATGGCCGTGGCGACGCCGCCGAGCGCATTCAGGACGGGGAAGACCAGCGCAAGCACAAAACCACGCCGCACGTTGACACGATAGGAATCCTGATTGGCGGTGTCGAAAGTCTCGAAAATGCTCTCTTCCTGACGAAAGTTCTTTGCAACCGCGATGCCGCTGACGGTTTCCTTGATAGTTGAGTTGACCTCCGCCATGGCACGCATCCCGTTGCGGGTCACTTTGCGAGCGATTTTGCGGAAGCTGGCGGTAAACCAGTAGATGATGGGCAGGTAGGCGACAGTGAGCAGGGTCAGTTTCCATTCTGTGCGGGCAAGGATGATGACGAGAATGATCGCCTGTAATAATTGCGCGCTGATGTCAGTGACGATGGTGATGAGCTGCCCGAAATCTTTGGTGTCGGATGTGATGCGCGAGACAATGCGCCCTGACGAGAATTTGTCGTAGAACGAAAGGTCATGTTCGGTGGCGGCGCGGAAGGCGTTGGTTTGCATGTCCATGACCACATCGCCGATGGCGCGGGCGGTCACTGAGCGGCGTGCCCAGTTGATGCCCCAGCGCAATATCCCGATCACGATCACGCCGCCGCCCAAGATAGCAACAAATTTCTGCGTGGGGGTCACGTCGAGATTGTTGAGTGTCTGGCTGATGGCAAAAGGCACGGCTGCCGTCAGGAAAGCCATCAGCATCACCAGCAGTGAAATGACGATGATACGTTTGCGCTGAGGTTTGAAGTTGTCTGCGATGCGCCCGACCAGTTCGCGGTCGGTGTATTGTCGGTCGTATTTTTCGGCGTCTAAGCCGCTAAAGAATCCCATAATTTACCTTGAGAAAATATTGATAGTTCCTGAGCGGAACATCGAACGACGCGTGCCCCGTAGGGGTAAGTGAGATGTGTAGTCGAAGGACGGTTTTGTAAATAACGCTCTTCGACTGCGACTACGCTTCGCTACGTCTCCGCTCAGAGACTGGATTATTCTGAAAAAATCCTGCGATAGGCTTCGCTGCTTTTCATCAGCTCATCGTGTGAGCCGATGGCGGCGATTTGCCCGTTTTTGAGCACCACGATCAAATCTGCCCAGCGAATTTGTGAAAGTCGATGTGTGATCAGGAAGGTCGTGCGTCCCTTTGCGGCGGCAGCGATGGCACGCTGGATGTGGTCTTCGGTGGCACTATCGATAGCGGATGTCGAATCGTCAAGGACGAGGATGCGTGGATCGGTCAGGAAGGCACGCGCGAGTGCCAGTCGTTGACGCTGACCGCCCGAAAGGGTCACGCCACGCTCGCCGATTTCGGCTTGGTAGCCATCTTCAAAGCTGGTAATGAACTCGTGGGCTTGTGCCGCTTTCGCCGCTGCTTCGATCTCTTCCTGTGTGGCATCCTGTTTGCCGAAAGCAATATTCTCTCCGATAGTTGACGAGAAGAGGAAGATGTCCTGCTCAATGATCGAGATTTGCTCACGGAGGGAGGCCATATTCCAATCTTTTACATTAACCCCGTCGACGAGCACGTCGCCAGCGGTCGCTTCGTAGGTGCGGTTGATGAGCTTGACGAGCGAGGTCTTGCCTGCGCCCGTCTGCCCGACGATGGCAACCGTTTGTCCGGGGTGAACCTTGAAGTCGATGTCGGTTAGTACCGGTTCGTTCGGGTTGTAGCCAAAGGCTGTTGCACGGAAGCAAACTTCCCCACGCATGGTTTCGGCGTAGCCATCCGCATTTTGGTCGAGGAGAGTCTCGCTGTTGAGCAATTCCAAAATACGGCGCGCACTCGACATCCCTAAAGAAATTTGCGTATAAGCAAAAGTGGATGCGAAAGTCGGAAATTGGAGCATCTCCAAAAGTCCGACGTAGGCGATGACGCCACCGATCTGGATTTCGCCCTGACGATAGAGAATCAGGGCGTGCAGCAGTCCCGCGCCAAAGGTCAGCCCATAAAGAAGCATGGGAATGAAGCGCGCTTCAAGATCGCCTTGTTTGACGAAGGTGTCGCGTACACGGAGTGCTAGCTTATTGAAAAGGCCGACTTCGTATTCTTCCTGTGCCGCACCTTTGACGGTCTCGATGCCGTCGAGGGCTTCGGCGAGACGCGTGTTGAGTTTGCCGAAGGCGCCGCGTACGGCGTCGGTGACGGGGGAGAGGCTGTGCAGGTATTCCCAGAGGGCGATGAAGTAGGTGATAGCGAAGAGGCTTGGGACGAGTAGCAGGTCGGGATGGTATTGCGGGGCGAAGAAGAAGGGCATCACCATGAAAAGGAAGGAACCGACCACGAGATTGACGCCCGGGCTGTACATGAAGTTGATCTCGCGCACATCGTTCGTGGCGCGGGCCATTGTGTCGCCGACGGGCTGGATATTATGAAAGGTCATGCTCTTGCCGAGCAGGGAGATATACAACTCATCGCGGATATTGCGCTCGAGCTTTTGTGCCATAAAATCCGCGCCGAAGTTGCGCCCCAGTTGGAGGGCGGCGCGGATGACCTGCGACCCGATGATAAGCAGGGTGATGGGCAGGAGACGTTCGATTTTGGGAACGGCAGCGGTAATCGCGTCGAAGGCTTGCCCGATATAGACGGGCATCACGGCGGCGAGACCGGCGTTTCCAGCGGCGCCGATGAAGATGATGATCAACAGCCACCAGTAAGGGGCTGTATGCGACCAAATCCAGCGTGCGGCGCTACTGCGGTCGTATTTGCGGGGGCGGGAAATAGTGAATTCTGAAGCTAGGGTTGGTGTGGTCATAAGTGTCTTCTTTGAAAAGGATGAGCGCTGATTCTACCACCGCTGGTGTTTGAGCGCGCAAATTTTACGGTATAATATTGCCACTATATTCAATCGACTGGAGGTAAGTTTATTATGGCAAGTGTAACGTACAAAAATGTTGTCAAGCAATTTGGCGACGTGAAAGCTGTGAACAATACTAGCTTTCATATTGAAGATAAAGAGTTTCTGGTGCTCGTCGGCCCTTCGGGCTGCGGTAAAACCACTGCTCTGCGTCTTTTAGCTGGTCTTGAAGAAATTACCAGCGGTGAAATTCTGATCGGTGATCGCGTCGTGAACGACGTTGCACCCAAAGACCGTGATATCGCGATGGTCTTCCAATCCTATGCGTTGTATCCGCATCTTTCCGTCTATGATAATCTTGCCTTCGGACTTAAACTGCGCAAGACTCCCAAAGACGAGATCAAACAGCGTGTAGAAGAAGCTGCTGGGGTTCTTGGGATTGAAGATCTTTTAGATCGTAAACCCCGCCAGCTTTCTGGTGGTCAACGTCAACGTGTGGCAGTTGGACGCGCAATCGTCCGTGACCCTAAAGTTTTTCTTTTTGACGAGCCGCTTTCCAACCTGGACGCGAAGCTGCGTGTCCAGATGCGTGCCGAAATCACCAAACTGCACAAAAAATTGGGCACCACCTTCGTTTATGTGACCCACGACCAAGTCGAAGCGATGACCATGGCGACCCGTATCGCCGTTATTAACAAAGGTGTTTTGCAGCAGCTCGACACTCCGCAAGTACTCTACAACACCCCGAATAATCTCTTCGTGGCCGGTTTCATCGGTTCGCCCTCGATGAACTTCTTCCCTGCCAAACTGCGCAAAGACGGCGATACCATCTACGTCGATGGCAAAGAGTTCTCCGTCGCGTTGCCCGCTGACCGCAATAGCGTTTTTGAAGCGCACGTTGGCAAAGATGTTATTTTCGGTATCCGCCCTGAGAATATCCACAATCCTGATTTTATTCCGCCGAACACAAAAACCGAATTGGCATCTGCCACGGTCGATGTGACCGAGTTGATGGGTAACGAGATTTACCTGCACTTAATAAGCGGTGAGACGGCTTTCGTTGCGCGTGTTGATCCACGCTCGAAGTACAGCGTTGACGAGAAAATTCAGGTTGCCTTCGATATGGGTGCCATCCACATCTTTGATGCGGAAACCGAAGCAGTCATTCGCTAGGAAAAAACACATGAAAGGAAAGCGGAATTGAGCAATCAATTCCGCTTTTTTCATTAATGATCTCGCGACAAACGTGATCCTAGCTTGCTTCCGTAACAGAATAGTTTGCTCGGAGAGAGAAACCCACCGTTAAACAAGATTGCCCGTTACATAACGGGCAATCTCTCGAGAAGGGAAGAAAATCAATTGACCAAAAAGGCCTTGATCGTATCAAGTGTGCCAGCGATACGCTCTTTATCAAGCCGATAACATTTGGACCCATCAATGCGGCGGGCGATGAGGTAGCCGGTTGCCGTGAGTTGGGTCAGGTGACGTGATGCCGCAGACTGGCTCAGGTCGAGAGCGTTGATAATCTCGGTCGAGCAGCTTTCGCCTTGGTTGGCGATATACTTCAAAATTTGCAGGCGGGTTTCGTCCGAGAGGGCATTTAGGCGGACGTAGATGTCTGCCTGGCTTAATTCGGGTGCATTTACAGGGGTGTTGCTGGGTAGGTGTGCGCCAAATATGAAACCAAGTCGGTTGTCTTCGTGGAATTTTCCAATATAAGGGCCAACATGTAGTGATGGCGCAAAGTATAAGCCGTCTGCGTTTTCGCAGCGTTCTTTCCAGTGCTCTGGGGAGAGGGTTTGTCCCGTGATGTATTTAGCTACCTCGAAGTTACCCATTTGGCTAAAATCGACCTGCTGAAAAGCGCTGACCGCTTTTTGGAGGGAGGGCAGGGTGCGTTCCCATTCGCTGGCGAGATAATTCTCCCAGTAGTGACGCAGATGTGAAACGATCAGTTCCTGCATGGCAGGCGGGTCGCTAACATAAGTGTATGCCCAGCGCTCCAGCTCTTCGTCGATATAATCTTCGCTGAAACGCTCTTTAAGAAACGTGATGTAGCTTTCTTCGCTGGCAATTGCGCTTTCTGGTGTAAATTCTGTATCAGTCTTGTGAAATGAGAGTTTAAAGTAGCTTTGCATCATCTTGTCGCGCAAAGTTACTGGATCTGCTTGCGCGAGGTGTTCCAAGTAAATGGGAAAGCTACTCCAGCTTCGTTGCGGTAAGATGGCGTGGTAGAAGGCGATCATTACGCGGTAGTGCTGATGTAGTTCTTCGGGGGAAAGTTTTTGGGCGGTCTCAATGACCCATGCGCCCAAGCCGGAAAGCTCTTCAGTTTTGGTTAACAGTAAAAGACTGTGGATCGCATTTTGAACGGGAGCAAGCCCCACCCGGATGCGGGTCCGGGCGGGGGTCTCGATGAAATTATCAATCGGTGGCACCATGTTTTCTCCTCGAAAGTTATTGAAGTCCTGATGAATTATTTAGCAGGGTTAGGTAGCATTTTGCATTCTTCATGCATTGCAAGGTGTTCGTAGCGCGCCTGCATTCTGGAGCCCCAGTTTTCGAGAAGTTTACCAGTTAGTGAGAGGGTGCGGTAGATGCTCAGGTTTAGCCTCTTTCCGGACGGGGAGGCGAAGCGGTTATGTTTTTCGGCTGTCGTCATTTGGTCGCGGCGGTATTCTGCGGCTAAAAGTTCTTGATAAAGGAAGTCGTTCATCGTTATTCTCCTTTCGATAGGTCGGCTTCGAATATATCTTTTTTTGAATCTCATTTATGCGGAAATTCGGGTTGCATGCATATAATAGCATTTTGAAATGCGTTTGTCAAGTACTTTAAGTAAAAAGAGTTCCCGATTGAGGAACTCTTGAGTAATTGTTTGGCGGTTTAATCTAAGAAGGTAAATGTTTTTGAGACAGTGAAAAAGAGTTTCTCTAGCTCGTCTGCGCACGCTCCTTCATCCGATAGCGATGCCCCTGTACTGAATTCAAGGGTGTAGAATTCCTTTTTATGTTTTGTGTAAATATAATAAATAACAGTATTGTTTAGGTGCGTTTTAGCGATAAAAGCATCCTCTTTCGATAAGATCCAAGGGGACAAGTCAGCTAAATCAACTTTAGCATTCCGACCGATATAAGGCATCAGGTCTTCTTTGTCATTTTCTGTTTCGTGATGAACTTTCAAAATTACAGGGATTAGAAGGGTTGCTGGTTCTGGTGCTCCTGCGGCGGTGCTTAAAGTTGGATTTCCACTTTGAATGAAAAAAGCACCTGGTTCATCATCCTTCTCATAGCTGTAGTATCCATAGGGATGGGCGAAACAGTATTTTTCGTCAGGAGAAACAAGTACATCAGTCCCATCTGGATGACAGTATTTTGTAATTTTATTTTCTGGTACTTTTGTGGGCGCTTCTACAGCAGGAACTTTAGTTGCTTCTGGCGTTGGCGTGAGGATACAAGCGGACATGGTCAGTAGGGGAATGAGCAAAAGATAAACGGTACTGCGTTTGAATGACATCGTATCCTCCTGTTGTTGATGTTGTACAGCTTTTCTTGGATAGCCTCTTCTTGAAGCCTGCTTGTAAAGAGTTTTATGAGTTGTCTTATTTTTTTCTACGTGGAATAGTTAGTAAAAAACCAAATAAAATCAATCCCTGCCCTATTTCCATGCCAACGGATTGAAGCGGGCCAAAAAACGGGACTTCAGGCAGCGGTTGTGTCCCCATGCCGAAAACGTCTGCCATACCAGTAAAAACGGAAAGCACATAACCGGTGCTAACCAAGCGCAAGCCAATATCTGCTGCGATGGAGCGTTCGTTATCTCCCCAAAGTGCACGCAAACCAACAGAGCCACCAATGCAGATAATTGCCAAACCGACCAGAAAGACAGCAATCTGTACAAAGCCTACGATTGGGCTGCGATCCATGTTGTACCATTCGGGTTTTGCTCCCATCGTAAAGATGAAGAGCCCAACTAAGGTCGTGATAAGGCCGGTTAGAACCGATGTGCGGGAAATGGGAGTTTTTTCAATTTCTGTTGATGTCATAGTGCTGGGAGTGATTTTTTGAGAAGGTTGATAAAATTTTGTCCAAAGATAGCGGCAATATTTTCATCAGTATACCCTCGTTCTGCGAGAAGAGGGGCAAGTTTTTGTAGATCTGCGATGGTGTCAATCTCTTTCGGGACATATTCCAGACCGAAGCCACCGTCGAAATCGGAACCGATTCCAACGTGATTGGCATCTCCGGCGAGCTGGCAGATGTGGTCGATTTGGGCGATGACGTGCTGAAGAGTAACTTGTTCCCGTCCATCGGAGAGACGCCAGCCATCTTGCAGGAAGGCGTTAAAGGGTACCACGCCGATGACTCCATCGCGCTCGATGATGCCGCGTATGGCACGGTCGGAGAGATGGCGGTTGCTGGGACTGTGGGGAAGAAGTGCCTTGGCATTGCTGTGGCTGGCAAGGAGATTGCCTTCGTAAAGATCGAGGGCTTCGAGTAGGGCTGCCTCGTCCATGTGGCTGAGATCGAGAATAAAGCCCAATTCTGCCATTACGGCGAGGAGATCGCGGCCTTCGCTAGTGAGGGGGCCGGGGTCTCCCGTTCCGCCGGAGTAGCGAGTGCCAGCCCAGGCGGGGCCGATCAGGCGCAATCCCAGCGCCCACCACTCTTCCAGCTCTTCAGGGGCGCGGACGGCATCCGCGCCTTCCATAAGCAAGATCATGCCGATGGGGCGCGTCTCTTCAGCATCCTGCCATTTGGACAGATGCAGGTTCAATTCAGGAGTGTTGCGGATGATGTTGTAGGTTGCCGGGCTTTCTTCAGCCAGACGCCGGTACAAGTCCAATTGCTGGCGGTAGAGTTTGTGGGCTTCATCCGCATCTTTGTAGACGAGCGTATCCCATTCGCCTAGTTGGCGTCTGATCGGTGTTGCAAAAAGAGTGGAGAAGATGATGGCGATGTTGCCTTGCTGATATTCGGGTATGCCGAGCAGGCAGGAGCCGTTCCATATGGGGATTTGGGTCTTTTGTTCGCGCTGGCGTGTTTCGTGAACTGAACGGGTATAATCACGCCCGAAAGTGAGCATGTTGTAGGCGAGATCTGTATGGGCGTCGAGAATCAGATGCATGGGAATTAAAAAAAGGGCGCACCCAGCGGGTGCGCCCTTTTTGATCGAGTTTAGTTTTCTTCAGTTATTTCTTCTTCAACAACAGTTTCTTCGGTTGTCGTTTCTTCAACGACCTCTTCTTCAGTAACTGTTTCTTCAGCGACTGCTTCTTCGGTAACTGTTTCTTCAACGATTGCTTCTTCAGCAACAGCGGTTTTTTCTGCAAGCATTTCTTCTACGCCTTCGTCAATAGCTTGAGCAAGGGCTTTCATGTCTTTGTCGACATAAGCTGCGGAGTCAACTTTGCGCATGCTGAGACCAATGCGACGGCGATCAGCTTCAATGCGAATGATACGCAAAATAACGACATCGCCTTCTTTGAGTTCTTCTTTGGGGTGCTCAACGCGCTGATCGCTGATCTCAGAAACGTGAATAAGACCTTCGATATCACCTTCCAGTTGGGCAAAAGCGCCAAATTTGGTCAGGCGGGTGATCTTACCTTCGATCAGTTGTCCAACCTGGAACTTATCAATACGTGATTTCCAGGGATCTTCCTGCAATTGACGCAAGGAAAGCCCGATGCGTTTTTTCTCTTCATCAATGCTGATGACGCGAACTTCAACTTCTTGTCCAACTTCGAGAACTTCACTGGGGTGTTTGACACGCTCCCATGAAATCTCAGAAAGGTGAACCAAGCCATCTGCGCCGTTAATGTTGACGAAAGCGCCGAAGTTGGCCAAGCTGGTCACACGACCGGAGTAGGTATTACCAACTTCCAGGTCTTCGATGACGCGCTCTTTGATCGACTGACGTGATTCATTGCTGGCAGCACGTTCAGAAAGAATCAGGCGACGGCGTTCACGGTCAACTTCGATGATGCGGACAGAGATAGCATCGCCCTGCATTTTTGCCCAACGCTGTTCAGGGGTTGCTCCTACTGCCATGCTGCGGCGTACAGCACTTACTTGCGATGCGGGGACAAAGCCACGAAGACCTTCTACGTCAACAAGCAAGCCGCCTTTGTTGTAGCCGCTAACTTTGCCTTCGTAAACTTCTTCGTTTTTGAGCAGATTGTCAACAAGCACCCAAGCTTTAACTTCAGCGGCTCGGGTATAAGAAAGCACAACGTTTCCGTGCTTGTCTTCCGGGCTGAGAATATAAACTTCAATTTCTTGTCCAGCTTCAAAGGAGGCTCGAGTTTCTGGAGTGATATCATCTAGCGCTCGACCAGCAATTATTCCCTCAGATTTTGCTCCAATGCTGACCAGTATTTGGCTGGGACCCACACTTGCAATTACACCAGTGCGAATTTCGCCACGTTGCGGCAGGTCAACTTTATACTCTTCCGCATCCAGCAGTTCGGCCATGCTTTGCATGTCTTCCATGCCTTCTTCCATACTTTCTTCTTGCATTGCAACTACAGTTTCTTGCTCCTGAGGAGTTTCTTCCACAGTTTTCTGCCCTTCGAGGGCATTGGTATCATCCATCATTCTCACAGCTCCAACTTTCAAAATTTGTACGTCGCATTATACAGGGTATCCAATAACTTGACAACCCTTGCGCTTACTTTAACGTAGGTTATAATGCCCCGTTGAGGTAACTTATGCCAACTACTTATCCTTTTACCGCTATTGTCGGACAAACACGCATGACGCGTGCATTGATTCTTAACGCCGTAGATATTCGTATCGGTGGCGTCTTGATTCGTGGAGAGCGCGGCACAGCCAAATCGACGGCAGCCCGTTCGTTGGCAGTCCTCCTTCCTGCGGTTAATGTTGTGCAAGACTGTCGTTTTGGATGTGATCCTGCGCACTCGGCAAGCTGGTGTACAGAATGTCGCGAACGCGCCGCAGATGGAGACTTGCTTCCGTCAAAAGAGCGTCCGATTCCTTTTATCAATTTACCGGTATCCGCCACCGAAGATCGTGTTGTCGGCACCCTTGATATTGAACAAGCCATCCAAAAAGGCGAACGCCATTTTGAAGCAGGTATTCTTGCCTCTGCAAATCGTGGTCTGCTCTACATCGACGAAGTCAACCTGCTTGACGACCACGTCGTTGATGTGCTTCTTGATTCCGCCGCAATGGGGATGAATATCGTCGAGCGCGAAGGCATTTCTTTCTCGCATCCGGCACGCTTCATTCTCGTCGGTACGATGAATCCCGAAGAGGGTGACTTACGCCCGCAACTGCTTGACCGTTTCGCTCTCTCAGTCGACATCGTTGGCATTCGTGGCGCACGTGAGCGTGTTGCCATCATGGAACGTCATCTTGCTTTCGAGCAAGACCCTGAAGCCTTCCGCGCCGAGTGGCAGCCCAAAGAAGATGAACTTTCCCAGCGCATTGTTCACGCTCGCACCCTTGTAGATAAAGTAACCTACTCCAGCCGCGATCTGCTTTCCATTGCGGCGCTGACTTCCTCCCTAAATGTGGATGGTCATCGCGCCGATCTCGTTATCCTGAAGACTGCGCGTGCCCAGGCTGCTTTCGATGGACGTACTGCCATCAACGATATGGATATTGCCCTCGCAGCAGAACTGGCTTTGCCGCACCGCATTAATCGCACACCTTTCAATCAGGAAGGCATGACGCCCACACAACTCAAGGAACGCATCGAAGAGCTGCGTAGCGAGGTCGTTGAGGAAGAAGGCGAACTGCAAGAAAAAGCAGAAGGCGAAAGCGGGCAGGAAAAAAAAACTTAACTCTCGACGAAGATAGTCAAGAAGGCCCTGAACAGGGTCAATCTGAAGCGGCGCCACAAGATGTTTCTGCCCACACCGATGCAAGTTGGTGGGAGGGTGGACAGAAGGTGCAAGCAGGCGAAACATTCAAGCCGCGTTCCTTAAATACTCCCCTTGATAAATTATCGCGCCGACAAGCTGGTCGGCGCTCCACAACACGTACCCAGCGTAAGCAGGGACGTTATATCCGTGCGACACCTGCTAACGGAAAATTGGATGATGTTGCCTTTGATGCCACCCTGCGTGCGGCAGCGCCCTATCAGCGCAAACGTAAGGAGCAACGCAAAAAGGTTGCTTTTGCCATCCAGAAAAGCGATATTCAGCGCAAGATTCGCGTTAAAAAATCTGCCAACCTAGTGCTCTTCGTCGTGGATGCAAGCTGGTCGATGGCGGTTGCGGAGCGCATGAACGCGACAAAAGGGGCAATCCTGTCCCTTTTAACGGATGCATACCAACGTCGCGATCGTGTCGGGCTGATCGTCTTCCAGAAAAATCGGGCAACGCTCATCCTGCCGCCGACCAATTCCGTCCAGCTGGCGCAGCGTGCGCTTGTCGATATTCCTGTAGGGGGCAAAACGCCGCTCTCGGCAGGCATCCTGATGGCTGCGGAAGTCCTGCATCGTGAGAAAAATACCCATCCCGATGTGGAGCCGCTGCTCATCGTTTTGACTGATGGGGCGGGGAATGTTGCCATCGGGACGACGCCGCCTAATGATGAGGCCTATCAATTTGCTGAACAGATCGCTAAGAAAGATATTCGTAGCATTGTTATTAACATGGAGCACGAGAGTTTCGATCAAGGGCTAGCAGCCAAGCTTGCGGAACATCTTGATGCGCCATGCATGACATTGGACGAACTCAAAGCTGAAAATCTGTATCGGGCTGTCAAGCAGGAGATGCGTTAAGGAGCGAGTTGTTCCGTAGTAACATTTTGATTCATCTATATCCGATAAACCCTTTCTAAAAGAAAAAATCCCTTGCTCAACTTAGAGCAAGGGATTTTTTTTAGGGTAATTTATCTTCTAGTTCGAGAAACTTGCGCACCAGGTAGGGGTCAAAGTGGATGCGACTGCCCGCTTGAATGCGTTCGAGTGTTGCCTCTTTGGAGATGCCGGGCTGATAGGGGCGCTCGCTGCGCAGGGCATCGTAGGCGTCGACGATTGCCAACATACGTCCCTCGACGGGGATATTCTCGCCCGCTAGTCCCTCGGGATAACCATTTCCATCCCAACGTTCATGATGATAGAGCACAAAGGGGATCGCCGGTTTTAGGTGGTGAATACCCTCGAGCATTTTTGCGCCAGCAGTGGGATGCTCTCGCATGATTGCCCATTCTTGAGGTGTAAATTCGCTGGTTTTATTCAAAATCTCTTTTGGAACGATCAACTTTCCAATGTCGTGCAGAATTGCGCCAAATTCGAGAATTGTTTTCGCGGGTTTATCCCAACCCAATCGATCACCCAGTAACAAGGCAATTTCGCGTACACGGTCGATGTGTTGCCGTGTATATTCATCGCGTGCTTCAATGATATTTGCCATCAATAAGACTGTCTGTAAATGTGCCTCGCGCGTGTCAAAAATTTGCACAGCTTTACGACGGTCAAGTCGCACACGCACGGCATCCAGCAATTCTTGTGCATCAAAAGGTTTAAAGAGATAGTCATCCACCGCGAGACGGCGGGCTTGCACCTGCTTTGCCTTTTGTGAATAAGCACTCAGGAATAAAAAGGGCACTGCAGCACCCTCCTCGTGCGAGCGGATCTCTTCCAGAAGTGCAAAGCCATCCATTTCGGGCATCGCAATATCAGAGATGATTAATTCCAGTCGCTCGTTTTTGAAAATATCCAAAGCCGCTTTTCCATCTTCAGCCGCAATGACCTGATAGCCCTGCGTTTTCAGAATTGTCTCTGCGAGTTCACGTAAATCTCTATTGTCGTCAACAACCAAGATTTTTTCTTTCACAATAAATCCTTTTTAGCTAAGGCCCCCAGCGGGGTTGCCAGTCACAATAATCGTTATCAGTTAGGCGGCGCAGATCGCTGCCATCGGTGCGCATAATGTAAATTTCACAGCCATGATCGTCGCCGTAGTGGTCAAAATATGCCGTAAATGTGACCCAATTGCCGTCTGGAGAAAACCCGGGCCCCTGGCTGTTGCCGCCACTGGGCGTGATCTGGTGGACGTTCGAGCCATCCGCATTCATCAGGAATAATTCGCGATGCCAGGCTGTGCCGGAGTAGGTGACCATCTCGTTTTGGGATGACCAGTCTGTACGGCCGCGCAGCAGCGACATCTCATTGACTTGGGAGATGCTTCCGTTATCCAGAGCAACGGTATACATTTGAATGCTACCGTTATGATCGGATGCGAAAAGAATCTTCTGCCCATCCGGCGACCAGGTTGGGTCCCAGCCGTAAGGTGAAACCTCGTGCGGGTTTGATCCGTCACGGTTCATGGCCCAGATAGCGTGATTTGTGGATGTAGCAGTCCAATACGTAAAGGCGATCTGGCTGCCATCGGGCGAGATTTCGGGCGCGGTCAGCACGCCGAGAGCGTCTGTGAGTTGAGTAGCTTCGCCATCTAGTGTGATTTCGTAGATGTCGTAGACGTTCTCGCCGCCAAACTGCGCATAGACCACGCTCTGTCCGTCGGGTGCCATCGAAGGGTAGAAGTGACGGGTGTAATCTTCGCTGGTTAAACGGCGTTGCCCTGTCCCATCGGCGTTCATGATGCAAATTTGGTCACCAACCTGCACTTTGAAGATTTGACAGACATATGCGATCTTGCCAGTAGGAGTGGCGGGATCAGGCGTGGGAGTAGATGTTGCTTCTATCGTGGGAGCAAGCGTAGGCTGCGGGCGTTCCGTTCTTTCCCCGCTCAGGGCAATCTCTGTAGCCAACTCAAAAGGGTCAGGGGGGGCTTGCGTGGCGGGTAAATTGCAGGCGGTCAAAAATAACAATAAAAGCAGGGCAAGATGCCGACACATAAGTTCTCCAGATTTTTTTTCAATGATACCGCAAAAAGATAAGCATGGAATAAGATTTTGCAAAGACCTTGCTAAATTCTTGTTAAGGGGATAATATATTCGAGATTATGAATGTATTGAGTTCCCCTTCCCCGTTGGAGAAAATCAGCGATTTTCTCCAAGTGATTGCACCAACAGCCCGCCTTGAAATCTTGTTAGCCATCGACGCAGGCGAAGTTTGTGTTTGTCATCTTGAAGCACAGCTCGGTTATCGACAAGCATATATTTCGCAACATTTGATGGCGCTGCGCAATGCAAACTTGATCGAAAGCCGGCGGGAGGGGCGCTACATCTACCATCGTTTGAAAGCCCCGGAACTATTGGGTTTTATTCACGAAGCCGCGAAGTTGAGCGGCTTTGAAACTGTGGAGCAGCCAACCATCCCTGCGGAATGCTGCTGCCCGAACTGTACGATCTAAGGAGAAGCAATGTTATCTGTAAAGATTTTAGGAACCGGATGCCCGAATTGCAAGCGACTCGAAGCGATTGCCCACGAAGCCGCTGACGCCCTTGACATTGAAGCTGAGTTCGTTAAAGTGACAGATATCCCCGAAATTATGGGATACGGTGTTATGTCCACCCCTGGCTTGGTCATCAACGAAAAAGTGGTCAGCTTTGGACGCATCCCCTCGCCCGCTGAAGTAAGCACCTGGCTTACTGATGCAATGGCAACCCCCTAAAGAGGAGATACCAATGGATGCCCCCTCGCAATTGACAAAGAAACTCTCTTTTCTCGACCGCTATCTGACGTTATGGATATTTCTTGCTATGGCTTTTGGCGTCGGGTTGGGATATTTCTTTCCCCGCGCCGTAGAGACTTTTAATAGAAGTGTCTCTGTAGGCACTACCAATATTCCGATTGCGATTGGGTTGATCTTGATGATGTACCCGCCTTTGGCAAAAGTGCATTACGAAGAGTTGGGTGATGTTTTTCGCAATTGGAAAATTTTGGGCTTCTCCCTCCTGCAAAACTGGGTGATTGGTCCGATCTTGATGTTTGTCCTGGCAATCGTTTTCCTGCGCGGCTACCCCGAATATATGGCGGGGCTAATCATGATTGGGCTGGCACGCTGTATTGCGATGGTGATCGTCTGGAACGAACTTGCCAAAGGGGATTCTGAATATGCAGCGGGTTTGGTTGCTTTCAACAGTGTCTTTCAGGTGCTCTTTTACAGCGTGTATGCCTACATCTTCATTACTGTCCTCCCCGCAAAACTAGGAATGCAGGGACATACCGTTGAGATTACCATCCAGGAGATAGCTAAAAGCGTTTTTATTTATCTGGGCATCCCCTTCATTGCGGGGTTTCTGACACGTTTCGCATTGATCCGCATCAAGAGCAAAACGTGGTACGAAAACGAGTTTATCCCCCGTATCAGCCCGCTAACGCTGCTGGCACTCCTTTTTACGATCATGGTTATGTTTAGCCTGAAAGGGAACTTGATCGTCACGATCCCCGCAGATGTTGTGCGAATTGCCATCCCGCTCATTATCTATTTTGTGGTCATGTTTCTGGTCAGCTTTTGGATGGGGCAGAAGATTGGCGCAGACTATTCAAAAACCACGACGCTGGCCTTTACCGCAGCCAGCAACAACTTTGAATTGGCGATTGCAGTTACTGTAGCTGTCTTTGGGATTAATAGCGGCGCGGCCTTCGCAGCCGTGATCGGTCCCTTGATCGAAGTCCCTGTGATGATTGCACTGGTCAATGTCGCGCTGAATTTCCAGAAGCGCTTCTTCCAATCAAGCTCCATTTAATTCTTTTCGAGAAAGCTGTTTTCTTATGTCTCAAAACTCTCTTGCAGCTCCACAGCAAACCAATCATGCTCGTTCGTGGGTGGTTGTCGTTGGCGCGGCTGCACTCTGGCTTTTACTCTACAATGTCATTGAGCCCTTTGCCAATTGGCTGACCTACGGACTTTTGGGTTTGGCGGATGGTTCGCATTTGGGCGAATCCTTGGCGTTTTTCTTTTATGACGTACCCAAGATCATTTTGCTGCTCGGCGGGATGATCTTCCTGATCACCGTCTTGCGTTCCTTTTTTACGACCGAACAAACGCGTGCCTGGTTGGGCGGTAAGCGCGAAGGTGTTGGAAATATTTTAGCGGCTTCGTTGGGTGTGGTGACGCCTTTCTGCTCTTGCTCGGCTGTACCGCTTTTTATTGGCTTTGTAGAAGCGGGTATTCCGCTGGGCGTAACCTTCTCCTTTTTGACGGCAACGCCGGTTGTCAACGAAGTGGCTTTGGTGATGCTTTTTGGTCTCTTCGGCTGGAAGGTTGCTGGAATTTATATGCTTTCCGGCTTAACGATTGCTGTATTGGCAGGAATGTTGATCGGTCGTCTAAATCTGGAAAATTACGTGGAAGACTTTGTTTGGCAGATTAAAGCTGGACAACTCAATGTGCCAGATTATCGCCCCTCGTGGGATGAGCGTTTTCAAAATGCGTGGGGCAGCACAAAAGAGATTGTAGGCAAGGTATGGCTCTTTGTTGTACTTGGGATCGCCATTGGCGCTGGGATTCACGGCTACGTGCCTGAGAGCGCGCTGGCTGGAATTCTGGGCAAGGATGTTTGGTGGTCTGTGCCCGCCGGAGTTTTACTTGGTATTCCGCTTTATTCCAACGCGGCGGGCATTATTCCTATCGTTCACGCGTTGATGGAGAAGGGGGCTGCCCTTGGCACCGTGCTGGCATTTATGATGTCGGTGGTTGGCTTGAGTCTGCCGGAAATGATTATCCTGCGGCGCGTCTTGAAGATGCGTTTGATCGTGATCTTTGTTGTCATCTTGGCAACGGCGATCATCCTGACGGGATACTTATTCAATCTGATTTTCTGAGTTTCTTACAACCCCAATAAAAAAGCACCTGTACAGGTGCTTTTTTATTGGGGTTGTTTTGGGGTAGTAATACCAATGGTGGCTAATCTGGTTTTCCATTGTTTATCGAGGATATGTAGCCGCATCAAAAACATTAAAGTTTATGGCGACTATAACTTTAACTTCCACATTTTTCTTCAAGATTGTGTAAAATAGAACAAACTCAGGGCTTGCTTTCAATCGAGCTCACTAAGAAAGGACTGGGAGCGACCGTCTTTGGGTTGTTCTCAGTAGATTTGAGAAAAAAATGACCAATTCACTTTATTTGACCACCACAGAACCTCGTTGTGGTAAATCGCTTGTCTCTTTGGGGATTACGAACCTGTTGCTTCGTAGAACAGGGCGTGTCGGTGTTTTTCGCCCGATCATAGACCAGAAAGATATTCACGATCATGACAAGAACATCGAATTACTCGTTGAGCATTTCGGTCTCAAAATCGAGTACGAAGACACCTTCGCTTATCTTGAGCGAGACGCGATTGATTTGATGGGGCAGGGCAAAACAGAAATCATCATTGATACGGTGATTCAGAAATACAAAGCGCTGGAATCCCAGTTCGATTTTATTCTTATTATTGGCTCAGACTTCGAAAATGAAGAAAGTGCTTTTGAAGTAGAACTGAATGCCCAAATTGCAAAAAACCTGGGTGCGCCGGTTTTGATCGTTAGCCGAGGCGATAAAGAGGAAATCTCTGATGTCCAAAATGTGGTGCGAGTTGCATATGATACTTTCACGAATATCGGATGTGAGGTGGTGGGTGTCATCGTCAATCGTACAGATCCTGAGAAATTGGATGCCCTTCGAAGCGCCTTGCCAGCCTCCTTTGATGATGAAAACGCTTTCGTCTCGGTACTCCCTGCCGACGAACGCCTTAGCAGCCCCTCCATTCGTCAGATCGCCGAGCAATTGGATGCGGAAGTGCTCTATGGACACGAACATCTGGATAATCTGGCTTACGATTACGTGATCGTTTCAATGAGTATCCGCAACTATCTAACCCATCTTACGGAGAATGCCTTGCTTATTGTTGCCGGGGATCGGGATGCTATTTTGCTTAGTGCCCTTCAAGCCCATCAGTCAAATAGCTATCCGCGTCTCTCCGGCATCATCCTGAGCGGCGGCTTATGTCCTCCTGAATCCGTGAGGAAGCTGCTTGATGGCGTAAAAGATATTATCCCCATTCTTTCTGTTAAAGCATCCACCTATTTCACCGCGACTCAGACAATGGCATTGCGTTCATATATTACCGCCGATGACTCTAGGAAGACCGAACTTAGCCTGAAACTATTTGAACGTCATCTGGATACATCTGTTTTGGAAGGTATCTTGTCTCGGGTGCAGACACGTGGCATGACCCCGCGGATGTTTATCTATACCCTCCTTCAAAAAGCGCAGATAAATAAAAAACGGATCGTTTTGCCAGAAGCAACCGATGAGCGCATTTTGCGCGCTGCTGACCATCTTCTTAGTCGAGGGGTGGTTGACTTGACCTTGCTTGGCGATCCTGCCGAGATACAAGGAGTGTCTCAGCGCCTGGGTTTGAGAAATATCAATCCTGACCAATGCGCTATGATTGATCCCAAGAATTCAGAACAATTCGATGATTATGCTCAAACGCTCTATGAGTTGCGGAAGCATAAGGGCGTTCAATTGGAGATGGCGCAAGATTTGATTTCGGACGTCTCCTACTTTGGCACGATGATGGTCTACAAAGGCCAGGCAGATGGTATGGTCTCGGGTGCGATGCATACCACCGCACACACGATTCGCCCCTCCTTGCAATTTGTGAAAACCAAACCGGGCTTTTCTGTGGTTTCCTCTGTCTTTTTTATGGCGCTCGATGACCGTGTGTTGGTCTACGGGGATTGCGCGGTCAACCCCAACCCGACCGCAGAAGAACTCGCTGAAATCGCTATTTCGTCTGCGGATACGGCTGAAACATTTGGCGTTGAGCCTCGCATTGCAATGCTCTCTTATTCCACAGGTGAATCTGGCACTGGCGCAGATGTAGAGAAGGTTCGCAAAGCAACCGAGTTGGCACAGAAACGCCGCCCGGATCTGGTTTTGGAAGGCCCCATGCAATACGATGCCGCCGTCTCCAAAGAAGTTGCCGTCAAAAAGATGCCTGGTTCTAAAGTGGCGGGACAAGCTACCGTCTTTATCTTCCCTGATCTCAATACGGGTAATAATACCTACAAAGCTGTCCAACGCGAGACGGGGGCGATTGCCATCGGCCCTGTACTGCAGGGGCTTAACAAGCCAGTCAACGATCTCAGCCGTGGCTGCACAGTCGAGGACATCATCAACACCATCCTCATCACTGCCGTTCAGGCGCAGAAGGACTAACCCATGAAAATCCTGGTCATCAACGCCGGAAGCTCCTCCATCAAATACCAACTCTTCAACATGGAAAATCGTTCTGTGCTGGCTGCTGGATTGGTTGAGCGCATCGGTGAAAAGAACGCACACATCAAACATAAGAATCTGCTCGATGCAACATTCCCTGCGATTAGTCAGGATTTACCCATCCCCGATCATCAGACGGGTCTCAATAAGGTTGTTCAACTGTTGCTGGATGAAAAAACAGGCGTCATCACTTCCCCGAGCGAGATTGCAGCAGTGGGACATCGTGTTGTACACGGTGGCGAAAAATTCAGTGCGCCGACAGTTATTACCGATGAAGTCAACACAGTGATTGATACACTTTCATCATTGGCGCCCCTGCATAATCCCGCAAATCTGACCGGTATTCAGGTTGCAATGAAACTTTTCCCCAACGCAGTGCAAGTCGCCATTTTTGACACCGCTTTCCACCAAACTATGCCCGCCTATGCCTATCGCTATGCCATTCCCAAGGAGCTCTACGAAGAACACCATGTGCGTGCTTACGGATTTCATGGCACTTCCCATCTATACGTCTCCAAGGTTGCAGCCGAACATCTTGGCAAGCCTCTTGTTGAGACCAACCTGATTACCGCCCACCTCGGGAATGGCGCTAGTATCACAGCCGTCTCCGGTGGAAAATCCGTTGATACCTCGATGGGTTTCAGTCCCCTCCCCGGGCTAATTATGGGCACCCGCAGCGGTGATATTGACCCGGCTGTCGTTTTTTACCTCGCTAACGATCATGGTATGAGCATTCCCGAAATCGATAAAATGCTCAACAAGAAAAGCGGTCTGCTTGGTATCTGCGGTGATAATGATCTGCGCGACATCGAAAGGCGCATGACCGAAGGCGACAAGGATGCTCAACTTGCTTTTGAGATGTATACCTACCGCATCAAAAAATATATCGGCATGTACACGGCTGTGCTAAAGAGCGTGGATGCCCTTGTTTTCACGGCAGGGGTTGGCGAAAATAGCGATCTCGTCAGGCACCAAGTTTGTAGTGGGCTGGCAAGCCTCGGGTACACGCTCGATCCGGCGAAAAATAGTCAGGGAAAGCAGGGCAAAGTTACTGAAATCCAAGCTGAAGGCAGCCGGATAAAGATTCTGATTATCCCTACTAACGAAGAACTCGAAATTGCCCTGCAAACGGAAGCCGTCCTGCAGACATGATTTAGATAAAGAAAAGATAAAAGCTGTTACGGAACCCTGCCGTCGAGGCAGGGCTACAATGGGCGCTATCATAGCGCGATTTTGGCAGGGGGATAGCGATAAGCATTATGCACCGATCCAAAAGTTTTGTTCGAGTGTGGGGGAGTAGCCAAGGGCGCTTTGCCCAACAGAGTGGGGGAAGAAAATCAATTAGAACTACCAAAGAACGCCTCGTTATAACTATATGCTCGCTTACCCTACCTGAAAAATCTTCTTTCTGACGCTATTTTGCCGCTAGTTTGAGTTTTTTTGATATTTATATTGATAATATTGATTGGCAAGTGAAAAAAATAAAAGCAATATTGATTATTTTTATTTTTTGTGTATAATGCATTCGCAAACAGAAATTAAATATAATGTTTTTCAAAGTTGTGTTGCAATAAACGAGGAGACTTTCATGGAAGAACCCCAAGCCCCGACCGCCCGGCAGACCATCCGGCGCCTAATCCCCGATCTAAAAATCCACAAAACTTGGCTTTGGCTGGTCTGGCTTACAGCACTGATTGCCGGGATCATGGATTTCCTCAACCCCTACCTGATGAAAACGCTGACCGATAGCGCTCTTTCCCAGCAGACCGAAATTTTTCGTCAGTTTGTGCTTTGGGCGTTGTTGGCAATGACCGTGGATATTGCGCTGAAATATTTCACGCGCATTATTGCCACCCGCTATCAGGCTTACACCCTGCGCGATTTACGCAACCAAGTTACCGCACATATTCAGCACCTGCCGATTTCATTCACCGAAACGCTCCACTCCGGCGACCTGGTCTCACGTCTGAACAACGACATCGATAAGATCGGCACGCTAACGCAGCATTTTCACGAGTTGGTACAGCAACCGGTTATCTTCATGCTTGGTTTCACTTACATGTATATCTTGAGTTGGAAGCTGCTGCTTGCCACCTGTATTCTTATTCCCCTCTCCGCCGTTCTTTACGACAAGGTCGTCAAGCCCATGCAGGCACACGCTCGCAAAGAGATGGAGCATCTCGCCCGCGCAAATGCCGTCACACAGGATGCTATTCGCGGTATTTACATCATCAAAGCCTTTAACCTGCAAAAGCTGCTCACCGCAAAATATCAAAAGATCGCCGAAGATGCCCGCAAAGAAGGGCTAGAGATCGACAAACGCGGCGCGATGTCTTTCGCTGTTTTTCTGATGCTGCGTTACGTTCCGCAGTTGGTTACGCCGCTCTATGGTGGCTATCTGGCATTCAACGGAGAGATCACCGTCGGTGCGCTAATCGCCAGCATCTATCTGAATTGGATGGTTTTCTTCCCAATCGAAACCATGCTGGGATGGATGCGCCAACTGCGCGAAGTTGCTCCGGCAGTGGAACGCATTTTTGAAATTCTCGACCACCCTATCGAAAATGGGTCACACGCGGACTTTGAACCTGCCACCGCTGCCCCGGCTTTAAGTTTCTCTTCAGTCGATTTCCAGTACTCTCCCGAAACACAGATCCTGTCCAATTTCAGTCTCAGCGTGGATCAAGGCAAAGTCGTCGCTCTTGTCGGTTCCAGTGGATGCGGCAAGAGTACCGTCCTGAAATTACTCTGCGGCTTCTATCACCCCGAAAACGGAGAAGTCCGCATCGGCGGCAATAACATCTTCGAGTCTGATCTGCGCACCGCACGCAAATACGTCTCGCTGGTTTCGCAGGAGACTTATCTCTTCCCGACCACCATCGCTGAAAATATCGGCTTCGGACGCGAAGGCGCCACCCGCGACGAGATCATCGCCGCAGCCAAAGATGCCAATGCACATGATTTCATCATCGCCCAGCCTGATGGCTACGAAACAAATGTCGGCGAGTGGGGCGGCAAGCTTTCGGGGGGCGAGAAACAGCGCATTGCCCTCGCGCGCGCCATTCTCAAGGACGCTCCGATCCTGCTGCTCGACGAGCCGACATCCGCACTGGATGCTCAATCCGAATTCGTTGTACAGGAAGCCCTCGAACGCTTCATGCAAGGGCGCACCGTGCTGGTTGTTGCTCATCGTCTCTCTACAATTAAAAATGTCGACGAGATCGTCGTGCTCGACAACGGACGTGTACACGAACGCGGCACGCATGAGAAGCTGATGCAATCTGACTCTCTCTACAAACGCCTCTATCTCAAACAGACCGCTCAGGAGGTCGCCCATGTCTAAGCCTTTCCGCGAACGCAACCTTGTGCGTGTCCTGTCCCTGCTTGGGCCCAAGCTCTGGCTTTATTTCGTTGTCGCGCTGGTTCATGCTGTTGTGCTCGGTTTTTCCTTCAATCTGGTATTGGCCTTCATCCAGATGGACGTTATGGATGCTGCCGTCAGCGGTCAACAGGCTTTGCTAAACCGTGCTCTTGTTTTGGCTGCGGTCACCTTCCTGACCGGCGTTCCCCTGCTGATTGGCGCGGCCTACGTAATTGCTCTCTTTGAGAAAAAAGCCCTCACTGATGCGCGCGTGCGCACCTTTCGTCAGATCGTTGACCTTCCGATCAATAACTTTGACAAGCAGCACAGCGGTGATCTGGTCTCGCGCTGCACCAACGACTTGAACACTCTCGGCAAAATCTATTATCAACTTCTGCCGGCCTTGCTCTTCGGGCTGGTACTCGGGCTGGTAGGCATCATCTCCGTCTTTGCGCTCAACTGGCAAATGGGCCTTTTTGCACTCGTGCTTGGCCTGCTGACCACTTGGGCCAGTACTGCCTTAGCCAACCCGCTGCGCCAAAAAAGCACCGCCATTCAGGAATCGCTTGGCACGCTCACCCAGCGCCTCACCGACATCCTGCAAAGCCTGCCTGTTACCAAGATGTTTCACCTTGAAGAGACAACCCACGAACTTTACGCGCAGGTCAATCAACAAAGCGTAGCCGCCACCATCGATCATGCTAGCACACAGGCCATTTATGACGCCATTAACGCTTTCCTCAGTTGGATGCGTTCGATCGGTACGCTGGCGCTCGGACTTTACCTGCTTGGAAACGGACACGTAGGATTAGGCGCCATCATCGCCGCGGTCCATCTGCAGGGCAACGCCAGTTTTATGTTCTCCAATCTGGGCGATTTTGTGACCGGGATCCAGCGTTCGCTGGCCGGTTCCGCACGTGTATTCGAATTGCTCTCATGGCCCAAAGAGACGATGCAGCCCAAACTGCTTCCCGCTAACCAAGCCGTCACCCCGTCAGGATCAATGATCGAATTGCGTAATCTGCGCTTCAACTATGCCTCGCCAGAAGAATCTGTCCAAGGGGATGAAACGGAATATCTCCTTGACGAGATCAATATCTCGGTTGCCAAAGGGCAAGTTGCGGCTCTGGTCGGTCCGAGCGGCGGCGGGAAGAGTACTATCGTCAAGATATTGATGGGCCTTTATCCCGTAGACGATGGCATGTTATCGGTCAGCGGCAAGCCGCTATCCGCCTATCCGCTTGAAGACCTGCGTGACTTGATGGCCTACGTGCCGCAGGATGCCTACCTGTTTGATGGCACGATCGAAGAGAATATCCGCTATGGCAGGCCGGATGCCAGCACAGAAGAAGTGATTGTGGCGGCGAAATCGGCGAATGCGCACGATTTCATCAACGAACAAGCGGAGGGTTATCAGACCTTGGTCGGGGAACGCGGCGCGAAACTCTCCGGCGGGCAACGTCAACGTATCGCCATCGCCCGCGCCCTTCTGAAGGATGCCCCCATCCTGCTGCTGGATGAGGCTACATCCGCACTCGACTCTGAATCTGAAGCGTTCGTGCAAAAAGCCCTCGAAACCCTGATGCAGGGACGCACGACCATCGCCATTGCGCACCGCCTCTCGACCATCCAGCACGCGGATGCGATCTATGTGATGCAGGCAGGCAAGGTGGTTGAGCAAGGCACGCACGATGCTTTGCTGGCAGGCGGCGGTGTATATAATGAGTTGTATGCATTGCAAGGGGCGCTTGGGGCGTAATATGAAAAGAAAAAAGCACCTGAAAAGGTGCTTTTTTAGTAGCGGGGGCAGGACTCGAACCTGCGACCTCCGGGTTATGAGCCCGACGAGCTGCCACTGCTCTACCCCGCATCGGTTAGTTGAGCCCGCCTATATTACCAAAGGAGACTCTATAAGTCAAGAAGCTGGTTTGGGCTTTCTTGATTCAGAGGCCCGGTTACGCGTCCTCGTCCATTCTCTTTTGCATGGTAGACGCGTTCATCGGCGGCTTTGAGCAGATCAGTTAGCAAGGTACCGTCTTCGGGGAAATAGGAAATTCCTGCGCTGAAAGAGATGGTCAGCGGTGGTTCGCCGGAGATGGGG
>JBNLFG010000004.1:0-290259 GCA_050305405.1 Anaerolineales bacterium | reverse complement strand
GTAAGGGCGACTCGGTGGGTCGCCCCTACGCAAACAACTATGCTCACAAAAAACGACTTCATCCGCATCCCCTACACGCCCGATCTCAGCGCGGGCGGCATCGCCTATGCCTGCCGCTCCCTGCCGCACACCTACAACCGCATGGGCGGCACCGACGCCAAGCGCATGCGGCGCATTGTCGGCGGGATCGCGGTCGAGCTGGCCTTCAGGCGTTATCTTGGCGAGCGTGAAATTCCCTTCGATGTCAAAGGCGCAACACCCTTCACCGACCCGGATAAATATGACGTCTCGCTCGGCGGGCGCAGATGCGATCTCAAATCCTTCATGCTGACCCGTAAAGCGCAGATCAACGAACTCAAACGCGACCTGAACCTGCTGCTCGACGCCACAGCCCTGATCCCCTCCGATCAGTTTGCCGCCGCCACCCACCACGAGAGCGACATCTACATCTTCGCCTTCCTGACGGGATTGGTCGCCGCCTCGCGTGCAGATATGATCCGCGCCGTCGGGGCGGGCAATCCGCTGCATCTAATCCACACCCTGCCAAAGGATTGGGCAAAGCCCGAACACTGGCATCCGCTTGGGAAATTGGCGCTCAAAAGCGAAAGCGACGAGACTCTAACCGTCGAGTTGGGGGGGCAGGACAAAGATCGGGGTTTCATCTCGGAGCGCATCACGCTCGAGCCGCAGAAACGCACAGAAACGGAATCCAGCTTCCACACGCTCTCTTACGCCCACGTCGACAAAATGCCGGAGGCGCGCATCGGCATCCACAGCCCCGAAAAGGATGAGACCTATCTAATCCCCTCGCGTGAGTGGGGCAATATCCAGGTTTATGGCATGAGCGTGCTGCTGGTTGGCTACCTGACACGTGCCGAGTTCCGCAAGAAGGCGCAAGAGATACCGGCCGGTAGACGAGTCTATCAATATGCACGCACAAAGACGAAAAATCTCGGCGTGCCTGTGCGAGAGTTGAAGCCGCTCAGACCCTTGTTTGAGAAGGTGAAGGATTATTCCAGTTCCTGAGCGGAAGGCAACAGCCGTTGAGCCTGTAGTCGAAGGACGGCGTTCTCTGAAACATCGCTCTTCGACTTCATGCTTCGCTTTGCGAAGCCTTCCACTCAGCGACTTGAACATTATGAAAAAAATCATCATCTCCCTCCTGGGCTTTGCCCTTACCCTCCTCAGCTTCGGCAACCCAATGCTCTTCATCTTCCCGATGTGGGTCTTCGTGGTCCTTTTTAAAGCCCCCCTCACCCGCTTATTCGCCAAATTCCCGCGCGATTGGGGCTTCGTCATCGCCGGTGTCACCTTCGGCTTGTTGACCGAGCTCTTTGCCATCATCAACAGCCTCGACATCCCGCCCGATGAACGCATCTTGCTCCACCCCGAACCCATCCCTGATCTGATCTACGGCCTTTTCTATTACGCCTTCTTCATCCTGACCTGGTACTGGCTCCTACGCCGAATCAACTTCTCCAAAACCGAAGTTTTCGTGCTTGCCGGTATCTTCGGCATATTCACCGAAGAAGTCGGGCAGGTCTTTATCCGCATCTTCACCGAGCCGGTGACAGGTTTTCTCTATGCCATCATCGTCTCGTTCGTCTACGGTATTTTTCCCATGCTGGCCTACCTGCTTACCAAAGAGCGTTTCCCTGAAGAGCGAAAAAAGAGCGGCATCAAAGCCTATTTACTGGTAGCTTTGGCTCTCTTTGTGCAGTATGCGATCTATGGTAATTTTGTATATCAGAATTTGGAGAAGATTTTTAAATAGGTATCTGTCATTGCGAGCGGCTGAACGAAGTTCAGCTTGGCGAAGCAATCTCCCTCATAGCCTGGAGATTGCCGCGTCGGGCTACCGCCCTCCTCGCAATGACGAAAGGATAAATTATGCCCGACAACCTCCCCCGCTGCCCCTGGCCCACGAACGACCCGCTCTACACAAAATACCACGATGAAGAATGGGGCGTGCCCGTCTACGACGATCAACTCCTGCTCGCCAAACTCATTCTCGATGGCGCACAAGCCGGGCTGAGTTGGATCACGATCCTGCGCAAACGCGAGAATTACTGGGCGGCTTTCGACAACTTCGACCCCGAAAAGATGGCGCGCTACGATGATGCCAAAATTGCCGAATTGATGGGTAACGCGGGCATCATCCGCAACCGCCTGAAGATCAACTCTGCGATCAAGAATGCCCAAGCCTATTTGCGGATGCGTGACGAGGGACTCCCTTTTAGCGAATTCCTGTGGTCATTTGTTGATGGCAAGCCAATCGTCAACGCCCTAAAAACGGATGCAGACTACATCGCCGTCTCGCCCGAATCCGAAGCGATGAGCAGAGCCCTCAAAAAGCGCGGCTTCAACTTCGTTGGTCCGACCATCTGCTACGCCTTTATGCAGGCTGTCGGGATGGTGAATGACCATCTCGTGAGCTGCTTCCGCTACGAAGAGATCAAGAAAGGTTATTCTTAGGAGCGCACCATGAAAAAAGCATTCCTTTTCCTGCTCACGCTTGGTCTCTTCGCTGCCGGTTGTATCCCCGCCACGCCAACAAAAATCCCCGCGCCCGCAGCCACAGAAGACAATAACCCTACGAAAACAGACAGAACTACCTCCGCTGAAATCATCGAAGCGCAAGGACAAGTGGATGCCCAACTCGCCGAACAGGATGACTTCATTCCTGCCCAAATCGGCATGTTGCTCTCCGCCGTCAGCCAGATCAAAACCGGCACAGATGGCTATAGTCGCCTTGACCTCGTCAACGGCAGCATCGTGCGCGTGGGCCCGCAATCCAGTTTTTTAGTCGAAGACGTCCACGAAGCGGAGACTGGTACTTTCGCCCAACTCAAGATGCTTTTCGGACAAGTCTGGATCATCCTGAACGGCGGAGAAGTGGAAATCGAAACGCCCTCCGGTTTGGCTGGAATACGCGGCTCATACATGGGGATTCGCGTGGGTGCTGGCTCTGCCCCGGTAACCCGAATCACCTGCCTCGAAGGGATCTGTACCCTCGACACCCCCACAGAATCTATCACCATCCCAGTCGGGCAGGCAGCTATCGTCAAACAGGATGCAGCCATCCAACTTGAACCGCTAAGCGAAGAAGACCTGCAAGGCTGGCTCAATTTCAATCCCGAAGCCGCCGATCTCGTAGCAGATATCAAACCAGAACTACAGCCTATACCCACTCAGCCGCACCCAACCACAGCCGAAACACAAGCAACGACAAGCACATCTGGACATGTGAAGTTACCGCCCTTATCCTGCCTTGCCACTGGAAATTGTGTTGAGTATTGCCGTGCTGGCGAAGAACCAGAACCTGCTGAATGTACTGCTTTTGAAAATGAGTTGGCTGCACAAGGAGTCAATTTTGACGCCTTCAAATCCTGTATTGAGGATGGAGGCGACCCACAAAGCTGCGCAGATAACGCACGCTAAGAAGCAACTTCGCATAAGTCTAAACGTATACTGTATATCAGCTCCGCACGCTTCTTTTGGTAGAAAAGGAAACAAAAAATGGAAACCCCAATTATTCTGATGACGATCATTGCCATCATCATCATTGCCCTGGCGATACTCCTTGTTTATAAAATGAAAGACCCTAATTACAAACACGAAACGGATTATCGCGTCATGTTCATTCTCGGCATCACCTGGCTGCCCCTAGGCATCGCAACCGATAATGTAGCCTTTCTTGGCTTGGGTGCTGTTTTCCTGATCGCCGGATTGGCAAATCGTGATAAATGGAAAGAACAGCCCAAATGGTCCGAAATGGATCCGGCAAGAAGAAAGATCAAGCTATTTATCATCGTTGGCTTGACCGTCCTGTTAGTAGGTACAGTTGTGGCTTTTCTGATTGCAAAATAAAAGCACGTTACCCCATAACCCTTGCAAAGATAAAACTCTGCAAGGGTTTTCTTTTTTACTTACAGCCTATCCGAAAAACATTTCGCAGTGGCAACTCTAGTCGCTTTTAACGGCTAAACACTAAAGTGGGGTGCTACAAAGGAATTTTCCGATAGCAACTTAACTAACCTTTCTATGAACATGCACCCCACATTTTTCTCCGTAAAAGAATTACAGCCGCCGCAGGCAATTTTCGGAGATATACAACTCCCTAATACACGCCTTCACTATGTCAGAGCGGGTAGTGGGCCTCCGCTGGTCATCGTCCCAGCAACGGTGTCTCTGATTCGTCAGTGGCTGCCATTGGTGCAGTTTATGGGACAACGCTTCACGACTTACTTTTTTGAATTACCGGGGCACGGACAGTCCACCCCTTATCCAGGTAAATTTGAAAGCCGCCGTGTCCCCGACACAGTAAAAGCCTTCGTCAACAGCATGGGACACGACACCTTCAACCTGATGGGATTCTCGTTTGGCGGTTTGCTCGCCTTACGCACGCTCGAAGATCTGCATGAGCGAATCGAGAAAATAATTCTACTCTCACCCAGCCTTAGCCAACGCGCGCTAAAGTGGTCCTGGACGCGGCAATGGCTCTTTCGAAATTCAGTCAGAGCCTTGAAAAACACCTATCTCCTCAAGAGCGCGCACTACATGATGAATATGCCCCAACTCGAAGATCCGCTTACCTTTGCGCTTAGCAAGTTCAGCAAAGTGGATCGGCGCATCCTGAAAAGCAAAAATGCGGTGCGCTTGCCCTTATCCACATTGGACGTGTTCGCTTATACGGTCGATGAAATTCTGCAAATGGAATATCAGTATGAAAGCGCCCCCTTTCGTACGCCTTGCTATTTTGGAATGTCGGTTAATGACGACATTTTAGATTACGAACTAACAGAAGAAATTGTGCGCCGTAATTTTGAAAACCTTACCATTCAAAAATTCACCCATCCCTACCATCAGCCCCCTGAAGCGCCAACATTTGAATGGCTTGTGAATGAATTTAGTCCATTTTTGGATGTGATCGTTTAGGGGTGAGATAACACGGAAAACCTCTACTGGCAAAAAAACTGCTCGCAAGCGTAGCAAGTTACACACACGTGCGATACGCAAACTCAACTTGTACACTTTGTCCCAGAAAAAGGTCATAGTAACGAGATGATGTCCATCACCTCGACAATTAAGGGGTTTATAGTATTATAGACAGGAATTACCCATTTAATGAGAAGGAAAACAAAATGCAGATTACTCGTCAGGCAGATTACGCAGTGCGTGCGGTACTTTATTTGACCCGTTTAGGGTCAGGCAACCGCGCCGCCACCAGTCAGATTGCTGAAGAACAGCATATTCCCCCGTCATTTTTAGCGAAGATCATTTCTCAGCTTTCTATTGCCGGTTTATTGAATACGTCGCGCGGTGCACGCGGTGGTGTTACGCTTGCACGCCAACCTGAGAATATCTCCTTATTGGAAGTCGTCGAAGCAATCGATGGCCCTATCCGTCTGAACGAATGCGCTCACGCAGATGGCATGTGTGCTTTCGCCGATGAATGCCCGCTGGTCTCCATTTGGCAGGATGCGCAAAGCGACCTCGTCAAACGCTTAAGTAGCTCCAACTTCGCCCAATTTCTGAAGTAAGCATTTTCAGGCAAGCCCTAAAAGGCTTCGAGATTAATCTCGAAGCCTTTTTTATTGGCATGTATAATAGTGCCTTGAAAATTTGAGGAGAAAACATGCAAAAAAAATGGATCATCCCCTTCACGCTGCTAACCATCATTTTGACTATTGGATGCGCTATGCCTACGCTCCCATTTTTGGATAGCGCCCCAGCAAATACCGCACCCACAGCAGTGGACGCCGATACACTCGCGACCTTGGTGGCTGATTCCGTTTCTCAAAAAGTTGCCCAAACCCTCGAAGCGCTGCCGCCAACACCCACTGCCACAGCGCTGCCCACCGAAACCTTGCTGCCTTCTCCCACACCTACCGAAGTGCCGCCAACCGCAACCGCCACCCCCATCGAATATCCCGAAACAGGCAGCGAACTGCTCGATGGTGAAAGCGCACGCCTCTACTACGACTACAGCGGCAACTACATGGTAACCTTGCCCATCGATTGGCTCGCCGCCCGCCCTGGCGAGGTGGAATACGCCGAAGCTTGGGGATTGCCCGTCGCAGCCTATCCCGAGGTAAAAACGGCCTTGCAAGGCATGCAAAGCCTCGATCCAAACACCTTCCGCCTCTTTGTGCTTGATACACAGGATGGTCATTTCGATGATGGGTTCCTTAACAACATCAACTTTCTTTCCTCGCCCGAAAACGAAGCCACCCTCGACGAAGTCTTTGCCAAAAACGTACTTGGTCTCCCCGATACCATTCCAGGCTTGATCGTCACCGACTCGCGCATCGAAGAACACTCAAGCGGAGCGCGGATGGGTACCGTCACATCAGAATGGGAGACGCAGAGCACCGGGGATGAAAGCTTGAGCGTGTTTCAAAAACAAGCTATCTTCGTGATCGAGGGTCGTGCGCTCGTCATCACCTTTACTTGCACCGTTGATGCCAAAGATACGACTTTGCCGGAGTTTGATGCCTTGCTTGATAGCCTGACAATTTTGAAATAAAAGATAGCAAGCTGCTTTTGGCAGCGTGCATGCCATTAATTTGCAAAACAAAGTAAAATAAACAAAATCTTTGAAAGTTGCCGAATTCGATGCTACTAATTATTAGCGACATCCACCTCGGCGATGGGACTTGCGGGGAATCTATATCCCACAACGCTTTTCGTCTTTTCGCCTCCAGACTAGAAGAACTAGCCTACTCCGCCTCCTGGCGTGATGATGGCACCTACCAGCCTCTGAGAGATATCAATGTCCTGATGTTGGGCGATATTCTCGACCCCCTGCATTCAAGCCGCTGGCTCGAAACATCGCTTGGTGAACCGGGCTACGTCCGCCCATGGACAGATAGCAACGACCCGGCATTTGCGGAAACGCTTCGCGAAATTACGCGCGACATTCTGCGTAAAAATCGCCACGCCATCGACATCATCTTCAATGCGACAAAAGGGCAGAGTATTCTCATACCACCTGCAATTGCGGGAGGCCAGCCCGACCCAACAGCGAAGAAAAAAGTCGAGGTAAATGTCAACCTCTACTATATGGTTGGCAACCACGACTGGTTCTACCACCTCAAGGGGGAAGCCTTCGATGAAATCCGCCAAGAGATCATCGATGCTTTTGGCCTAAATAATGACCGCACCTGTTTTCCGCATGATCTAGATGAACTCCCTGAATTGAAGAATTTACTTTCCCGCTACAAGGTCTACGCCCGTCATGGCGACATCTACGATTCTTTTAACTATGATAAAGAGCACGGCCGAGATTATGCTCCTTTGGGAGATATTTTTTCAGTCGAGGTTATAAACCGATATTTCGTTGAGGTCGAAAAACAGCTGGGCGATGAGCTACCCAATGGTATGCTCGAAAAAATCAAAGGCTTGATCAATGTCCGCCCTTTATCAGCATCCTGGTTATGGATTAGTAGTCAATCTCAAGCCTACAATCTGAGCAAAGAAAAGCACAACAAACTCAAACAAATCTGGGATCAACTTGGACAGGAATTTCTTAGCCTCGATGCCGTGCGTGAGCGTAACAAGCGTCTCCGCTTTGACTATTACGATGCCCTCTTTTGGGCTTTCAAACTCTCCAAATGGGTGTCCTTCGATCAAATCAACCGACTGACAAGCTGGATGCGCCGTCTCACTTCGGGGAATGGATACTCCATGGCAAAGCGCGCCTTGGCTGAGCAGGCATTTATCGACGAAAGTGCCAGCTATATCGTCTTCGGCCACACCCACCATCACGAAGTGATGCCGCTCAATATCATTGCAGATCAAAACTGCAATCACAAGAATCAGATGTATCTAAACGCAGGCACCTGGCACACCTACTACGACCTTGCGCTGTACCAGCCAATATCAAAACGCTTTATCCCCTATCAAACCTTGAGCTATCTTGTTTTCTACCGCGATAATCAACATGGCGGAAGACGCTTCGAAACCTGGGGCGGAACCTACTCATAAAAAAGGCGAGCTATAGCTCGCCTTTTTCTTCATTAACAATATCTCGCGCCAGATTTTGCAGAGCATCTGCCTCGCCTTCATCCGTGTGGATGGTCTTCCAATATTGTTCCAACAACTCCAGTGGCGCGAGGCTGCTCACTGTTTGGTCAGCTGCTAAACGAATGCGTGACTCGATTTGCGGCTTTTTAACGAGATGAAATTCAAAAGACTCACGTGCGAATTTGCGCAGGGCAGGCTCGTCAATCAGCGTATCCCACTCGCGGGGATATTCGACAACCAAACGCACAATCGCATCTTTCAGTTTTTCTTTGGGGGATAATTTTTGGATGAGTTCATCCGTGATGCCGATCTCGGTCTTGGGTTTGGCATAGAGATCAATAAAGGTGCGGATACCCGTCAGCTTGCGCCACTGGACCTTGGTCTTGCCGCGCGTTATATCAGCAGTGACGAAAAATTTATCATCCCTCGCTTCACCGAAATCCACACGTTCAATTGACCCCGGATAGATAACTGGCGGATGGTTGCCCTCGTTAAGATTCTGCGGTTTGTGAATGTGCCCGAGGGCAACATAATCCAAGCGCGGATCTTTGACCAGTGACCCCGAGAGCACCAGATCGTTGCCGAGCATAATCATCCGCTCGGCGCCAAGTTTCGCGCCCTGCACGGAGGCGTGCGCCGTCAGGATAACGGGCAATTCAGGGTCGATCTGTTCGAAACAGGATTCGACAAAATCGCCAAGCAACTCTTCGAGTTTGGAATAGACCTTTGCGCCGTCTTCGCCGCTCATTTGTGAGACAGCCAACATACCCGATTTGTTGACCCACGGTAAAGCGATCACCTGCACGGGGATACCGAGATCATCTGCACTCAGGAATTGGGGCTTATCCAGCACGTGGAGATGGGGAACTTGGAGCGTGCCAAATTCCTGGAGGGCATGGGCGCGTCCGGTTGCCGGGGAAAGATCGTGATTGCCGACGAGCAAGAGCGTCGGGATTTCGGCTTCACTTAAGCGGTAGATGCGTTTGCCCCACTCACGCTGGTAGGTGGGCGCAGGCGAACGGTCGCGGTAGGTATCGCCCGCGAAGATAACGAGATCAACTTTCTCGTCGATAGCTGCGTCCACGATGGTATCGAGCGATTTCAGGAAGTCGAGCACGCGCAGCGGCAAGCCCGTCTCGGGGTCATGGCGACCGTAGTTCGCCATGTCGATATGTGCGTCAGCAAAGTGAAGGATTTTCATAAGATAATTATCAGTTCCTGAGCGGAAGGTGAACGAAGTGAACCTGTAGTCGAAGGGCGGGGTTATGCAAAACCGCTCTTCGACTGCGTGCTTTACTTCGTAAAGCCCTCCGCTCAGAAACTGTCAACATAACGAAATCAAGCCTAAATCACGTGCGTCCCGTCGCCTATTGTACGCCCCACTGCTCGAGATAGAAAATTCCCGGCGCAAAGTTGGGGTTCAGACGCACGGTCTCGAGCATATCCGCATAGGCGGCGGTGTAATCACCCGCGGCATATTCTGCCATTGCGCGCCAGTAGAGACTTTCTTCGAGAGTCGGCTCGCTGATGGTCTCGTTGAGGGTTGTATCGGCAAGATTGATGACATCCTGATAGCGCCCGGTGTAGAAATACGCCCAGTAAGGCGAGGTCTGATACCACATGATGCGATAGGGGCGCTGGTTATCATCCTGCCCAAGTTCGGAATAGAGCGTGAAGGCTTGGTCGAAAGCAACGGCGGCTTCGCCATAACGCTGCAAATTGACAAGGCTGGTGCCCTTGTTGAACCAGGCAAAAAATTCGTCGTTGCCTGATGTGCCAATTGTTTCGTCTTCGGCGATGCTGAGCGCATGTTCGTTTGCCCAAGTTTCATCGAGCCAAAGCCCCAGAATTTCGTTAATACGCTCGCTTTCTGCGTCAGGATAAACGACCATAAAGAGATAGTTGAAAGAACGCCACCCCTCTTCAAAGACTTCATAGGGATCGTGATGATTAGGGCCGTCGTTGTACGTATCTTGCACGATAAATTCACTTGTCCCATCGTCGTAGCCGGTGACGTATTGATAATGTCCCAGCCAGGCGACTTTACCCGTGTAATCGCGCTCGTAATAGCCTTTTTCGACAATGACGGGATAGCCTGCGGCGATGAATTGTTTGATCAGTTCAAGCGTGCCGCCATGACGCATAACGCCCGTGAATTCGGTTTGGTCGTTGACAAAACCAAGCATTTCGGCGGGCATAACGTTTTTATCCGTTTTCCCCGCCTGGATAAAGTCTTTCACATCCGATACACCCGGTTTGATGACTTTGGCAATGTCATCGCGCGTCCCTTCCCAGCCCCAATAGGAGAGCGCCATCGTCAAGTTGGCAGGACCACAATAATTCCAGCGATTGTGCTGATCGACATATTTGAAGCCGTCCAAAAGCACGCGCTCAGGGATCGTGGTCGGGACGATGGTCGGGGTCAGGGTTGGTTCGGGGGTGGCTTCCACGCCTTCAGGTGTAGCTGTCGGCGCGAGGGTTTCGAGTATTTCAGCGGTCGCCTGCGAGGGTGGCGATGTCGGCTGCGGTGCGGATGGTTCGAAAACGGCTTCATCCGGCGGGTTGAAATAATATTTGATCTGCGTGCGCAAGTTGTCCACACGCCATGAAAGCCGCGAATGGATCGGGGGCAAATAGTACAGCCCGATCAGCACAGCGATGCCGAGGAGTATCCACAAAAAGATGCGGGGATTTTTCAGTTTCATGGGTGCGATTATACATCAAAGGCCCTCACCTAGCTTCCCCCGCAAACGGGGGAGGAATGCATAAGTTTTAAGCGGCTTTAAATTGCGTCTCGTATAACTCTTTATACAGACCACTCTCGGCGAGCAATTCGGCGTGTGTTCCCTGCTCGACTAACATCCCATCTTGCATGACCAAAATCTTGTCCGCCGCCAAGATCGTCGAAAGACGATGCGCGATCACCAAACTGCTGCGCCCTTTCATCACTTTCAGCAAGGCGTTCTGGATCAACTCTTCGGAGAGCGAATCGAGATGCGACGTGGCTTCGTCCAACACAAGGATGCGCGGGTTCTTCAAGACCACGCGCGCGATGGCCACACGCTGACGTTCGCCACCGCTCAAGCGGTATCCGCGCTCGCCAACAACCGTGTCGTAGCCATCCGGCAGCGCGGCAATAAAATCGTGGATATTGGCCGTCTTACAGGCCGCGATCACTTCTTCATCGGTCGCGTCGGGGCGGGCATAACGCAGGTTTGCAGCGATCGTATCGTAGAAAAGATAGGTCTCCTGCGTGACCATACCGATATTCTCCGCCAGTGAATTCAGCGTCAGGTCACGGATATCGTGCCCGTCCAGGCGGATCGTTCCTTCGGTGGGGTCGTATAAGCGCGGGATCATGTAGGTCGTTGTCGATTTGCCTGCGCCACTGGGTCCCACCAGGGCGACCAGTTGACCGGGGTCAATCCCAAAGCTGATGTCTCGTAATGCCCACTGCGGAGCTGACCCAGTCGGGGACGCGTCCGCATCGCTCCCGTCCTTCTGTTTGCCACGCTTAAGATGGGCAGCGCTTCCGCCCCAAGTGAAACGGGCGATCTCATCCAAACCCACTTTTTCACCTTCGCCCAAACCTTCGTAGGCAAATGAGACCTTATCGAAAACAATCTGCCCATTCACATTTGTGAGGGCTTTGGCTGATTCTTTTTCCGCAATTTCAATGGGGATATCAAGCACTTCAAAAACGCGCTCAAAACTGACCATGCTCTGCGCTACTTCGACCTGCGCGTTGGTGAGCGCCATTAACGGCCCGTAAAGCTGGGTGAGATAGCTGCCAAAAGCGACGATGGTGCCGATGGTGAAGGCACCCTGCAAAACCAAATGGCCGCCAACCCAAAAGACGACGGCCGAACCGACCGCGCTGACCACACTCAGGATCATAAAGAACCAATGTCCAACGACGGCCCTGCGAATGCCAATATCGCGCACGGATGCGCCGTCGTGGCTGAAACGGTCGAGTTCGCTTTTTTCGCGCCCAAACAATTTGACGAGTAATGCGCCGCTGATGTTGAGTGTCTCGTTCATGGTGGCGTTCATTTCAGCGTTCACTTCCATTGAGTTACGTGTGAGAGCGCGGAGTGTTTTTCCGATTTTACGCGCAGGGAAAATGAAGAAGGGCAAAATTGCCAAGCCCAAAAGAGTGAGCCGCCATTCAAGCGCCAACATGATCCCCAGCGTAGCGATCAACGAAACGATATTCGAGATAATCGAAACCATCGTGTTGCTGATGGCGCGCTGTGCGCCGACGACATCATTATTGAGACGGGACATCAACTCGCCGGTGCGCGTTTGTGTGAAGAAACGCAGCGACATGCGTTGCAAATGCGCATAAAGGCTGCGACGCAGATCGTAGATAACGCCCTCGCCTATAGTGGAGTTTAATCGGCGTTGAAAAACACCGACTACGCCATTCACTAACGGCACAGCGATCATGCCGAGGGCAAGCCAATTCAGGCGCGTCAAATCACCGTTGGGAATAGCATTGTCGATCAAGTCTCTGTATAAAAGCGGTGAAACCAGCGTGACGCCCGAAATGAATAAAATCGTGAGCAGCAATCCCAAAGATTGCAAGCGATAAGGTTTCGCGATCTCCCAGGCCCGCAAGAGCAATTCGCGCGTGATCTTGGGTTGGTCTTTCTCTTCGTCGTGTTTTAAGTAGGCATACCAGCCTGCTCCGTGAAAACCCATAAAAGTACCTCCGTTATCGGGGCAGTTGGCAGTCACTTTAAAAGTGACTGCCAACGCTATGATAGAAATCCATTATAGAGGAGACGTATAAGTTTCTTGTTAGACGCATAAAAAAAGAACATCTATTCTGTTATACTTTGAGAAATTACCCCCTCCCATCCTCCCCCGCAAGCGGGGGAGGAGCTTGGTTTTACTCCCGTTCGCGGGGGGAGTTAGAGGGGGATAGAAAGGAACGACCATGCCAAACATAAAACGGTGGCGAGCATCCAAACCAATACAGCAAAGAGCTCGCGAACTGCGCAAAAACATGACTGCAGCCGAAAAGCAGCTTTGGAGCGTTTTGCGTGGAAAGCAACTCGATGGTTTGTACTTTCGCCGTCAACATGCCATTGGCACTTATATCGTCGATTTCTTTTGTGCTGAGAAAAAGCTGGTCATTGAAGTGGATGGCGGCTCGCATTTAGAACAAGTCGAATACGATAGAGAAAGAACATGTTGGCTCAAAGAAGAAAAGGATTATCAAGTCATTCGCTTTACGAATGATGATGTTTTTAAGAATATTCATGAAGTTGTAGAAAGAATTAGAGAAGTTGTGAATAAATAAAATTATGTAAAACGCCCCCACCTAGCCTCCCCGTTTCACAAGGGAGGGACAGGTTCTCCCCCTGCAAGCGGGGGGAGCTAGAGGGGGGCTTATAAGGAATTTATTATGGCAAAAACACTCACCCGCTACGTCTGTCAGGAATGTGGACGCGTCTCCGCAAGTTATATGGGCAAATGCCCGCAGTGTAATGCTTTCAACAGCATGGTTGAAGAAGTCGTGCATGAAGAAGCCGCACCCAAATCCCGCAGTGCGCCACGCGGATTAACCGGACGCTCCACGCCACGCCGTTTACCGGATGTGGACGCTAAAGCCGAAGACCGTATCCACGTGCCGATCGGCGAGTTCGCCCGCGTTTTAGGTGGCGGAATCGTGCCCGGCTCAATCGTCTTGATCGGCGGCGATCCCGGTATCGGCAAATCGACCTTGTTGCTGCAAATGACAATGGGCATGGCAGATAAACATCGTGTACTGTATGTTTCGGGCGAAGAATCCGAACGCCAGATCAAGATGCGCGCCACGCGCATCCAGACCAGTGAAGGCAAAGAGGCCAAATTACCCGCAGAACTCTTCCTTGTTACCGAAACGAATCTCGGTGTCATTATGGATCATGTTCGAGAAGTCAAGCCGACCTTGCTGATCGTCGACTCCATCCAAACCACCTATATCCCCGAACTGACCTCCTCGGCTGGCTCTGTGACACAAGTCCGTGAGTGCGCTTCACAATTGCGCGAACTCGCCAAGACCAGCGGTATCTCGGTCTTTGTGATCGGGCACGTCACCAAAGAAGGCACGATTGCCGGCCCGCGTGTTTTGGAGCATATCGTCGATACCGTCCTGCATCTCGAAGGTGACCGTTACCAAGCCTACCGTCTGCTGCGCTCGATCAAAAACCGTTTTGGCGCAACCGCTGAAGTCGGTGTTTTTGAGATGCACGAGCGCGGACTGGTCGAAGTCTCCAATCCCTCCGAAGCTTTCCTCGCCGAACGCATGGTAAATGCGCCCGGCTCATCCGTTGCGGTGACGATGGAAGGTACACGTCCGCTACTCGTCGAGATACAAGGTTTGACGAGCCCGACCAACTTCGGGAACGCGCGCCGCACGCCGAATGGCGTCAACTTCAACCGCCTTTTGCTGATTGCGGCTGTACTCACGCGTCGCGCGGGCGTCAAACTCGCCGAACAGGATGTTTTTGTCAACGTGGTCAGCGGCTTAAAGATCGACGAACCGGCTGCCGATCTTGCCATCGCCGCCGCAATTGCCTCCTCAATGCGCGATATCCCCGTGCGTGCCGATACTGTCCTGATCGGCGAACTCGGCCTCGCAGGTGAGCTACGCATGCCCTCGCAAATGCCATTGCGTCTGCGCGAAGCTGCCAAGCTCGGGTTCAAGGTTGCCATCGTGCCAAAACGCCTGCGTAAGTCCGAGCCCTGGACAAAAGATATTCAGATCATTGAAGTGCGTTCCATCCATCAAGCCCTCGACGCTGCAATGGGTAAACCAGAAAGGCAAAAAGGGAAGAAAGTGGTATAGCCGATGCTCCAATAGAGCAACGCTATTTCACTTCATCGCATTCGCGAATAACGCAGGGAGAAATTTATGACAGACGCAAACACATCATCTACTAAAAAACGAGTATTAGGTGGTTTTATTGGCGCGCTAACAGCGGGGTTACTTTTTATGCCAGTCTCGCTCTTTCTTGTTCGCATCCTTAGTGATTTTCTTTTCACTGCCTTGAGTATTGATAGTTTACAGAATATGGATGATTTCATGATAGCCTTTTTATTTTGGCCAATAGCTATCATCTCTGGGGCAATTGGCGGAGCCATAGGCGCGTCTTCAGTTAAGGAAGAGTATGACGGCTTACTCAAGTCGTTCCTGAGCAGCTTGGCTGGTATCCTTCTAGTATCGCTTCTAATGATAAGCATTGTGTTTTCAGATTGGATAAAAGAAGGCAAACAAGAGAGAGCTTATGAGATGCGACCACCATCAGATTTGCCAATCCCCTCACTTTCAGGAGAAATTCAGGAAGTACTAACAGTGGAAGGTTTTGTAGAAGCCTTTTCTCTCAATTTAGATGGAAGTATGCTGGCTTATGCGGTGGATCATAATATCTATTTGTGGGATTTGGAGAAAAATATTTCTATCGGAAATCCGCTTGTAGGACATACTGACTTCCTTATGGATATGGCAATTAGCCCAGATGGTCATTGGTTGCTTTCCGCCAGCCGTGACCAAACAGTGATTCTATGGTCTTTAATAACGGGAGAACAAGTCCATATACTGTCTCATGATGCAGGCTATACAAATCATATTAGTGTAGCGATCAACTCAACCAGCTCCATAGTAGCCACCACTGATAATGATAGAGATATAATTTTATGGGATTTAAATACAGGGCAGGAGCTTGAGCGATTGGAGCTTCAAGGTATTTCACAACTCTGTTTGGAATTCAGCCCAGATGATGCCTTGCTTGCGATTTGTAGCGACTATCATCCAAACGGTGTAGCTATTTGGGATATGAATAAAAAGGTACTAACAGATTCATTATCTCTACCTCACTGGACTAATGGCAGTGTTTGGGATGTGGCTTTCAGTCCCGATGGCGAGATTCTTGCTGGGGCTGCAATCTTTGGTCCTGTATTTTGGGATATAGATACACGACAACCATTAGGGGCTGTCCAGAAAACAAATACAGGAGAGAGAATTAGCTTTAGACCCGATGGTGACTGGATTCTTTCTACGAATGACTCTGGCATTTATCTTTGGGATGTCGCAACAAGAGAACCTGTGGGCAGGTTCGAAGATGTCCGCCCTATGTCTGCTGAGTTTCTCCCTGATGGTCGAATTCTGACTTTTTATTGGGGTAGTTCTACTTTAAAGCAAAGCGATAATTGTGGCGAAAGTAGTTTCTCGACAGAAATTGGTATCTGGACGATTGATTTTCCATAAAGTTTTTTCAAGCGCTCACAACATCCGCCTGCAAAAATTCAAATCATAGGCGAAATATATACGGTGGGTACGCTGTCCACGCGCTAAAAAGGCAAAAAGGTCGTGTAAAATAAGAGCATTGTTGAGGCACCAAGAGACAGGAGCAAGTTATGGTCAAAATCCTAACTGATACCACAGCGGGGTTCTCGTTGGCAGACGCACAGGAAATTGGCGTGCATCTCATCCCGCAGATCGTCAACTTTGGCGAAAAAACTTATCGCGACGACACCGAGATCGATACAACCACATTCCTGCAAAAGCTGCGCGCCGGTGACACATTGCCCAAAACAGCCGCGCCACCGCCCGCGCTCTACGATCCCATTTTTAGCGAAGTAAACCAAACCGGGGAAGACCTGATCTGCCTGCACCCTTCAGCCAAAGTGAGCGGGACCGTTCGCTCGGCCACGATGGCGAAACAAAACTATCCGGATGCCAATATCCATATTGTGGATACGCAAACCATCGCCGGCCCGCTCGCGACCCTGGTCTTGCTCGCTGCGCAATGGGCAAAGGATGGCATCCCCGCCGAGATCATCCTCGACGGCATCGAAGATCTGATTGCCGTACAAAAAGTTTATTTCCTCGTCGACACATTGGACTACCTACAAAAAGGTGGCCGCATCAACGGGGCACGCGCCAGCTTGGGCAAGATACTGAGCATCAAACCGATTTTGACCATGCAGGAGGGGCAGATCGAAACCTTCGAACAGGCACGGACGAAGAAAAAAGCCCTCGCCAGGTTGCTCTCTCTCGTGCAGGATCAAGCCGAACAGGAGGGCGATCCGCACGTCTGTGTGATGCACGCCGACGCACTTGAAGATGCCCAAATGCTGATCGAAGGGATCCGATCCGGTCTGGGAATCAAAAATATTCCGCTTTACGAACTACCGCCTGCGATTGTTGTCCATGCAGGCCCGGGGGCGTTGGGTGTGGGCTATCTGGCAAAATAGCACATCTGACAAAAAATGATATGGCGAGCTGTTTCTAAAAAGACAGCTCGCTTTTTTATAGCGTATAATCAAATTTAAAAAAGAATTCTTCTTCCTGAAGAATAGAGGCAAATTGATATGGCACAAGTGTTTATTTCTTACTCGCGCAGGGAAATCCTGTTTGTAAAAAAGCTAGCCAAAGACCTTGAAGAGCAAGGGTACGATGTTTGGTTTGACCTGACCGATATTGCTGGCGGTGATCACTGGGCGGATGAAATTCAAAAAGGGATCGAAGAGAGCGAAGACTTCATCATTGTGGTTTCTTCAAATTCAATTGAATCGGAGTGGGTGGAAAAAGAGTTTCTCTTTGCGAACAATCAGGGACTCAAAATTATCCCGATCCTTTTTGATGATTGTGAGGCGAAGCTTCCTATTTGGCTGATGGATATTCAATATATTGACATGCGTAACAAGTTCAACTACAGGAAGAACCTTGCCAAAATTATCGCTGTACTTAGCAGCAAAACGACACCGCTGGCGCCACCTAAAAAAACGGATATTGTGGCGATACTAAAGGAGCCAAGAAACTTATGGATAGGCGGCGGGCTGCTATTGGCGCTGATCCTTTTGGCGGTCTTTGCGTTGAAACCAGCACCTACAACACCGGTAGAGCCAACAAAAGAAGCAACAACTATACCAACCGAAATCATCTCAACAGAAACAAAGGCGCCATCCCCAACGCCATCCGAAACGCCGCGCCCAAGCAATACCGAGACCCCAATCACGCCAACCCTCACGCAGGAAGCGACCGTTGTGCCAAGCGCAACATCAATCCCGACCGAGATCGTTGACGCGCACGGCGCCGAGATGGTGCTGATCCCATCCGGGAATTTCATGATGGGCAGCGACCGCGGTCAATCGGATGAGAAGCCAGCGCATATGGTGCAGTTGGGCAGTTTTTATATCGACAAATACGAAGTGAGCAATGCTCAATACCGTGACTGCTTCAACGATCTAGCCTGTGATCGGCCTTCGAACACGACCTTCTTCTTTAACGAACGCTACAGAGACCACCCCGTCGTATTCGTGGACTGGGATGCCGCCGTCAACTTCTGCAACTGGCGGGAAGCACGTTTACCCACCGAAGCGGAGTGGGAAAAAGCTGCGCGCGGCACAACCTGGTATACGTATCCGTGGGGTAACACTTTTTACGGAGAATTTCTGAATTTCTGTGATGTGAATTGCGGCAATGATTGGGCGCACTTGGGTTTCAACGATCACTATCTCAGCACCGCGCCAGTAGGAAGTTTTGAAGCCGGCAAAAGCAGCTACGAGGTCTATGATATGGCCGGTAACGTGACGGAATGGGTCGCAGATTGGTATTCGTCAAATTACTATCGCAGTTCGCCGATCTTGAATCCGCCAGGAGCAGAGAGCGGCGTCCACCATGTCTTACGTGGGGGATCATGGTACAGCGATCAGGAGGGGGTACAAACCTTTGCACGCGAGCATCTCAGCCCAAACTCGGCTTTCAACTATATCGGTTTTCGCTGCGCGGTGGATTTGAATATAGAAGAATAACCATGCATGGGCAAACTAAATAGTCTGAATTTGCGAGCGAAACAATCTCTCAAGTATGGAATAAACCCACTATTTTGAGATTGCTACGCCGGGTTGTCCTCCTCCTCACAGGAGCATCACACCACTTCAATTAAGCATTACCAAATGCCATAATTAAAATACTATTATTTGACTTTCACTCCTAATTATGCTATTTTCAGTCTAATTTATCCGCGATGACCGAGGAAAAGAAAATGGACAAGAAATTCAAATCCGTACCCGTAAAATCATCTGAGATCACGTCGAAATCTGATTATCTCTCACGACGTGCTTTTCTTAAACAGATGGGGATCGTCACCGCAGGCGCAGCTCTGCTGGCTGCTTGTGGCACCGATCTCCCCGAAGAAAGATCTGCCGCTTCGCCCGCGAACCCACCGACTGCTTCCGCGCAAGATTCATCTGCCCTCGCCGATGAATTAACCGACTACGAGGGCGTCATCAACTATAACAACTACTACGAGTTCACCACCGATAAGGAAGGTGTCGCCCCGCTCGCCAAAGACTTCAAATCATCTCCATGGACAGTCGAAGTCACCGGCATGGTCAACAACCCCAAAACCTACGGCATCGAAGACTTGCTTAGCGGCTTCACACAGGAAGAACGCATCTATCGCCTGCGCTGTGTCGAAGCCTGGAGCATGGTCATCCCGTGGAATGGCTTCACCCTCGCCAGCTTGCTCAAAGAAGTGGAACCAACCTCGGATGCAAAATATGTCCGCTTTGAAACCCTCTTGGATGAAAGTCAAATGCCGGGCGCAAACAACAAACTTTACCCCTGGCCTTATCAGGAGGGACTCCGTTTGGATGAGGCATATAACGATCTCACGCTGCTCGCCACCGGGCTGTACGGGGAAGCGTTACCAAGCCAAAACGGCGCGCCGATCCGGCTTGTCGTCCCGTGGAAGTATGGCTTTAAATCCATCAAATCCATCGTCAAGATCGAGCTGACCGACGAGCAGCCCGCCACCATGTGGGAAACCATCGCCCCGAACGAATATGGCTTCTACGCCAACGTCAATCCCAATGTTGATCATCCGCGCTGGTCGCAATCCAGCGAGCGCCGCATTGGCGAGATCAAACGCCGCGAAACGCTCATGTTTAACGGCTACGCCGAAGAAGTTGCTCATCTTTACGAGGGTATGGACTTAACGAAGTTCTACTAAAAAGACCTTCTCCTCTTTGATACCAGAGGAGAACTTAGCAACACAACCTGGAGAGGCACCTTGTCCATGAAAAAGCTAAAACTTACCCCGCTGCGCATTGCCATACACTTGATCGGCATTTTCCCTTTGGCAAAACTGCTTTTCGACTATTTCACGAATAACCTCACCATCAACCCCATCCAATACCTCGAGCAGCGCACCGGCTTTGCTGCCATCACCATCCTTGTTCTTTCAGTCGCTACCACCCCCCTGCGCACCGTCTTCAACTGGAGAGAACCCAGCAAGCATCGCCGCGCATTAGGCTTATATGCCTTCTTTTATGCCGCGCTGCATGTCATCATTTTTACTGCCATCGACTATGGCTTCAACTTGAACTTGCTCGTCGAAGCCACCTTTGAAAAACGCTACACACTCGTTGGCTCGATCACCTTCGTTTTGCTACTGCTACTCGCCATAACATCATTCAAATGGTGGATGAAAAAACTCGGCAAAAACTGGAAAAGACTGCATAAACTCGTTTATCTGATCGCCCCTCTCGCAGTGCTTCATTTTGCTTGGGCGCGCAAAGGCGACATTTTCACCCTACAAGGCAACGTAATCCAACCGCTAATTTATGGGATTATCGTCTTGCTCTTGCTAGGATTAAGATTACCGCCCGTCAAAAATCTTTTCAACACGAAACGCGCTCGCCCCTAACTTGCTCATTACAAAAAGACATCATCTCAAGCAAAAAAGAACATACAGCAACTCCCCACTGAATAGCCGCATGAAAAAGACGATCAATATCCTGTCCAGATTCATCCTCATCTGGCTATTTCTATTCCCCATAACCGTTGGCTGCCTTAACAGATCTGAACCTCTCACAAACACAAAGCCCCTGAGCACAGTCACACCTTATCCGACCCCCACCCAGAGATATACCCCGCCTACTCTTACTCCCACAATAATCCCTACCCTAATAATATCCACGCCCGAACCGCTGGGATGTCAAAAACCGCCCGACGATTACACGCGGGTCGAGATTAATGGCTGGACTCTAAATCAGCGCACAATGGCAATGCTCGCACATGCGCAGGAACTCTATGGCGGGGAAATCGAACTGACCGGATACGCCATCACACAAGGCAGCTACCATGATAATGGCTCAGCTTCCTTTGGCACACACCTGGGCGGTGGCGCAGTGGATATTTCCGTTATGCGGCGTGGGACATATACTGTCTTATGGGATGATCTGCCAGCGCTGATTCACGCACTGCGCACGGCGGGCTTCGCCGCCTGGTTTCGCGATTATGGCGAGTTATATCAAGACTCGGCTTACCATATTCATGCCATCTCAATTGGCGACCAGGAACTTTCCGCTGCTGCACAGGAGCAACTCATCGGCCCCGCTGGTTATTTTCGGGGCTACATTGGCCTTCCCGTTGAAACTTATGGCACACCAACCATCGATTCCTTTGGCGGCCCTGTCATCTGTCAATGGATGATTGATCTTGGTTATCAAGACCTGCGCTAACGCATGACAAGCCTGCAAAGGCGGCGCAGCTCCGCTAGCTACTTAGCCCAAGTTAAGATATAAAAAATCGCGCCGCTCATCCTGCTGTGTAACAAAATCAAGGGTTATCTGAGGTCAGGTGGCAGCCCTCTCCCCCGATTCTTATTCACTTTTCCAACTCTGCGTTCTTGTCTAAGATGAACCGATACAAATCAGCAAAATCATCAATGACTAAATCGGGCTCAACATTGCTTACGTTACTGCCATATAAGCAACTGAAAATTCCCGCTGATTGACCAGCTACGATATCGATTTCTCGATCTCCAATGTTGATTGTCTCTTCCTTGTTTAAATTGTTTTTCTCAAGCGTTGCGATGAATGCAGCCGGATCTGGTTTTCGCGGATATTCATCGTCTCGAACAATATAGTCTGAAAACTTGTCCATCAGCCTGTGGGTAGACAGCAACTCAACTGTGCCTGCTCTGCCTCTATGCGTCACAATTACATTTTTCCCGTTTATCGAACAGATATAAGCACATATTTCTACTACCCCTCTGAATGGAGGGCTTTCCTCGGCTGAAACATCTCCATAATAGCGCATGAACTCTTGCCCAATATCATCTTTTTCCAGTTGATATTCAGTTGACAGTGTTTCAATGCAATGGCTTAACGATATTTTTGTTAATTCTTCAATCTGTTCTGTGGAAGTCTCTTTTCCAAGATATTCGATGGCTTTCTTGAACGCCCTGACTATAGGAGGGTAAGTATCAAAGAGTGTCCCATCTACATCCCAAATGATATTTCGTATCATCTTATCTCCTCGGTGTTTATCTTATTGCTTGCTCAATAGATTGCGTAAGCTGCCCGCCAACTCTACAAACACAACCCAATTTTACCCCGAAGAAATTGACCAAAAATCACGCCGAATCCCCAGAGCCGAAGGGGGTCAGCTTAACATGGGGTTAGGTTTCTCTACAGTGTCATATTTTTACAGGTCGTATATGTTTTTTGCATGTAATAAATTATCAAGCGGAAGTGGCTCAGAGAAAACTTGATCAAGATTTTCTATAGCTGGGACTGTTTTATAAGGATGTTTGTTGTTCAAGGATAGAAATGAACTCGACAATAAAACGATTCGGAACTCGTTTTGGTATTTATACTCAGGAAATTTGCAAAAAGGGGAGTAAACTCCGGAGTATTTATCAGTTAAATAGCTAACCCAATTAGCAACATAACTAATATCTTTATTTGAGGCAACAAGATGCTCCTTTATTCCGAGCAATAATGTTGCCAAATCAATAATTGAATAATAATCACCAAATTTTTTCAAATTAGGATCAAGTGTTTTTAGATAATTCCCTTTTTTGTCAATGTCCAGAGAATAAAAGCACAGTATACGGTATGAATCTGCATTTTCGTCATCAGTATTGCCATCTTTGCTAATGAAAGAGTATTTTGCATCATGAATATCCGCTCGAGCCTTTTGACCATCACCTGAATATTCCTGAAAGTACCTTGGGGACTGAAACCAAAAACTTCCCCTTCTCATGCTATTAATGACTTCGGCAGATGAAATTTTAATTATTTGAGTGAAATGAGGGTTATTTACTACGTATTTTCCTGTCGGTAATATTCTTTCAAGGTTGCAATGTACACATTTTCCATCTTTAGGGTAATCATCGAATGTTTTTCCACACCACATGCAACGATAAGTATTAGTTTCAGTTTTGATATTCATTACTCTCCCATTATTGTAAAGCTAGAAACCTAACCACACATAACCGAATAATTCCGTATCTACAGCCAATAGGATTATAGGGATGCCCAACTAAAAATACAACTTAAGGGTTTCTAAAAAGGGGCAACACTATAAGAGTTGCAAAGCCCAAAACAAGCCCATCCCAACGATGATCGTCCAAAGCACATTCTTCGTTCGCCATGCCACCAGCCCGCCACCGATCCCCGCCAACAGGTGGATATTGTTCAGCGAGAAGTCAAAGCTCCCGTTCGGGTACAACAAGGCAGGGAAAACCAACGCCGCCAAGACGGATGCCGGCACAAAGCGCAATCCCTTCTGCAACCAGATGGGCACATCAAATTTACCGAAGAGGTAAATGAACGAATAGCGCAAGGCGAAAGTGCCCAGCGCAGCCCCAACAAAAAGCAACCAAAGCGAAAGCCCTCTCATTAAGCAGCCGTCCTTTCTGCCAAGTGTTCAGCCAGCACCCCTGCACCGATGCCCAAAAGAGCGGCCAAGATCAAACCAAGATTATAAGGAAGCCCCTTCGCCAAGACCGCAATTTCACCGCCGACCACTGCGGCTACCACGGCCGGACGATCTTTGATTGCAGCGAACATCAAGGCCATAAAGCTAAGCGGAAAGGCAAATTCAAATCCCCAACTTTCAGGAACGAGCGCTCCCAATAAGGCACCGATAATCGCGCTCACCGCCCAAGTCGCGGCAATTGCTCCGGCGGCACCGTAGTAATACCAGGCTGGATTTGTTGGCATCTCATTCGCAAAATGTGACATGCTGACGCCAAAGGCCTGATCGGAAAGCACATACACAAAAGGCAGTTTACGCCAGGTCGGTTCATCTTTCAGGTAAGGCGCCAAAGCAGCGCTGTACATGGTAAAACGAAGGTTGATGATCCATGCCGAAAAAAGTATCACGACCCAATGTGCACCTTGCCCAAGCAGTTGCAAAATTGCCAGTTGCGAAGCGCCTGCGAAAATCACGAATGACATGCCCGCCGCTTCAAAAGGCGAAAGCCCAACATCGATGGCACCGACGCTGCAGATCATCGCAAAGGGGATGACACCCAACAAGATGGGCAACGCACCTCGCGCACCAGCGCTAAAATCTTGATATTTACTTTTCATAAGGAGAATCTCCTAAAGAATGTGAATAAAAGAAGGGGAAAAGAAGAGAAAATTGTATCACCCCAATATCCAAATAACGGAAACAAATTGCTCATCCGAGCGCTCCGTTCTGCTTTTATCTGAAACGTATTCAATTTTGTCGATTTGCCCGTATAATAAAAGCAGCATACTTCCCATCTACAAGAAGCGAGGTCTACGATGGCGTATTCATCCAATTACATTTCACAGCAAGCCCCGGCATGGAAAAAGAAAAAACTTGGCTTTAGCAATTACACCATCGGCGCAGATGGCTGCACCCTGACCTGTCTGACGATGCTGGTGAACGGCTTTGGGTACAACGAAAGCCCGGCGAGCATGAACAGCAAGCTCAAAAGCCTTGGCAATGGAAACGGCTTCGTCGGCGGGCTGGTTGCCTGGGGCGGGCTGCCGGTTCTCTTTCCTGAATTCAGCTTTCGCAAGATCACTCTCTGCCGCAAAAATACGCAAAATGCACCTATCGCCGAAATTGACGCCGCCCTCGCTCGAGGACAGGCTGTTTTGGTTGAGCTTGACCAATCCCCCGCTGCGGGCATCCAAAATCACTGGGTTGTGCTTTACAAAAAACAGGGAAACGACTATCTGATCAACGATCCCTGGCCCTATCCTGTGGATGGAAAGCCAACGCTGCTTGCTCCGCGTTATGCCGCCGGACGTGCGCTAAAAAAAGTGATCACGGCGGTGGTTTGGTATGAGAAACAGGGAGAAGCGCCGCCCCCACCTGATGATGGCGGGATGTATGTTCAGGTCTCTGAAAGTGCGATCAGTGGATTGCGACTTCGCTCTCAACCAACAACGGCTTCCAATACCCTGGCATTGGAAGCGGCTGGAACTTATTTACTCATACTCGAAGCCGAGGCAGCTGCCCGCGCAAAAATCGGTGTGACTGGCGAATGGCTGCATGTTCGTGACCCCTTCGGCGTGGAAGGGTATGTCGCCGCCTGGTATGTAGATGCGCTTCCCGAATCCCATCCTAAGCCAGATCCAGAGCCCGATCCAGAACCCGATCCTGACCCAATTCCAGAACCTGAGCCCGAGCCTGATCCCGATCCAATTCCAGAACCAGAGCCCGAGCCGGAACCGGAAGACCTGAAAGTCTACGTCCTTCTCGATGTTGGCAGCCGCGGATTGCGGATGCGTTCTCAACCCAGCTTGGGCGGCGCTTTGATTACCACCTTGAGCGCCTCCACAGAACTGACCGTGCTCGAAGATGCCGATGACGCGCGAGCCAAGATTGGCGTGGACGGGGCTTGGGTACATGTCAAAGATGGGGCGCAACACGAAGGTTATGTTGCGGCCTGGTTGGTAACGCTTTCTCTTGATGCCATCCCAGAACCAGAACCGGAGCCAGAACCGGAGCCTGAACCCGATCCCGATCCAATTCCAGAGCCCGAACCTGACCCCGAACCAGAACCGGAGCCTGAGCCAGACCCAGAGCCGGAACCTGACCCTGAAGACCTGAAAGTCTACGTCCTTCCCGATGTTGGCAGCCACGGCTTGCGGATGCGTTCTCAACCCAGCCTGGGCAGCGCCTTGATTACTACCTTGAGCGCCTCCACAGAACTGACCGTGCTCGAAGATGCCGATGCCGCGCGTGCCAAGATCGGTGTGAACGGGGCTTGGGTACACGTCAAAGATGGGGCGCAACACAAGGGTTATGTGGCGGCCTGGTTGGTGGTGCTTTCGCTCGATTCAGCCCCAACGCCAGAGCCGGAACCGGAACCAACTCCAACGCCCGAACCAGAACCAGAGCCGGAACCCAGCCCAAGCCCCCTGAGCGTTATCGTTTTCCCGTCGCTCGGCAGAAATGGCTTGCGGATGCGCTCAAAGCCCAGCTTGGGCGGTGCGCTCGTCAGCGTCCTAACAGGCGGCACCAAACTAAGCGTACTTGACGACCCCACTTTCGCGATCCCCAAAGTTGGTGTGGTCAATCAGTGGCTGCATGTTCTTGCACCGAATGGGAAAGAAGGCTATGTGGCTGCCTGGTATGTGAAGCTGGATGAAAGCGCTGAAAACGTCCCGCCGCCAAATTCGCTGATCGTTTACGTCACGCCACTTGCCAGGGGCGGCCTGCGCATGCGCAAAGGGCCTTCGAGCGGATATTCCATTGTGAAGACGCTGCTGCCGAATACCGCCCTGACCGTGCTCGAAAACGAGGAGGTCGCCATTGCCAAAATCGGCGCCAGCGGGCAATGGTTGCACGTGAGCGACGAAAGCGAAACAGAAGGCTACGTGGCCGCTTGGTATATCATCCGCTAAGAGCAGTAAGACCACTGGCTATGCCGGTGGTTTTCTGCTTCGGGCTAACGCCCTCAACTCACTAAAGTGTTAGCTATGTGCAATGCATCCTTCGGATGCAACACATAGCTTTCCATTATTTTTTAGGACAGATGATGAGTGATAAGAAAAACTGGCTGATAGCGTTAGCCAGTTTTTCTTTGTCAAAACGAAAAAACTTGTCAATTCGCTCAAAAAGGGGGTAGAATGGAAGCCCACCATCTCCAGAATGAGATGTAGCAAACCGGTTAGGATAACAAAGGCGCACCTTTGTGTCCTCCCCATCGCTATGGCTTATGCCAAAAAGATGGAGAGAGCGCAGAGGTTTTTTTGTGTCCGATGGCAGTTCCTGAGCGGAAGCGATGCGCCAGCATCGCTGTAGTCGAAGGACGGGGTTTACAGAACCTGCTCTTCGACTGCGATTACGCTTCGCTTCATCTCCGCTCAGAGACTGTGCATCTCTCCGCAAATAAAACTACCTTCTTACTCTGCTCCACCTGTAAGAAGACGATTGATGTTTACCCGTAAGACAGCTAAAGGAGTTTCGTATGACCCAAGATAATTTTAATGCTCGTGATACCCTCAAGACCGCTGGCGGAGAATATACCTTCTACCGTCTGGACGCGCTTGAAAAAGCTGGCTTAGCCAACTTGAAGAAATTACCCTTTTCGATCCGCATTTTGCTCGAATCTGCCCTGCGGCAGGTGGACGGCAAAGGCATCAGCGATGATGACGTGAAACGCATCGCCGCGTGGACGCCGAAGGGCGAACGCCCCGGCATCCCCTTCAAACCATCGCGCGTTGTGATGCAGGACTTCACCGGCGTGCCCGCTGTTGTCGATCTGGCTGCCATGCGCTCGGCCGTTGCCCGCCTCGGCGGCGACCCGAAAGTCGTCAACCCGCTGGTACCCGTTGACCTCGTCATCGACCACTCGGTGCAGGTTGATTTCTTTGCCACCCCCGATGCTGCCCAGCGCAACACCGAAGTTGAATATCAGCGCAACAAGGAACGCTATGAATTCCTGAAATGGGGACAAGGCGCTTTCGATAACTTCCGCGTCGTGCCGCCTTCCACAGGCATCATCCACCAGGTCAATTTGGAGCACCTGAGTGATTGTGTCCCCGCCCGCGAGATCGACGATGAACTGCAAGCCTTCGCAGATACGCTGGTCGGCACTGACTCGCACACCGTGATGATTAACGGCCTCGGCGTACTCGGCTGGGGCGTCGGCGGGATCGAAGCGGAAGCGGCCATGCTCGGTCAACCGATCGACATGCTGCTGCCAGACGTAGTCGGTTTCAAGCTCTTCGGCAAAATGCCCGAAGGCGCAACCGCCACCGACCTCGTCCTGACCTGTGTCCAGATGCTGCGTGAGCACGGCGTGGTCGGCAAATTTGTCGAATTTTACGGCCCCGGCCTCGACTCGATGTCCCTGCCGGATCGTGCCACCATCGCCAATATGGCGCCCGAATACGGCGCAACGATGGGCTTCTTCCCTGTTGATGAAGAAACCCTCAACTACATGCGTCTGACTGGTCGTTCCGAAGAAACCATCGCCCGCACCAAAGCCTACCTGACCGAACAAGGCCTCTTCCGCACCAGCGAAACCCCCGACCCCGAATACACCGCCACGCTCGAACTCGACCTCGGCACGGTCGTGCCTTCCCTGGCTGGGCCGAAACGCCCACAGGATCGCATTACCCTCGCCGATATGAAGCCCGAATTCAAGAAAGCGTTGACTGCTGAAAAGGGGCTGCACGGTTTCGGTTTGAGCGCAGAAGAAGTGGGCAAAAAAGCGACCGTCGGCACGAACGGCGGCAGCTACGAGATCGGTCATGGTGCGCTGGTGATCGCCGCTATTACCTCCTGCACAAACACATCGAATCCCTCCGTTTTGGTCGGGGCGGGTTTGGTCGCCAAGAAAGCGCTTGAGCTCGGTCTGGATGTCGCCCCGCAGGTCAAGACCTCGCTGGCGCCCGGCTCGCGCGTCGTCACCGAATACCTGAAACAAGCTGATTTGCTCGAACCGCTCGCTAAACTGGGCTTCGACATCGTCGGCTACGGCTGCACGACCTGTATCGGCAATTCCGGCCCGCTGCCCAGCGAAGTGGCGAAAGCCGTTACCGGTGAAAACCTGATCGCCTCGGCAGTCACCTCGGGTAACCGTAACTTTGAGGGGCGCGTCCACCCAATGGTGCAAGCAAGTTACTTGGCTTCCCCACCTTTGGTCGTCGCATACGCTTTGGCTGGCACGGTCGATATCGATCTCACATCCGAGCCGATCGGCACCGGCAAAGACGGCAATCCCGTCTACCTGAAGGACATCTGGCCCACCACCAAAGAGATCATGGATGTGGTCGCCAGCAGCGTCAAAGCGGATATGTTCAAAGAGAAATATGCCGAAGTTTTCGCTGGGGATGAACTCTGGAATGGGATTAAAGTGAGCGAGGGCGATATTTATGAGTGGGATGAGGCGTCGACTTACATCCACCATCCCCCGTTCTTCCAAACCCTGACGTTGGACTTGCCACCGATTGAGAACATCACTTCGGCGAGAGTCATGGCACTGCTAAAGGACTCGATCACGACCGATCATATCTCCCCTGCGGGCAATATCCCTGCCGACGGACCTGCGGGCAAATACCTGCAAAGTCGTGGTGTGAAACCGAGCGATTTCAACTCCTTCGGCTCACGGCGTGGTAACGACCTCGTGATGGTGCGCGGCACCTTCGCCAATATCCGCCTGAAGAATCAACTCGTCCCCGGCGTGGAAGGTGGTTACACCCGCCAATTGCCCGATGGTGGACAGACCTTCATCTTCGACGCTTCGCAGAAATATGCTGAAGCAGGCGAATCGCTGGTTGTTCTGGCGGGAGAACAATACGGCACCGGCTCCAGCCGTGACTGGGCTGCCAAAGGGACGCTGATGCTCGGCATCGAAGCCGTGCTGGCAAAATCCTTTGAGCGCATCCACCGCTCCAACCTGGTCGGGATGGGCGTGCTGCCGCTCCAGTTTGAAGGCTACGAAGCCCTTGGCCTGACCGGCGAAGAGACCTTCGACATCCTCGGCTTAAGCGATGATATGGCTCCTCTTAGCGATGTGACTGTCGTCGCCACCGCCCCCGATGGGTCGAAGAAAGAGTTCAAAGCCAAAGCGCTGCTGAACACCGAGATTGAAGTAGAGTATTATCGCAACGGTGGTATTTTGCACACAGTGTTGCGAAATATGGTGCGGTAAGTTTATAAAATCAATCAGACTACAAAAGTCTTGAAGACTTTTGTAGTCTTTTATGAGAGTAGCTTGTTAAAGCAGACATCCGAAGTTTTGAAAACTTCGGATGTCTTTTATTTAGCGCTTTGCCTGCGCAGGCGTGCGTCGCACCAGCTTCAACGAGAAAATACTTGTCGATGAGCTTTCTGCCTGTCGATGCGCAGAATCTCATCTTTCTGGTGCGACGCACCCTCTTGCTTTCAAAAAAGAAGCCCTCCGAGATTTTGGTTTCGGAGGGCTTTTTGTCATAAAGTTGTGATTTCTTGAAAAAGTTTTATTTTTACATCTCGTGGAGCAATCATTTTAGCCAAGCTGAGTAATTCTGGATCATCTGATACTTTGACCCAGTTAAGTTTTTTAAGATCATGCGGAGGTGTACAGTCATCTAATAAAATTGGTACTATAAAAACTTTTCCTCTTGGTCTGTAAGATTGTTGCTTTAAAGCAAGCTCTAATTCCCTGTTTTTGTAACCGATTTTTTGTTCTGTTTCCTTTGACAAAAAGATAAGAAAAAAATCCACCTTTTCTATTGCTTCTTCTATTTTGATTTCCCAATCATCACCGGGCAGTAAATTTCTTTTATCAAACCAAGTTACTATCCCATAGTTATTTAACTTCTTTGCCATTTTTTTTACAATTGTTTCATCTTCTCTGGCATAAGAAATAAAGACAACTGGCAATTTTACTTCTACTACACCGTTTTTTATTGGAATATCTCCAATTTGAATAAGCTTTGTGTCCCCAGGCACTTTACAAGAAATATTTACAAAGCCCGGATTTGTTCCCATTTTTAATTTAAGTTCAAGGTCTTTTATCCCAAGCTCTTTACCATTTTCAGTAACGCTACGTATAGTATGCACTTCTGTTTCTACAATTTCACATTTTTCAATAATATCCAAAGGAATGTATTCAAAAAATTCTTCTACAATTTCTATTGGCACAGATACAAACTGTTTTCCAAGATATGTACTAATCCGACTTTTAAATTCATCAGCTTTTTGATACGGTAAAAGAGGGAGAGTATTAGCATATTTTGCTAGATTCGCATTTAACTGTACAGTTCCCGTCAGTGAATCCCCTGAAAGGAATGTTACTTTTACAAGTTTTTGATCTAAACTTTTTTCATCAATATTCATTTGGAACCCCATATCAGGATTATTTAATATAAGTTTGAGAAAGTTCAATAGAACATGTTCCCTGTTGACAGATTATACCTTTTGCTCTTGAAAGAAGTTGAAATTCAGGGGCTTCTTGTTCTTCTCGTCCGCACGGACGTGAACGTCTCTTGCTACGATGCTCAACCCCGCTAAAGCGGAGTCGCCTTTCGCGAAGCACCCTTTAGGGCAGTCGGCTTTGGCTATGTAGCACGGGGATTAATCCCCGCGCGTCAACTTCACTCCCATGCGGTGATATGCATAGCGTTTTTCGCAGCCCAGTTCTTTTGCCAATGTCACTAATTCTGTTTGCCAGGCGGGGAGGGTAAATTCGATCCGCCGACCGGGTCCCAGCCGCAGGGCGGTGTTGATCAGGAAAGGCAGCAGATGCGCCGCCAAGTCGGGATGGGCAGGATTAACACGGATATTGATTCCGTTCACGCCGCCCTCTTTTTTGCGGATGTTGTAATAGCCTCGCCCAACCATCTCGCCTTCGTGCGTGCGGCAGGCAAGCCGTTCAACCTTTTGTCCGCTGAGTTTGTTGATCAACAAGCTCAAGAGCATCAAGCCTTTGCCGGGGTTGGCATGTTTTTCGGTCACGGGTTCGTATTCTTGTACATGCGCGGGGGTGATGGCCTTCTCTAATTCGTAGCGCGGACGCCACTCGAATTTACCCATCGGCGCGACGCTGTATCCACTCGGCAACCCAACTTCGGGCAAGGGCGTCTCGTGCAGGTAGTTGAATTCGATTTCTCCGGTATAGTGGGTAAATCCCATGTTCTGGTAGAGCCGATAGGCGGGGAGATTTTCAGCGATCACATCCAATAAGGCCACTTCTCCGCCTTTTTCACGGATCAATGCCAGACTGGCTTCGACCAATTGTCGAGCAATCCCGCGACGACGAAATTCAGGCAAAACGCCAACGTTGCCGATCATCCACGTGGATGTGGTGTTGCGGCGCTGCATCACGATGGTGCCCACTGGCTGACCATCTTCCTCCCAGAAATAGCCTTGCAGGATGTCGCGCATGGCGGGGGAGAAGATGCCCATGAAGCGAAAAAGCGGCCAGAGTTTTTTGACGCTTTCGAACATGTCGATGATATTCTCTTCGTCGTCGGCCTGAACGCTCCAGGCCTCGTTTTCGGGATACTGAAATGTTTTGATCGTTAGGGCGATGAGAGAATCGATGTCAGCAGGAAATTTGAGCGGGCGAATGGGCAAGGGAAATCCTTTCGGTGGATCAGGTTTTTTATTCTCTTATTATACAAAATAGCTAAGAAAAAAGCCCCTGAAATCAGGGGCTTCGCGATCTTTACGCTTGTGCCCTCACATGTCTGAGTAACAACAGAATCCTTTTTTGAATATTGGCAACGCGCGTATACCATCTCTTCTTGGCTCCATCATCGGCAAAAGGATATTTTTTCTTTAAATCCTTGATCCTGTCATAGATATTGGTGATTAAAACTTTTGTTTCTTTTCCGCCCAAGAACTCCAAGTCTGTTCCCTGCATGGATTTGTAGTGATAGACCTTTCTCTTTCGAATGTTGTTGAAGTTGAAATTATCTTTCCGCAAACGGTCATATTCAGCAGTGGACAATTTATTAACAATATCTCCAACAGGAACATTTTTGTCTAACACAGTCCAACACTGGAGAGAATTATTCTCCAATTCTTCGATGAGTTCCCAGGAATTCCTGGCCGTTGCATTGCGCCAGTTTTTAAACGCGTCAATCGTTTTTGCCGTTGAAGCAAACACTTCAAGAACAGTTGGGATATTGATCGGCATTTGTGCTCCCTTTCACTACTAAATATTATACAAATATTCATTACGTAATAAAAGAATGAACAAACTGAACAAAAAAGCCCCTGAACTTTCAGGGGCTTCGTTGCTCACTTCAAATACCGATCAAAAAACTCGATCGTCCGCTCCATTGCCAAATTGAAATACTTTGAGATATTGTGGTTATCGCCCTCATAGGTATACAACTCCACATACTGATCGGCATCCAACAGCTCATAAAAGAGAATTTCCGAAAACTCCAGCGGCACATCTTTGTCATTTGTTCCGTGATGCAATTGGACGGGCCCCGAAATATCCGCCACATAGGTATTTGACGAGATCGCATCCCAGAATTCGGGATTTTCTTCAAAGCTGCCGTACTGCTCAAAAAGCGTGGTACGCCACGAAGTCGGTCGCGGGGTCGGGACAACGGCGTTCTCGCCGCGCCGCCACTTGGTCAGCAGATCGGGATACGAAACCACAACTCCGGCCCAGATCACACCGACTTTAATATCCTGCGAGACAACCATACTGCGCAGCGTGATATATCCACCCATGCTATGCCCCCACATGCCGATACGCTCTGGATCCGCGGCTGGATACCGTTTAATCGACGCCACGGCGTTGAGCACATCCACCGTATAATCCGGCCTACTATAAGCGCCGCGCGCCTCCCCTTCAGATTGGTCATGCCCCCGATAATCGGTGCGAAAGACGATATAGCCGCTGCGGGCAATCAAATCCACATAGGCGATGTAGCGTTCGGTGGTTTTGTAAACTTCCGGCGGGATGTAACCATGATTGAAAACGATCACCGGCCAGCCGGTATCCGGCATCTCCCCATCAGGGACGGTCAGCAGTCCATAAATCGTCAAACCCTCCGACTGATACGAGACATAATAACGGCTGTAATTGCTGCCCGGCGTGAGTTCTTCTTCGATTACAATCTCGCTGCCGGGGTATTCGTCCGCACGCATCCCCTCGATCGAGAGTGGATGTTGAAAGGGTGTCGCGGTAGGGATAGGAGTCGCAGTGGCTGTCGCCGTTGGGGATGGGGTCAGTGTTGGCGAAGGCGTTAGAGAAGGGACTGCCGTTATCGTTGGCACAGTTTCGCTCACCGAACAGGCGGAAAGCAGCAGCGTAACGATCAACCCAATAAAGACAGCCCTTTTCATCAATCTCTCCTAAAAAAGCCTTATTTAAACTGGAAATCCCAACCGAAGTTGAAGGTATTCGGCTCCTCGACAGGGATGACGACATCATAGAGGACTGTCGCGCCACTGCTGGGGTACGTCCAGCCGCCGGGGATCAGAACCGTGTCATTCCCATCATTGAGCGCATCAATGCTGAGGCAGATGCGCTGCTGAACCACCCCTGCATCTTTGGGCACCGTGAAGGACATGCTGTAATAGCCATTCGCGTCGGTCGTTGTTGTGAATGCGCCATAGCTGCATTCGAGCTCCAAACGAACGGTCACCCCCGCGATGCCTCCTTCACCCGCATCGAAAGTCCCATTGGCAACATAGCCGCCGCCAGCCTTATCTACACACCCTTCCGGTGGAGATGTATAAGTAGTGCCATCCAGCGGGCTGCATTTATCGTGCCAGACGGTGCCTGATACATAGAAGCGCAGCAGTTCCGGTGTTGCAGTATCCACAACAACCGTCGCGGTCGGCGGAGCGATGGTCGCCGTCGGCTCAGGCGGGGTCTCAGTTGGGATAGTGGTCGGCGTCGCGGGTTCGGGTGTCGCCGTGACGACGATCGTGATCACCTCCGGGGTTGGCGTAGGGGAGGGCGTGCCAAAATTACATGCCGAGAGCGAAAGCATCAAGACAATAAACACAAGGTACAGGGTATTCTTTCTCATAACGTCTCCTTTTCTGGTTGGACAATTTGATTTTATGACATAAGCTGTCCGATTACAAGAAAACCAGCAATTTCAAATATGACTCCGCGAGCAGCATGCACTTGCACCGAAACTCCCCCCAAAGACTGCTTCGGCGGTGAAACTGCCTCGCGCGCGTGCCCGTAAGGGTAGATTCATCCAAATTTGGAATTGCTGCAAGAAAACAAACACATTCCCCTCCTGTCTTTACAAGCCATTAGAATACAACCATCAAACGACCACAAAGGTAAATGCCATGGACTATCAAGCAATTCTCAAAGAAATTTACACAGAAGTGCAACCCCTTCTGCAAGAAGGGGCGGTTGCAGACTATATCCCCGAGTTGGCACACGTTTCGCCGAGCAAGTTCGGGATGGCACTCATTACCCACAGCGGCGACCAGTTTCAGGTCGGGGACGCGGCGGAGCCCTTCTCCATCCAGAGTATTTCGAAGCTTTTCACGCTGACGCTGGCGATGCGCCTTGAAGGGGATGCCTTATGGCAGCGCATCGGGCGCGAGCCTTCGGGGACGGCGTTCAATTCACTCGTCCAACTGGAGTATGAGAACGGCATCCCGCGCAACCCGTTTATCAACGCGGGCGCGCTGGTGGTGACGGATATGATCCTATCGCATTTGGAAAATGCCCACGAGACGGTGCTCAATTTTGTGCGGAAGCTGGCGCAGAATGAGACGATCGCCTTTGACCTGAAGGTGGCGGGATCGGAGAAGGCGACGGGATACAGGAATGTGGCGCTGGCGAATTTCATCAAGAGTTTTGGCAATTTGCGCAACGAACCCGAATCCGTGCTGGATGCCTACTTTCATCATTGTGCCATCGCCATGACTTGTTCTGACCTTGCGCGCGCCGGGCTTTTTCTCGCCAACCAGGGCCGGATACCCGCCACAAACGAGATGATCGTACAACCCAATCAGGCCAAGTACATCCAATCGCTGATGCTGACCTGCGGCACCTACGACGCCGTCGGTGATTTTGCCTATCGCGTCGGGCTGCCGGGCAAGAGCGGCGTCGGCGGCGGGATATTGGCGGTGATGCCGGGCGAGTTCAGTGTCTGCGCCTGGTCACCGGGCTTGAACGAGAACGGCAATTCGCTGGCAGGCACAAAGGCGCTCGAGCTGCTGACGACGTTGACGGGGATTTCGATCTTCTAAATCCAAAGTGCAACGCACCTTAAAAGTGCGTTGCACTTGTCCTAACACGAAGGGGCAGAAAGTTTTTAACGCGAATTGCGCGAATTTGCGAATGACGCGAATTTTTTAAAGCTATAATTGTGAAAAGCCCCCTTCCTAACCTTCCCCTCGCACAGCATCCCCGAATGGGGACGAGGGGGGAAGGGACAGGTACCACTCACGAGACAAGATTCTCCCCCCACCGGGGGGAGATGTCCGCAGGACAGAGGGGGCTGAAAGGGAAAAACCATGCCAAAAGACACAGCCTATCACGAAGCAGAAAAGAAAATTCAGGCAGCCCTGCAATCGGGCGCAACGGAACTTGTTCTTGGTGGCGGTTTCAATACGAAAGATGAAAACAAACTCACTGAGTTACCAGAGTCTATTTGGGAACTTAGACAATTAGAGTCGCTAACGATTTCCCACACCAAACTGACCGCTCTGCCAGAATCAATCGAAAAACTCACCGAGTTAACATCTCTGGATCTCTCCAACAACCAACTAACCACCCTGCCAGTCTCAATCGGTCAACTCATACAATTGCAGTCCTTGAATCTCTCGACAAATGAATTGCAAGAATTTCCTAAATCTGTGAGCCAACTTCATAACTTGAAATCCTTGGATATATCTGATAATCAACTAAAAACATTTCCAAAATATATAGGTAAACTTAAACAATTACAATCGCTAATAATTTCTGATAATCAACTAAAAACTGTACCGAAATGGCTAGGACAACTTAAGCAACTGCAACACCTAGATTTTTCCAACCCAAAATTTAGAAAAGTGTGGAATAACTGGCGTCGTTCTCTTCGGCGTAGCCGCCGTCAGTGGAACTTTGATTTTTGGGATTATCCTGATGGGAAAGAAAACACGATTACATCTCTACCATCTGTTCTTGCAGAGCTTCCAAAGCTGAATCAACTACATCTCGACAGTAGACATCTTGATCCTGCCTTAAGAAGTGCATATTATAGGGGTTTTGAGGCGGTTAGGGCATACCTGCGGAGCATATCAAAAGGTGCCGAGCCGCTCCACGAAGCCAGGCTGGTTTTGGTCGGTGAAGGCGATGTGGGCAAAACCACCTTATTGAAAGCGCTCAAAGGGGATGCAGGCGACGCCCCCAAAGCGGGCGAAACCACCACGCACGGGATTGATATTCATAAAATGAAACTGCCCCACCCTGAGAAAGAAGACGTGGAAATCCAACTAAATGCCTGGGATTTTGGCGGGCAAAATGTCTACCGCGTCACGCATCAATTCTTTTTCAGTCGGCGCTCGCTCTATATCCTGGTCTGGGAGCCGCGCGGCGGCGTGGGTAAAGGGCAGGTCGAAGATTGGCTGAATATGATCCGCCTGCGGGTGGGTGCAGATGCGCGCGTTATCATCGTCTCGACGCATGCAAAAACAGGCGAGCGCATCGCCCGCATCGACCAGCCCGTTTTCCTGCGCGATTATCCCGAGATGATCGCCGGTTTCTACGAAGTGGACAGCCTTGTGCCCGATGAATCCACAGGCGAGATGTTCGGCATCGCCGAATTGAAAGAAGTCATCGCCGCAGAAGCCGCCCAACTCGAACAAATGGGGATGCTCTTCAACAACAACTGGAAAGCGGCGCGTGATGAACTGATCGAGAGCGCCGATCCGCGCATCTCCTACACCAATTTTGCCGAAGTCTGCGCCAAGCACACCCTGAGCGAGATCGACATATCCACGCTGGCGGGGCTGATGCACGATCTCGGCTATATCGTCCACTACGGCGAGGATGAAAATCTGCGCAACGACGTCGTCCTGAAACCGCAGTGGCTCACCAAAGCGATCGGCTTTGTGCTCGAAGACCGCGCCACACAGGAGGCAGACGGCATCCTGCCCGACGAACGTCTCTTCGAAGTCTGGCACGACCACGAGTTCAAAGATGAACCGCGCTACACGCCCGAACTCTATCCCTTCTTCTTGCGGCTGATGGAAAAATACGACGTCTCCTATCGCCTGCCGGATGGGAAAGCCAGTTTGGTTGCCCAACATGTGCCGCAGGTGCGCCCCGAACTCCCCTGGTTGCCCGAGCAGGATATCCCCGAAAACGCCCGCCGCATCGCCATGATCTGCGCTATGGACGAAGATCCGCCCGGCCTCATGCCCTGGATGATCGTCCGCACGCACGACTATGCGGTGGATATACACGATCCCAGCGATGATTGTCATCACCGCCTGCATTGGCAAAAGGGCATGTTTTTGAAATATGAACCGCACGGTGAAGCCTTCGTCGAGAAACGTGGGCGCGAACTACACGTCTACGCTCAAGCCGATTGGCCCCAATACTTCATGACCGTCCTGCAGGATACGCTTAAGAAACTCATCAAAGACAACTGGCCCGGCTTGGAAGGGCATTATCGCTTCACCATTCCCTGCCCGACAATCCATGAAGATGGCAAACATTGCAAAGGGCGTTTTCAGGTGAAGGCATTACGCGAGTTTATGGCGAAAGGTGTTCCAGCGTTTCCGTGCCAAGATTGCTTTCAGATACATTCTATTTCTGACATGCTGATGGGATTTGCTGTCCATAGTCCAGAAATACAGTTGCAAGAAATCAATCAGAAACTAAACACGTTGGATAGCAAAGCCGATTTACAACTTCAAGCCACCAGGGAGATTCAAAGTCGCATTACGAATTATTTTGTGGCTACAATGCGTGCAATCACGAACGAAGCAAAAAGTGGGCCACGCCTTTTCAACTTGCGCTCACGTGATACCAGTCTTCCTTGGGAACATCTCATTTCCCGACCAATGGAAGTTCATTTGTGGTGCGAACATGACAGCCAACCACATCCTGTTGTTGAAACGGGAAAAGGTATTTATGAGCTTGATAAACCTCATGATTTTGTCGTGAAGATTGCCCCAACCGCGAAATTCATATTGGGAATGCTGAAACTTTTCTCCCCTATGACCGTGCCTTCAATCAACATCTTTGGTAATGCGGCGTTCACGAAAACATGGGAAGATGAATTCAACTTAGGGAACGCTATCATCGGAAAATTGCCGGATGAAATTAAGGCATCTAAACATAAATTAGAACCGGGCCAAATACTTGATGAAGTGGAACGCTCCGGCATTCTGGCGCTACACCAACTCATCCGCGAGCAGGATCCCACGCACGCCAAACTCGGTCTGCATCGCGTCACCACCTACACGGGCGACTTCCGCTGGCTCTGTAAGCATCACTACGAGGCCTGGCAACCCAATATCCCCGATGTGATCGAGGGGAAGAGCTAAAAAATCAAGAGACAGTCACCTTGAAGGTGACTGTCTCTTTTTAAGCGTTCGTCCCTTTTTCTCATTCCCCTCCCCGAATAGACTGCTATAATAGCCGCAACTCAAAGAATCAGGTGGTACGCTGAAATGATCTTAATCAACATCTAACTCCCCCGTAAGCCGCGCAGAAGGCAGTAATAGCGGCGCAAGTATGATTCCTTGCCTACGAGTGTCACCCATCAGGCATTTATCAATAAGCTGACACTCGCAACTCTTGCACTGAGTTTATCGAAGTGCATAACTTGCCACTTGAAACTAAATATCATGTCTACAAAACTACAAATCACAGACGATCTTAAAGCCCTGCTCAACACCCTGCCCAAGGAAGTTGTGGCAGCTATTCAAGCAACCGAAGATACCGCGAACCTGCTCGAGGTGATCCTCGATCTTGGGCGCATCCCGACCGCACGCTTTGTGGATAGTGAAGTCATCCTGAGCGAAAAGGAAGTCACCCGCGAGCAGATCGACCATGTCGTAAAGCAACTTGGCGACATCGACGCTGACAACCGCGCCGGTCTCGAACGCACCCTGCACCGCATCTCCGCGATCCGCAACCGCAGAGCGGAGATCGTCGGTCTCACCTGCCGCGTTGGACGTGCCGTTTATGGCACCAGCGACATTATCGAGGACATCATCAATTCCGGCAAAAGCATTCTTTTGCTCGGTCGCCCTGGCGTCGGCAAGACGACCATGCTGCGTGAAGCCGCACGCATCCTTGCCGAGAGCAAGCGCGTTGTCATTGTCGATACATCCAACGAGATCGGCGGCGATGGCGATGTACCGCATCCCGCCGTGGGACGCGCCCGCCGCATGCAGGTCGCCACGCCCTCGCTTCAACACGAGGTCATGATCGAAGCCGTCGAGAACCACAACCCCGAGGTGATCGTCATCGACGAGATCGGGCGCGCACAAGAAGCCGACGCGGCCCGCACCATCGGCGAGCGCGGCGTGCAGCTTGTTGGCACGGCGCACGGCAACACGCTCGACAACCTGATGCTCAACCCGACCCTTTCCGACTTGATCGGCGGCATTGAGTCCGTCACCTTGTCGGACGAGGAAGCCCGTCGGCGCGGCACGCAGAAAACCGTGCTAGAGCGTCGCAACCCGCCCACGTTTGACGTACTCGTCGAGATTCAGCACCGAGATCGTTTTGCGGTGCATCTGGATGTTGCCGCAGCCGTCGATTCGCTTTTGCGCGGCTTCCCGCTTCCAGCCGAGATTCGCACGCGGGATGAAGATGGGCAGATCAAAGTTGAAAAGGCGGAAGCAAGCCCAAATCCGGGTTTGAAACGCGGCGGGGACTCGCTCGGAACGCGCGGCACCCTACGCTTGTCCACTGCGCCAGAGACATCTGCCCAGCCCCAATCCGGATCCCGCCAAAAGATGTCTACAATACGTATCTACCCCTTTGGCGTAGCGCGTAACCGATTGATCCAATCCGTTAAACGCTTGCAAGTCCCGGCCATCATCGTGCGCACAGCCAGCGAAGCGGATGCGCTCGTAACCCTGCGCACCTACTACCGCAAGCGCCAACAAACTGTGATGGACGCCGAGCGGCGCGGGATGCCCGTCTATGTGCTGCGCGCAAATACCAGCGAACAGATTGAAAAATTTCTGAGCGATCTCTTCAGCGTTGGTAGCAGCGAATTGAACGGCATGAGCGATGTAACCCAGCAAACACAGGATGCGATCGCGGCGGTTTTGAGCGGCGAACGCTGGGTTGATCTACCCGCCAGCCCGCCAACCGTACGAAGGTTGCAGCATGAGATGGCGCGCAGCGCGGAATTGGTCAGCCATTCCTATGGCAAAGAGCCGCGTCGGCACGTAAGAATATTTAGAGAATAAATTTTGTAGGGGCGGGACTTATAGCCCCGCCCCTACGAGGTATTTTATGTTCATTACACTCGAAGGACCCGAAGGCTCGGGCAAGACATCCCATATTCCCCATCTTGTTGAATTTCTACGCGAGCAGGGCTATACCGTTTTCCCCACCCGTGAACCGGGAGGGACATCCATCGGCGAGCAGATTCGCGAGGTGCTGCATAGCATGAAAAATACCGAGATGCACCCGCGCACAGAGACGCTGCTCTATCAAGCCGCCCGTGCCCAATTTGTGGAGCAGGTTATCAAGCCGCGCCTGGATGCAGGCGAGATCGTCATCTCTGACCGTTATGCGGATTCGACTCTCGCTTATCAAGGCTATGGTCATCGACAAAATATTCAACAAGTCCGCGCCTTGATCGAATACGCGACGGGTGGACTTCAACCTGATTTGACCATCTATCTTGATGTGGATATTGAAACAGGTCTAAAGCGCAAGAAAAACTCCGATGAGTGGAACCGGATGGATGCCTATACAGTTGAGTTCCACGAGCGCGTGCGGGTAGGGTATCTGGAATTGGCGAGGGACGATAGGTGGGTAACCGTAGATGCCACGAACGACTGGGCTACGGTACAAGAAGATCTCAAAGCTGTTTTGAGAAAGAAGCTGGCTTAAGCAAAAAGAGATGGCGCGAATGCCATCTCTTTTTTTTATTTACATTTCTTTGATTCTCTCTGAGAATATTTGCCATTCTTCTTGCAGCGGCGCATCACCGAGGTTTGCTTCAATCTGATTGAGCATTTCGGCGAGTTTGGTGCGCGTCGGTGCGAGGTCCCGTTCGAGGGCTTTGAGCAGTTCAAGATACAGCTTGTACGCGCTTAAACGGATCCAGAAGAAGTGAGTCTCTTCAAGTACAGACAGGGTCTTTTCGAGCAGGGCCAGCGCTTCTTCATATTGCTCTTCCTGAAAGAGGCGAACTGCCTGAAGGTAATCTATCCAGACAACGCTCTTTGGATCTGAACGTTCTGTCAGGGCAGTGCGGATATCATCCAAATCAGCATCAAAAGCAGCATATTCTTTACGGGTAATAAAGAGACTCAATTGGAGTGCCTTGGCATTGATTTCAATCGTTTCCAGACCAGCCGTTTTGGCGTGAGTGAGAGCTTCCTCAAGGACGGCATCCGCTCGGGGATCACTGAGCAAACCCAAGGTCACGCCGAGACGCGCAGCATTCTCCAACTTGGCAAAGCTGGCGTTATCCACATCCACTCCTCGTTGATAGAATTTCGCTGCCTGCACGAGGGCATCCAAACGCGTATAAATATCGCCAAAAACCTTATATCCCATTGAGACAATCTCAGTATGTCCATACTGCTTCCCGTATTGGATAGCTTGCTCAGCATGTTCCCAGGCAGGTCCAAACTCGGAAAGTTCTGTTTCATTCATCCCCGCATAGGCAACAGCATAGCCAGCCATACGCCAGGATTTGCTTTTCTGTGCCAATTCCAGGCTGAAGAGGGCGTTCTGCTTCCCTTCGTCGTAATGCCCAAGATAATAATTTGCCAACCCCATGATACTGTGTGCCAAAATAGATGTATGTGGCATGCTCGAAAGGCGCATAACGCGAATAGATTCTTTTGCATAGCGGATGGCATTCTGTGGGTAGCCCATCCCCGTTAGGCTGGCTGCTATCTGATAATTGGCGTGCCCGATTGCAAAGGTCGTTTGCGGATCATCTGTGCGCCCAGCACCCAAAGAAAGCACTGTATTGAAGCTCTCAAGGGCCGCAGGAAAATTATTGAGCATGTAGAGAAATACACCCTGATGGATGAAAGCATTCATCTGCGCAGGGATGTGCCCATCCATGATAAGGTAGGCCAGTGCATCTTCAGCGCACTCCAACCCCTCTTCAAATTCGTTTCGCGCCATATGAACATCACTGAGACCATCCAGTGCAGCGCCGAGTAACAAGCCGCTGCTCAGTCTCTCACCATGTGCAAGCATGCTCTGCATGACAACTTCGAGAGCATCGGGATCATCGCTGTTGAAAAGCATCCTACCCCACTTGGTGTAAAACTCATATAACTCATTTTCCGAAAAAGAAAGATGCGGCAGCAAGGCCTCAGCATGTTGATAGGCAATATGAGCATCTTTGCTGGAAAAAATGCGGTAAGCATGTTTCGCTGCGGTAAACCAGGCTGAGAATGCCTCAGAGAAAGCGCCTGCCTGCTCATAATGTTCAGCAAGCACGGCAGCCCATTCATTCTGATAGATACTTTTTTGGGCAAGAACATCTGCAAATTTGGCATGTAGCACACGCTGCTTTGCAGGAGAAAGAAGATTTATAATGTCGCTGCGTAAATTTTCATGGAAGAAAGCGTAATGAAGTCCATCGTCTTTACTGAGAAAATGGACCAGGCGTGCTTCTTCGAGTTCGGCGATCAAAGCTGTCATCTCTTCCATAGGCAGCATCAGCACTTCTTCCAAAATCGCTAAATCAAAATGATACCCTTGAACAGCAGCATAATTCAGAAGCTTACGTGCTTTAGGAGTAAGGGGTTTCAAGCGGACTTCAATCAGTTGCTGTACACTGGGAGGAGAAGAAACAGAGTCCTTAAAAATATCTACATCATCATTTAATTTGTGGAAACTTAAAAATTCCAGCAAGAAGAAAGGATTCCCCCCGGTCATTTTTTTCAAAGCGGCAATCTTATCTGCTGACAATTTATCATTCAACAAATACAAAGCCAGATACTTAATTTCTTCATCGCCCAAACGCGAAATTTCAATCTCCTCTATTTTCCCCATCATCGCATCGAACTCAAAACGATCAACGCCTGAATGAATTCCCAAGCGCGAGGTAACCACCAAGCCAATATTCCACTGTTTGAAGGTTGATTGCAGAATTAGATATTTCAACAATGCAAAGCTGATGGGGTTCATCCAATGCGCATCTTCCACAAAAAGCAAGGCTGCGCTCTTCTGATTGGCAAAGATCAATAAATTCTTCACCGCCTCAAAGACCAATTCATTGGAAAAAACTTCACTGGGCTTCACATCAAGATCATCACGATATACGAGCAACTCCGGCAACAACATGGTCAGCGGCCTTGTCCACCAAACCGGAGTGCTCTGCCAGAATTCCTCATGGAAAGAGTGGCGCAACATATCCGTCCACGGCTGATACGATAGCCTTTCGCTATCTCGATAACAAGGCACCAGCAGCAAGTTCGACGTTCGAGGCAATTCCTCGAAAAACGCCTTTACAAGGCGCGTCTTTCCGGATCCCGCTTCACCGGTAATTAATGTGCCAACACCACGCTGATGATTAATTTGCAAACGCTCCAGAATTGCAGATTGCCCCACAAAAGGAACCGGAACACTAGGGCGGATCGCCCAATCGGGACGCACGTACAGGGCGCTTGTCTCCGGTACATTGAGAATCTCTTCGCCCAAAGAGCGCAGCTTCTCCGATATTCCGGAACCAAAATCTTCCTGAATACCAAGATAATGTTTGCGCGCTTTATCAAGCTGGTCCATTTCGCGCAAACTCTTCAAAAGCAAATAATGCGCATCTTCCGATTCATCCAGTTCAAGGGCACGCTCTGCCCAAAGAGACGCTTTTTCCGGGTTCCCCTGACGCAAATCCATTTCCGCCAAGAACATAAATAGGCTATTGCGCGCATTGCGCAGCCGACTATTTTCGGCCTCTTTCCAGAGGCTTAAAGCAGCGATCTTATCCATATCGTTGCTGTCGATGAAGGTATCTCCCTCCAGCAACGAAACAGAATCTAGAGCTTCCTGATATATGCCCAAGGGAAGCGTACACCCATCATCACGAAAACCATTGCTCCTTTTTATCTTTTCCACAGTTGCTAATAAAACAAGCGCATCTACTTTGACAAAGGAAGCCTTTAGGCGGATCGTATCGTGATAGTTCTCTACAAATTCGTCCCCTTTAGAAATATTTCGTACAAAATTTAAATAACGGCGCAAACTTTTACGCTGAACTTCATCGCCATCCTGATGCCCAAAGAAAAGCTCAACCAACTCATCACGCCGGACGCCCTTCGGGTGCATCGCTAGATAAAACAACAAGGAACGCGTCGTCTTTCTGGGAATCGAAATTCCCTCTCCCCTTAAAAAAACACGAGGCGTTCCTAACAATCGAATATCTAACATAATACTCTCGGGAATGGGAATCTATTTTGCTACAGAAATCCTTTCATCGATGATAGATCCAAAATCTAAATGTGCTTTCAAACAACAACGCCAAATTAAGGTTAAGCCGTTGTGATCTTTTGTGCAGCTTGCAATATTTCATGGGCTGAGCGCAAAGTGCCTTCACCCAAGTCGCCGAGCATCTGCGCCAGTTCAAGCAGGCGGGCTTCACTCTCAAGCGGAATCACGCTCGTAAGCGTACGCCCATTTGTCAACGACTTCTGCACTTGCAAATGCTGATCGCCAAATGCAGCGAGTTGGGGTAGGTGCGTCACGCAAAAAACCTGGTGAGCACGCCCCAATTGCCAGAGCTTCTCTCCGACCACCATGCCGATACGCCCGCCGATACCCTGATCGATTTCATCAAAAATCAGCGAAGGGACTTCGTCAGCACGCGCAAGAACATTTTTCAATGCCAGCATCATGCGCGATGTTTCGCCGCCGGAGGCAACTTTCACCAAGGGCTTCAAGCCTTCGCCGGGATTCGGCGCGAGCAAAAACTCAACCTGATCAAAGCCTTTGTCATTAAAAGCAACCCGCTCATCGTCAAGAGGCAAGCCCTTCTCATCGGGCAAAGTTTTGAAATCGACCGCAAAATTAGCCGCTTCCATACGTAAATCTGCCAATTCTGTCACAATACCTTTGCTCATCTTCTCAGCGGCTGACTTACGCGCATCTGAAAGCTTCTTGCCTTGCGCAGCCAAAGTTTTCAGGAGCGCCTTTTCTTCTTTTTCAAGCTCTCCCATGCGCTCGGATGCGGTTGAGATATTTTCCAACTCACTGCTCGCCTTCGCGCCAAATTCAATCACTGCTTCGAGCGAGCCGCCATATTTGCGCTTCAAGTTCTGGAGCACATCGAGGCGTTCCTCCACATCTTCCAAACGGGATGGGCTGAACTCGATATTTTCAAGATAAACACGCAGGTCGCGCGATAGTTCTGTTAAATTTTCAAGGAAGATGGCGGAACGCTCCGCGATTTCGGCTTGCGAGGCGTCTATTTTCGCCAATGTGGCGAGATGCTGGGATGCCTCCCCGAAGCTATCCGTCACCGCAGGGATTTCGGCTGTCCCTTCATCGAGCAGGGCAAGCGTTTCCTGTGCATGGGAGGCGAGGGCTTCCGCATTCGCCAGGCGGTCGCGCTCTTCTTTGAGTTCGTCGTCTTCGCCGAGTTTCGGGGCAACGGCTTCGATCTCTTCGGCCTGATAGGAGAGCAAATCAACACGCTGCTGCGCGTCCCGTTGCTGACGATGTAACTCGTTCAGTTCGGTGCGCAGGGTGAGAAGCTTTTTGTAGGTCGTGCGGTAGCTGCTTAGGGCTGAATCGATATTTGCGTAGCGGTCGAGCAAGCCCAAATGCGCGCGCGTATCGAGCAGGGAGAGATGCTCCGACTGCCCGTGGATGTCGATCAGATAGGCGCCTAAAGCCTTCAAAAGTGAAACGTTCACCGTGCGTCCATTCACACGTGCGATGCTGCGCCCTTCCGGTTTGACTTCGCGGCTGAGGACAAGATAATCTTCATCATCAAGTAGATCCTCTTCTTTGAGCAAGGCATGCACAGCGGCACGTTCCTTGCCTGCGAGATGGAAGGTTCCCTCGACACTGGCACGTGGGGCATCGGCGCGCACAACACTGGTATCAGCCCGCCCACCGATCAGGATTTCGACAGCATCCAAAATGATGGATTTACCTGCGCCGGTCTCTCCGGTCAGAATGACGAGACCTTTGCCGAAGGTCAGTTCGAGTTTTTCGATAATGGCAAAGTTTTCAATGCGAAGTTCTGTAAGCATATTAGAGTCTGAATCCAGAAAGGTAATAGTAGGCGGCAGGCACAGCCACAACAAGGTAAATGCCCTGCCAGATCAGGCTGAATAAACCGCCACCAACATAGAGTTGAAAGAGAATCACCGGTAGCGCGCCAAGTACAACGCCAACGGTGCTAACTGCAAAGAGGGTTTTAGAACGACGCCCTCCGATAAAGCGTTTTACGATTTTACCAATAAGAGATGCGGCTCTGTTTGCGATGGCAATTGCAATGATTGCGGTAAGAAAAAAGGAGAAAAGCGGAACGAAGGCGGCCAAGAAAGAGCCTAAAACGACCAAAAGGCTTGCTCCAAGAGAAAGCGCAGAAGTTGCCGTGATGCCAATAATATAGTCATACCATTCGGCGGTCTCAAATTTTTTCTTTTGGGCGTTCACACATTCCTTGCAGCGATAGCCAGTGGGCGTGTGAATAGCGCAGCTTGTACAAATCGGTTTTTCGCAGCGATTGCAGCGCAGCATAGTTTCGCGGGTGGGGTGGTTGGCACAATAGAGAGGTTCTGTCATGATTTTAAATTTTAGACCTTAGTACAGAGACATGAGTTAAACACCAGACGTCGGGTTTTGATTCATGTGGGCTGTGATATTGCGATAGAAATAACCGAGATCACCAAAGCGGATGAATTGCGCAGAGGACACCGCAGAGCGGATATCAATCCGGTCGCCAGCATCCAGCCCAACAGGGCTTTGCCCGTCCACGCTCAAGACAGCATTATCGCTCTTGACGGTGATGCTTACCGAGGAACCCTCTGCGAGCACTACCGCACGATCAACCGAGAGATGCGGTGCGATCGGCACGATCAAAATATTGCGCAATTCAGGCGGCAATATTGGGCCACCCGCCGCGAGCGCGTAGGCGGTTGAGCCGGTTGCCGTCGAGGCCAGCAAGCCATCCGCAACATAGGTAGCAAGATGCAAGCCATCCACGCTGGCGGTAATCCGCACCGGGTTCAGGAATTGTCCACGGCTAATGGTTGCTTCGTTCAGAGCATGCCAGACGCCCTGAGTTTCACCTGCGCGGTAGAGTTCAGCGCGCAACATTAAACGATTCTCAACCCAATAATTGCCTTTCAACATTTGCTGGAGTGCGTCACGCCAACCATCGCGCTTAACCTGGATCAAGAAGCCGAACCGCCCCATATTAATTCCCAAGATCGGCACACCGCAGGGTGCACAAAGATGCCCCGCCCGCAGGATCGTCCCATCACCGCCCACTGCGATCATTACATCAAATTCGCCATCCTTGATGCGGCGGCGCAGGTCTTCATCATTCAAAGACCCCATCGGCACATCCAGGCCCTGCTCCTTTAAATACTCGACAATCTCCTGCGCTTCATCGAGCGCAGCAGGGAACTTGGGGTGAACAGCAACGACCAACTTTGTTGGGATAATCGGAGAGTCCATAATGCCCCTATTATACAGGAATCAAGCCAGTCGCTGGTCGCAGATTTTACGGTAGCCACAACCGCGACAGCGCGCCGGAGAATCGTGCGAACAATCCACATCACTGCGACGTTCATCACTGCGCATCTCGTTCAAAATCTCCAGCAAGGCAGCTTCAAGCTCAGGAGTGTAGTCAATTGCAAAATCGCGATTCTCATAATGGATAATGCCATAAGCGGGACGCTTGCCCAGCGTCCTTTCTACCAATAAACAATAAGAAGCCAATTGATAAATATGCGAATCATAAGGTGCATTGGGCGCTTGACCTGATTTCACCTCGACCGGGATGATTTCCCCGTCACGCTCTACCAGATAATCCGGTTTTCCGGCTAAACGGAGTTTACGGTCGTAAAGCGGCCTATCGACGACACCCCAGCTACGCGTGTCTGTATAGATCACGCGCCCGCCCGGAAGACCGGTTTGCTTCCGTTGTTTATCAGATTGCCAGAAGAGAATAAAGGCAACCGCTAAAAGGAGTAAAGCCAGGGGGAAAAGTGTCATAGATAGTTGAGTAGGGGCGAACGGCCGTTCGTCCCTATAGAATTTGTACCGTGCAATACGAGACCAGCAAAACGACTGCCACCAACATCAGGATGATTGCCAACACGCGCGTCATTCCGGCCTTGACAACCCGACGTCCATGCCGCTCGTGGAGTTGGGTGCCAGCCATCATCTCGGCTTGGTTAGCAGACTCTTCGCCCTGACGCGCATACCACCAGGCCCGCTTGCAAAAAAGATACGATCCGATTTCAGAAGAACGAATAGCTTTCATAAGAGCTACATTTTAGCACATTTATTCTAAAAACATTTTCAGAATACCTATTGTTTCGCCCTCCTCTTTTCTCTATACTTGAATTAGATGCCTGATTACAGGCGAAAGGAGTATTGAAATGAAGTACAAAGTTCATCGTTTCCCGCTGAAAATGACCGAAGACAAAGACCGTTTGGAAGAATTCCTAAACAACTTACGCGGCGAGGTGGTATCCATCATTCCCAATGTTAAGCCCACTTTTCGACCGATGGGAGCAACGGCAACGGTCGACTTCCTGCTGATCGTAGAAAGGCTCACCTAAAAGCCAAATCCCTCGGTAAAAGCCGGGGGATTTTCATCTTTTGTCCCGAAATTCCCAATAGTGGTGGGAAATATTTCCTTGTGCGCTTTTTTCTACCGAAGATAATAGAGATGTCTTTATTTGATCTGGAGGTAGAAAATGAACGAACAACTGGATGTCGTGTTTTGGGGTGTGCGTGGGAGTTATCCTGTGCCGAGGAAAGAAACCATGCAATTTGGCGGGAACACCTCCTGTGTGGAAATCCGCGCGGGCGAGAAGACGCTCATTCTGGATGCCGGGACGGGCATCATCCCGCTTGGGCAGGAACTCGCTCGTGAGATTGGGCAGGGTCGGCGTGCAAGTCAGTTGATGCTACTCTTCAGCCATATGCACCACGACCACGTGCAGGGATTTCCCTTCTTCACCCCAGCGTATATGCCGAATGCGCAGCTGAATATTTTTGGGCCGGGGATGACACCCGATGCGCTATCAACAGTGCTGGAGCAGAACCAATCGCCGACGAGTTTTCCCGTCAGCCTGCAGGATATGGGCGCACGGAAGAATATCCGCTCGGTGCGGGATTCGCAGATCATCGTTTGGGATGAGGCAGGCATTCGGGTAACGGAAGCAAGCCCAAATTTCGAGCGCGACGCGCTGATCGTCCGCATCCAGCGCTCGTATGCGCATCCGGGGGGCGTCTATGTTTATCGCATTTCGTGGCGTGGACAATCCATCGTTTACGCCACCGATACCGAAGGCTACGTGGGCACCGACCGCAAACTGGTGCGCTTTGCGGAGCGGGCAAATCTGCTCATCCATGATGCGCAGTATACCGAGGCGCATTATCGCGGCGAACTGACGGGATTCCCTTCGACGCAGGGCTATGGACACTCGACAGTCAAAATGGCCTGCGCGACAGCGAATGCAGCAGAGGTCGGGCAGTTGGTGCTTTTTCATCACGATCCGTCTTATGACGATGAGCAGCTCGAAGAAATTGAGCGTGGCGCGCGTGAGCGTTTTGCTGGTGTGCAGGCGGCGTATGAGGGCTTGACGATCTCGCTGTCTGTTCGGGTGCGCGTGCCAGCGTAAAATAGTGCGTCGCACCTGTTGAAGGGTAAAATAACGCAAGGAGAATGCCATGAAAAATGACGATACTCGCAGCCTATTAACAGGAATTAAGTTATTCGAGGGAATGTCGCCCAAGCAACTCGATTGGGTGGCGCAACGCGCGCACCGCCGCATCTTTCCTGCCGGCACGAATGTGCTGACCATCGAGCAGCCCGGCGAGGCAGTCTACGTCATTTTGTATGGCACACTCAAAATTCACGTTCAAGATGGCGAGCGCGATGTAATTCTATCGATTTTGGGGGCGGGCGATCTGCTCGGCGAGATGAGCCTGATCGACAGCGTGGGGCGTTCCGCCAACGCCGTCACGCTCGAAAACTCGCTCATGCTCTGGATGGACAAACGCACATTCAACTATCTTGTGGACGAAGTCCCGCCCGTAGCGCGCAATCTGGTGCAAATTATGTCCTCCCGCGTGCGATTGTCGGATCAGTTGATCCAGGCCCTCGCAACCTTGGATGTGAATGGACGCGTGGCGCGGCAGCTCCTGGCCTTTGCCGAGCGATACGGACGTGAGAAAGGGCAGGGTGAGGTCGAAATCCCCATCAGCCTGACCCAGGGCGATATCGCCGATCTCGTCGGCGCGTCCCGCAAGCGTGTCAATCAGGCGATGACGCTTTTCAAGAAACAGAAATTCATCAGATTGAACAATAAGGGGCGCATCGTTATCTTATCGCACGAGGGGCTGGCAAATTATTGTAGATGATATATCTATAGGCTTTTGGGCGTAATATCAGAGAAAAACTGGTTTGCCCCAATTATTGATAGTAAAACTGAATAAGGAATAACAATCGCAATATAACGATTTTGGACTTCCATAAAAATAAAGAGTATTGCAAAACCAAGAATAAACAATTGCATCGCAAATAGTCCGGGGTTTATTTTTTTTCGAAAAGATGTGTAGGCGTTGTACATAATGAAAAAAGTGATCATAGGCCATAATAGAGTTTCAAAATTTCGGAGTAATTCAACAAATTCACGATCATTTGAACCTATCAATGCATAATCGAAAAGAGAGTCATGGGTAGACCAGATCAGAAGAAATTTTTCTTTGGCGAGGTTAATAAAAGTTTCACTATCAAGTCTGGAAAGTGCCAATTGGATCAAATAGCGTTGCGCTCCAGCCGAATCCTCACCAAACTGATTATACGTTTTATAAACAATATTATGGTCTTCTAGCGTAACCCTTCCTCCTGAAGTAGGATTCAAGCCTTTTATAAAGTATTCTCCGATTCGTTGTGAAGTCCCCCGAATGTTGGTTTTAAAAACATGCTCAGAAATATTTACTGCTAATTGTGTCGTCAGACTGTAGGCAATGAATAATATCAATGATAGGGAAGTCATTTTCAGAAAGTGCTGAGGGGTGTTTGTTTTTAGTAAGTTGGCAATGATAAATGCAATTAGTAAAACCATTCCTAATGGACGGAACCAATCCAGAATACCTGTAGCTATTCCTAATAAGACGAATCCAAGAAAATTATGTAAGTAACTTTTTTCCGAATTATGGAGATAAATATAGATTATGATTGCTAGTAGCATAAATGGAAACGCTAAGTATTCTCCTGCCAGGGTCCCAGTATATATACTAATCGAGGGAAGCAGTGCATATAAAAGAGCTGCTAAAATCCCTGTTTTCTCGCGGTCAATCATTTTCCCTGTTTGATAAATAAAAAAGGTTGTCAGCGTATCCAATACGATAATAAAAATTTTCGCAACCCTTGGCCCAGGACCAAAAAAATTGTACATTTGTGCCAAAATAATAGCTGGCATGTTTAAATGTAATGAATTCGGGATGTTCGGATACTCTCCCAGATTTTTTAAAGGGTATCCTGCGAATATATCCAGCGCAGCAGCATGTACATCAGCAAAATCGGATGTAAAATCAGTACTGATCAGTTGTGCGAGCAAGACTCTAAACACGAGTGCTACTGCAAGTATCCAAACAATCAGATAAGGGCGTAGTTTATCGGGTGAAGAAAATGAATGATCCTTTAGAAAAACAATGAAGATAGCGGGAGCAAGAGAAATAATAACCAAGGCCTCAAATAAAAGAAATTGGCCCGCATCCCATGTTTTTATAATGTGTTGGATTTGCGCATAAAGAGAATATCCTACCGGAAAGAGAAAGTATAAGGATAGAATAACTTTTAGAACAAAGCTCAATGCTTTTTGGAAAACATATTTACGCATAAAAATTGACCTTGAAAAGAGGACAAAGTATGTTCCAAGGTTATAATACTTTACATGTTTAAAATCAAATTCTTTCATCCCATTGAAGTCCGCTACGGGGATCTGGATCCCCAGGGGCATTTGAACAATTCAAAATACCTGACCTACTTCGAGCAGGCGCGCATTCATTATTTTATTGAGCTGGGGCTTTTCGTACCAGGACAATCCTTTATGGATATTGGCGTTATTATGGCTGAATCCAAGATCACCTATCACGCTCCGGTCGAATACGAAACACCTGTCAAAGCAGGTGTGTGTACCTGCAAGCTCGGCAACAAATCGATGACGGTCAATCAAGCAATCGTCCACGCTGAGACGGGAGAAGTCCTTGCATCGGGCTATGTGATTCTGGTAGCGTTTGATTATCATACCCAAAAGACGATTCCGATCCCTGATGAGATGCGCAAGGCGATTTCTGAGTTTGAAGGTTTAGCGTAAGGGCGACCGGCTGGTCTCCCCTACAATAGGAAAATAAAATGTCATTACCCAATATCAATACCGAAAAAATGATCGACTTCCTTGTTGATCTGTTAAATACCCCCTCGCCAACAGGCTACACTGAAAAAGCGATCGCCTACGTCGAAGAGGCCTTTGCGCAATTTCCCGAACTCTCGTTGAAACGGACGAATAAAGGTTCGCTGGTCATCGTTTGGGAAGCTGGCTCTGGCTCCCCCCGTGCCATCACTGCCCACGTCGATACACTCGGCGGGATGGTGAAGGTCATCAAGGGGAACGGCAAGCTGCAATTGACGCGCCTAGGCGGGTTGACGCTGAACGGCGTCGAGACCGAGGGCTGTTGGGTCTTCACACAGGATGGCGGACAGGTACGTGGCTCGTATATGATCAACAAAGCCTCCAGCCATGTCCACGCCGCGGCGACGAGTGAGACGAAACGCAGTGAGGAGACCATGGAAGTCCGTTTGGATGCGCGTACATCGTCCGCAGAGGAGACGCGCGAGTTGGGCATCCAAGTCGGGGATTTTGTGGCTTTTGATCCGCGCGTGGAGGTGACGAATGGCTTTATCCGCTCACGCTTCCTCGACGACAAGGCAGCGGTAGCCGCTATTTTTGCGGCAGTTGCGTCCATGACGGAAGCAGGTCTAAAACCAGCGCGTCCCGTTTACATCCTAATTAGCAATTTTGAAGAGGTCGGTCACGGCGCTCCGGCGGGGCTGCCCGATGAAATATCCGAGTTGGTCGCCATCGACATGGCAGCCATCGGCGAGGGGCAGACATCCGATGAGTTCCACGCCACGATCTGCGTCAAAGATAGCAGCGGACCCTATCATCACGGGCTGTCGAATCATCTGCGCACGTTGGCGGACGCGAACGAGATCCCCTACAAGGTCGATATTTATCCCTACTACGGCTCGGATGCGAGCGCGGCGGTGCGTTCGGGCGGCAATTTTGCGCACGCGCTGATCGGCCCGGGCGTGGAGGCGTCGCATAATTACGAACGCACGCACACCGATGCGTTGGTCGCCACCGCGCAGTGGGTGATGGCTTATTTATTGAGCGAATAATGAGAAAAAGGAATAGATTCTGGTTTGAAGCAGGGCTGGTTCTTTTTATTTTGGCTTTCTTTTTTATTCCCCGTTTGGGCGGCCTGAAATCCTTTTTGATCGTTGATGAACCCGATTGGCTCACAATTGGGGCAAACTACTATTATGCGCTCACGCATTTCGATTTTGGCAAAACGATCTACATGTATCACCCAGCGGTCACGACCATGTGGCTGGGATTGGCAGGGATGTTATTTGTTTTTCCTGAATACCGAGGGTTGGGACAGGGGTATTTGAGTGAGAAGGTAATCGATACCTTCTTTCTGGAGCATGGTGTTCATCCATTGGCATTGATTGGAGCGATGCGTCTTCTACAGGTGATTTTTATTGCGGCGCTATTGTTGGTTGTTTATTTTCTCTTGCAAAAACTTATTGAGAAACAAGTAGCATTTGCCGCTGTGATACTTATTGCAGGGGAGCCTTTTTTCATTGGGCAATCACGCGTGATCAACCATGAAGGCATGCTGTCCCAATTTTCTTTGATCGCAGTTCTAGCGCTTATGGTTTATCTGCAAAGAGAGAGAAAAAGTTTTTATTTATTGCTTTCAGCAGTTGTGGCAGGTTTGGCGAATGGCACAAAATCATCTGCCATAGTCTTGCTGCCTATGGCAGCCTTACTCATTTTTCAAGATGGGCGACAAGATGGATTGAAGAGAAATATTGGCAGGATGATCAAGACCTTTGGAATATGGTTCGCGTTGCTGGCGATGACGTATGTGACCGTTTGGCCAGGGATGTGGGTTGAGCCTGCGACGATGCTCTCTGCAGTTTATGGAGATGCTTTTAGTTATGCTTTTCGGGGGGTTGCGGCAGCTGTTCCCAATATGAATTCTACGAAACTCTCAGCCTTTACTGAGTTTTTTCAACATCTTGGCACCATTCTCTGGAGGACGACGCCGATCTTTTGGGCAGGGATACTTTTTTCTGTCTTCGCATTCTTTAAGAAAAAATATCTCTCCCGGAACGAAGGTTGGGTAACCTTTAATATGAGCTTATTGGCTTTTGGGATGATCCTGCTTTTTTCGATTGCAGGCGGGCGTAATTCAATCCACTATTTTCTCACGAGCTACGTTTCACTTACTGTAGTTGCCGCGATCGGTATGGTCTCGCTTTTTCGGTGGTTGGCAGATAAGTTGAAAGTAAACGCAACACCCCTCGTCTATGCAGGGATTCTTCTTTTAGGTACGACACTCTTGTGGATGGCTTCTGCACAATACCCCTATTACTATACCTATTACAATCCGATTATTGCTTGGTCAAGCCCAGAAAATAGTAGGGTTTATGGTTATGGAGAAGGACTCGAACAGGCAGCGGAATATTTATCGACCAAAGAGAATGCCGAAGACTTGAAGGTGATCTCCTGGTACGCACGCGGACCGGTCTCATATTATTTTCCCGGGCAGGTGGAGTATATTTATCTGGTTGAAAATGTGGATGCCAATTTTGTCGAAAGTCTACGTAATACGGATTATCTGGTCATCTACTACCCACAACAGGTACGCAGAAATATGCCTGCCAATCTGATGCAGGCTATCGCTCTCTATGCGCCCGAAAAGATCATTAAGTGGAATGGTGAAGATTATGTCGGTATCTATAATCTTAGCGAAATGCCGGAAGCCTTTTTCAATTCATTGCCATAAATAAAAATCATGTCATAAATCTTTTATAACGTTTACGCAATTTTCTACATCAGCTTTTCTGCCTACGCTTTTTGGGTTTGGCGGCAGATAAAGGTCTGGAGTTTTTTCTTTGCCTTTCGCGTTTCAGCCGCGCTGATCGGCAATAACGGCACTGGAATTTTATATATGCTGGCTTATTTACAAACCGAGTTATTCTTGAAAAATGATTAAATAAAACCACAAAGACGCCAAGAGCGCGAAGAAAAACTTTTAAACTTGGCATTCTCTTTGTCTTAGCCGTTCAAAAAGGAGAAGAAATGAAATTTGATGCCGTACTGCCCCCGATGCCCCTGAAAGATGTCCCCGCTGTGGCGCAGGCCGCCGAGGCGATGGGCTTTGATGCTCTGTGGACGACCGAGACCCAGCACAACGCCTTTTTGCCGCAGGCGCTGATCGCCGAGCATACCGAAAAAATGGAGATGGGCACGGCAGTGGCTATCTCCTTTGCGCGCTCACCCGGGGATATTGCCTACACTGCCTGGGATCTGGCTGCCCAATCCAACGGGAGATTCATCCTTGGGCTGGGGACGCAGGTCAAAGGGCATATCACGAAACGCTTCGGGATGGATTGGCCTGTTTCCGTTGTGGGGAAGCTGCGCGAGCAAATTGGCGCGGTACGCGCACTCTGGAATACGTGGCAGACTGGCGAAAAACTCAACTTTAACGGTGACTATTACAAATTACGTTTGATGTCACCCTTCTTTAATCCGGGCAAGATCGGGCACCCTGAAATCCCCATTTATATCGCCGGCGTCAATACGGGACTAGCGCGTCTGGCTGGTGAAGTCTGCGAGGGATTCCACGCGCATCCCTTTAACTCGCCACGCTATCTGAGCGAAGTGCTGATCCCCGCCATCGAGGAGGGCAACGCCAAAACGGGACGCTCGCGTTCGGATGTCTCGGTCTCGTTGAGCGCCTTTGTGGCGACCTCGCCCGAGGAAGCCAACTATGCGCGGATGCAGCTCTCGTTCTACGCGTCGACGCCCTCCTATCGGCGCGTGATGTCGCATCACGGCTGGGACGAGGCTGCCGAAAAGTTGACCGCTTTCGCCGCCAAAGGCGAGTGGGCTGAGATGCCGATGTTGATCACAGATGAGATGCTTGAGCAATTTGTGACCTTCGCCGATTCGCCCGCCGCGCTGCCCGCCGCACTGAAAAAACGCTACGAAGGCATCGTGGATCGCATCACGGTTTACACGCCCTTTGTGCCCGGCGAGAAGGATGATTTCTGGCGCGAGATGGTCGCAAACGTATAACAGTTACAAGTTGCAGGTTCCAAGTTACAAGTGAAAAGCCGAGCTCTTTTGGGACGCTCGGCTTTTTTATTGGGCGATGTTAGAATAGGCGAAGGGAAATTAGATATGTCAAAATACAAGGATTGATTATGTCTGTAAGCTTTGAAGCATTAAAAATTGGACAAAGTTACGAACGACCTTTCTTGGCAAAAATTTGGGACTATAAAAGCTTCCATGCTATTTCGAGAGGAGTGGTTACTCCAAGTAATAAAAATTACCTTATCCTTTTTGTTACCAAGGAAAAGCAGGAAGTTTTGCCTCAATACAATGACTATATTGACGGCGATTTACTTTTTTGGGAAGGTGAAGACGGACATCGTTCAGATCAAAGAATTGTCGACGCAACAAAAAATCAAGATGAAATCCATCTGTTTTACAGAGATGTTCACCATACTCCTTTTATATATTTTGGCAAAATAACTCTTGTTGAGTATCAAGTTAGAAAAGAAGTGCCTAGTGAGTTCATTTTTCAAATCACAGCCATTCAACATGATACAGACATATTTAGTGAAGTTCGAGAACATGCTCCAGAATACAATATTCTTTCTGAAACCGAAAAAGATGCGGTTGTTAAAAGTCGTATTGGTCAGGGAAAATTCAGAAAAGAGATGATACGAATATGGGGAAGCGGGTCTATTACAGGGTTGCATAATATTACTTTGCTCAGAGCTTCACACATGAAGCCTTGGAAAGAAAGCACAAATTCTGAAAGAACAAATCCATATAACGGATTACTTCTTGTTCCAAACTATGATTTGTTGTTTGACAAAGGTCTAATAACATTTGATCTTGAAGGGAAAGTCATTGTTTCAGAAACATTAAGCCTTCGCGAAAAAAGAATTCTTCAAGTGGATAAAGAGCTTCATTTGCGAAAAGTGTTCGAGCAAAGTAAAGAATTCTTAGACTATCACAATAGAACTGTTTTCAAAGGATAGACTTCCCATAAACCCATCCCATCAACCAAAGCCCCTAACGGGGCTTTTTGATTCCGCACCAACGTGATGGTAACGAAAACGATAAAACCCGCCGAGAAAATCTACTTGGAAGAATACAAAATTTAAAATGCGTGCCGAAACTCACCTTGAGTCCTGAGTAATCTCCGCTCGATGCGAGATATAATCAGCGCATCGCCTTATGCAGCGAATATAGATAATTCACGTCATTGCAGAAGGACTGATGGTCAAGTCGCCAAAGGCGTACAGCAGCCCAGTCAAACGTAGCGGTCTCCCATAAAAAGCAGCACGCTTCTCTTCATCCGTAGTGACGGATATGTTGTACAGAAATTCACCCAAGAAAGAATTATGAAACCCTACGAAAAACTCACCCCGCGTGGACGCATCCTGCGCCTGCGCAAACTTGCCCTGCACGCCCTTAACCACTACCCGATCGACGTGGCGCGTGTCCGCTTCCTCGCCGAAGAAAGCACCGTCATGTTCCGCGTCGATGCCAGCGATGGCAGCAAATACGTCTTCCGCATCTATTCCGAAGCCGACTCCAGCCGCGTCGAAAACCAGACCGAAATGTACTGGCTGGCAGCCCTCGCCCGCGAAACCGACCTGCCCGTCATCCAGCCCGTCGCACGCAAGGATGGCGAATACATCAGCCTCGTCAGCTATGCAGGCGTACCTGGCGAAAAACGCTGCGCGCTCTACAAATGGATTCCCGGCGTCACCCTCTCCGAACACGTCACCCTCGCCAACTATCGCAAACTCGGCGCCATCATGGCAGGGCTGCACAACCACGCCGCCTCCCTCCAACTCCCCGACACCATCCAGCCCAAACGCTGGGACAAAACCTTCTACTTCCCCGGCGAAAAAGCTGTCTACAACACCGCCGAATACAGCCATCTTTACACTCCGGCCCAAATCGAAACCCTCGACCGTGCCGTAGCAACCTGCGACACCTATCTCGCCAGCCTCTACCAGCAGGATGCCAAACCCTTCCTCCTGCACGGCGATCTACACTACTGGAACGTCCACATCCACCGTGGAAAACTCTATGTGCTGGATTTTGAAGATATGCTGATCGGATTCCCTGCGCACGACATTGCCATCAGCCTCTACTACCTGCGCGACGAACCGCGCGACGAAGAACTTGCTTCTGCTTTTCGGGCAGGCTACGCCAGTCTGCGTGAGTGGCCCAACCTGCCCGAACGCGATCTCCACGCCCTCTGGCTGGCACGCATGACCAACTTCGCCAACTACGCCGCCACCGCCTTCGATGATGACGATTCCGCGCGAGAATATATTTCCGCGCGTTGTAAAGAGATCGAAACCTACTCGAATTAATCTTTCACCACAGAGAGCACAGAGTTCACAGAGACTTAAAAATGCTTTTCTCTGTGCTCTCCGTGTGCTCCGTGGTAAATCAAAGGAAAAACATGAACTTCAACGACTACCAACAAAAATCCCGCAAAACCGCCAAATATCCCGCCATTGGGCACCGTGTCATTTACCCCACTCTCGGCCTCGTCAACGAAGCGGGCGAAGTGGCGGGCAAAATCAAAAAAGTCTTCCGCGATAAAGAGGGCCAAATCAACGCCGAGACCAAATCCGCATTAAAAGCAGAACTCGGCGACGTACTCTGGTATCTTGCCCAGGTCGCCACCGAGCTTGATCTGACACTCGATGAAATCGCTGAATATAATATCGAAAAACTCTATTCCCGCCTCGAACGCGGCACCATCAAAGGAGATGGAGATAATCGGTAGTTGGTCTTACTGGCTGATGTTACGCAAAAAGGATATTTGTACTTGGTGTCTGCCCCCTCTGTCCTTCGGACATCTCCCCCAAATTCCAAATGCGTGGAATTTAGGGGAGACCAACCGCAGCTCTATTTCTATCCCCCTATTTTGCTTGCAAAATGGGGGGATGCCCCAGCGAAGCTGGGGGCAGGGGGGCAGAACGTCCGAATTTACAATGTCGCTGCGTAACATGAATTACTGATCTAACTGATACACCTCGATCACCGACTGCCACCCGCGGCACTTTTCTATTGAGCCAGTGCTGCCGATTTTGACGTAATCGCCGCTGTCAAAAGCGACCTGCTCAAAATCTTGTGTATTCCCCAATTCGTTCAAAATATAATCGGCTTCACCAAGCCATTGTTCGGCAAGGGCTTGATTCCACAAACTGCGTTGCTGTAAGATTTCGCTATCCCCGCCAATATAAAATGAGTGGATCTGGTTAAGTTGTGCTGGGTAGATATCCACATTGGGCAGGTAAAGGAAGATGATCGGAATCCGCCCGCTCCAGTAAACTTGGGAGCCAGCTGGGATGATCGCATTTAATTCGGCACCGGCTTCTTCATAGCGTTCGATTACATCGTAATCACCACAGTTGAAGAAGTCATTCCCGTTGCCCAAAACCTTGGTAGGGGAAAGCAGCAGGCCTCCGCCAAGGAGCAATAGCAATACCCAATAACCAAACGACGTGCGGGCAGCAGGTTGACGGCGTCCTTTAATTACGAAGAATAGTGTCAAGATAACGAGAACCAGCCCAACAGCAAGAGCGAGATACGCGACCCTGAAAAAGACCAGTTCATCTAGCCCTGTCACATAGCGCGCTGCACTCCAAAAATAATTATCCTGTACAAAAGGCAAAACGCTGTGCGCCAGATCAAGACTTACATCTTCATAGGCGCTGAATCCCAATCCGGCAATGGTTAGTCCGGCAATGCCCAAAAGAATGGCGCGTTTGATCTTTCGGTGCTCTTTTTGTAAAAGAGGAAAGGCAAGCGGGAAAAGAATCAGTCCCAGAAAATCGAAATAAGTCACATAGAGCAGCAGACAGGATACACAGCGGTCATCGCTGAAGGTGTTTCTGGCGTGAGCGTAAAAGAGCACAATAAGCAAAACCGACAAAAATACAGCAGCGCGAATACGTGGCGTAAACTTGCGAATGCGGGGAAAGAGTAACCAGGTGCTGATCGCACTAAAGAGGGCGACAAAGTGCAAACGCAGGCTTAATAAAAGATAGAGCCAAATACGATAAATGGAAAGCACCTCCTCGCTGCTGGGAACAAGCTCGGAAGGCACGTTGCTATTGTTGCGATACAGGTCTAAAAAGGGTGTCAAGCTTTGGGGTAGCCAAGCAGCCCAAAACTTCAAAATCTCGGGATAAAAAAGTCCCTGCACAAAAAGAAAACCAAATAATCCTGCAAGCCCCGCCAAAAAGGCTTTTTTAAAGCCGTATTCCCACCAAAAATACAGAAGCAAAATTGGCAGGACATAAGCCATATTCAAACGCGTGGAAAGCATCAGGCTCGCGATCACTGCGCCAAGTAAGATCCGCCAAAGTGGAAGTTTCTCGTCGAGTACGACAACCAGCATCCAGACAAACATAAAAGCGATCATGCCTTGCGAGATGCTAAGGGTATAGAGCTTGATCGATGCCGGGTTGAGCGCAAAAGCCAGCGCCACACCTGCCGCCCACCAACGATTTGACCAGCGTCGGACTACGATCCACAAACCAAGCTGGGTCAACAACCCAAGCAAGATCATGAAATAGCGCGCCGTTCGCAGCCCCGCCCCAAACCATTTTTGTACATAGCCGGGGATCATAAAAGAGAGCGGCATGTGGTTTGTCCACACGCTGTATTCAGCAAAAGGCGTATACTTCCCCGTCGCAAAAAGCCAACCCTTGTAGGTGTACAACCCCTCATCCAAAAATGATGTCGTGTGATGCGCCAAATTCAGCGCGGCGAAAAAATAGATCACACCTGCCAACCCGGCAAGGATGTAGCTAAGTTTTGGAATCACAATGTTTTTTTTAATAAATTTTTGCATAGTTTTTGGATGCAAAGCCGAAAACGAACGAGGGAAGAGCTTGTGTGATGGCCTTGGACTTCGGGGGGCAGAAAAAGTTAATTCTGCTACAACCCTTTAGTTTGGTTTTCTAAAGATAAGACAATAGCTATGAGTGTACCCATAGCCGTAATGATCCCAATCTATAATCATTTCCCCTTCAAAATCAAGCACCCTGGATATTTCTTTGCCAATATCCCAAGCGAGCGTCGTGACATTGCCTTTTTGTTTAATATTAGCAACTTCAATCACAGCTTTCGCATCAGGAGCCATCATTCCTTTCATTTGGCGATAAATATTTCGGATATCTTCCAAATATCCCTGATAGCCATTTCCCGTTGTTGTATATGCCGTAAAGGGATTTTCAAGATCATTTTCTCCCATATAAGGAGGAGAGGTGATTGAAAAATTGAAAGGCGGTAAATGATATAGTTCCAGTTGTCGTGCATCACCGTGAAGGACACTATCTGCTTTTTTCAACCTGGATTGAATATATTGCACTCGTTCTTCATCGTATTCAATGCCAAGCGGAACTCTTTCCAGCGTTTCAGCGACCAATAATGTCGTTCCATAACCCGCGAAAGGGTCGAAAACCCGATCTCCCTTGCGAGTAAATTCCTTCAAGAAATATTCAACCAGGCTTTCTGAATAGCGTACATCATCACCATGAAATTCAACAGGAAGATCATCTTGATTTGCATTCTTTAATTGAATACAAGTTCTTATGGGCTCCATTCCTGCAACCCTCTATAACGAGCCTGTCTCAATATCCTTTGCCCATTCGCGTTCGGCGTTATACCAATCAACGAGGGCTTGCATCCCCTCGCGCAGACCGACGCGCGGCTCCCAACCGAGCATTTCGCGAGCTTTGGTCACATCTGCCTGGTTGCGGCGCATATCGGCGGGATGTGCGGGGTGGCGGATGATCTCCGCTTTGCCGCCAACCAACTCCTCGGTCAGCTTGATCAGATCGTTGATGCTGATAACTTCGTGTCCACCGAGATTAATGATCTCGTAGCCGACCGGCTTGAGGGCAAGGATGACCCCGCGCACGATGTCGTCGATATACGTGAATCCGCGTGATTGTTCGCCATCGCCATTGAGATGCAGCGGGCGTCCCTCGGTGATCCATTGCACGAAACGGAACATCGCCAGATCGGGACGACCAGCAGGGCCATAAACAGTGAAGAAGCGCACGATACTCACATCCACATCAAAGAGATGATGATAGCTGTGGCAGAGAGATTCGGCACCTTTTTTGCTGGCGGCATAGGCTTGCAGCGGATAGTCGCTATTCGCTGTTTCAGGCGTGGGATAAGGTGGATTCGCGCCATAAATGCTGGATGTAGATGCCTGAATAATTTTGGGAACATTGTAATGGCGGCAAAGTTCCAGCATGGCAAGTGCGCCGTTGGTGTTTGATGAGAGCATCTGGAAAGGCACCGTTGTACTGGCACGAACACCCGCGCGGGCGGCAAGATTGATCACCCCAGCGATTTGCGGACTGGATTCCCCGACTGTTTTAACGGCGTCCCAATTGGCAATGTCGATCTGATGAAAAGTAAATTCATCCAGCGGGAGCAGTGATTTGAGTCGAAACTCTTTGATGCGCACATCATAAGCATCATTAAGATTGTCCAACCCGATAACGGTATGCCCCTCTTCGATCAACATTTGGCTAACACGCGCGCCAATAAAACCTGCTGCGCCAGTAACTAGATAGTTTGACATAAAAACCTGTCTTTTCTAATAGGGGCGGGGTAATCCCGCCCTCATTATTTTCTGTTTTCTTCTTTTAAATTACAACCCGAAAACTTTCGGATTACTGCGCCCAACCTTGCCGAGCGCGTTGCGGGTATCAACGATCAACTCCGCTTTTTCGAGCAGAGCATCATAATCATAGACCTTGTGATTGGTGATGATAACAGCACAATCCGCTTTTTCGGCAGATTCAAGCATATCGGGAACGCTGTACATTGTCTCGCCTTCATGGGTCATCAGCGAGGGGCAATAGGGATCGTGATACTCAACTTCCGCGCCCTTCTCAGCCAACAGACCGATCACGTCCAATGCGGGGGATTCGCGCAAGTCGTCGATATCAGGTTTATAGGCAGCACCCAAAACGAGAATCTTGCTGCCCTTGATCGACTTGCGATGCTCATTGAGCGCATCCTGTATTTTGGTGACGACATAACGCGGCATGCCGGTATTGATCTCAGATGCCAATTCGATAAAGCGTGCGTTGTAATTAACCGATTTCATCTTCCACGAAAGATACAGCGGATCAATCGGAATGCAGTGCCCACCCAGGCCGGGGCCGGGCGTGAACTTCATAAAGCCAAAAGGCTTGCTTGCTGCGGCATCAATCACTTCCCAAACATCCACGTCAAGGCGATCACACATAATCGCTAACTCGTTGACCATACCTATATTAATCATGCGGAAAGTGTTTTCCAGCAATTTCGACATTTCAGCTGCTTCTGCTGATGAAACAGGCACAACGGTTTGGATTGCAGCACTATACCAGGCATTCGCCACTTCCGAGCAGCTTTCGGTAATACCGCCCAAAACCTTGGGGGTATTGATCGTCGTCCAATCTTCACGACCGGGGTCAACGCGCTCAGGTGAAAAGCACAGGAAAAGGTCTTCGCCAATGGTTAAGTTGCTGTGTTCGGTAATCATCGGCAAGATAACTTCGCGCGTCGTGCCCGGGTAAGTTGTCGACTCAAGCACAATCACCATGCCCGCGTGAACATATTTTGCCAACTCGGAGGTTGCCGCATCAATGAAGGACATATCGGGGTCGCCCGTTTTTCGCAGTGGTGTCGGCACACAAATGCTGACAGCATCGACTCCTTTCAAAATCGAGAAATCAACCGTCGCTTTCAGTTTTCCACTTTCTACGAGCTTCGCCACATCTTCGGTCGGTACGTCGGGGATGTAGCTGATGCCTTTGTTAAGCGAGTCCACTTTGCGGGCGTCGGGATCAATCCCGATCACCTCGAAACCTGCTTCGGCAAAAACAACTGCCAGCGGCAGGCCGACATATCCCAGCCCGAGCACAGCCATGCGGGCTTCTTTATTTTTCAATTTGGTGAGTAATGCTTCTTTTGTTGTCATGATTTTTTCCATTCGGATAAATGGTGCGTCGCACCAAGTTTAACAGGATTTGTGTGTCGCTTAGTCTTTTATTCGTTTAATGGACTGATTCTAAAAGGCTGATGCGACGCAGGAAATGGTTATTAAGATGGAATAGGCTCCCCAACATGGATATAGATCGGGGATAAGGATGCCGCATCGTCCGTGTCGTCGGCTTGATACCGTTTCCAGGCAAGTTCTGCCAGAAAAGCGGGACGCCGTGTACATTGCGTGGGAGTACCTAACTGCACCCGATCATCGTCCGCTAACTGCTTACGCTCCTCGGCACTGAGTTCTCCACAGACAATTGTAGGGCTGTGGATAGATTCGAGCAGTTCGTCGATGCGCATGACGGTCGGTTCGCTTTCGGGTTGCCAGGTCTGCCCATCGGGGGCGTGATAACGGGAAACTGCCAAACGCCCACGTCCAGCTTGTAGAACAGCAACCAAGCCCAAATCACGCGCGGGCTGCGCTGCCGTCAGCATATCCAAGGTTGGAATGCCGATCAATGGGATGTGACGCGCCAGCGCCAATCCTTTCACGAAGGCTAATCCCACCCGCAGGGATGTAAATGAGCCCGGGCCAAGCGCGATCCCGATGGCGTCAACGTCGCCGATTTTTGTATTGGTGCGTTCGAGTAGTTCGGCAACGGCGGGCGCAAGCGTGGTGGTGTGACGCAATTTTCCATGCCAAAGCGTCTCGCCGATGACCTGATTGCCGTCATAAAGCGCCAATCCAATTTGCGTGGTGGATGTGTCTACTGCGAGGAGCATTAATCGCCTCCAAATGCCGATTGGCGGATTTCTTCGATGAAATTTTCGTAGCGTGCGCCCTGTGCCTTAAACTGGATGCGGCGTTGTTCATCATCGATATGTTCGAGTTGCAGCCAAAGGCGCTCATTGGGAAGGATACTCTCAATGCGCTCTGCCCATTCGATGACGAGCGGGCCTGCGTCAAGCATATCGTCGAGATCAAGCATGGCGGCTTCGGGCGCAGATTCGAGACGGTAGGTGTCGAGGTGATAAAGCTCGCTTTCATCGGGGCGGCGGTACATGTTGACGATGACGAAGGTCGGGCTGGAAACGGGATCGAGCGATCCCCAACCCTGTGCTAAGCCCTGGACAAAGGTGGTTTTCCCCGCGCCGAGGTCGCCCTGCAAGCAGATCACATCACCAGCATCAAGCAATGCACCAAGGCGCATCCCGATGCGGCGAGTCTGTTTGGGGCTGCGACTAATGAAGTCGAGGGTGTTTTCGTCCAAGATAGGCATAGGTCGATTATACGGCAGGGGATGGGAAGGGGCAAGTGGCGAGGATTGAAGGTTTGAAAGTTAGAAGGTTTGGCAGGAAATGATTTACGTTATACTAGCGCAACAAACAAGGATGGAAATTTATGCTACGACTTGATTTTGAAACAGTGTTAGAAAAACTTCGTATGAGCGCTGGTGTCGGTGTTGGAATTGTCTCTGCCACCACTAGCCTATTGCTGTTCTTACTTTTTGAAAGCGTCAGAACGTCTTCAATTCTGAATGAACCTTTTATAGATACTCTTCTGTTTCTAACTCCGATAACGATCATCCTTGGTAGCGCTTTTAGTTTTCTCCCAGCAAGTATAGGAGGATACACTTTAGAAAAGCTTATTCAAAAACGATACAAAAAGAGGATATTAACAGAAAAATGGGCAATAATTTCCGGAGTTCTGTTGGCAGGTTTTGCAGCTCTACTTATCTGTGGGATGGGATTAGTTTATATGGCATTTGCTCCACATAATGGTTGGCAGTTTCTTCTAAATGATATGAAAGATGGCGTTTTCTTCGCAAACTTACCCGGCTATATTTGGGGAATAGGAAAACAATTTAGCCATCTCTTATCAGAAATTATTATAGCTATTATTCTTGCTTGTATATCAGGCGGATTTTCAGGGAAATATCTGGCAAGAAGGGAGGGCAAGAATGGGTAGAAAAAAAGGATATAACATCATTGACGAAGCTCACGAGCGAGCCAACAATAATTTCAATCCATATTATTGGTTCAATCGTGTCACACCGTATACGATTGCAAGAATGAAGGCTGAAAAGAAAGTTTTTTCGTTCCCATATTTTCTTATTTTTTCAGTCGTATTATTGCTAGAAATTTATAACATCAACACCGAGGCAGCAGAAAGCGGAATAAGCTTTTTTGCATATATATTTGACTTTAGTGATCCTACAATATTTGGACAGACTCTTTACTTGGGCCTGCTCTTTTTCATCTGGACAGCTCTCCTTGTAGCCAGCATACAAAATCTGATAACAAGAATAACAGCCCCGACACCCAAGCCAACTCCAAAATCGAAAAAAGAAAAAAAGAAAAAACATCCAAAACACCGCAAAGATTATAAATAGTAAGGGCGGACGGCCGTCCGCCCCTACCCAACTCGAACGAGTAAACAAAAAAGAGCGGACGGGCGTCCGCTCTCCTGATTCCTAATCCCTAATCAACTAATTCCTATTCACCAAGATACGCCGCCACCACCCTCGGATCATTCCGCAATTCAGCCGCAGGCGCATGATAAGCGACTTCGCCCCGCTCCAAAACATAAGCATAATCAGCGACTTGCAGGGCTTTGCGGGCGTTTTGTTCAACCAAGAGCAAGGTCACGCCCTCGGCACTGATCTCAGTGATGATCTCGAAGATTTGGTTCACAATTAAGGGAGCCAGCCCCATGCTGGGTTCGTCGAGCATGAGCAGTTTGGGGCGTGCCATCAACGCACGGGCGACCGCCAGCATCTGCTGTTCGCCGCCGCTCATTAATCCCGCCGCTTGTTTACGGCGTGAATCGAGAATCGGGAAACGTTTGAACATCGCCTGAATATCGTTTTCGACTTCGTCACGGTCATTGCGGATGTATGCGCCCATGCGCAGATTCTCTTCCACGCTGAGCGGGGCGAGCACTTCACGCCCTTCGGGGACTTGGGCTAAACGTAGTTTAGCAACCTGATCCGCTCGCATCCCTGTGATGTCCTTGCCATCAAACTCGATTTTTCCACTGGCGGGTTTGTGCAGCCCGCCGATGGCATCCAGCGTGGTCGATTTGCCTGCGCCGTTCGCCCCGATGATCGCCACGACCTGTCCCTCAGCAACCTCGAAGCTGATATTACGCACGGCTTCAATCGCCCCGTAATTGACCGTCAATCCACTCACTTTAAGCATGTTCGGCCTCCGTTCCCAGGTAGGCTTCGACCACCAGCGGGTTGACTTTGATCTCATCGGTCGTGCCCTCGGCGATCACTTGCCCAAAGTTCAGCACGATCACACGGTCGCAAACCTGCGAGATGAAAGCCATATCATGCTCGATGACGAAAATCGTCTGCCCGTCGTCACGCAGGCTCAAGATCAGGTCGCCAAGTCGAGCCGTTTCGGTGGCGTTCATGCCCGCCGTCGGTTCGTCGAGCAACAAAAGTTCGGGGTCAGTAGCCAGCGCACGGGCGATCTCGACCCGCCGCTGGTCGCCGTAAGAGAGCGAATCTGCCGGGGCGTTGTTAAAAGCCGCTAGACCGAGTCGCTCGCTTAGGGCTTCCGCATCCTGCCGCAGGCGTTTTTCCTCGGCACGATAGGCAGGCAGCATCAGCGCCGCGCTCAGCAAATTCGATTTGCCCTGCGTGTGCAGCCCGACGATCAGATTTTCGAGCACGCTCATCTCCGCAAAAAGGCGGATATTCTGATACGTCCGCGCAATCCCAAGTTGATTGACCTGATGCGGCGGCAGCTTGTCAATGCGTTTGTTTTTAAAGTGGATTTGACCATGCGTGGGCTGATCGAGACCGCTGATCAGATTGAGCAGGGTCGTTTTGCCAGCGCCATTCGGGCCGATCAAACCGACGATTTGGTTTGCTTCCACTTCAAAAGAAACTTCGTTAACCGCAGATAAACCGCCAAACTGCCTGCTGACTTGGTTCAGTTTAAGCATCTGCTGTCTCCTTTCGGCGGAATACCCGTCTCCACCAGGCTGGGTTGACCAAGCCATTCGGCAGGTAGATGATAACCGCTACCAGAATGATGCCGTTGAAAATGCCGCGATACTCATTCAGGAAGCGCAAGGCTTCGGGCAAAATGGTCAGGATGGCAGCTCCCACCAACGGCCCCGCCCAATGCCCCATCCCGCCAAGCACGGCGTAGGCGAGGATATTGACGGCGGTGCTGAAGCTGAAAGCGTTCGGCCCCACAAAACGAATCTGGTGAGCGCTAAATCCGCCCGCCAAGCCAGCCACGAAGGCACCGAGCACAAAAGCGAGTAACTTGTATTGGAAAACGTTGATGCCCATCGAAGCGGCAACACTCTCGTCGCGTCGAATGGCAGCCAGCGCCCGCCCCGTGCGAGAGCGATGTAACTGAACAAGGAAAACGCACAAGATGAGAAGGGTGATCAGTAAACCTGTCGGCGTGGTCAGCTTTTGGATACGATCCAAACCTTGGGCGCCACCGACCCAATTTAGTCCGGTAAACTTGTCGAAATTGATCGCAACAATGCGAATGATCTCGCCAAAACCAAGCGTGGCGATGGCGAGGTAAATATCCCTCAGACGCAGAACGGGCAGGCCGAGCAACCATCCAAGCAGCGCAGCGCTAAAGGCTCCCGCCAAAAGCGCAGGGAGAAAGGGCGTCCCGAAGTGAACTGTCAGCACCGCAGAGACGTAAGCGCCGACCGCCATAAATCCCGCATTCGCGAGAGAAAGTAATCCCGTATACAGGGTGAAATAAATACTGATGCCGAGCAGCATGTTGATCAGCACGAAGATGACAACGCTGCCGTAGGAGGGCCAAAAATCGGAAAAAAAGTTCATGGTGTAGCCTTAGAGACTAGGTATGTGCCAGTCCCGCCCCCATCCTAACCTTCCCCCAAAGGGGGAAGGGACTTGTTCTCCCCCCTTCGGGGGGAGATGTCCGAAGGACAGAGGGGGGATTTGCATCTTAAGCGCTCTTCTCGCTGGTTTTACCCAGCAAGCCGTTGGGACGGACGAGCAAGATGACGAAGAGCAGAATGAAGGAGACGGCATCACGCAGATCGCTGGAGAGATAGGCGACGCTCATCACTTCGCTGAAGGAGAGGATAAAAGCGCCAAGTACCGCACCTTCGATATTGCCCAAACCGCCGAGTACGATCACGGTTAGCCCCTTGAGATTCATTGGCCCGCCGATGAAAGGCGAGATAGTGTTGAAGGCGAGACCGAGCAAAACACCGGCTGCGCCAGCCAGTGCGCCTGCCGTAAAAAAGGTCTGCATAATAACTTTGTCTACGTGAATGCCAAGACGGGCGGCGGTCGTCGTGTTATAGGCGACGGCGCGCATCGCTTGTCCCTGTTTGGTTTTTAGCAGCAACCAACGCAGGAAAAGCATGATGGCGAAGGAAATCGCCAAAATCGTGATTTGCAGGAGCGTGATCGAGACCGAGCCGATCTTGAAAACGTGGACGGGGAAAATATCGAAAGGGAAGCGGGAAACCTGTGCGCCGAAAAATCCCTGGGCCACACTGACCATCACGATCGAAGCGCCAATACTGGAGATCAGCGTTGAGAGATGCGGTGCATTGCGGTCTCGCAGGGTTTTGAAGGCGATGCGGTCGAGCAAGACGCTCATCAATCCGCTGCCGAGCATGGCGACGGGCATCGCCAGCCAGATCGGCAAGCCAAGATTATTGACGGCCATCAGCCCAAAGAACGCGCCCCACATATAGATGGATGGATGCGCAAGGTTGAGAATCCCGAGCACGCCGAAGATGAGGGTATAGCCGAGCGAGAAGAGGCTATAAACCGCACCTAACCAGATTGCATTGACGACTTGTTGCCAGAACATAGGCGAACCTTTTGATTTATCCCCCCTCTGTCCTTCGGACATCTCCCCCCAGAGGGGGGAGAACCAGTCCCTTCCCCCTTTTGGGGAAGGTTAGGAAGGGGGAGGGTGACATAAAAACGTCCCGCCGAGAAAACCGACGGGACGCTGATTGAAAACGCTTTCCCATCGCAACGCTAGCGCATTTGCTTTGGGGCTAATCTTAGCACAACCTTAGGGTTGGAATACAGCGAAAACGCCATCTTGGACGACGAGCACAACGGGGGGATGAGCGGGATCGCGGTTGTCATCGAAGCCAAAGGTGCCGAGCGGGCTATCCATACCTTCGAGGGCATCGAGGGCGTCACGGACACCAGCACGGTCAGCGCCAGCTTCTTTGAGAGCGTTGGCAGCAGCCCAGGCAGCGGTGTACGCCTGTGCAGCGAATTGATCGGGGTCAGCGCCGTATTCGGCATTGAAGGCAGCGACGAAATCAGCGCTGGCGGGGACGGTGCTGGCGATATTCCAGGCAGCGCCAGAAATAGCACCTTCAGCAGCGCCACCGGCGATCTCAGCCAGTTTCGGGCTATTGAAGCCGTTGCCGCCGATGAAGGGAGCGGTGATACCGAGCGTGCGCGCTTGCACCATGATATTAGCGGCTTCTTCAGCCAGCGCAGAGACAACGATCGCATCCGGTTCCATTGACATAATCTTGGTCAATTGAGCGGAGAAATCGGTGTCGCCTTTGGCGAAGGTTTCTTCGGTCAGAATTTCGATGCCAGCATCGTTAAGGGCAGACACGAAGACTTCGTAACCGCTCTGGGTGAAGGCATCATCGTTACCGTACATCACTGCAACTTTGGTCAAGCCGAGGGCTTCTTTGGTGACGTTGATGGTGTTCGGGATGACGAGACTTTCCGGCAAGCTGGTGCGGAAGATGAAGTTCCCAATATCGGTGATACCGGTTGCAGTGTTGGAGCTGGCAACGACGGGCATCCCGGCTTCTTGAGCGATCGGGTCAGCGGATTTAGCTTCGCTGGAGAGGGTCGGTCCCAAGATCAGGGAAACGGCATCGTTGGCAATCAATTTTTCAAAGGCGGCAATGGCTTGGGTTGCATCACCAGCGGCATCTTCATAAATGACCTCGAGGGTCGCACCTTCGCCAAGGTAAGCCTGCGCGTTGATTTCGCTAACAGCCAGGTCAATACCCTTTTTGATCGATTCGCCATAAACAGCGGTCGCACCGCTCAAGTCATGGACGGCACCAACGGTGTAGACCATCGCTTCGGCAGCGGGTTCTTCAGCTGCGGCAGGCTCTTCGGCGGGAGCTTCTTCTGCAGCGGGTGCTTCAGCGGCGGGTTCTTCCATTGCGGGGGCTTCAGTTGCAGCGCCACCACAGGCGGTCATCAGCATACTAGCCAAGACCAAAATAGCCAAGAAGGCAAAAACTTTCTTATTCATAATCTCCTCATTTGAGTTAGTTAGTTGGGATATAGCAGAAAATTATAGCCCTTTTTATCTCTTTAAAAAACCTTTTTACAGAACATTTACGAAAGTTGATGAAACACTTAAACAAACTTCCCCAATGAATATAAGCTTTCCGTTATAATGCCCACTCCTACACAATCAACACATAGAAAGGCTCATTATGGATCTAACATTCCTCGAAAACGTTGACCTTATTAATATCGCAACTGCACTAGCGATCTTTATCGGCAGCTTTATTTTGGCGCGCTTCCTGCGAAACATGCTCGACCGTATACTGCAATCGCGCGGCATCGACAAAGAGATCAGCATCCTGCTCGGGCAATTGCTCTACTGGGGCATACTCATCTTCGGCATTATCACCGCACTGCAACGCTTCTTCGATGTCTCCGCTTTCCTTGCCGGACTTGGCATCCTCGGTTTCACGATCGGCTTTGCAATGCAAGAGATCATGCAGAACTTCGTTGCCGGCTTGATCCTGCTCATCCAGCAACCCTTCGATATCGGAAATTACGTATCTATTGCCAGTTATGGCGGCAATGTGACCGCCATAAATATGCGCACCACCGAACTAAAGACCTTGGATGGACGCCTCATCATCATCCCCAATTCACAGGTACTCTCCAATCCAATCGAGAATTACAGCCGTGCAGATTTGCTGCGCGTGGATTTACCGATCGGCGTCGGCTACGAGACCGACCTCGACATGGCAAAGGCTACCATTTTAGAAGCATTGTCCGGCATCAAAGGATATCTCTCCGATCCCGCCCCAAGCATTATCTATCACTCCTTCGGCGAGTCCTCCATCGATATGGACATTCGTTTCTGGATCAGCACCGCCGAGACCAACCTCTTCGACGCAAAAGACGAGGCCGTCATCACCACCAAACGAGCCTTAGACGCAAAGGGCGTCAACATCCCCTTCCCGATCCGCACCGTGCAGATGGAAAAGTAAATTTACGCAACCAGACTACAAAAGTCTTAAAGACTTTTGTAGTCTCTGTGAAAGCAAAGTCCCGAGCATTATAAAGATGCTCGGGACTTTTTTGTTTTCTAATACGATACAGTCTCTGAGCGAAGTTGCAGTTGAAGAGTCTCTCCCTATCGGTCGCTCCGCTCAGGAACAGGATTGTGTTTTATTTATCTAAATGCTCAACCACAAGCAGCGCCTTCTTTTCCTCCGTCAATCCCACCTGCGCACCCAGAATCCGTGCGATGCTGCGAGAAGCTTCAGGACGAGCGGCTTGTTTGCAGTTCTCGATGACCTGCTCACGCGCAGGCGGATGGGTCATCCAGCGCGCTAGGGTGCGGATAACATCTTCAGGATCAGGTGCCCAGACACCGGTTTCGGTCTCGCGCACAAAGTCGACATTGCCATCTTCCTGTCCGGGTAAGCGGGCAAAAAGGATCAGGGGCAAATGCGCCGCCAGCGATTCGGCGATGGTGCCTGGCCCCGCTTTGGTGATGAGCACATCGGCGGCACGCATGAAGTCGGGCAGTTCTTTGGTGAAGCCGTAGATGTAGGTAGGGATGGCCCAGTTTTCAGCTTCGGATTCGAGTTCTTCTTTCAGCTTTTCGTTACGTCCCGCCACAATTACCAGCCCAACATATAAACCGGAGTTGGCAATCGCTTGCGCATTCTCTTTGATCGGCCCCATCCCATCACCGCCGCCGACCAGCAGAGCAATGAACTCATCCTGTCCCCAGCCTAAACGGTCGCGAAGTTCGGCCTTTGTCCCTGAGGGGACGACACAACGTTCGGGTATCGGTTGCCCAACCACGCGGATGTTTTTTGCGGAGATTCCATAGCTGAGGGCACGTTCGCGTGCTTGTTGCGTGGGAACAAGTGTCAGGTCCGCGCGCGAATCGAACCAAAGCGCGTGGGTGCTGACCATATCCGTCACAACCGTCACAAAGGGAGGTCGATCATCCCCCAAAGCTTTTAAAAAGGGCGTGGTTGCCAACGCATGAACAGCCACAATCAAATCGGCAGGATGCGCTTCGATCATATCCTTGGTTGCTTTACCAATGTAGGGCCACATGCTGGCCGTGATGGCGCGCGCGCGCAGGCGGCTGTCGCTCATTTTGAAGCTCAAGCCCCACAGATAGGGGGCTTTGACCATTTCCGGGTACCAGTCGGGCATTTTGTTGAAGGGCAGCGGTGCGCCGCCTTTGAGAAAATCGACCATTTCTGTGGTCAGGACGTCACCAAATTCGAGATGCAGGGCTTCGATGATTGATTCGGTAGAACTGCGGTGTCCTCCACCTGTGTCTGAAAAAAGGAAGAGAATATGCGGCTTTTTCTTACTCATGGTCATTTTCCTTTGGCAAAATTGTTTTCAGGCGGCGGGAAAGTTCACGGCGGGTAAGCATTACACGCCGTCCACATCCTCGGCATTCGAGACCAATATCCGCCCCCAAGCGAGTCACGTTCCATTCATACGAGCCGCAAGGATGCGGTTTGCGCAAGCGAAGAATTTGATTGACTTCGAGTTCAGGTAGCATGAGGAAGATTATACCCTGCCAAGATTTTACACGCGGCTGCGTGCTATAATTTGCGAACTTAAGCCGATAACAAATAGGGAAAAGATAAAGATGGAAAACAAAAAAACAGGATTCAAGTGGACTGATTACAAATGGTACTTTATCTATGAGATCATGATCTTTGGTGTGATTTTTTTGATCTGGTGGTTTCGTGGCGCGCATACAGCACGACGTTACAGCGATATTAGCTTTTTAGTAGGATCGATTGTCATGTTCGTTGGCGTACTTATTTTTCAAGGATCGCGTGGTACGACGGGTAGTTTTGGTTATCAATATGCTTCCACGTCTGGTGAATCCGATCTGAATAAACGTGTCCATCGTGACTGGAAAGAACGTTTGGCGAACGAAAAACAAATGCTGATCTGGATCGGTATCGGCCTCATCCCGATTCTTGTTGGTATCTTCGCTTACAAAATTTGGGGATAATCTCCCTATACAAAAGGATAGCTTTCAATGCACATTCTCGTAACAAATGATGACGGCGTAACGCACCCCGGTTTACTTGCTCTCGTTAAAGCGATGCGTAAACTCGACGATGTAAAGGTGACCGTTTTAGCCCCCAACCGAAATTGGTCGGCGTCTGGACATGCGAAAACGCTCGGGCGCCCGCTGCGTGTGGATAAGACCGAGCTTGCCGATGGCTACCCCGCCCTGACCACCGACGGCGCTCCCTCCGATTGCGTTGCGCTCGCCTTGTTGGGCATCGTTGAAGGTGTTGATCTGGTGGTGACCGGCATCAATCCGCACGCCAATATCGGTGACGACATCACCTACTCGGGCACCGTCACCTCGGCGATGGAAGCTGTCATCGGCGGCGTTCCCGGGTTGGCGTTCTCGTTGGAGACTCCGCTTGGTTTAGCGGGAGCAGATTTCTCGTCTGCGGGCGAGATCGCGCGCCGTGTGACGGAGCGCGTTATCAAAAAAGGTGGACTGCCGAAGGGCATCCTGCTGAGTACGAATATCCCCTATCTGCCCATCGATGAGATCAAAGGCTGCCGCATCACACGTCAGGGCGAGCGCATCTACCGCGACGAGCTGGTCAAACGCGAAGACCCCTTCGGGCGTCCCTACTACTGGATCGGCGGCAAACACCCGACCGGCGAGATGATCTCAGATACCGATTTCGGCGCGATCAATGAAGGCTATGTTTCGGTCACGCCCCTGCAATTGGATATGACCGCGCGCGGCGCGATGGAAAATTTTAAAGATTGGGAGTGGTAAGTTAGCCCTCACCCCAGCCCTCTCTCTTTGGGAGAGGAGGAAAGCAGAATTATGCCCCGTTTTACATCCACTAAAAATCAAATGGATTACAACATTCAGGTCTGGGAGATCGTGAAACGCATCCCGAGCGGGATGGTTTGCACCTACGGCCGCATTGCAGCAATGATCCCGCCGCCGAACGAGATGGACCCGAAAGCCTACAAAGCCTTCGGTCCGCGTTGGGTGGGCGGCGCGATGGCGCAATGCCCCGACGATGTGCCCTGGTGGCGCGTCATCAATTCGCAGGGGAAGATCAGTGCGCGCCCTAGTGCCCCGCGTCAACGTGAGTTGTTGGAAGAGGAGGGTGTGGTTTTCAATGATAAAGAGAAAATTGATTTGAAGGTCTTCTTATGGGAAGAGGGGAAACCCTCGCAAGCAACGTTCTTTGGCTAAAATTGAGTTTAGCAAAAGATAGGGAGTATCATGAAATTTATTATTTTGCATACCAACGATATTCACGGTCGCATCGAAAAACTGACCCAAGCCGCCACGCTCATCAACCAAATCAGGGAGGAAAATCCTGACACTCCTGTTTTTTATTTCGATGCAGGCGACAGTGAAGAGCAAAACTCTGAGCTAAGCGGGATGACAAAAGGTGTAGCCATGCACCGCCTGTTAAGCCGCATGGGCTGCAACGCAGTTACGGTTGGCAATGGCGCCCTACCGCGTTATAGCTACCAGGTTTTGGAAAAGCAGGCAGCGGCATCGACTTATCCACACCTGATGGCAAACCTGCGCATGGAAGATGGAAGTCTTATCAAGGGTGCTCAGGCAACAACCACGCTCAAAACAGATGCCCTTCACATCGGCATTATTGGGGTTACGGCTGAACTGATCCTGAATGGCACCAATGTTTACGATGCCTTTGGATTGGTACAAACTCCATTCATCCCCCTGATCCATGACCTAGCGCAGGAACTCCGCCAAGACGGGGCAAATATCATTATCCTGCTTTCCCATTTGGGGCTCAGGGAAGATCGTGAAGTTGCCGAAACCCTGTCCAGCGAGATCGACATCATCATCGGAGGGCACTCCCACTCAATGCTGCCCGATGGCGAATGGGTCGAAAAGGTGTTGATCGCCCAGGCAGGCGATTACGCCCAGCATGTTGGGCGCATAGACTGTAATTGGAATGGCGCTCAACTCAGCATAGAAAATATATCCCTTGTGCCCGTCTCTGAAGACCTGCTCCCCGCGCCAGAACTGGAAGATGAGATCAGAAAAATCAAGGAAGATATCGATAGAAGTTTGGCAGAAATTATTTGTGAACTGAAAACACCCTTTGATTTCTCCCTGGAACACCCCTGCCAGTTGGGAAACCTGATGGCAAACGTATTTCGGGAGCGTTACGCTGCTGATATTGGCTTAAGCATCGCCGGGACTTGTTTTGAAAATGGTCTGCGGGCAGGCAAACTTCGACGGCTGGACCTATGGCAGGCAACTTCTTCTCCCGCTTGTGGCTCTGTCGTTGACATCCGTGGAGATCAATTGGAGGAAATCGTACGACGCGGGCACGACCCCGAACGTGCCGCTCTCCGCCCTCATGCCCTGCGTGGCAGCGCAGTTGGATTTATCCATCTCAGTAGTGGAGCAGAGTGGCGTGATAATCGCCTATGGGTTGATGGAAATCCCATCATTGCGGATCGAATTTATCACGCAGCTGCAGATGACTGGGTCTTTGGAAACCTCGGAGACTATGTAAATCCAGAATGGGGTCTCGAACCAATCTATCCTGAACCCCACATGATTGTCCCCGACTTACTTGATGAATATTTGCAAGAGAAAAAAGTCATTAGCGCCGAGTGACCGACAAGGCTACACGTTTCGCTGCCTGGCGACTTCAAAAAGCAATATCGCTCCGGCGACAGCTGCGTTTAGCGACTCGGTAGCATCCTTCATTGGGATAAAAATCTCCGCATCCGCCAGTTGACGTGCGGATGCACTCGCCCCTTCCGCTTCCCCGCCGACGACGACGGCACATCCCTGTGTCAGGTTTGCTTCCGTGTAAACAACATCCCCCTCCATCTCTGCCAGATAAACCGTTAAATCCTGTACCTGAGCTTTAATCTCATCCCAATCCATTGCCACAATGGGCATGCGGAAGTGTGCGCCCATCCCTGCACGCAGGACTTTTGGTGCGAAAGCATCCGTCGTCTCCGGCGGCAGGATGACGGCATCCACGCCTGCAGCGGCGGCTGTGCGGATAAGCGTGCCGAGATTGCCCGGGTCACGGATTTGGTCGGGAATAAGGAGAAAGTTTGGGGAATCGGGAATAGGGAGTGGGGCATAGTCCAGCACGGCAAGGATGCCTTGCGATGTTTCGGTGTCGGAGATGGATTTGAGCAACGGGGGATCGACTTCTTCGATATCGACATTTTCGAGGGAATTTAATAATTCCATGCCGCGTTCACTGAGAGAGCGATCGTAGAGCACAAAGCGGATGCTCCACTTCGCGGCGACGGCCTCTTCAAAGAGACGCACCCCTTCAACGATGAAAGCATTCTCTTTACGACGGGATTTGGCGCGGCTTTGTAAAGCGCGCACAAGTTTGAGTTTTGGGTTTTGTGGGGATGTGATCATATTCAGGGCATCTTACCTAACTCTTCTTGAGTTGGCGGTTCAAATTGATTTATCCATTGGTCGAGTTCTTTTTCGCTTACTGTAAATGTGTCAGGGGGTAGATTTTGATTTCTTGCTGATAATCGTTTCCATAATTCGTCACGGCTAAAATCAAGATAAATCAATTCAACATCAGCGTCTATATTTTTTGCCATTGTCCGATACAAATCACGTTCTTCTCTAAACCAAAATCCATTTTCTAAAACCACGTTTACTCCTAATTGGAGGGTTCGTTTTGCAACCTTCCACTGAAGAGTATCTACAAGAGGGCGAAGGCGCGCATGTTCTGCAATATCTTCCTGACTTGCTAATAGCGAAGAAACCCATTCATCTGGGCATAACCGTAAAGCCTGATGCGAAATTTCAAGCTCTTTAGCTAAAGTTGTTTTCCCTGAACCAGGCAAGCCACAAAGCAAAAATAATTTCGGCATTAATTTATCAGCATGAGCTACTTATACTACTCCCAAAAACCAAGATACAACTCCGCATCGGCTTGACCGTAGAGAATCAGGCGCACGGTGGTGAGTGGTGCATCCGTGTTTTGGGTGAGGTAGCTTTCGATGGATGAGAAGATGATTCTCGCCGCGCGTTCTTTTGGAAATCCAAAAATCCCGGTGGAGATGGCTGGTAGAGAAACAGAAGCAAGCCCAAGGTCGGATGCGATGCGCAGCGATCCCGTCACGGCATCCGCCAGCTTCTTATCTTCATCCCCATCACCCCAAACCGGCCCAACAGCGTGGATCACATAGCGGCAGGGCATATCGCCACCAGTGGTATAAGCCGGTTGCGAATGGCTGACCTCGCCATGTTGCTTAACCCATTGATTGCTTTCTTCCTGGATGGTTTTCCCGCCGCTGCGAGAGATCGCCCAAGCGACGCCACCACCATGCGCAAGGCGACTGTTGGCGGCATTGACGATGGCATCCACCTTCTCTGTAGTGATGTCACCCTGCACGATCTGAAAGACTTTGTTGTTTGGAAAATTGTGTTCGAGAAGAACTTCGTTCATGCCCCCATTGTATCGTTAAATATTGTAGGGGCGGGTCTAAGACCCGCCCCTACAAATGTAATCTTTATGCAGTGGCTTTGGCTACAACAGCGGCGAAGGCTTGTGGATCGCGCACTGCCATATCGGCAAGCATTTTGCGGTTGATCTCAATCTCAGATTTCTTGAGAGCGTGGATCAGTTTGCTATAAGTGGTGCCGTTCAAACGCGCAGCGGCGTTGATACGAGCAATCCACAATTTGCGAAGGTCGCGGCGGCGTACGCGGCGATCGCGGTAGGAGTACCAGAGGCTTTTCAGCATGGCTTCATTTGCGCGGCGGAAGAGCTTACTCTTCGAGCCGTACTGACCTTTGGTCAGCTTTAAGATTTTTTTATGTCGACGATGTCCGTGAGGACCATTTTTTACACGTGCCATTATTTATCTCCTGCGAACCCCTGAGCGTCGGAACGGGACACGTTGCCCCGCAACCAGTTGTTTACACTCAACAGCTGCAACTAAAATTGAATACGCCTGAAGATTAGCGATTCTTCTTCATATAAGGCGCAAGGCGATTGATGCGTTTGATAAAACCGCTACCCTCAACGACAACCATCGAATCGAGCAATGCCTTTGTGCGCTTTGATGTGCGGCGACGGAAGTGGCTCTTACCGCCTTTGGTTCGCACCAGTTTCCCGGAACCGGTCAGGCGGAATCGTTTCGAGGTCGCCTTGTGGGTCTTGAGTTTGTACTTTTTCGTTTTTGCTTTAGCCACGGTGGTACTCCTTTCATAAAAATACCGCGGGTTAGGTGAAGCTCCCGCGGAAATTAACCTGAGAGTGATAAAACTATTTTTTGACAAGAGGCGCCAAAATGAGCATCATTCGGCGTCCTTCTAACTTTGGTGTCTGTTCGATGGTGCTCACATCCACCAACTCTTCAGCGATCTCGCGCAAATCTTCGAGAGCGATTTCGGGGTAATCCATCTCACGTCCACGGAAGCGGATGGTTACCTTTACTTTCATACCATCTTCCAACCAGCGCCTTGCGTCTTTTACCTTGAAGCCGCGATGGTGCTCATTGGTTTTGGGTCGCAAGCGGATCTCTTTCATCTCAATCTTGGTTTGCTGTTTGCGGGCTTCTTTCTCTTTCTTGGCTCGTTGGTAAAGGAATTTACCAAAATCCATCACACGGCAAACAGGTGGTTTCGCGGCTGGCGAAACTTCAACAAGGTCAAGATCTGCATTGGCTGCAATATCCATCGCTTCTCTGAGAGTTACGACCCCGATATTTTCACCTTCTGGTCCAATCAGGCGAACTTCTGAGCTGCGTATCTCTCCATTTACTCGAAAATCATTGGCGCTTATGTGTTACTCCTTAAAATATAAATACGGACAACCAGCCAAAGGGCTGGTTTGCGGAATGCATGATACCATAACCTGCGAATAAACGTCAAACGGAGGTTAGCGGATTCGCTCGCAGGTCGAACTTGTTTCCATTTAACGGAACCAGGTTGGACTTTTAGAACGCCCCGTCAACCAGTAGGCGGGCAGGTCATTTTCCCAAAAACGTGAATTACTTATGCTCATCCCCAACAATCCGCATTCAATCAACAGAATATTATCGGGCGCAGTATCTGGCACAAGACATGTTGCGCGAATCTGCTCTTTCGCCGGCGCAGGGAAATCACCTATGCCGGCATTTTCCTCGTTAGGCGTGGGGAAACAGTTCGGGTTCCAGAAACCATGCTCGGGCAAACGACACCAAGAATGATCTGCAGCTTTTACGACGGTGTAGGTGACCACATCAGAAACTTGCCCATTGCTTTTCAGCAATCGGACGGTCTCGCCACCATCACTGAGGGAGATATGCGAGGTGTAGGCAAAGATAGCAATACGTTCTCCAGCCTCAAGGTTGACATTGGGCAAGGTGTAGGGAGATGAGCCAAGATTGGCCTCATCATCCAGCTTCCAACCGTTTAAGCTGACAGAGCTTTCACCGCGATTGATAATCTCAATAAATTCGTCATTTACATCTACGACACCGTCTTCATTCCAATCATGCCCTGGGCGTGGAAGAACTTCATTCAGCACGACCGACTGGAAGGGATAAGGTGTCGGCGTACGCGTGGGCGGGATAGGCGTTTTGGTTCGGGTAGGCGCGACAGTTGGGGTAACACTAAATGCCCAATTAGCCTGCCCGGGGGTACCATTAATTTCGTTATTTTCTGCATCATAACCGTTGCGAACGACACCGGTATTCGTAATCCATGCTGTGGTACTGTCCACCAGAATCCCGCGGCGCTCCATGCTGCCGTAATTCGGCGAGGCAGTCCCTGCGTTCCAATAACCGCCGTCTTTATTTGCGGTATCTACCACGCTGCCATTAGGGGCTAATAGTTTTAGATATTCACCAGTATTTGACAGGGAACCTGAATAGATTTGATCGGCATCAACACTTACGCAATCATCTGTTGTGTCTTCAAGAAGATAATACCCGCCTGCAGCGATGACGCCCGTAAGTTCGATATTGATGGAGAGATCGGTTGATACTAATTTCCAGCCTTCTGAAAAGTCATATTGTGCATTGGTCGGGTTATAAAGTTCGATCCACTCATGCGATGAATTTGCCGCTGTGCCACTCCAGGCAACTTCGTTGATCAAAACTGTCAGCGCCGTTGGGTTGGATGGTAATTGATATGTGACTGTATTATCCCCCATATTTGTGCTAGCAAGATTATCGTTGCCAACGATATCTTGCACCTTATTTGCCGAGATGGAGGGGGTCAATGTCCCAGCGCCGGTTGCACTTGTCGCAAAGAGAGTGAAATGCTGATCGTCTCCGGAGTTTGTAATGCTCCAGCTAATGCCTGTTGCAGTACCAGACTGGCTAATATCGGATGTTGTAAAAATACTTGCAATAATAGGTTCAGAAAAACTTACCGTAAACTCAATAGGAAAAGCGCTGGTCGGGTCACTTTGACCGCTTGCTTGATTGATAGTTACAGTCGGGCGAACATTATCATCAAAAGAAACCGTATTATCTGTACTTGAACTGGCACTGTTATCATTCCCTGCCAAATCTTTTATTCTAGTTGCAGCAATAGATGGTATCAGCGTTCCATTCTCTGCTATTCGGTCAGCAGACAGAGTGAATTCTTTGTGGTCTCCTGAATCAATAATGCTCCACGTGATCAATGAACCCAAAATTGTCCCACTCTCAGAAATATCGTCAACGGTGAATGTGCTAGTATCAATCTCTTCAGAAAAAACCACGGTAAATTTTACCGGCGTTCCATTTGCAGGATCTACTTGTCCACTGGCCTGATTAATGGTCACTGTAGGGTCGGTATTATCGACAGTATAGGTCTCATCGATAGAAGGTTCTGTGAACGGCAAAGGTTTACCAACAGCATCTTCAATGTTTTGTGTTCCACTCAAATTCAATCCTACTACTCCATTTAAATCTGCTAAATCCCCACCGGAAACAGTTAGATCATAAACAGAACCATTAAAGGGATCAATAGAAGCAACATTTGCGGTTGTTCCAGTAGTGACAAAATCACTGGCATCCAAATTCGTAACCGCTTCACTAAATGTAGCGCGAAAGACCAAAGCATCATTATTTGTTCTTTCAGAAAGAGGGGTTTGGCGCGTAAAGGAGATTATCATTGGATCAAGATTATTGTTAATTACTAAATCTTTATTTGCAGCTAATGAGTTTGCTGCTCCTGGTTCAGGCAAGGTCAAGTCTGCATCGCCGACAGCACCAACAATCGTGCCGCCATTCAGGGAAAGAGAATTTGTGTTTACATAATCCAGATCAGCAGACACGTCGCCGTTTTGTACCGTGTAATTAAAAGTCAGAATGTTCGAGCCACTTCCGCTTGAATAGCTTGCGGTATGGTCTGTAGTGCCTGTCTCAAGCAATAATGTTGGAGAACCTGTAACATTTACGTTTGAACTGAATTGCACCGTAATAGCTATGGGATCATTTTCTTTATATGTTCCGTTCGAAGTTGTAGAAGTGACATCAATTACTCTCAAACATCTCACTGGAATGTCGGTTGAATTTTGGGGATCACTTGGGCTAATCAAAGAAAAATCAGCATTATTGTTATTAGTATCCATACAACCATTATCAGCTCTTTGGTAACTTCGATTGCTTTCCCCTGAAAGAGGGGGTAATGGGCTTCCCTCTAAAAAGTCGATTCCGATGGTCATACCTACGGAATCAACAGGAGTACCTGGCGCAGAAGGATCGATTAAAGCAAGTCCTCCATCATCAGCAGTGCTGAATGAAATATTTTCAACATCTCCCACCACACCACCACTATAGGAAGTCCCTGTAATCAGATAATATTGCCCAGCCGCCAAAACAAACCCTGAAGGAAATGTATACCGGCTACTTGGAGTCCCGCCGCTACTTGACTGTTTCTGAAGTTCAAAACCTCCTATATCAATGGGGGCATTCGTCCGATTGAAAATTTCTACAAATTCGTCACTCCCTCCATCAGGGCCAGATGTACGAAACTCACTGATAACGAGCATTCCTTCATAATCGCTTACTTGCTTCTTTGGGGCAGCAAAAACGAAAGAAGGTAAAAACGTTCCCAATACAAAGCCAGCCAGAAGCAACACTATACTCCAACGCTGGACAAGCGGATTATGTTTTTTCATAGAAAAGAGATGTGAATTAACTCCCATAAAAAAATATTATCACATAAAAAAAAACAGGCAAGGAGAATTTCTCTTTGCCTGCCTGCTTTCTCATGCCAATTTTCAATACTAGCGGGGCTCGATGACCAATTTTATCGCTGTGCGGACTTTGTCTTCGATCTCCACGTCCACAAATTCAGGGGTACAAACCACCTGGATTTCATCACGTTCCTGCAAGTAGCTAATTGCCAAAACTAGCGCTTTGACCGATTGATTGACCGCTCCTGCCCCGATCGCCTGAACTTCTGCGCGTCCATGTTCACGGACGACGCCAGCAATTGCGCCAGCTACGGCAGATGTTCGAGAGTTTGCTGATACTTTAATGATATCCATTGTAAACCTCCATGACGAGCATAAAAGAAAGGAATAACGTTCAGCTCTGCTCAAATTGTACAAAAAAAGCACCCTTCTTACAAGAAGTAAAGAGGAGTACCCTTGTCCTAATAAAAATGTATGTGCATTCTTTGTGTAGAGAATAAAGAAAGTTATCCTTATTCATTAAGTTGTATATGTATATCGTTGTCTTAGTAGGGGTTGTGGAAGATGGGGATGAAATTTGCCGACCCGTAGATATGCTTTCTTTATAAGTGATTCTGCTCTTTCTTTCCCATATACAGGAGTTGGGTGTTCCCTTAAAGTACAGGCGGCTATGTGGATAAAGTTTTATAAAAAAAGAAGTTATTCCAAGTTAAAGCGGAAATTTCTATATTTGGGTTATGAAAAAAAAAAGCCCCCAGATGTGGGGGAGACTCATTTTGTTCTTTTTAGCCTGTTTTTCGAACAAGTGAGCAGTTTGTCCACATTCGGAGGTAGTTATCCACAGTTATCCACGAGTTATCCACAGTACTGAGGTACTAAACGCCAACCATTCATGATTATTGACCCCAAAATATGGACAGATTACATGATCTCAGAAAGCTCAAAGCCGTGTAGCTTGAGTTCTTCTTCGATCTTTTCTTCGACGCGATCCATGTATTGGTCAAGCCCAGAGAGACGTTCTTCGAAGTTTTCATTACTAAAGCCGAGTTCTTTGCAGGCATTTTGCCAGTCACTGATCTGATTTTCAGGGAGGGCATTGGCCGCAAGTGTCCACGTCAGCAGCATGGGATAGAGCGCGGCGATTGGTGTTTCACTGCCAAGCATCGCGGTGATGGCTTTCTCGTAGTAGCCCAGCCGTTCGGCGTGGATGCGGATATCAGCGACGCTGGCTTCAGATGCAAAGTTGAAGAAGCTCTTCCAGGTGGGAAACCATTCGTTCAGGGTGAAGCTGGCTATTTCGTTTCCGCCGAGCAAGCCAAATAGTCCGGGCGTGAACTCGGGTTGAGTAATTGCCTCAGCACGCGCTGGAAAATCGAGCAGGAGACGTCGTTCGCTGAGCGGCGCTCCGGTTAATTCCGCAATTGCATTGGCTGTGTGATGATATGCATCCAGATATTTGATGATAACTGCCGGGGTGATTTCTTCGGCGTTGAGTTGCAAGTCCATCCAGATATTGCGGGCATGGTTGAGCAGGGTGAAGGCGCGCTTCATGATGTTCTTTGGTTCATCAAAACCGGCGCGTAAACTGGCTTGGTTGAATTCGAAGAAGTGTTTGGTTTCGTAGAGCAGAATCGGATCGTAGAGTTCGTAGCCCAGCCAAGGATTTATGCGTAGATCGCGCGGCGGGTGGTAGTCTTTTTCATGACGGTGGTAGATATCGAGATGGACATCAGGACTGAGGGTTTTAAGTTCGCGCGCTGTTTCCACAGGGGCATCGTGGACGAAAACAAGATCAATATCTGTGGAGCCACCGAGCAACGGTTCATCACGCAAAAGTGAGCCGCTGACGTACGCGGCGATGATGCTCTTATCGTTGAAGGCACGTGCTTCAGCATTTTCTTTCGCAAGGCGCAGGAGCAGGTCTCGCGTGATTCGCATAATAATCCTTTAACTCTCGAGTAATTCAGGTTGAAGCGGGGTTTGCTTTAGGGCTTCTTCTATTCGGACTTGGATATAGACCAAGTCTTCTGGGTTACGGACAAAATCGAGCTCGTCGGAGGCAATGGTCAGTACAGGCGTATTATTATAAGGCTTTGAGAAAAAGTCATCGTAAGCTTTGCCTAAAGCTGAGATATAGCTGCTGTCCATATCGCGTTCGTAGGGGCGGTCGCGCATGGCGATGCGCGCCATTAAGGTTTCGGTTTCTGCGCGCAGATAAACCAGTAGGTCTGGGTGGCGGATTTTCTCGGCCAGCGCTTCGTGGACGCGATGATACATTTCCAACTCATCGCCGACCAGATTGATGCTGGCGAAAAGTGCATCTTTTGCAAAGGTATAGTCAGAGAGCAAATTTGGGTTTTGGGCGAGCATTTCAGGCACGCTCTTTTTTTGTTGATGGTAACGGCTTAACAAAAAGAAAATTTGTGTCTGAAAAGCATACCGCGCGCGATCGCCGTAAAAATCTGAAAGAAAGGGGTTTTCCTCGAAAACTTCGAGCAAAATATCCGCGTTAAATGCCGGTTTAAGCATACGTGTGAGGGTCGTTTTCCCCACGCCGATCACACCTTCGATAGCAATATACATGAAGCAACTCTCCGCAATTAAAGATAGTCAAGGATACCATAATTAGAAGAAAGACTACAAAAGTCTGCGAGACTTTTGTAGTCTACTGAGTATAATACCCTCATGAAACGGATTTGCATTTATCCCCGCGTAGAAAGCATGGGAGGCGTTGGTTCTTTTCGCATCAAATTTGCGGAAGGATTGATAGCCCGTGGAATCGAGGTCAGCTACGACCTCGACGATCCGCACCTGGACCTTGTCTTGCTTCTGGCTGGGACGAAGAATCTGGGCGGTTTGCGTAGGGTGCGTCAACGCGGCATCCCGATCATCCAACGTCTCGATGGCATTAACTGGGTTCAGCGTGTACGTTGGACAGGTTTCCGCTACCATCTCCGTGCCGAGTATGGGAATGCCGCCCTCGCTTTCATCCGCCGTTTCTTTGCAGATGGCGTCGTCTTTCAGAGCGAGTTTACCCATCGCTGGTGGGAGGATTGGTACGGCAAAACGCGCGTTCCCAAGACAGTTATCCACAATGCTGTGGATTTAAATGTGTATAAACCATCTCCTCGTAGTGATGGCTTTAGCCATTCTGAAAAGACTGAAGTCCTTACTACAAAGTCACCCAAAAAACATCGTCTTGTTATGGTAGAAGGCAGTCTCGCGGGCGGGCTGGATGTTGGGTTGCGTTGGGGCGTGGAACTAGCCGAAACGCTGCACCAAATCCACGCCACCGAGTTGCTCATTGTCGGGCGCGTGGATGAGCGGCGTAAAGCTGAAGTTCTCGCCAATGCCAAAGCGGATATCCAATTCTTGGGCGTCATTCCGCGTGAATCCATTCCTGATATAGATCGTTCAGCAGATTTATATTTTTCCGCCGAAGCCAATCCGCCCTGTCCAAATGCCGTCATAGAAGCGCTCGCCTGCGGTACCCCCGTGCTCGGTTTTGATACTGGTTCGCTCGCTGAACTTGTTCCACCTTCGACTGGGCGCACTGTTCCTTACGGCGGCAATGAGTGGAAGCTGGATTGGCCTGATATCTCCGCGTTGGCGGAAGCCGCGCAAGAAATTCTCGCCAACCAAGCTGAGTTTTCAGCAGGTGCGCGCCAACATGCCGAAAAGAATCTTGGCTTGGATTTGATGGTTGATAAATATCTTGATTTTATGGAGGCTTTTCTATGAGCTACGATCAAGAAATTCACGAATTCCTTTTGCTCCATCTTGATACGATCATGCAGAACGATGTTGCGACCTATGAAGAGACCTGTGCTGAAGACCTGACGCTCTACGAGTGGTGGGTGACGCCGCATCGTATTGACGGGCTACCTTTTCATGAATTTATGATGAATGCCAATGAGAAACGTGGCACTGTCTTTGGCGCGGAAGGCGATCCGGCGCCTGTGCGCTTTGATCTGGCAAACCTACACATCCAGCACTATGGCGATACCGCTGTAGCGAGTTATACGCTGATGATCAGCACAGCCCTGCCTGATGGCGTCAAGGTTGCCTCGCATAATGAGAGCCGAGTCATTGTCAAAATCGATGGTGTGTGGAAGGTGGTTCACGTCCATAAGTCGCCGGCGTGGCAGGCTGCGCACATCCCCGCGTAGTGATCTGATGGAAAAATGCTCTGAGAGTAGAAACTTCTTGTGGCTGAGTCTGGCGCTTATCTTCCCGTTAAGCGCGATTTTTTGGCAGCCAATTCCGCCCAATGATTATTGGTGGTATTTGCGGCTTGGCAGTGAGATCATTCAGACTCATGCTGTGCCGGTGATCGATACCTTTAGCTATACTCAAGCAGGGCAGCCGATGATTTACCATTCCTGGCTTTCGGCAATCTTCTTCTTTTGGCTGGATAAATTGGGTGGTGTCAACTTCACGCTGATCGTTGTGGCACTTGTGATCGTTAGTACGTACGTCATTCTTTGGAAAATGATGCTTGAGACCGGTATTGATATGCGTCTGGCGAGCTTGCTGCTGATTGCGGTCGAATTGCCCGGCAGCGTTAATTGGGCTGTTCGACCGCAGCTTTTTGCCTATCCTCTTTTTGCGTTGAGTTTGTATCTTTTGTGGCGCTGGGAGAAGAATCAAAAATTAGCTTTATGGGGGCTTCCACTTATTGTGCTTCTCTGGGTAAATTTACACGGTTCTTTTGTTTTGATCTTCCCGCTTGCAGGAGCCGCTTTCGTCTTTGGAAAAGGGGATCGGAAGAGATTGGCTTTTGTTCTTATAGCAATATTTTTGGCAACTTTAATTAATCCACGCGGGATCGGCGTATGGGAATATATTATTAACTCTTTGACAAATACCTCCAACCAAGCCTTTAGCCGGGAGTGGATGCCGCCTACAAACAGCGGTTGGCAGATGAATATGTTCTTTGGCTGGTATCTATTCTTCATGGCGGTAGCCGCTTTTTCTCCGCGTAAGCTCTCTTTGATGTCGTGGAGTTGGATCCTTGGTTTTGGCTGGTTGGCTTTTTCGGGTTTGCGTTATGGTATTTGGTTTCTCTTTATCCTTGCGCCGATGAGTGCCTTTCTATTGGCAGAGCTAAAAATAAAAAGTACACGCGATGAAGAGAAATTAAATTTTCCCTTGTTGAATATTTTCTTAGGGGGGGCTTTACTGCTTATTCCCTTTTTGCTTTTACCGAGCATCCGAGCATTGTGGATGCCGCAAGCTGCCTCCGCATTCTCTGACGATACGCCGGTCGAAGCCGCTGCATGGCTGCAATCACACCCCGAAGTGCCCGATCCGATTTGGGCGGACTTGGCTTTCGAGAGTTACCTTGTCTACGCTCTGCCTGAGCGTCCTGTTTGGGTTGATACACGCTTTGAAGTCTATCCGCCTGAGCATTGGAGCAGATATGGCGTTGTCAGCGGGGCAGATCCAAATTGGGAAAAGGTTCTGGCTGAAGATAATATCAATACATTGCTGCTTTCTAAAAATACGCAAAGCAGATTAATCGTAGCTGTTGAAGAATCGCAAAACTGGGATGAGATCTATAGTGATCAGACAAGCAAAATTTACCTTAGAAAAACGCCAGGGAAATGAAGATGAAAAAACTACGCGGCTCTGATTTTCTTGCTTTGGGCTTGGCTCTATTTATTCCCCTGACCATTTTCTTTCTCTTGCCCGTAACGCCAAATGACTATTGGTGGTATCTACGCTTAGGTGCCGAGATTGCCCATACCCATGCCGTGCCGACAATTGAAACCTTTTCCTATACCCAGGCTGGGCAGCCGATGGTTTATCACTCTTGGCTCTCAGCGTTACTTTTTTATTGGGTGTATGAACTTGGCGGTATAAGACTAACCGTTCTTTTTGGTGGGCTGATTATTGCAGGAACGTATAGTTTGCTTTGGGGCATGATGCGCAAAATGAGCGTCGGGCCACGCTTGTCGGCCCTTATCATTCTGGCAGTTGTCCTTCCCGGCAGCATTAATTGGGCAATGCGACCGCAATTGATCGCCTATCCCTTCTTTGTGTTGAGTTTATGGATTCTATGGCGCTGGCAGCAAGGTGAAATTCGTTCTTTATGGGCACTGCCATTGATTGTACTGTTCTGGGTCAACGTACATGGCTCCTTTGTTTTATTCTTCTTGTTAGGGGGAGCAGCATTTGTTTTTGGCAAAGGACAACGTAAGCCTTTGCTTGTTTCCCTCGCAGGAGCTTTCTTTATAACACTCCTTAATCCCCGAACTTGGCGAGTTTGGGAATATGTACTCAATTCACTTTTGGTCACTTCAAATCAAGCCTTTAGTCGAGAGTGGATGCCTCCCGTCAATGAAGGCTGGCAGATGAATTTATTTTTTATCTGGATATTATTCTTTATGCTCGTGGCAGGTTTGTCATCGCGGAAGCTCTCGCTCATGGAATGGGTATGGATACTTGGATTTGGCTGGCTCGCTTTCTCGGGTTTACGCTATGGCATCTGGCTTCTTTTCATCCTTGCGCCACTGAGCGCATTTCTTTTAGCAGATTGGGGCAATAAATGGCTTGACCGCAAAAAATGGCGCGGTATCCCCCAGTTAGATATGGCTCTTGGCATTCTCTTCCTCTTAATACCATTAGCCCTTTTGCCTGAAGTGAGGGCCTCATGGTGGAGTCAAGCGCCGCCTGCCCTCTCGGCGAATACGCCCGTAGAAGCCACAAATTGGCTGCGCGCTCATCCAGAGTTGCCCGATCCCATTTGGGCGGATTTGGCCTTTGAGAGTTACCTTGTCTATGCTCTGCCAGAGCGCCAAGTGTGGATCGATACTCGCTTCGAAGTCTACCCCCCGGAGCATTGGCAACAATACAAAGCAGTTAACAATGCCGCATGGAACTGGGAAAACCTTCTCAATGAAGAAGGCATTCAAATGCTCTTTCTCTCAAAAAGTACCCAGCCTGATTTAATGATGGCTGTAGAAAACACTCGAGACTGGCAAGAAATCTATCAAGATGAGATTAGTAAGATTTTCATTCGTACACAACAATGAGCAATAAATTCCCCGGTCGCCTTGCGTTGCAACAGCGCGTTCTGCCTCATTATCGTGCGCCATTTTTCGATCTGCTCGCGGCATCTTGTCAGGAAGGGATGTCTCTTTTTGCAGGAGAGCCGCGCCCTCAAGAATCCATCAAAACTGCTGGAACCCTACATATTGCCGAATATAAACGCGCCCACAATCGGCATATTTTGAGCGGCTCGCTCTATTTTTGCTATCAGGAAAATATCACCGGATGGCTGGATGAATGCAATCCGGATGCTCTTATCCTAGAAGCAAATCCGCGCTATTTGGCGACACCTGCTGCCATCAAGTGGATGCGCAAACGCGGACGTCCTGTTATCGGTTGGGGACTAGGTGCGCCGCAACATACGGGAATGGGAGCAGGTTTCCGTCAAAAAAACTGGATGCGCTTCCTCAACAAATTTGATGCGTTAATCGCCTATAGCCAACGCGGCGCCGATAACTATGTTGCCCTTGGTATCCCACCTGAAAAGATATTCGTTGCTCATAATGCAGTTGCTCCCCGCCCAGACGAACTTGAGCCACGCCCCGCACCAACGTATCCTGCAACCGCAATCTTCGTCGGTCGTCTTCAAGCCCGCAAGCGGATTGACAATTTGTTACATGCCTGCGCATCTCTACCTGAAGGGTTACAGCCCAACCTGTTGATTGTTGGCGATGGCCCGGAACGGGAACGGTTGGAAAGTTTGGGGCGGGAGGTGTGCCCGCAAGCCCAATTTGCGGGCGCCACGCACGGGGCAGAATTAAACTCACTTTGGGAGCGAGCCGAGCTTTTCGTCCTGCCTGGCACAGGTGGATTGGCTGTGCAAGAGGCGATGGCACACGGCTTGCCCGTCATCGTCGCCAAAGGCGATGGCACGCAGGATGATCTTGTCCGTGATGGAAATGGCTGGCAAATTCCCCCAGATGATTTGGGCGCATTAAAAGAGATTCTCGGACTTGCTCTAAGTGATCTGCCCCGTTTACGAGAGATGGGCAGAGAATCACATCGTATTGTGCGTGAAGAAGTGAATATCGAAAAGATGGTAGAGAATTTTATGAGAGCCTTGAAGCAAGCAATCTTATAAGTTTTAAAATAAAAACTTCCTGATCGACTAGCCCAGGAAGTTTTTATTTCAAATTAGCTTGTAATATTTTATAGGGACTACGAACTGATTACGGGGATAGTAAGTAAGGTTTCGCTGGCTTCAAAAGCTGCTTGCTTATGAGATCCATCGCAAAACGGTTTATTTGCTGATTGACCGCAGCGACATAGCGCAACCATCGTACCTTCGGTCTCTCTGACTTCTCCGCTTGCATCGGTAATTGTGGCTTTACCCGCGATGAGCAGAGGTCCATTTTCCATGGCTTTAATTTCAACTTTTTCTGACATATTTTATCTCCTTGAATTTGAAAATCTTTTGAATAGAAATAGCTTATGCAGGGATGAGGACAAAACGCCCATAAGCTACAAAGGCGGCAACCAAGAGTAGAACGATCGTTGGTACAAGCGCTTCTTTTCGGCGAGCATGTAACATTGTTGCACTAGCCATCGTTAAAACCAATCCAACGGCGGCTAAAGGTGTCAACCATGGCAGAATGCCCGTCACTTGAGGCAGAATTAAACCAACTGCGGCCAATACTTCGAGGATGCCGATCAGTTTTAGATTGCTATCTGAAACATCATCAACCCAGTCCATTCTTCCTCCACCACTTTCTTTTACTTCCGCTTTAGATTTACTTACTTTCATGGACCCTGCCATTAGAAAGATAGCAGCAAGCAAACCTTGTACGATCCATAATGCGATATTCATTTTTTCTCCTAAGTTATGCTATAATCTCGACACATGTTGGAAAAACAACGCATGTCGATTAGTTGGTTGACATGATAATAACTGGATTTTTTTCTCTCAACAACCAACAAAATCAAAAATCTGTTGGATAAGCAACGGATTTGAAGAAGTGTTGGTTATCAGGATACTAATTATGGTAATGCCAAAAGAGAACACGTTTCGAAGCTTGCTTGACGAAGATGGAATTGACCCCCGCATTTTGCGCACCCGTAAATTAATTAGGGATGGATTTCATGAGTTAATGACAGAAAAAGATTTTCAGTCGATAAGTGTGCGTGATATTACTACTCGCGCAACCATTAACCGTGCAACTTTCTACGCTCATTTTGTAGATAAATACGCCCTGTTCGACTATGTAATCGCTCGCGCATTTCAAAAATTGCTTAAAAGCCGCCTAACCCATACTTGTGGTTTTAATACTGAAAATTTACGAAAATTACTATTGACTGTGCGAGATTATCTATTGGGCCATTTAATGCACTGTACGCCAAGTAACCAGGAAAATATCCATCCATCTGTGATTAGGCAAGTTCATGCGCAGGTACATGGGTTTGTACTACATTGGTTTGAATCCGAAGAAGGGGATTTAGAGGCGGCTGCTACACTGATTAGTTGGGCTGTAATTGGGGCGGGTATTCACTATGGCGAAAATAGTGAGCTGGAGATGGATGTTGATCAGATGGTAAAAGTAATAACGCAGGGCTTGAATGGGATTGGCATTATGTTGGATTAGAGACCCAGAATCTCAAAATTAGGGATGGATAAATTATTTACCAAGGAATTATTGCTATCTACGGGGTTATTTTTCTGAATGACACAAGTTTAGAATTTCTGCCTTCATCGCCATATTTATCTCGAAATGCTCTTCTAAAAAGCCCAAAATTGCCTGTGCAGATTCTACGTTTCTCTCACAGCCCTGCAAAAATTTAGGGAGCTGTGAAGCGATTTCCGGGTATTCTTTCTCATACCGGCGTTCGATGCTGAATTCATCTTGTTGCCCTGATGCTGGTGTCGTGATTTGTGCTCCTAACTCAAGACACCGATCAACGGCGTAACTTTGAATAAAACGCAGCGCTGATAGTTTTTCTCCCCGTCTCTCTCTCGATAGGCCTACATATAAATTGGTGAGAGCCTCTCCAATAAGCCATTCCGTTGTGTGTGTTTCTTTCTCGTCTTTCTTTCGTTTCGGGATGCGAATATCATCATCAACGCTATTCGCTTTCCAAATAATCCGTCCAGGTGCAAAGATCGCATTCTCTAATTCTTTTTCGTCGAAGACTGCAAACTCGCAAAAAACGCCATCCTCGTAAAGAACTTTATAGCCATCAACGGTATTCTGAAATGTATAAGCCACAGGTGCAATATCACTTAGCCAGTCCAAATTCTGCAAGTATTCGGTTTTGCTGCCTTCTTTCACAATAGCGAAAAAGTCCAGATCAGAGTATTCATCCAACCTATCTAGCTCTACCCCCACCGAGCCCAAGCCAATTAAAGCCAAAGCAGAATCCCTTTTTGCTAAGGATGCCCCAATTTTGTCCAGACGGTTTAATAGCAGTTCAGTTTTCTTCATGGATTTTTTCGCCTTTTCTCACCTGCTTTGATCGAAACTGGAATGTTATTTTGGGCAGGCGGCAGTGGACAAGTTGCAAAATCTGTGAAAGCGCAAGGCGGGTTCACAGCGCGATTGAAATCTATGATTGCTTTCCCTTCTTCTGGCGCATCAACCGAAAGATAGCGCCCTGAGCCATAGGTTTCCATTCCGTTTGTCGCATCCCTAAACATGATGAAAAGCTCACCCTTTTCATCTTCAAAGGCAAGCAAAGCATAGCGCTCGTTCCCCACAAAAAAGCTAACTTCTCCCTCCATCTTGGCTTCAAAGTCCGCGCCGTTCTCGCGCTTGAAGGAAACGAGCTTTTCATCGGCAAAGCGCGTATAGCGCCCTTCGATGCGGAACTTCTCATCAACGGGATACCACCGTCTGCCGGGGAAAGTATCTCGCTCGGGGCGACTATTATCCCAAAGGCGGATGCCGAAGCCATCTTCGCGCTGAATGAGAATGAACGATAACGCGCCCAATTTGAGCTGGGTCGGTGCTCCCGATACATCGGGGCAGAGAAGGGCTTCCTTTGCCGGAACCCCGTCCACGTCCACGGGCGTATCGGCAGTCACTTTCAGCGTAACCGCATCCCCATCCACGATGAAAGCGCCGATTTGCGGCGGGACATCTGTATCCGGAAAAACGATATCGTTCTCATCGCCCGCGCCAAAGGTATTTACGCCCTCATCCAGCCAGAAAAGGCCCGCGAGCGCGAGCCAACTATTCTCTTTGCGTAGGTTGGTATCGAGTGTTTTTTGCCAATCCAGAATTTCTTCCTGGTAGTTCTTCATGATGCATTCCTTTTTTGCTCACAGAATGATGGTGAGTTTTAATGTTTCTATTTTAGTGCGCGTCAAGGAGTGTTGCAAGAAAAAGGCAGGAGTTTTTTTAGACCTTTTTAGGATGATGTTGGCTAGATGATACCTTGAATGACTTGCGCTCTTTCTTTTTCCCGCTTTTTTCTGCCGACTTTGATCCTTTTCATGCAGGGTTTTGATGCATAAAAATACATAACCTGCAGCCTGCTATTGTAGTGTTTGTTTAGATAACTTTTCTTAATAAATTGTCCGTTATGTTTAATTCGATTTGCAAAAAAGTGGTACCCTCGTTATAATGTGGTTCGCTATTCGGGCGGTTAGCTCAGCTGGTTAGAGCGTTGCGTTGACATCGCAAAGGTCGTTGGTTCGAGTCCAATATCGCCCACCAAAAAGTCGCTTGACGATTCCGTCAAGCGACTTTTGCTTTTATCTTTATGGAAGAGGGAAAACAAGATAATATTAGAATATTGTATTCTGGGATTTGAATAGAAAAGAGTTCCTATGAAAATGGTTATTATTTTTGGCCCGCCTGCTGTTGGCAAAATGACTGTTGGTTATGAACTTGCCAAGAGAACAGGAATGAAGGTTTTCCACAATCATATGACAATTGAACTTATTCTTGAGTTCTTTCCCTTTGGACATGAAAAATTCCACACGTTGGTTGGTGAATTTAGACAACGTATTTTCGAAGAGGTAGCAGACAGTGATTTGTCGGGAATGATCTTTACTTACGTTTGGGCACTGGATCAGGATAGAGATAAAAAACAGATTGACGAATATACTGACATTTTCAAGCGTCATGGTGGCGATGTCTACTATGTCGAATTAGAAGCAGAACTTGATGAACGCCTAAAGCGAAATAAAACAGAGTTCCGTCTTTCGAAAAAGCCATCGAAAAGAGATGTCGCTCGCACTGAGCAAAGGTTGCTGGCAAATGAAGAAAAATTTCAAATGAATTCGGACGGGAAATTCTTTTATCAAGAGAATTACATCAAGATAAATAACACATATCTATCACCTGATGAAACAGCAGAAAAGATTATGTCAGCTTTTGGTTTTGCGGAAAATGCTGCTTTAGCTTGACATAAAATTTGCCTTCAGCTAAGATAGCGGCGCATAAAGAAATGCGTTGACCGGGACGAGTATGTGGACCCAGTCGCTGACAGGGAGAGCGAGCCGTAGATTGAGAGTTTGCTCCAGCAGCCACCACAGAAAACCACCCGCGAGCATGAACCTGAAAGTCTATGATGATTAAGGTGAACGGCAGGCTCCGTTATCAGCCCCCAATGAGATAGGCCAAATACTTTGGCTTAAATCTGGGTGGAACCGTGAGATCACTCTCGCCCCAGTGTTTGGGCGAGAGTTTTTTGTTAAGCCAACTCTGTCTCTTATAGGCAGGGTTGGAAAGAAGGAGTTTGATATGGCTGAGATTCAAAAATACGAAGATAGCGAACTATATAAAATCCGTCACTCGACGGCGCATGTCATGGCGCAGGCTGTGGTGGAATTATTCCCTGAAGCCAAGTACACGATCGGACCGCCGGTTGAGAATGGCTTTTACTATGACTTTGAGCTGCCGCGCACCCTCACGCCGGAAGATCTGAAATCCATTCAGAAGAAAATGCGCAAGACCTTGGGCCAGAAGCATGTTTTTGAGAAGAAAGTGCTTTCGGCAGACGAAGCGCGCGAGATATTCAAAGATCAGCCCTATAAACTTGAATTGATCGACGGTTTGGAAGATGGTGGTTTCGACGAGTACGGCAACAAACTTGACGTCAAGCCCGAAATCTCGATCTACTCACACGCCAACTTCGTTGACCTATGTCGTGGCCCGCATGTTGAGAGCACGGAGCAGATCAATCCCAAGGCGCTTAAGCTGATGAATGTTGCAGGTGCTTATTGGCGCGGTGACGAAAATAACACGCAGCTTCAGCGCATCTATGGCACGATCTGGAATTCCAAAGAAGAACTGGATGCCTATCTCTGGCAGCTTGAAGAAGCCAAGAAGCGTGACCATCGTAAACTTGGCAAGGAACTCGACATCTTTACCTTTGACGAGGAAGTCGGTCCCGGTCTGCCGCTTTGGCTGCCGAAGGGCGCGGTCATCATCGAAGAACTCGAACAACTTGCCAAGCAGATGGAACGCGAGGCTGGCTATGACCAAGTCCGCTCCCCGCATTTGACGAAAGAAGACCTCTTCCTGCGCAGCGGACATTTACCCTACTACGCTGAATCCATGTACCCGCCGATGGAGATGGAAGGGACGAATTACTATATCAAGCCGATGAACTGCCCGATGCACCACAAGATATTTGCGGCGCGTCAGCACAGCTATCGTGACCTGCCCATTCGCTTATCGGAATATGGCACGTGTTATCGCTACGAGAAGAGTGGCGAACTCTTTGGTCTGATGCGCGTCCGCTCCATGCAAATGAACGATGCTCATATCTATTGCTCCGAAGAGCAGTTCGAAGAAGAATTTATGGCGGTCATTGATCTCTACCTGAAATACTTTGAGATCTTCGGCATCGACAAATACATCATGCGTTTCAGCACGCACTCGAAAGAGGGCTTGGGTAAAAAATACGTTGATAACGAAGTTCTCTGGGAAAAGACCGAAGAAATGGTGCGCAAAGCCATGCAAAACGGTGGCGTGAACTATGTCGAGGTCGAGGACGAAGCCGCTTTCTACGGACCCAAGATCGACGTCCAGGTCTGGAGCGCGATCGGCAAAGAATTTACCCTCGCCACGAACCAGGTTGATTTCGCCGTCCCGCCCAAGTTCGATCTCAAATTCACGAACGCACAGGGCGAAGACGAGATTCCACTCTGCATCCATCGCGCGCCGCTCAGCACGCACGAACGCATGATCGGCTTCCTGATTGAGCATTATGCGGGCGCATTTCCCGTTTGGCTCTCGCCCGTGCAGGCAGTCATCATCCCGATCACGGACAGCCATCTCGACTACGCCTATGACGTTGTCAAGAAACTTAAGCAGTCGGGTATTCGCGCCGAAGTCGCCAGCGACAACTCGCGCATGAATGCGAAAATTCGCAAGGCGCAGAAGCAGAAGGTGCCCTACATGCTTATCGTTGGGGACGCTGAAGTCGAAGCCAATGCCGTTGCCCTGCGGATGCGTGATGGTGAAGACAAAGGCGCAGTGCCAGTGGATGACTTTATCGCTCTTGCCCAAAAAGAGATTGCGGCTCGCTCGTAATCCCGGGTTGCTACCGATAAAAAAGAAACCTGACAGGTCTTCAAGACCTGTCAGGTTTTTGTTTTGTAAAGAAACATCTACCGTTAATCCGCTGCCCTAGCGACCTCATCAGCTGCGAAGTTGACCTCTTCTTTTCCGGTCAGCATATCATTCACTTTGGCGGTAACCAAGTTCAAATGTCCGCGGTGGGCGACGTAGTCCAGATCGTCGGCGGGGACTGTCAGTACGGGGCAAAGCGTAAAGTCGTTAATCCACGCCTCGTAGAGGTCGTTTAATCCAGCCAAATAATCCGCCGAGATCGTACGTTCATAATCTCGTCCACGTGATTCGATCCGCCGCAATAAAGTTGGCACTGATGCCCGTAAATAGATCACCAGATCAGGCGGGGGCAAAAAGCCGATCACCGTCTCGTAGAGTTCGCGGTAGGTTTGGTAATCGCGCTTTTGGATATGTCCTTGACGATAAAGATTTTGCGCGAAGACCTCGGCATCCTCGTAAACACTGCGATCCTGAATAACGGATGTCGGGTGCTGCGCCAGATCGTGATGACTGCGCAGGCGGTGCGACAAAAAGAAAACCTGCGAGTGGAACGACCAGGTCGGCATGTCCTCGTAGAAATCTGCCAGATAGGGGTTTTCAGCGACCGGCTCGTAGAAGGGTTCCCAGCCCAATTTTTCGCAGAGCATCTCCACCAGCGTAGATTTGCCTACGCCGATATTGCCCGCGACGGCGACGAATTTTTTCATGTCTGCCCCCTAACTAGTTAGGAATATCGCCTGCGAGTTCAGAATCGATGATCTGTTGAAAAACCTGCATGGGCTGTGCGCCGACAACTGCCAGCCCATTAACAAAAAAGGTAGGCGTGGAGCGGACACCCAGGTTTGCGGCGAAATCCATATCGGCTTGAACAAATTCCTGATATTCATGTGAATCCAGGCAGGAGCTAAAGGTATCCATATCGAGACCAAGTTCTTCGGCATATTGCTTGAGGGAATCTATCCCCAAACCGTATTTGCTCTCGAAGAGTGCTTCGTGGTAGTCCCAGTAACGATCTTGATCGCCTGCACACATGGCGGCTTCGGCGGAAAGATAGGCATCTGGGTGGATGCTGGTGAGTGGGAAGTTGCGATAGACGAGTTTGATCTGGTCTGGGTATGCTTCGAGCAGCGGTTTGTAGGTTTCGTCATGCCACTTGGTGCAGTAGGGGCATTGGAAGTCGCTGAACTCGACGATTACGATGGGGGCATCGTCGGGGCCTTCGCTCGGGAATCCATCGCTGGGGATGTCGTAGCGGGTGATTTCCTGTTCTTCGGCGGGGAGTTGTTCTCCTGCGGCGGAAGGTGCTTCTTCCTGGGCAGGTGCTGGTTGCGCGACAGCAGGTACAGGGTTCGAGGCGGATCCGCCGCGTCCCCAAATAAAATAACCTGTTAGTACGCCCAGCGCAAAGGCAATGATAATCATCACGGTGTAAAACTGATCCCGTTTGAAGGTGACCAATTTTTCTTCTTTGGGGGTGGGGGAGGTTGTAGAATTCATGCGGCGGATTATATCATCAGAAATAATGCAAAAAACTCTCTGCCGCAAGTAAGAAGTTGTGGGGTAGGTCAAAAGCAAAGCCCACCGGCATTGCCGGTGGGCTTGACTCTTCGGTTATTGAGGAAGATTATTCCAGGAAAGGCTCCACAAAATCCAATACATTTTGCCTGTCCATACGGAAGACGCCACCGGTTCCGGCACAGGAAACATTCATGCCGTAGGATGTAACGCCAGCGACGATATTTGTGTCGCCCAGGAAATTAGGGCCTCCTGAGTCGCCATAGCAGGTGCCGCCTGTATTGACATTGTTCGAAAGCAGCATGGAGAAATCGCCCGTCATGCCTGGCGCATTAAGCTGGAGAAGATGAGGATAAGCGACCATGCGGATCCGGTCAGCTTCGGTTTTCCAGCTAGCTCCATCGGGGAAACTGGCTTGCAACCCATAACCAACAGCTGTAAATTCGGCTTTTTGCCTTTGGCTTGGCATGAGTGCGTCGAGTTGATTCACTTCAGGGAGCTCGCCATACTTATCCAAAATAATGCCGGGCTCTTCAAGGATCACAACCCCAACATCATTGTAGAAGAAGGCATCTGTTTCATAATCTGGATGGGCAGCCCACGAGACGGCTTCGACAGTATTTGGTCCGGCGTATGGATAGTTATTATCACCATTATCAACATCTGATTCGGTGAAGACTCGCATCCCAGAGAAGGGTTCATCCGGATAGTTATTGGTGCAGTGTCCGGCTGTTAACACCACGGTCGGCGATAGTAAGGTTGCGCTGCATCGATACATTGGCTCTCCGTCAACTTCCATGAGCAAGAGCACAACATGCGGGTGCGCATCTCCATCCAGTTCGCCATCAGTGATGGCGCTGGCAATGCCAAACAGGCCGAATAGTAAGACAAATGTCAGCGTCCATGCAATTACAACTTTCTTCATTTTATTTTCCTCGATTCGTTTAAAAGAAATTAGAAATTGGCGAAAACTGATTTGTTTTGTTTACCTCCTTTTTAAAACATAAAAACTGCCGGAGTGAATATTCGGCAGTTTGGCGGTCTGTGGTATCCCGTCACAGATCCATAACTTTGCGCCCCTGCCTCGCGGCAGGTTTACCTTTATCGCAGACAAAACGGACTCTTTGTCTTTAAATTGAGACGCATTAAGTGATGAATAGATACGGGTCTGATTAAATGTTTTTTGTCCCTATTCAAGCCCTTTTTTGAAGAGTGCGACGAGCTTTTCTTTTTCGGTTTCTGAAACAAAAGCTGCATTTACCGCATTCATGGTTGTTGCTTTTAATTCGGCGAGAGGAAACCCGAGTTGATGGTTAATCATCTGGTATTCACCGCTTAGTGAGATACGTGAAATACTGGGATCATCGGTGTTGATCGTGGTAATTAGCCCCGCTTCGCACATTGCTCGCAGGGGATGCTCCTTGAGCGTTGGTGTTACGCCGGATTGGTAATTGCTCGTCACGCAAACCTCGAAAACCGTGCCGCGTTCCTTTGCCAAGGCCACCACGTTTGGATCTTCAAGGACGCGCACGCCATGACCGATTCGGTCGGCGCCTAAAACTTCGATTGCCTCTTGGACATTGGCTGGCCCGCCCCATTCCCCCGCGTGGACAGTGATGTGCAACCCGGACTCCTTCGCCTCGCGGAAGATCGGTGCAAAAGGCGTGCCTGGGAATTCGGCTTCATTTCCGGCAATATCCAGCCCAACGATGCCCTTGTCTTGATAATCGGCGGCCAGCCATGCGACCTGCTCGGCGAGATCGGTGCTCTCGTGGCGATTCACGCTGGCGATCAACTTGACGGTGATACCAAACTGATCGGCAGTCTCTTGTGCGCTGGTGCAGACCCAATCCATTACATCATGGAGCGGAAAACGTTCAGCGCGGCTCAGCGCAACGGGCGTGAAACGCAACTCCATATAGCGGACATTATCGCGAGCAGCATCTTCGATTGCTTCGCGGGTAACACGTTCGATCACTTCGGGCGAGCGGTAGAAAAGGCGCAGGGTTTTGAATTTGTCGAGGAAGTTGCTAAACGTATAAGGTTCCTCATCGCCTACTTGAACAAGTCCGCTCAAGCGCAGGATGCTGGCAGGTACGGTCAGCCCGTGCTTGCGGGCAATATCGAGCATTGTTTCAAGGCGCAGCGATCCCTCCAGATGACGGTGTAATTCCGCCTTTGGCAGGACGAGGAAAATATTCAGTGAGGAGGTGGGTGCGTAATCGCGCATGTGAGGGAGGTGGTGAGAATGGCAGTGAGTATTTTCAAAATACTCACTGCCTGAAAAGAAATTTACTTTTTATGTCTGCGGCGCTTCTTCTTTGTTTTGGTTGGTTTGGCAGACGCCGTTGCCTTACTGCTTGCAGATGTAGCGGCTTCCATAGCACCAAGCGGGCTGGCGTTCCAGCGACGCGGCTGGTAGGCAAAGACACGGCTGACCACCTGCGAGCGGATATCGCTCATCAGTTGCTGGAACATCTCGGAGGCCTGCCGTCTATATTGTACCAGTGGGTCGCGTTGTGCGTAGGCTTCCAAACCAATCGAGACGCGCAGGGCTTCAACCTTCGTCAGGTATTCGACCCATTGATCGGTAATGGCACGCAGCAGCAACTCACGCTGAATTTCGTTCAGACGCTGGTGACCCAGTTCGGCGATGAGCGTTTCACGCTGCTCGTCGCTGAGGTTGGCGGGAGATGTCTCGGCAAAATCATCGCCCAAGATAGCGGCAGCAGGCCCAATGTCCGCAAGCGTGGCGGCGTTGGTTGCTTTTTCGTTCCACTGTACTGTGCCCCAGGCATCCTGCAGCGCTTCTTGCGCGGCGTCAAAATGATCCATCACTTCATCGATCAATTCCTCCGCCTCGCGATTGACGAGACTTTGCGCAGCGAGATAGCTATATTGGAAGCGTACGTAGGTTTGCTGGACTTGTTTGTGGGTGCGGCGATCAAAACCGCTGCGGACACCCTGTGCAAGGCCGATCAGGAGACGGGCTTTTGCCGTATCGTTCCAGACTTCGACAGGTTCCCGTTTAAGTGCGGATGCCAGGTCCCGTGCGAGTTGACCGTCTTCTCCGGCGAGAGATTCAAGGCGCGATTCGAGGGATTGGTCGGCTGCCTCAACGATGTCTTTTTCAGCCTCGCCCCAATCCATTGCCAGCAGGTCGTTCATGTCAAGTTCGAGCGATTGTTGCAGGCGATATTCGATTGAGCCGATCAGACGTGTTAGGCTGGTCTTTTTGAGTTGAGCTTCGATCTTTTCACGTAATTCGTCTTCGAGTTCGTAGGGATCGTCAGCGAGGATACGCAGTTCGTTGTTGGTAAGCTTCAGCGGTAGGTGGACAAGGCTGTTGAGTTCGTTCAGGATGTCTTGCGGGCGCTGGAGTTCTTCGTTTTCTTCGCGTGTTTGGATGAAGGTATCCAACAGGTCAAGGCGTTCCTGAAGCTGACTTTCAAAGTTGTCGCCGGTGCGGTAAACGAGAGTTTCGATGGCTTTGAAGAGATGCCCCTGTTCTGCATCAATCGTTTCGCGCAAGAGCGTCAGAATGGCGGCTTGGGGGTCTTCATTCTCGTCAAATCTATCGAGGAGCAGCTTCAGGCTGAAGGAGGGGAAAAGCGCGTCGTCGCGGTCGGTGAAGGAGGGCTGCACGCCTTCCGCCCAGGCCAGCAAACGCCAGGGGCCTTCCTCTTCTTCGGCAAGCGCGGCGTGGACGCGTTTCTCAACTTCCATGCGCAACATGCCGTCAACATCTTCGCTCAGGTCTTCTTTGGTGAAGACGCGATCACGTTGGGCATAGATGCGTTCACGCTGGGCGTTGAGCACGTTGTCGTAGTCGAGCAGGTGTTCGCGGACATCGAAGTTCGCGCCTTCGACACGTTGCTGGGATTGTTCGATGATATTGGAAACGATCTTGTTTTCGAGCGGGAGGGTGTCATCCACGTTGAGGCGCTGCATCAGATTGCCAACTTGATCGCCGCCAAAGAGACGCATCAGGTCATCTTCGAGGGAGAGGAAGAAGCGCGATGAACCGGGGTCGCCCTGACGTCCGGCACGACCGCGCAACTGGTTGTCGATGCGGCGTGCATCGTGGCGTTCTGAGCCGATGACGTGCAAACCACCAACGGTTTTGACATGTTCCATTTCTTCAAAGTATTGCAGGAAGAGTTTGATCTCGGCTTCGTAGATGCCGTAGTCGATGTCATCGCGCCCGAGCAAAACCTGACGCTGTTCTTCGAGCGTCAAGTTGTAGTAATTATCCACATTATTCTTACTGAGCACGCGGTTAACGGTGGTCAGAATTTCCTCGGCAATATCGCCACCGAGCTTGATGTCGACACCACGTCCAGCCATATTGGTGGCGATGGTGACTGCGCCGAACGCGCCGGCACCCGCGATGATCTGACTCTCTTCAGTATGCTTGCGTGCATTCAACACGTTGTGTGGAATGCCGCCTTTGATCAGTTCTTCAAGACGCGGGATGTCTTTTTCGCTCAGGTAGAGAATATCAAGCAGAGCGGGGATATTATCCGGGTCGGCGGGGTTGATGGACATGCCGAGCGGTTTGGCAAATTCGCGCAGCATGGTTGGTGTGATCTGCTCGAGGGGTTCGTAAAGCGGTTGCAGTTCGGCAATCGCACGGCCGTCCTCTTCGCGGTCATTTGCTTCCATCCAGCGGTAGCGGATCAGCAATGTTTGCAGGAGACGACGTACGGGGTCAGCATGCAAGCGTCCCGACAGGCGATCCGATGAAGCCACCGATGTGGTCCCGACCAATTGCGGGCGTCCGATCACATAGAAATGCGCGGCTTCCTTGACAATCGCCCTGAGTTTGGCTTCTACGGTACGGTAGATCGAATCGGGGTAATCTTTGCGCTTCCAAAGTTCGGGCTCATAGTCAGCAGGGGCACCCTCGGGAGCATAGTAGGTGTATACGTAGCCTGTGTCGGGCTCTTTGGCTGTGCGAGATTCAATGGCATAGGCTTCGTTGGCTGCCTGGTATTCAAGGTTGGTGGGGATGGGCAGCACTTCGAGACTGTAAATTTTGTCGAATTCTTCGGCTTCGGTTAGCGCGGTACCGGTCATGCCTGCGAGCTTGTTGTACATACGGAAGTAGTTCTGCAGGGTGACGGTGGCGTAGGTGATGTTTTCGGGCTCGATCTTGGTGCCTTCTTTGGCTTCAACAGCCTGGTGGAGACCATCCGACCAGCGGCGACCGGCCATCAGACGACCGGTGTGCTCATCGACGATGACGACCTTGCCGCCCTGCACCAAATAGTCCTTGTTGCGTTTGAAGAGATATTCTGCGCGCAGAGCCTGTTCAAGATACCCTAAAAGGCGGGCTTGTTCAGGGGTCACATCTTCAGGACGCTCGGGATCGCTCAGCGGTTCACCGAGCAACTCTTCCACATGCGCAATCCCGATCTCGGTTAGGGCAATGCTGCGGTCGCGCTCGTTGATCTCGTAATCTTCGGCGCGCAACTGGCGGGCAACCTGTGCCATGCGGGTGTAGTCGCCCATATCACCCTGGGAGGGACCGGAGATAATGAGCGGGGTACGCGCTTCATCAACGAGGACGTTGTCGACCTCATCGATGATGGCGAAATAATGACCACGCTGCACACGGCGTGCAAGCGTCATCGCCATGTTATCGCGCAGATAATCGAAACCGAATTCGGAGTTTGTGCCGTAGGTGATGTCGGCTGCGTAGGCTTCCTTACGGTCGACGAGCTTGAGTTGATGTTGATCTTCCTGGGTGGATTCTTTGCCGGGGTCGTAGAGGTAGGCCTTTTTGCCATTCTCTGTTGTGGATGCAGATTGCAAAATGCCGACACTCAAGCCAAGGAAATCGTAGATCGGGCCCATCCAGCGCGGGTCACGGCGAGCGAGATAATCGTTGACGGTGATGAGATGCACACCACGGCCTGTGAGCGCATTTAGATACACCGGTAACGTCCCGACGAGGGTCTTGCCCTCGCCTGTTTTCATCTCGGCAACTTCACCACGGTGAATGGTAATCCCGCCGATGAGCTGGACATCGTAATGCCGCATCCCGAGGGTACGCTTCGAGGCTTCGCGCACAACGGCGAAGGCTTCGAAGAGAAGCTCGTTCAGGGCATCCTGCTCGGCTTTGATATATTCGTCGCTGCCGAGCTCAAAACCCTCGACCGCATCTTGAATTTTGGCACGGAACTGATCGGTTTTTGCGCGCAGTTCGGCGTCACTTAATTGCTCAAAAACCGGCTCAAGGGCATTAACTTCGGCCGCCATTTTAGCCAGTTCATCGATTCTTTTTTGGTTGGGGTCGCCCCCGAAAATACTAACAAATTTCTTTAACATAATCGTCCCTTTCGAAGGGCGATTATAACAGAGAGAAAAGTGTCAAAACGTAGGGGTTTCGTTAACGTTGGAAGAGAATTTCACCACAGAGAACACGGAGTTCACAGAGTTTGAGAAGAAAAAAGAGAAAATCTCTGCGGTAAATGTTTTTTAGAGCAGTTGAAAGAGTAACGGGAGCGTGACAAAGCTGACGATAATCCCAATCCCGACCAAGGCGGCTGCCAGCGGCGGGGATAGATCGTCCAATATCGCCAATGCGCCTGCGGAGACCATCGGCGGCATTCCGGCTTCGAAGATGGAGACGCGTACGAGTTCGCCATCCAAGCCGATTAAACGGGTGAAGAGCAGAGCTGCCATAGGGGCGATAATCAGCTTGATAACGAGACCCACTGAAAGCTGGGAGAGTACCGCTTTATCCATCTTGAGTTGAAGCTGGTAGCCGACGGGGATCATCACGAGTGGGATCAGGGTCGCAGAGAGCATATCCAAAAGATCGGTGACGATGGGCGGATAGGAGAAGGATTTTAGCAAGAAGGCGAGTACGAGCGCGATAAAAGGGGGGAAGGTGGCGACCTTTTTTAGTACGCTTTGGACGCTTGGTTTGCTGCTCCCCCTGCCGTAAAGGGCGAGGATGAGTGAGCCGTAGGTTGCCAAAGCGAGGAAAGAACCGAGTTGGTCGTAGAGCAAGGCGTAGGGCGTGGCTTGCTCGCCGAAGAAGGCGCGCGTCATCGGGATGCCGAGGAAGGAGGTGTTGCCAAGTGGGACGAGCAGCAGCAGGCAGCCCGTTGTGGCGCGATCCCAGCGCAGGGATTTGGCGAGCAGCAAAACCAGCGCAGCGGAAAAGACGAGCATCCCCCAGGGCATGAGGGTTGGGACGAGCAGGTCTTTTGAAAAAACTAATTGTGGGATTTTAAGTAGGATCAGCGCAGGCAGCGAGACGTAGATGACGATCAGGTTGAGGACGTTGCCGGTCTCTTTGGGGAAGACGGATAGGCGTTTGATGCCCATGCCGATCAGGAGCAGGGGCAGGATGATGAAGAAATTGTTCATTTCACAAGTTGCTTCAAAAGGCTGGAGGTGGAGGCCCATCAACGCCAAACTGCTCTAATTCCATCAGCAAATTTCTCAAACTGTATTGCGGATCGTAGCCCAACTGCTGACGGGTTTCCGTAATATCTAATATGGTTGGTTGTTGAGCAGGATCAAGCCCATGCTTTAGCGCCAAATCATAGTATTCGGCATAGTATTTCTTGAATGTTGTGCCTGCGCCGTTTGCATCCCAATTGTTGAGATCGTCAGCCGTGTATTCGTATGCCCCATCAACGGTTAGGGTCAGCGGTGATGGGAGCGACTTTTGCGCCAACAGGTCAATGGCTTGGATGACCGCCTGATTTACATCGTCAATGTGGACAGCACCCTTCCAAAACCATTGCGCCCATTCGATAAAAGAACTGTAAGTCGCCTTATTCCAATATGGGATAAATGCTCTCGGTCGCAGGACGATAATTTCCAGTCCATGACGTTGGGCATAGGTGCGTACCATTTCTTCGCCGAGCACTTTGGTATGCCCGTAGATATCCGACCAATCCAGCACGCTTTCGCTTGAAATGTGAACGATCTTCTTGACATTCGCTTCTACGGCCGTTTGCAGGACATAAAAGGTGCCGGTCACATTCAGCTCCCAGAAGTCATAGACATCTTTTTGCTTCGTGAATTCGTGGAAACCGTGCCAGGCAGCGATATGGACAACGCAGTCCACGCCTTCCATGCTTTGCCGCAATAAAGGTCGATCCAGAATCGAACCGTTGATGTAGACGCCGCGCTCGCTCATAGGCGGGCGCACGTCCATACGAAGGGGAATATCGCCACGCTCATCCAATTCTTTCGAGAGTACATGACCTAAATCGCCTGAACCACCTGTTAATAAAACGCGCATATCGTCTCCTTTTGAGATATCAAGACCTGTAAAACATACAAAATTAGAAAGTGCTTAACGGGGGATATATGAATGAAGTTTTGCATGAGAATCAGAAGGCCCGTTGAAGCATTATTGCTTTAAAAGCCACACGATCCGATCACAGGAAATGAGATAGTGGACGAAAAACACGATCCCAAATATCGTTCCCAAACTTGATCGGTCTGAAGCGAAAAAAGCCCAGGTCGCTGCTGCGAAGAAGGCCAATTCCAAGGCAAGGCGAATGATTCCCGCAACGGGGACTGGCGCTTTGCCCGAGCGGCTGGGATCGTCAGGCACGGCAAAAGTGCCCCACAAAGCCATCGCCAGAATCGGCAGCCCGATAGCCAGGATGAAACGCAGAGCGCCTTCGTGTTCTGTCCAGCCCCAGGAACCGAACGCGTAGAGTGCCGTGAGTTCGAGCACGAAGCGTACTGCAAGATTGATCGGATTAGTACCCATCGTCTTTTGCCTTTCCTTATTCTCGGTTTGCAGTCATTCTTTGCAGGAACTCTATCCCTGCCAATATCTGATCAATGCGCTGCTTGCTGAGTGAGCCGATATATTCCCCTAATGCTGTTTTCTTTACAGTCGAAGCCAGCGAAACATCCACAATGCTTTGTTTGGGTAAATTTGCTTCGCCCGCTTCAAGCAGGATATTCCCCGGCAAATTGACCTTCTTCATATTTGTCGTGATCGCACAAAGCACTACTGTGTTGAGCTTATCCTCTATCACCACATGCGGATGGGGATACGCTGAAGCAAACTTATGCTGTGATTTAGGGTGAAGCCAGTAAATATCACCTTTGTTGATCATTGCGATTCTCTTTGGGTGAGTGGGCGAAGGGTTAGGCGTTTGGTTTTGAGAGGGGAAAAGTCTTTTTCATAACTAACATCTCTTAATCGCCCGTGTGTGACTTAATTTGAACAATCAACTCTCTGCGCTCACGATAATCGCTAGGTGGAATTAAGTGTTGAGAAAGAAGCTCGTTAATTGCGATATGATCTCTATAAATTTTACGAAGCGAATATAAGGCATTTGAAGACAACCAAAGATCTTCGTCTAAAAAGGCTTCTAGCAAAGCATCTATAACAGATGGTTGCTCTCCAAAATCAGAAAGCAGCTCAGCAGCATCTGCTCGTTGTAATAGCTTGATACCTTTCTTATATTGAAGAGTTTTTATAATATCAGGTATCAGTTCTTTATCACGCTTTATCTTGAGAAGTGTCCAAATAGCAGCAGACAGCACTTTAGGTTTTAAAAACGGAGCGAAAAAAGAAATTCGCCGTTCGAGAACAGAAACAGCTTCTTTAAGTCCCAGAAAACCTGCTGCTCGTATAGCGCGCTCATCAAGAAATATTTTCTTGAGCGCTCTTAAGACTTGCGCCTTGGCTTGTTCGCGTTCTAATCCCGTCAAACATGTACACGTTTTTTCAAATAAGCCATTGTAATAATAATATTGATAATCGCCGAAAACGTGATTTTGAAATTCCTTATAGCAATCTGATGAATTAATATCTATCATCAAAACACCCCTTTTTCTCCATCTTAGCTCGCCTCCGTCACCTTATACCGATAATTTAGCCAATTCTCCAAATCCGACACATACCATTTTGAGAAGCGATTGTCGCTGGGGCCGCCGATCAAGTTCGAGTGGAGCGTATCTGCGTTCATTTCGGTCACCATGCGTAGGGAGGGCATAAAGGTCGTCACGCGCCCGGCACTCTGATAGATCTGCCCCTGATGGATGGTGGCGCGTCCGCCCACGCCGGTGATCGGACCACGGTCAAAACCGAGGAAGCGCGGGAATGTCCCGCCGAAGAGCATATGGCTCAACGTGAATTGTTGGCGTGATCCCCATGTTTGCGGCGTAATTGCCAGAGATTTCTCGGCTACCTTTGCATAAATCTCTTCGCGGCTCAGCCCGCCAAACCAGCTTGAGTTTTCAGAGAGCAAAACGCGGTCGAAGTTCTGGTAGAAATCAATAAAGGTGCCACTCTCGTCATAGAGAAAATCGAGTGCAGCTTCGCCAAATCCATTGCGTCCAAAGACCTCGCGGTAGAGTTCCTTGTAGAAGGCTTCAAAAAGAAATGCGCCCTGTGACTCGGCGTCGTAGCATAAATCCCAATCTCTCAAAATCTCTATTTTTTTCTCCGTGTTCTCTGTGAACTCTGTGGTGGAAAGAATCGGTTTCAAAATTGCCATAAAACGCTCGGCTTGCAGCGAGTACAGGTCGGCGTGCATCGCAAAAATATCCTCCACCACAAAATCATCCTTCTCGGCGAGCAGCGCGTTGATGCGCTCAGCACGGTAGGAACCCATCGGCATATTGATCGGCGGGATTTTGCCGAACTCGTTCAGGTCGTTATTGGCGGTTGCAAAGAAATTGGATTTCGGATTTAAGCTGCGCGGCATCTCATCTACCTGGATGTACGAATCCCAATCATTTTTCGCATCCCAACCGGGGAGCGGAACGAACCCACTTATGCCTGCTCGGCGTTTAGGAACTTTTCCCGTCATTTGAAAGCCGATGTCTCCCGCGTTGTCAGCGAAGACGAAATCCCAGCCTGTCTCGACTTGTCCCATTATGTCCATGCCCTCTTTAACGGTAGCTGCCTCGGCGATATCGAAAAGGGCACGGAAGGTGACTGCCCCCGAATCCGCACCCGTCCAACGCGTAGCAAGATAAAATCCGGGGCGATGCGGGTTTCCATCCAAAACCCCGTGCTCGTTCTCGTAGAAATCCACTTTCACATCATCCGCTTTTTTGCGCTTGATCGTCTCCGTGCGGACGTTGAAATCGAGCCATTGATCTTCTTTCAGATATTTGCCATCCTTGCAATTTTCGACCCATGAATCGACGGCGTCGACGAAGGCGTAGGTGACGCCCCAGGCGAGGTCAGGCGTGCGACCGGTGAGCACGCCGGGCGCGCCGGGCATGGTGCCGCCCATCAGATAGCGACCACCGCTGGAGAGCACGATTTCGCTCCAGACATTGGGCAGGCGATTGACTTCGAGATGCGGATCGTTGGCGAGGATCGGCTGCCCCGATTTGGTGCGCGCCCCGCCGATGACCCAGTTGTTGGATGCCATCATGCGCGGTGCGCCCATATCCCAGAGCGAGGCGGGGTTGACGATGCGCTCGCCAAGCTGCACCTTTTTGAGCAGCTCAATATCGAGTTCGCCGAGATTGCCGGGGAAAAGTTCTTCGAGCTTTTCGAGAGAAATATCGGCTTGGACCATCTCAACGAAGAGACGTTCCATCTCGGCTTGCGATTGTGCGAGCGTCAGATAGCCAACCATGCGCGAGATCATGATCGAGTTGTTGGGTGTCCATTTATCGGGTTTGTAGCCGAGCAGTTTATATTCCCAGGGCGTTTTTTCGGCGAAGGCGGCGTTGACCCCGTCGGCGTAGGCTTGGAGATAGCCCTGATATTTGGCTTCAAGTTTCTCGAACTCATGCTCAAGATTATTATGCCAATTCATCTGCCGAAAGAATTTGTCGATGCCGAGGCTTTCTTCGCTGTCGTTGAGTAACTCGCAAAGGCGACCCTGTCCGAGGACGCGCATCATCAGCATTTGTACGCCACGATCCCGCGCGTGGACAAATCCCTGCCCCCAGTACATATCGTTTGTGGTTTCGGCTTCAATATGGGGCGTACCGTTTTCGTCGCGGAAGATGTGCAGGTCGGGTTTGGGGTTCATAGGGAAATCCTTTTTGTTTTCATTAGGTTATTTCAATATATTCTACTCGTTTATAGCGATTTTCCTGTCAGGAAAAATTGATACGACACTCTCGTCCACACCACATGTTAATGGTTGTATTTTTCTTTGCGAGAAACCCCTCTCGCTGACCATAGGCATGGTATTAGATTCTCTGTATACTGTTCTGGACTATGAGAAAACTCACTACCTTTTCACTTGCTTTTTTGCTGCTACTATCATTTCTCTTGATAGCGGGAAACTTTTCACATCCAGCATATGCACAAAGCTCTCTCTCCCCTACTCCAACCTTTGATCCGCTTGCTGAACCATTACTCCCGGAAAATCCCAGTGAATATGAATTGGGGTGTTATTGGTATTGGTATCACTGCATGACATGTCATGGGGATATCGGGCAGGGACTTACCGACGAGTTTCGTGCACTTTGGCCAGAAGATCATCAGAATTGTTGGGCGAAAGGTTGTCATGGTGGTCAAAGAGATGATCCCGGTTTCCCTATCCCCACAGTTGTCCCGCCTTTGGTCAGCCAAGCTAAATTAGCTCGGTTCTCATCATTTCAGATGTTTTATGACTATTTGAAAAGTACACATCCTCCTCAATACCCGGGAACGCTAAAAGATGAGGAATATCAGGCGATTGCTCTCTATGTTTTCGATATGAATAACCGGGCGCCGGAATCTCCCACGCTGACGCCGACAGTTGCTCCTACATTAATTTCAACACCTGTTCCCGAAGTAGTTCCAGAAACGCATACATCTTCCGAGTCGATAATATTTATCATTGCTTTGGGGTTGATCCTGGTTCTGATCGTGATTTGGGTATTTAAAAAATAAGGGCGGGTCTAAAACCCGCCCTTACCAAATGCGCTGTAAAGAAACTTTCTTTCTTAGTCGAGATTGCCGGTTGCGATGGCTTTCTTAACTTCGCCGATAGCCTGAGTGATTTGAATCTCACGCGGGCAGGCAACGGTGCAGTTGAAGATGGTGCGGCAGCGGTAGACGCCGAACTGGTCGTTGAGAATCTGGAGCCGTTCGGCGGCGCCTTTGTCGCGGCTGTCGAAGATGAAGCGATGCGCGTTGACAATAGCAGCCGGCCCGACGTATTCGTCGTTCGACCAGAAGGACGGGCAGGAAGTGGTGCAAGCACCGCACAAAATGCACTTGGTGGTGTCGTCAAAGCGTTCGCGGTCTTCAACACTTTGAATGCGTTCCTGTGCCGGAGCGGGATCGTCGTTGACGAAGTACGGCATGACGGATTTGTAGTGATCGAAGAATGGGTCCATATCCACGATCATGTCTTTCAGGACGGGCAAGCCAAGAATCGGTTCGACGGTGATCCTGGTTGATTTGATATCCTGAACGAGAGTCTTGCAGGCCAAGCGATTTTGTCCATTGATGCGCATGGCGCAGGAGCCGCAGACACCGTGCGCGCAAGAGCGACGGAAAGAGAGCGAGCCATCCTGATGGCCCTTGACGTTTTCCATCAGATCAAGAACGCGGTCGGTCGGTTCAGCTTCGACGGTGAAGGTGTCGTAATAGGGCTTCTTATCTTTTTCCGGGTTATAGCGGAAGAGTTTCAAGGTAATTTGAGTCATCATATCCTCCTAGTACACCCGTTTTTTCGGTTCAAATCTGGTGTAGATCACATCTTTGTAGTCAAGTTTGACTCCATCGTCGTCAAGCCAGGCTAAGGTATGCTTCATCCATTCATCGTCGAGACGTTCGGGATAGTCGTCGCGGGCGTGTGCGCCGCGGCTCTCTTTGCGTTCGAGGGCAGAAACGGCGGTCACTTCGGCAATATCGAGCAGGTTGCTCAATTCCCAGGCGTTGAGCAAGTCCATATTGAACTTCTCGCCTTTGTCGTCGAGCTTGATATTCTTGAAGCGTTTCTTCAACTCGCGGATCTTTTCAACAGCTTCAGCCATACCTTCTTCGACGCGGAATACACCGACATGCTCGAACATGACTTCTTTCATCTCGGTAGCGATGTCGGAGAGACGTTCACTGCCATCAGATTCGAGTAGTGCTTTCAGTTGTTCTTCAACGAATTCAGTGGGATTGTCGGGAAGCGGAATGTAGTCAGCTTCTTTGGCGTACTCGGCAGCTTTGATGCCGGAATGCTTACCGAAGACGACGATATCGAGCAGGGAGTTGGTTCCGAGACGATTGGAGCCGTGCACGGAAACACAGGCGTTTTCACCAACGGCGAAGAACCCGGGCAGTGGATTACGCTTTTTGTCGATGACGACTTGCCCGTAGTTATCGGTGGGGATACCGCCCATGCCGTAGTGCGCTGTCGGCTGGACAGGCATCGGATCGGTGACGGGGTTCACGCCGAGATAGGTTTCGCAGAAATCGATGATATCTGGCAGTTTGCCGAGAATCTCTTCGCCCGTTACCACATACGGGCTTCCGTCCGGACGGGTGCGTCCGTCGAGGGCAGCGTACTTGTTAACGGTTTCAGGTGTCACGTCAAGGTAGAGATAGCGCTTGCCGTTAATCCCATTGCCTTGTTTCATTTCAAGATACATGGCACGGCTGACGACATCCCGCGAAGCGAGTTCCTTTACATTGGGGGCGTTGCCTTCTTTTTCCATGAAGCGTTCGCCCTTGCCATTCAGCAGGATACCGCCTTCGCCGCGCACACCTTCGGTGATGAGAATGCCCATCTTGTAGATGCCGGTTGGGTGGAATTGGAAGAACTCCATATCCTGCGCGGGGATGCCGCGTCGAAGGGCGACAGCAACACCGTCACCCGTGTAAGCGTACGCGTTGGATGTGATCTCCCAAACACGCCCCCAGCCGCCGGTTGCGAAGATAACCGATTTGGCATGGAAGACATGTAATTCACCTGTTGCGATCTCAAGTGCAACGACGCCAGCCACACCGTCTTCGGTGCGGATGATATCCATCATCTGAAATTCATCATAAAAGGTGACGTTGTTCTTGATGCTCTGTTGGTAAAGGGTTTGCAGGATCATATGACCGGTGCGGTCGGCAGCGTAGCAAGCACGCATGACAGGTTTGCCGGTCTCGTTGTTGGTGTGTCCACCGAAAGGACGCTGGGCAATTTTGCCATCTTCGGTGCGGCTGAAGGGCAAGCCCATATGCTCAAGTTCGTAAACAATCTCGGGCGCTTCTTTGCACATGAATTCGATTGCGTCTTGGTCGCCGAGATAGTCACTGCCTTTGACTGTGTCGTAGGTGTGCCATTCGGGGCGATCTTCTTCAAGGTTGCCAAGGGCGGCACCGATGCCGCCTTGGGCTGCACCCGTATGAGAACGGGCGGGATAAAGTTTCGAGATAACTGCCGTCGAAGCAGATTTTGATGCGTATAAACCGGCCATTAAGCCTGCGCCACCAGCACCAACTACTACGACTTCAAATTGATGTTTTTTCATGAAGCCACTCCTTAGGAAGCCAAGACAACGTAGACGGCTACCAATAAAATGAAGAGCCAGAGGATGAAGATAAAGCCGCGCCAAATGGGGCGCCCCCAGCCACTGCTGATGAAATCTTCAACGACGATGCGCAGACCGTTGATGCCGTGCGTTACGCCAAAGAAGACAGCCAGCATCTGCATGACTTGCCAGAAGCTATTGATGAAGCCGTCGAGGTTGACGATATCGCTGCTAACAACATGGCTGGGATTGGGGAAGAACATCCAGCGGACAACCGTGCTAATATCGGTTTGGGTACGGGCACCCATAATGAAGGCGGCAACCAAGCCGATCAATCCAACCAGATAGAGACCCAGCGCTGAAAGGCGCATGAAGAGCCACATGATATAGTCAAGACTGAAACCGCGTTTTGCTACTGTTCGTGAACTCATATCCATATCCTCCTAGAGACCCAGTGTGCTTTTGAGCACAGCGAAGAGGATCAGACCATACAAGGGGATAAACGCAAGCCATTGTAGCCAGATCGCTTCTCGTTGGTGTTCCAGCAGCGCAGGCCACAGGTCAAGGATGGTGACGCGCAATCCGTTGATCGCGTGGAAGATGACCAGGAAGAAGAGCACCAGTTGGAATATCCAGTTTTCATAAATGATGTTGATAGCGATTCCAACGTCGCTGCCAAATTGCTGGGTGAGGAAACCTGCGATGATGTGGGAACCGACGAAGAATACCATCGCCAAGCCGCTAAGGCGGTGTAGGATCCACGCCCACATAGGTCCGCCCCCTTTATATTTCAGTCCCGTGAAGAAACCAACTTTCCGATTAAGAGCCATTTGCGCCTCCTGTGTAGGGATACTTTCTAATTGCTCCCGCCACAATGCCTAAGATATTTTCCTGCTTTTAAAAAAGAATATCTATTATGCCAGTTATATCATGGTGGAAACGCATTCATTATCCCATTGTGACCTAGTCACAGAAAGTGACAATGTACATAGATATTTAGTTTCAGACTTCCTCTAATAAAGATTAAGTAGACCTTTATAATCCTGTAGTCAAAAATCAATAAATTTATATTCTTTTGACATCCCCAATCAGGTTTTTGATCTCTGTGGTATTGACTATTGCCGGGGTCATAAGCTATCCAAGAATTTATAGATTCTAAAGAAAGCCCAAGGAGGTACGCATGGCAAGTTCGCATCGAATAAGCCGGCGGGATTTTGTTAAGGTTACGACTGCGGCGCTTGGTTCTATTATGGGCGTTGCGATGGGTATTCCGGTGATCGGGTATTTGATTGACCCGGCGTTGAAAGCCCAATCAGGCGAAGCCTGGATTCCGCTCGGACCGCTGGAAAATTTCCCTATCGGCACGCCAAAAGCTTTTTCTTTTACTCGTTCCAATATCAATGGCTGGGAAAAGACGGTCAACAGTTATGGTGGTTTTGTTTTACGCAAATCCGAATCTGAGATGTTGGTGCTGTCCAATCGTTGTACCCACTTGAGTTGCAGCGTTAACTGGGTAGAAGCTCGGGGCGAGTATGTTTGCCCTTGTCACGATGCCCAGTTTGGGGTCGAGGGCGAGGTGCTCGGCGGCCCGCCGCCACATCCGCTTGATCGCTATGAAACCAATATCGAGGAAGGCACGCTGATGATCCGCTTCCCCGCAGTTCCATTCGAAGGATAAGACTATGTGGCAAAAAATCTATGCTTGGCTGGATGAACGTGTTGGTTTCGACGGCCTCTATAAAAACCTTTTGGATCGCCCTGAGCCCCACGGGAATTGGTGGAACACGCTCGGGAGCGCCAGCTTGTTTCTGTTTGTGATGCAGGGACTTACCGGGATATTTCTTACCGTTTACTACACTCCCTCGCCGGATCATGCTTACGATAGCATTCAGTACATCATGAATGGTGTTGCTTTCGGGTGGCTGATTCGCGGTATCCATCACTGGGGTGCGACGCTGATGGTCTTGGTGGTCTTTATTCACATGCTGCGTGTTTTCTTCTCAGCATCTTATAAATACCCGCGTGAACTGACCTGGATGGTGGGTGTTTTCCTTTTCTTGCTCACGCTTGGGATGGGTTTCACCGGCTACTTGTTACCGTTCAATCAGCGCGCCTATTGGGCAACAGTTGTTGGTACGAATATTGGCGGTGTTGTTCCGGGCATTGGCGGCTTCATTTTGAAAGCCCTGCGTGGCGGCACGGACGTGAGTGCTCTGACGCTCTCGCGTTTCTTCTCCGCTCATATTTGGATGCTGCCCGCTGCTTTAGCTGGTCTGATCGGTGTTCACCTGTATCTGATTATGCGTCATGGTGAATCTGCGTATCCCGATGCGGATGATTAAGGAGTGCTCCGATGAATGACGAATACAAGAAAAAAGTAAATAATAAATACGAGCAGAAGCTGCAAAAAGGCGAACGCTTTTGGCCGGATAGCATCTATAAAGATTTACTGGTCTCCTTTGCGCTTTTCATCCTGTTGATCGGTTTAGCGACTTTTGTTGGTGTTCATCCGGAACCCAAAGTTGATCCCACAGACGCAACTTATGTTCCCCGCCCTGAATGGTATTTCCTCTTCCTCTTTGAATTTCTGAAATACTTCCCGGGTGCACTGGAATGGGTCGGCGCTGCGGTAATCCCCGGCATCCTGGTTGTCGCTTTGTTGCTCTTGCCGCTTTATGATAAAAACCCTTTCCGTCATTATGCCAAGCGTCCTTTTGCTATTGGGTTGATGAGCTTTATTTTTGCGGGAATAGTGACTTTAACTTTCAAGGCTGCGACAGTGCTATCGGGCTTGATGGCTCTGGTCTTGTTTGTTCTGGTCGCAGGATTGATGTTCTTTTCGGTTTACAAGAAGCCTAATGTGAATATCTCTTGGCGAAAGCCCGCTTTGTGGATTATGAGTGTTTTGGTGGTTGGCATCATCGGCTGGACGTATCAACAAACTTCTGTGTTGGCGGAAGGTGAAGAAGAGACATATGTTGCCAGTACTGTTGCGGAAAAGATGGTGCTTGGACAGGACCTCTATTCGATCAACTGTGTGGAGTGTCATGGTGCTGAAGGTGAAGGCGGAGAAATTACAGCGACGGCTGCTGATGGAACAGAAGAAAGTTTGCCCGTCAAGCCGATTAATACCAAAGACGAAATGTACACCCGCAATGATGGATCGCTTGCTGACATCATCGCTTATGGTCAACCGAATCTGGGTATGCCGCCTTTTGGTGGTGCCTACGGCGGGGAGTTGACTCCGAGCGAGATCGAATACATCGTGACCTTTATGCGCTACACATGGGATGATCGTGCTGAAGTGCCGGCAGATGCTGTCGCCTCTGCGATCCCCGCATTGGCTGAGGGTGAAGTACCTTCCTATGAAGTGCACATTTCTGCCGTGTCAAAACGCTACTGTGTCTCCTGTCATCGTGAAGGAAAAGAAAATAATGACTACATTATGGATACTTATACAGGGATTGTCAGTGGTGGAAATAATGGGCCGAACGTTGTCGCTGGTGACATGAATAGCATCTTGCTCCAAGTCATTCAGCAGCATGAAGTCACAGGCAATGATGGCGAGACCATCAATGTCATGCCGCCGAGCGGAAAGGCGCTCAAGGATGAATATGTCAATATGTTCATTCGCTGGGTAGAAGCTGGTATGCCCGAAAGCGCTGATGAAGCTACCGCGCTCGGTGCGCCGGTCGAAGCCGATGTAGTCGCAACCGAAACGCCCGTTCAATAAATTGGACTAGACAAGTTGAAAAAAAAGAACCGCTCGTCAAGACGAGCGGTTCTTTTTTTTATCGATCAATATTGACAAGAATCAGAAATAAGGATATATTCTAATTAGCTGTTTAGCTAAATGGCTAATTAGAATATGGAAATAAAAAATGGAGACATAACAACAGATATGGCAACAAAAGTGTATAAGGCTTTGGCTGATCCGACTAGACGAAAAATTTTGCAATTGCTACGTGAACGCGATATGAATGCCGGAGAACTCGCTGAGCATTTTGATTTTGCAAAACCAACCCTTTCAAGGCATTTTTCTGTTTTGCAAGAAGCTGATTTGATTCAAGGAACTCGTGAAGGAAATTATATTGTATATCGATTGAACGTCACCGTACTGGAAGAAACGATGATGGCGATGATGGAGATGTTTGGGCTTGAAGCCAGAGGTACCAATAATGAAAAAAAAATATGATAACAAAAGTATGCTCGTCTTTAGCGGTGTGATCTTTTTGCTCGCTGTCGCTGTGACCATTTTTGCGTGGGCAAAAGTTCCCGCTGATGCAAAGATTCCTGTTCATTGGAATGCACAAGGCGAGGTTGATAATTACGGGGGTAAAGCTTTTGGTTTACTAATGGGACCAGGTTTGATCTTTTTCTTATCGTTATTACTGGCCTTCATTCCTCGTATGGAGCCACGTGTAGAAAACTTGCAGCAGTCTCAAAAGGCTTATAAGGTAGTTTGGTTTTTTGTTGTGCTCCTTATGCTAGTGTTGCATTTGATTACAACAGCTGTGGCGCTGGGCAAGACCATCAATATGACGATGGTAATGTCTTTTGCTATGGGTATTCTTTTCATGGCAATCGGAAACTATATGGGCAAAATTCGTAGCAATTTCATGTTTGGTATCCGTACTCCTTGGGCATTATCCAGTGAAGCATCCTGGAATAAGACGCATCGCTTGGGTGGCCGTCTTTTCTTTTTGGTCGGGCTGATGGTTTTTCTGAGTGCCTTCTTGCAACGCGGAGAGCTAAGTTTTGGCCTACTAATTGGCGGCGTTTTTGTTATTCTGATTTTTACCTATTCCTATTCCTATTGGGTTTGGAAACAGGACGGCGATCGCAAGGCACTTTCGTGAACGGCTTTGTTTCACATGAAACATAAGTTAGGAGAATATAATGAATACAAAAACAACCGTAATTCTAGTTAGCATCGTGATCTTTCTGTCCGTGATTGCTGGCGTTATGTTCTACGACCAATTGCCTGATCCGATGGCCTCACATTGGGGAGCCAACGATGAAGTCAATGGATATATGAGCAAGTTCTGGGGAGTTTTTATGCTCCCGTTGATTTCTGTGGGCTTGCTTGTTCTCTTTCTGGTCATCCCTTATCTGGACCCTCTCAAGGAAAATATCGCCGAATTTCGTGGAATGTTCAATCTCTTTATTCTCGCGATGGAGATTTTCCTTACCTACATATGGGCACTTACAATCCTTTGGAACTTGCGAAATGGCGCCTTCGAGATGGGAACGGCGATTATGCCCGCGATGGGGTTACTCTTTATCTTCATCGGGTACATGATCCGATCTGCAAAACGGAACTGGTTTATTGGCATTCGTACCCCGTGGACATTGAGCAGTGATAAAGTCTGGGAAGAGACTCATCGCGTAGGAGGCAATCTCTTTATGGTCTCAGGTGCAATTACAATCCTTGGGCTTCTCTTTGGCGGGCAGGCTATTTGGTTCATACTTGTGCCTATCTTGAGTACCACTGCTTTTCTCTATATCTACTCTTATATACTTTTTCAACGCGAGGCAAAATGACCACACAAACTTCATCAACCCTTGATCGTAAGTCTTTGAAGACTTTTCTGATCCTTGCTTTTTCGGTTTCCTGGGTGCTCTTTCTTGTGCCTTTAGCATTCAGGGATGCAGACCCACAGCTCCATCAAATTATGATCACGGTCTTCTTTGCGCTTGCAATGTGGGCGCCGGGGATTGCGGCGATCATCGCTACGAAAAAAGCGGATGGCTCGCTCGCGGTATTGAATATCAAAACATTGGGCTCGAAACGCTTCTATCTTTGGGCTTGGTTGCTCTTCCCTGTTTTATCGGTGCTGACTGGCGCGGTGACCGTTTTATTCCGCGTGGCAGAATTTGATCCTGAACTTTCTCTTGTCCGTGACGCGCTGGCTGCCTCGCTTGAAACGGTTACGTTAGACCCTATGACGATCATTTCTTTGCAAGTTGGAGCAGCGCTTCTGATTGCTCCGCTTTTCAATATGATCTTTGCTTTTGGTGAAGAGCTGGGCTGGCGTGGTTTTCTTTTACCCAAGCTGTTGCCGCTTGGACAGTGGAAAGCTATTATTCTCAGCAATGTCATCTGGGGCCTTTGGCATGCACCTGCTATTGTACAGGGGCTTAACTATCCAGGCTATCCAGTTTTGGGCGTGTTGATGATGGTCGTTTTTACTGTGCTTGTTGGCATCATTCTTAGCTGGCTTTACCTTAACACACGCAGCCCGTGGGCGCCTGCTTTGGCACATGGTTCGATAAATGCTGTCGCATCCCTTTCTTTGATGTTCCTCGCTCCGGGTTTTAATAGTGCCCTTGGCGGGACGCTGGCGAGTGTGATGGGCTGGATTCCTTTGGGAGTGTTCGTGCTTTGGTTAATACTCTCACGTCGGGTGCCGGTTAGCGGGGATGATCTAAATATAGACTGATACTTTTTTAATGGAAGCAAGTTCAATATCAGGGAGAGATGCGCTCCATCTCTCCTTTTCTTTTAAAATGATCCAGAACATACGTTCTAAACAAATTGGGGATTGTGGATTCACATCCTTTTCGCTACACTATAGCGGCTATGCTGGAAATGGATTCCCGTTCTTTTATTGAAGTAAAGAAAATGGCTGAGCGCTTGCAGCGTTTGGTTGGTTTGAGTACGTCACTCAATTCGACATTGAATTTGAATGACATGCTGAAGATCATTATTGAAACGGCAGCAGATATCTTGGACTGCGAGGCCGCTTCAATCCTTTTATACGATGAGAATTTGGGCGAACTGTTTTTTGCTGCAGCAACTGGATCAGACGTAAACAAACTGGCCGAGATACCGGTGCCGATCAATGATAGTTTGGCGGGGACAATTTTTAGAACCCACGAGCCGATTATCTTGGATGAACTTGAAGGTGACCCGCGACATAATAAAGAGGCTTCAGAACATGTCGGTTTTCAGACGCGTTCTTTGCTGGGGGTTCCTTTGCGAATTCGTGAGCGAACGATTGGCGTTTTAGAATCTCTGAATAAGAAAACAGGCTCTTTCACGGAAGAAGACCAGACTACATTGGAAGTGGTTGCTTCTCATGCTGCGGTGGCGATCCATAACGCTCAGTTGATCCAAGCTTTGAAGAACTCCTATGAAAAAGTCAGTAAAGCTGATCAATTGAAGAGTAATTTTCTGGCGTTGGCATCTCATGAGCTGCGGACGCCTTTGGGCATCATTATTGGCTATGCTACTTTTTTGCGTGAAGATGCAGACGGTGAGGCTTCCGATCATGCTGAGCATGTGCTGAATGCTGCCTTACAGATGCGCACCTTGCTGGAAGATATGAATAATCTGACCATGCTTGAGACAGATGCATCCACATTCTTACCTCGCAGCGTGGTCTTGCAAGAATTGCTTGAAACAACTGCGCAAGAGATTCAGGAGATGGCGAAGGTCAAGGGACAAACTATCGTGTTCGATTTCCCGACTGAGCCTTTGAGTTGTCTTTTGGACGCAAAAAAACTTAGTTCTGCCATCGTCAACCTTTTGCATAACGCCGTGCGTTTCTCCCCCGAAAACGAAACCGTTATTCTCGGCGTCAAACAGAATGGAGATCGGCTCATCTGCTGGGTCGAAGATCATGGCATAGGAATTGCCGCTGATCAACTTAGAGCCATTTTTGAAAAGTTTTATCAAGTCGAGTCTCCCAATGTCCGTCGCTATGGCGGCATGGGACTTGGTTTGACAATTGCACAAGGATTGATTGAAGCACAGGGCGGAAAATTATGGGCTGAAAGCGCAGGCGAAGGTAAAGGCGCCACTTTCAAGATTTCATTACCGTATCGTCAAATACCATCTCCGTGACCAAAATATAATTCGTCTCCCTGAGCATTCATCTCATCATTGCAGCGCTCTTGAGGGTTGGTACGCTCACCAGCGGGCATAACTGGGCGTACAGCGATAATCATGCAGGCAATATTCTTGTGGGGGATATGGATGCTTTCATTACATAAAATAACATTACGATTTTCGAGTGCGAAAGATATAAAAAACGCCGATTTGTAGTTTACAAGATCGGCGATTAAGAGCGTAATAAAGAATTTCACGAAGGGGGATTGTTTTGTTCTTCGTTATTTTCCCTCTCCAAAAAGGCAACCGCACGTCCTTTTTCATCGTCCATAACGAGGGTGATGTAATGCTCAGGACGGAAATCTTCAACGGCGATCAAGTGCAGGCATCGCATTAGTTTTTTGTCAGCATTGATCCAGTCTGCAAGACGGTTAGGGGTTTTGTAGAAGAAATCGTCGCTAAATTGCACGTCTTCATCATCAAGATAAATAGCGAGGGGATAAATATGAGCTTCCATTAGGTCCTGAAAGAAATGGGTGCCGAAAGAAGGTTCGGGTGCGGTACCAACTCCCTCGCCGGACAGCTCGATCAAAGCCTGGGTGTTATATACGTCTGCGTAGCCGATGTGCACGCCCAAATCCGGGCTCGATGTTCCCCAGCGTCCAGGACCGACCGCGATAAAGTTTTCATCTTCCAGTTTGGCGTTCAGCAGGCCGATCGAGCGTTCCAATTTATTCCGCTCTGCCTGCGATTCGATGCTGAAATAATCGGGGGAGACGAAGAGCACATAGTCAATGCGTGGAATGCTGCCGCGTGGAACCATGCGTTTGGTCGAGAAAATGACATCTTCTTCATTGATCTTTTCGGGCAAGCGTACAGGATTAGTTTCCTTGATATGGCTTTGCGGACGGCATTGCAGAAGGGTGATTTCGATCTTGGGGTGCAAGGCGCGTGGCTCAAGGATTTTGATGGCGAACTCGGTGTCGACAGGCGATTTGTAATATTTTTCAAGAATTTTCAGCGCTTCTTTCATGTTTTCGGCAAAATTCGTGCGCCGTAATAATTCATCGAAGTTGACGACTAGTTTCTCTTTATCCATCAGGTTGGTGCGCAGCGCGGAAAGATAGCCATCTTCGACAGATTGGGCGATATAGCGCAGGGGGGCATAGTGCGGATCGAAGAGTTCTTTGGTGGAAATGGTTGTGAATTTATTTTCTTCAAGATCGATGGCGTCGACGTACTGCTGCGAGTACCGCTGGATCGCTTTCATATTTGCGGCTGGGTGCAACAATGGACGGCTGAGGGCGACGAGACGCGGATAATCGTTACCCGTCTGGTCGACGGCACGGGTGCCCATCCCCCAGACCAGACGCAGGAAGCCGTCTTCGCGTTTGATGTCGGGCGACCAACGGTAAAGATTACGGCTGAAGCCAACCCCTGCGCCATGCGGAAGATAGTATTTGCCAAAAGGCTCGCCTTCAACGAACTGAAGCAAGATAGCGATGCGTTCGTCATAGTCCAGTAGACCGGTTTTGCTGCGGTAGACGATCGGCTCAGCGCGTAGGGCACTGGCATAAACACGCGCGATATTATCGGTAAGGTCGGCTAAATTTTCTTCCGGCGTTCCCTGATTGGGACAGAAGTAGCTTTCATATTTTCCTGCAAAGGAGTGGCCAAAATTATCTTCAAGCAAACTGGATGAGCGCGCGATAAGGGGTTGTTTGCCGACTTTTTCGATCACTTCGCGGAGTTGTTCGATGATCTCCTCAGGGAATTTCGCTGCGACGAACTCAGCTTCCAGTTTAGGATGTTCAGCGCGAATCTCTTCTTCGGTTTTGTATTTCTGGTCTGCCCACTTCATTAACCCATTATTGGACATGAAGGAATACATCACATCAGAACCAATATAATAGGAATTTGGGGTGCGGAAGTTCTCACGAGTTGCTTCAGGGGTTTTTTCAGCCAGAATACGAGCTGCTAGCAGCATGCCCGCGGATTTTCCGCCGATCTTGCCTTGTCCGATTTTGCGTTTGCGGATTCTGTACAGGTCCTTAACGCGGAACCATTTTTTCGCGATGTTGATATATGCGAGCTGGTCGCTGATCATTGTACGGATGAGGACGACCTTAATCTCCTGTAAACGTGCTTCAAGTGGCCCTCGCTCTTGTGGCGGCAACTTTTCGATTGCCAGCGCCTGATCGAAGATCATATCTTGCGGGGCTAGTTCTGGGTTGAAGGTCACTAAATCAGGCGTATCATCGCTGCGCTCGGCAAGAATCTTAATAATGATATCTTCGAAATGTTCGTAGGGGAAATTATAGGCAAAATAGAAATCGGTCAGCGAATCACGAATACGTGAGAGACGCAGTTCCCAGATTTCTGAGCTTTCTTCAGAGAACGGATCGTGCAAGCCTTCGCGAGTTTGCGAAAGTAGGGCTTTCTCGCGTGCCTCGGCATTAAAAACCTCGCGCGTGATGATGCCGCGCTCGAAAAGTTCACGCCGCATACGAGCGCGGATGCGACTGCTCAAAACGGGATATTGATTGAGTGTCAGATAAATATTAAGAATACGATCATTGGAGGGAGCTGCTAAGGTCATAATGTTTTCTGAATTGGTTTTATACAAAAAGTGCCAGGGCTTTTCTTTACCCTGACACTTGAGATGAAATCTTGGTTAGGAAACCAGTACAAGGTTACCCCAGATGCATCGGCATGATGACGTGGGTAAAGTCCTCATCCCCAACAGGGCGGATGACCCCTGGAGCATTGGGCGCTGATGTCTCGATGGCAACGTTCGGTGATTTAACGATCTCCAGCACTTCGCGCAGGAATTTGACATTGAAAGCGATCAGCAAACCAATTCCGTCCACAGTGGCTTCAACAATGGTTTCGTTCGATCCGGTTTCTTCCGATTGAGCAGAAATCTCGACTTCGCTAGGTTCCATATCGTTGGCGGCAGTTTTGATATCCAGCCGGACAACATTCGTGCCTTCGCGTGCGAAAATCTCTGCTTGTTTGCAGGCTTTCAGCAGCGTAGCGGTCGAAACCAGTGTGCGGGATTTGTATGAGCGCGGGATGATCTGTTCGTAGTCAGGGAAGGAGCCTTCGATTAATTGGGAGACCAATTCGGCATCTTTCACACGGAAGATGACCTGTCCACGGCCTTTTGGCGCGACCATTGAGATCATGTCGTTCCCATCGCCAGCGATGCGGGCTAATTCGTTCAGCGCGCGGGCAGGGATAATGGCATGGATCGGTTCAGCAACTGGCGCTGAGAGAGTAGCCTTGCGAACTGACAGGCGGAAGCCATCTGCAGACGCCATCACGATCTGATCGCCGGTTACGGTTACAAGTACGCCCATCAAAACGGGGCGAGCTTCATCATTGGATGCAGCAAAGGCGACCTGATGGATCATCTCTTTGAAATCGACTACGTTGAGTTGAATTGCGCCTTCCATATCGGGTACGGCCAAAGGCGGGAATTCTTGCGCATCAATGCCTTTTACATCGTTATTCGATGCGCCGCTTTTGATGTGCAGGGTTTGGGTTTCAGATTCCAGCTTAAGTTCCACCTGATCACCGGGGAGCGTATTTACAAGGTCTGAGAAAGTGCGTGCGGGCACAGTCGTGGAACCTTCTTCTGTAACCTTGGCAGGAATCCAGGCGGTAATGCCCAACTCCAAATTTGTTGCTGAAAGGCGCAAACGGCCCTCATCACTGGCTATTAGAACATTTGCCAGAACAGGAAGGGTACTGCGCGGGGAAACAGCGCGGGAAACGATCCCTAAACCACGAGCCAGATTCTCTTGAAGGACGGTAACTCTCATGCCAGACCTCTTTATCAATGTTATTGGTGAATTTTCAAAAGTATATCATTAAACAAAAATAAGCCCATCAAAGAAAATTACGAAAATCGGGTAAAATGCTCTCCGAAGAACTCAATTTATAAAGGTAGAAATATGGCTCTAAGAAAAATTGTTACCGTGCCGAATGACGTTTTACGGAAAAAGGCACACACCGTCACCAAATTTGATAATGAATTGCGCACCCTGATCGACGATATGGTCGAGACCATGCGGGACGCCCCTGGCGTTGGGCTTGCTGCCCCGCAAGTTGGCATTTTGCAGCGCCTTGTCGTGATCGAATACGGCGACGACGAGGATGAAACTGTTCCCCCGAAACTCTACGCCGTTGTCAATCCCGAAATTACACGTGCTTCCAGCGACAAGGAAATGGGCGTTGAGGGTTGTCTCTCCATTCCTGGCTTTGTTGGCGATGTAGAACGTTCTATTTCCATCGTCGTCAAAGGGCAGAATAAGCACGGGCAGAATGTCAAATATAAACTTAACGGTTGGGTAGCACGCATCTTTCAACATGAGATTGATCACCTTGAAGGCGTGCTCTTCACCGATCTTGCCGAAAGCATTTGGAAACCCGACGCAGATTACGTAGATAATGTCTAAAGTGTAGAAGGTGAAGCGTGAATTTTCGATTATCACGCTTCACACATCACGTTTCATTTCATGCACCTAACTCGCCTCTCCCTCACCAACTTCCGCAACTTTGCCCGCCTGGATATTGATCTTCCACGGCGGTCTGTTTTGTTGGTGGGCAGCAATGCACAGGGGAAAACGAGCGTGCTTGAGGCTATCTACTTTCTCGCCGCATTCACGTCCTTTCAAACGCACTCTGATCGTCAACTGGTCAATTTCATAGCGGCCCGCAGCGGAGAACTGACCGTTGGGCGCATCGTTGGGGAGTATGAGCGGGCTGGGTCGCGGCACAAACTTGAAGTGCGCCTCATCTTTGAACCGGTGGGCGTTCAACGAGGAATGCGCCTCCGCAAAGAAATTCTCCTAGACGGAGTCAAGCGTCCAGCAAGTGAGATCATCGGCAGTTTCAACGCCGTGCTCTTTGTCCCGCAGATGTCCCAGATCGTTGAAGGTGGTCCGGACGAACGTCGTCGCTATCTCAATCACACACTCGCGCAGATCGTCCCCGCTTATGCGCGCACGCTCAGCGAGTATGCGCAGGCCATCTCGCAGCGCAACGCCCTGCTCAAACAGCTTTCCGAGCGCGGCGGCGACCCTGACCAACTCGCCTATTGGGATGAAATAGTCACCGATCGCGGTGCAAAGCTGATTCTGTGGCGCATCCAGGCCATTCGTGAGCTGGAGGCACTCGCCGCACGCGTTCATCACGAACTGACGCACGGCAAAGAAGTTTTGAGATTGGATTATCGTCCTGCCTTCGACCCGCTGCCCGCTCCCGAAAATCAGCTCGCCCTCAAGATGACAGCCCCTGCGGATCGCTCTCACCTTGAGCTTGCTACCATTAAAGAACGTTTTACCGAAGAATTGATTTCGCTGCGCCGCGAGGAGATCGCGCGCGGCGTGACGACGGTCGGCCCGCACCGCGACGAATTACGCTTCCTCGCCAACGGCATCGACATCGGCGACTATGGTTCGCGTGGACAAATGCGCACCACCCTGCTCTCACTCAAACTCGCTGAAGTGGACTGGATGAAAGCTCGCTCCGGCGAATACCCCGTCATCCTGCTCGACGAAGTGATGGCCGAACTTGACCCCCAACGCCGTGCTGACCTGCTCAATTATCTCGGCAAAGCAGAGCAATCGTTGCTCACAACAACGGATTTAGATTTGTTTACCAATGAATTTTCAGAGAGCGCAGAAATCTGGAACGTGGTCAACGGGACCGTACAGAAGAATCAGTAGAAAGAAATACTATGAGTACAACAAAAGAAGATAAAGTTCGTGTGATTGCCATTTGTGGCAGCTTGCGCCCCAATAGTAATACGCGAAAAGCACTTGAAATTGCCTTGAAAGGCGCCGCAGAAGCTGGTGCAGAAACCCAGATGGTCGACCTGCGTGAATACGAGTTGATCTTTTGCGACGGCAAAGAAGATGAAAGCGGCTATCCGCCCGACGTGGCTCGTCTGCGCGACGATGTAAGAAGTGCACAGGGAATTATCATCGGTACGCCTGAATATCATAGTAGTTTTAGCGGTGTTTTGAAGAACGCAATTGATATGATGAGCTTCAAGGAATTTGAAGGTAAGATGATCGGTCTCCTTGGAACATCCGGTGGGGCGATGGGTGCCCTGAATGCTTTGAACGGTTTGCGCACCATCGGTCGCTCGTTGCATGCCTGGGTTATCCCTGATCAGGTTTCGATTGCTGCTGCGTGGAAAGCCTTCAACGACGATGGCACGCTCAAAGATGCAGATATCGAAAAACGCCTTCTAGAGCTTGGTCGTCAAGTCGCGCGTTTCTCATTCTTGCATTCAAACGAAAAATCACTCGAATTCCTAAAAGCCTGGGAAGCTGCCCCCGTCAATCCGGGTGCTGAATAAACTTAAAAGGAGAAAATTATGCCAGTTAAAAAGTTTTCTGATGCTGAAGTGACCGAAGTCAAAGCCGGGACGAAGACCACCATGCAGGTCTTGATCTCATCTGATGAAGCCCCAAATTTTGCAATGCGCCGTTTTGAGATCCAACCCGGTGGTGGAATGCCCTTGCACACCAACGAAGTCGAGCACGAACAGATCGTCCTAGGTGGACACGGACGTGTTGTGCTCGGTGATGAAGTGCATGAAGTTGAAAAAGACGATATTCTTTTTATCCCCGCAGGGCTGAAACATTCCTATGAATCTATCGGCGATGAACCATTTGTCTTCATCTGCTCAGTGCCGAATATTCCTGATAAGATCGAGATTTGTGATTAAATCAAAACGCCGAAGGTGAAATCCTTCGGCGTTTTAGTTTTCTGGCGTATTTGTGGGCCAGGGAGTATAGGTCGGTCCTTGCGTAGGACGCGGGGTGAGTGTCAGGGTGGGGGCGAGTGTTGCTGTTGGTAGGACGGATGTCTCACTTGGGGGCATTGTCTCGGTTGGAAACTCGATTGTTGCAGTCACGCTGGGTGTTGGAGTGGCAACAGGCCGTGTCAGATACCACAGAAAACCGATTGAAATAGATATGAATGCCAGAAACCCGACCACGCCCGCGATCAGCCAGCCAAGGGGAAGTTTCTTCAGAGAATGCTTCTTCTGCGTATTGGGGACACCGAGTAGCACAACGGTTGAATTATCGTGTCCCCCGCGCTCATTTGCCAACTCGACCAAGGTCTGCGCCGCAATTTTCAGGTCTTTCTTCGCGCGCACGATCTCCAGAATTTCATCGTCCCAAACTAGATCGGTTAGACCGTCGCTGCACAGCAACAGTATATCGCCCCCTTGCAGGGGCAAACCTTGGTTGCCGAGCATCTCATCATCATTTTGTTCGGAGTTCAGATGTATACGGAAGTCTACATCAGGAGCAGGGGATGAACCGATATAGCGCCGAATCACATGTACATTCGGATGGTTACGTGCCTGCTCTGGGGTGATGACACCCTTATCCATCGCTTCCTGAATCCAGGTGTGGTCAATCGACAACTGGCGGATGGATGCTCCACGCATGAGATACAAACGCGAGTCGCCAATATAGCCTGCATATAAACGATTATCAACTACCCAAACACAGACGCAGGTTGCGCCCATGCCCTGTTTTCTATCGTCTTCCTCTGCCAAGTGAACAATCGCCTCATTGGCGGCATCCACTGCGATGGCGATGGTTTCTAAAGGATTCTCGCCATTGCTGTCTGCAACAGCCTGGCTGACATAATCGACCACCATTTCAGCGGCAACTTCGCCCGCCTGATGGCCGCCGATGCCGTCGGAGACAATCGCAAAAAGAATCGGGGTCGAATCACCCTCGTTGAACTGAAACGAAGAGATCGCATACCGGTCTTCGTTAATTTTCCCCTTTTTCATACCCTTATGACTGAAGGCAGCCACATATAAATGGGCGTTTTCAGCAGGGATCATTTTTCAACCTTCACTTTGGGCTTTACTTTTTTGGGTGCTTTTTCAAGCACAAACTGATAGCGCATTGCGCCAAAATGGATCACATCGCCGTGAGCGAGTAGTACCCCCTCTGTGTGGACTTTCTCAAGGTTGACCCACGTCCCGGCTACCGAATCCTGATCTTTTAGGATGAAATTTCCATCTTCTGTTTTGGATAAAACAGCATGCAGCGCTGAGATGGATGGATCATCGAGCACGTACGCCGCCTTAACAGGGTCGGCACCAAGAGTCATCTCCTCATCGTTGAGCGGGATCGGTGTGCCCTTGTGCGAAAGGCCGCTTCCGTTAAGACGTGCCAAATAGGCTGCTGCGCGTGTCCGCTTTGGGGATTGTCGCCAGTTGGGAAGGGGCAGACGTTTGCCCGCCTTTTCCTTTTTGGGAGGCGGCAGTGGTTGGGTGACGGGGTCATGGGAGGCTTGCTGGGCTTCACGACGTGCGCTTAAGATGCGGCGGCGTCCACCCACAAGTAGGATCAAGCCGAGAATAAGTCCGGTTAACGCGATCACGCCAATGGTCACGAGCGATCCGTAACGTCCAAAAAAGGAGAGAATTCCGCTGGGGGGCTGTACAACCGTCAGAGAGACGGGGATGCCGATGCTGCTTTGCGTGAGGCCAAGCGAATCTTCGATCTCAACGCGCAAGGAATATTCTGCGCTGTTGGTATATCCGCTAATGTCCCATTGAAGTTGTTCGAAGGGGGCTTCGTTGATTTCACTGACCAGTTCGTCGTCAACGTAGAGGCTGGCGCGTGTGATCGGGCGTTCGTGCCCGTCGGGAAACTCGATCAGAAGGTCGAGGGTGGTTTCGTTCGGGAGAAGGAGATCGGTGTTATAGGGATCGTCCTCGGGTGCCTGACGCACAATTTGCGCTGGAGGCGAGACGAGCAAAGGGTTCGGTGGCTGGATATCGAGCGTGAAATTGGTGCTTTCAGAGGTGATGCTCAGGTCGCTGCGCTGTACCTGCATGGCGAGTGCATGCGCGCCTCCAACGGAAAGATTCGATTCATAATCGAAGGTGTAGACATGCCGCAGATGGGCAAAGTAGCTTTCAGGATCGGGTAGGGTTTCGATGCCGGAGTAGGCGAAGTAGCTACCGCCGGTTTGAAGTGCCATTGATTTAAGCGCATTGGCGCTAAAGTGGACGAAGTAGGCGTCGGTATCAATCAGCCAGACGTTGACGCGCACGTTCAAAAGGATGGCGCGCTCAGTGAGGGCTTCGAGAGTATCAACAGTGGTTTGATCGGGGAGGTGCGGGGTCAGGAAGAGGATGCTGCGCTTCATGCCTTCCTGGGAGCCTTGCTGTCCTTCGAGCAGATCAAGGGCAAAGGAGAGTGATTGCAGGCTGGGGATGGATGCTCTTGCATCCGGCTGGAAGGAGACCAGACTATTGCGCCATTCGCTGGCGCTGGCGTTGACGAGGATCGGCCCCGCGGTGGTAATGAGACTCATCTCATCAGTTGGGGCGACAGGGCGTGCTTCTGCCCAGATGCGCAGCGCCTCGACGATCTGATCGTAGCGTGAAGTGCCGAGGGAATCGCGCGTGTCCATAGCGGGACCAGGGTTAATGGCAACCACGATTTGGGCGCCGACCTCTTCTTCAACGAGAGATGTCAGGGGCAACGGGTTGCCGTCCTCCAGCAGGGTCAGGTTAGTAGCATCTAAAGCGGAAGCAAATTTGCCATCCGCGTCGTAGACGTCTAACATCCCGTGCATGGTAGGGAAGTCGCCTGCGTCGATTTTGATGATCTCCGCGCGGGCCGCCTCCTGTGCGCGGACCGCAAATCCGCCCACTAATGAGATTGCAGCGATGAGAAATGCCAGTAGCAGTTTACGCATCATATTGGATGATTTCGTTTTCCGTTTCAGTGGGAGCGGCAGAAGGGGCGCTGGCCTCGAGCCAGCTCAGCATCCACGCGCTGTTAACATAGGTTAGGCCAAAGCCTTGTAAAATGGACGAGAGAGGCAGGAAGATCGCCATGAATATGCCGAAATAGCGCAACATTAAGTCAGGGTTGGTATTGTTCATACTTATGGGAATAACGAGTGCAAATTGGATGATATTCATGGGGATTGCGATGAGAATGCCGATCCCAAATTGGAGCATGTAGAGGATGATGGTCATCAGCACGAGCGGCCAGAATTTCTCTTTGAGTGTGTTCCATGCACTTTGGATGGCTTCTATGACGCTGCCATCTTCTGCGATGAGCGCAGTCATACTCAATGAAAATAGCAGGTATCCAACCAGGCCGACCGGGATGAATAAAAGAAAAAGGGGCACTGCGCAAAGGAAGCCGATCCCTGCGGTTAGCGCGCCGACGAGCACAAAGAAAAGCATCGGAACAAGATAGATCAGCGCTAAAACCAGCCCGATGGAGAAGATCACGCCGAGCATGCGCCACAGATAGGGCAAGCTGGCTTCCCAAAGGGTGCTGAATGTCAGTGTTTCTCTATTTGTTTGTGCGAGTAGCGTTCCCTTGAGTGTGCCAATAAAGCTGAAAGCTGTACTGATGATTGTGAAGGCGATAAAAAAGAAATAGACGAAGAAAAAAACGAGTGTGGCGATAGTACTAAAATCAGACGCGAAAAAGCGCTCAATTTTTTGGAGCGAAGAAAAGGCGATTGTCCCTCCGATGAGGATGCCCATTAGCGCGGGTGCAATCATCATCAACATGCCAAACCAGATGATGACCTTTTCTTTCCAGATCGTTTTCCAAGTAGTGGTGAGAATATTTCCGTAATTCATGGCACTCCTGTTTCAGGGCATATCATACACCACGCGATTATTTCCGTCCACTTTGCGGATGAGAAAAAGCCCCTCAGAGCGAAATATAGTCTCTCGTGAGGGGCTGGTTGGTGATTGGAGGAAAGGCATTTCTCTTGGGCAAGAAATCGCTCTCGCCCTCAAATTGCTTCCGGTTAATAATTAGTATGCTTGTTGAAGAATAACTTCTTCATCATCTTCCGGTTTGGACGTGATATCAAGGTATGAGAACATCCAGACTGCATTTGCATAGGTCAGCGTCAGCCCTTGAACGATACTCATCAAAGGCATCATGATCGCCATAAGAATGGAGAACGGTTGGAAAAAAGCTGTCGGGTCTTGCATATAAGGATCTGACATTATTGGTGTCATGAATGTAAACTGGACAATTTGCAAGGGAAGCATAAAGACCATGCTCACAGCCCACATAATGAAGAACACGATAACACCCATCAGAATCAGGTACCAGAATTTTTGCTTTAATATCTCGCCTGCTTTTCGCATTGCATCAAAGACGCCAATATCCTCCGCTACCACGACTGTCATGGCTATGGAAGCAAAGAGGAAGGCAATCAATTCCAGCGGAATAATAAGCAGCATAAAGGGCATCATACAGATGAGGCCTATTCCAGCCGTAATTGCGCCGACAATGGAAAACAGGAACATGATGATGACCATAAAGACAAAAAGAGCAGCGAAGATGATAAAGAAGATGCCAAAAATGCGCCATACAAAAGGAAGGCTGGCATCCCACAGTTCACGAAAAGAAATTGTGGTCTCCTTATCTCTTAGGTCAAAGGTGCCTTTGAAAGTCCCGGCAAAGCTTAGCGCCATGGTTGCATAAGACAGAATAGAGAACAAAATCATGCTCCCCAGGAAGAGAGCGAAAAAGAGCCAAAGAATACTAGGCTCTGTGGAATTACCTTCGATAAAAGAGAAAAAACGTTCATCTGAGAAAAAATAGAAGAAGACTCCCATGACGATGCCCATCAATGCGCCTGGGATTGCCATCAGCATCCCAAACCAGATGATAACCTTGTGTTTCCAAATTGTTTTCCAGGCATTGCCAAGTATTTTGCCGTAATCCATAGATACCCTCTTTTCATTTTATTGATAGACGCCGGGGATGGCGGATTCTAATCAGCCGGATGCGTTTTGTTCTCCGCTTGGCGAAACAAACCCGACCCCAAACTTGTTCTTTCGCAACCAAAACATCAGCGCGGTAACCAGCAGGATTTCGATAACACTAATCCCGATCTTTTTTCTGCCCCCGGTTTCATCTGGAGCTTCTCTTTTGGCCTTGTAGACCAAGCTGCTCAATATCATAAATGATGAAATGTCTTCCGTCTAGTATCCCATTCACATGAGAATGTAGGGTCTATCTTGAATATCTTTTACCTTACCAAAGGGGCGGGGCTAATGGAGTCAACCTATTTCCGGGGCTTTACTTGAAAGCTATACCCATATTTTTCAAAACCCAGGGATTCGTAGAATTGATGCGCGCGTTCGCGCTTGATATGGCTCGATAAGACGAGCTTATAACAGCCTGCTTCTTCACAAATTTCCATTGCGTATTCCATCATGAGTTTGCCAAGTCCCTGCCCTTGCATCTGTGGGTGGATGACGACATTTTCCACGATCCCTGCGGATGCGCCGAGATGGGCAAGGTTATCCATGATGAGCAGAGCAAAGGTGCCGATGATCTTCTCGTCTCGTTCGGCGATGTAGAGCGCGTAGTTAGGGTAGCTATTTATCTTTGAGAAGATGTATTCGGCATCGAGCAAACTGAGGCGGGGAGCGTCTTCCGCTTCCAGTTCAGTGTAGAGCGTGAGTATTATGGGGATGTCTTGTCTGGTTGCTTTGCGGATATTTATATTCATGGTCACCTTTACAGAAATTGGTTGGTACTTGACGTCTAATTCAAGTTCATGATATTATATCGCTTGACGATACATTGTCTTGCGATATAGCGAGAAACGACACAGGAGCATTATGAGTATCAACTATAAAAAATACCTCCCCCTAACAGAATCTACGGCTTATATTCTCTTGGCATTAGCAGAGCCTTTGCATGGCTACGGCGTGATGCAAAAGGTCGAGGCGATGAGCAAGGGAACGGTGAAGATCGGTCCCGGCACATTATATGGCGCTTTCTCGAATTTGGAGAAGGAAGGCCTGATCGCTAAAGTTGGCGAGGAGAGCCGTCGTAAATCCTATACGCTGACGGAAAAGGGACGCGAACTGCTCAAGGAGCATATCCGTCGAATTGAAATTTTGCTTGAAAATGGGCTACCGACAAAAGATTGGTAGCAAGGAGAATGAGATGAGTACGATCAAAAAATTCCACTGGTATTGGGCCTGGGACGATGAGAAAGAAGAAGCCTGGCTGCGCGAGCAATCGCTTGCAGGGCTGCATCTGAAGGATGTGAGCTTTCCCAGTGTCTACACCTTTGAGCAGGGCAAGCCCAGCGACAATGTCTATCGTTTGGATTACTTCTATGACCGCAAAGATATGCCCGCCTATTTGCAGGTCTTTGAAGATGCGGGCTGGGAATATCTTGGCGAGATGAGTGGCTGGCAATATTTTCGCACGGAAAGCGTCGATGGCGAAGCGCCGGAGATCTACAGCGATAATGCATCAAAGGCTAAGAAATACGAGCGTTTGATCCTGTATTTGGTCATCTTCCTACCCATTTACTTGAATTTCTTCAATATGGCCGATCGCTATGATGCGGGCTATATGCGGTTCTTTTCGGTGCTGATGGGCGCCCTTATGTTGCTCTACATTTATGCGATGGTGCGATTGGTGAGCCGTGTATCGAAGCTAAAGAAGAAAGTCTGAAAACACAAACGCAGCTGAAGCAAAAAGGATTTACGTGACTGCGTAAATCCTTTTTCTTTTCCACTATTTAAATTCCCTTTTCATACGCTAGAAAATTTTCCCAACTTCCATCCACCTCCACGCTGGGATGCGCCGCATCGCCCTCCTGTCGGCTTGACCACGTTAAATGGATGACGGTATAACGCTCCGGTTCCCCCACATGCCTGACGAGAATATCGTCCGTCGCCCCATCTCGATGAGCAATCACTTCGACATCTACCCCAAAGAGCAGATGATCGGGCGGTAATTCTTTTTGTAGCTCGCTGTAGAGCTTTTTGCTTTCTGCTTCGCTGGCGGGGAACCAGCCTTCGGGGAGAGTTTTATTCATCATCATTTCCAGAAAGATGCATTGCACTTTCTCCCCTAAATCCGACGGAACTATCGTCGCATTTGGGGGATGCGAAGCAGTTTCTTCACCAGATGTCCGATAGGACAGAGGGGGCAGATGCAACGCACTGCTCCACCCACCCCGCATGCACTTCGCAAAACCAGCACGGATCGGTGACTCCTGAGCCTGTCGAAGGGTTCACGTCCGTGTGGTTTTTAGCGTCCTTTTATATCCATTACTCCGTCTGGTATGTATAGTTCACAAAACACTTCTAACCCCATTTTTATAATTAATGCAGAGAACGAAGCCGCAAGTAGAGATAAGCCAATTCCTTTATCATTGAGTATTGTAACAATGGCGATAGCTATGTATTTACGATCTAAAACAAGCATCATTCCACCCTCAAACCAAGCTTGATATACATCACTGTTTTTATCGCATAATGACCGCCAAAGAACTCGTTTCATAGCACTAAATACTGTTTGACCAATTTCAGTTTCTTTCATATGTTCTTTTGGACTAGGTAAAAACTTCAACTCTGAAGATGGAATTTGCCCTCGTGAAAAACTGTTAACCTTGAGAATGAAATCTGCTGTAACTCTTGGCACAGATTCTCCAATAATTTCATACATATCCATTTCACTCGTAGTTCTTACAAGTTCCCCTGCCTTTCGTTGAACTTCATCTATATTTATAAGCCCATAGTTCGTACCCTTCAGTGAGGCAAAAGCTATTTCTTCTTCAAACCTTTGAATTGTCAGCTTCCTGAATTCTCTCCGTCGTTTGTCAGATTTAATAACAGTATCATTTCTTAAAACCTCAGCCATCAAAGGCTCAGCTAACTCTATTTCTGTTTTTCTTAAATAACAAATTGCCAAAAGAGCGGTTGCTTCTAAATGAATTCTTGTTCGTTTTGATGTTTTATTTCGAATGCCAAAAAATCCTGTTATTGCAGTCTCTAGATAACCAGCTTCCATAGCCGCTTCAAAAAGCCAGTTTTTATTTTGCATTAACCGAGTTTCATGCCCTGTTGGTCTTAATAATTTTTGAATATCAAGAGTAATTCTCTTTGCTTGATTATAATTTCCCAACCTGACAGCATTTCGTAATGCAGGTTCTAATATTTGCAATCTAGACTTCTGTTTCTCAGTCAGATTTGGAGGTTTTGGCATCATTCCTCTTTTCGACAAATTTTTAATGTCTGTTGAGTTGTCCAACCCATATTGGTATTGATTATTGTTTTATGAGAGCTACATAGATTGATTATACGGTATTCTTCTAAAATAAGCTGTTTCCCCTACTCCCACTCAATCGTCGCGGGCGGCTTCGACGTAATATCATAAACCACGCGGTTGATGCCCTCCACCTCGTTCACGATGCGGCTCGAAATACGTGCCAGCGCCTCGTGCGGGATCGGCGTCCACTCCGCCGTCATAAAATCGCTCGTCGTCACCGCGCGGATCGCCACTGCCTCCTGATACGTCCGCTGGTCGCCCATCACCCCCACCGAGCGCACGGGCAGCAGCACCGCAAAGGCTTGCGACGTCTCAGCGCCCTTCCCGATCATACCGATATTGGATAGCTCTTCGAGCAGGATCGCATCCGCCTTACGCAGACGGGATACCCTCGGCTTGGTCACCTCGCCCAAACAGCGCACGGTCAACCCCGGACCTGGAAATGGCTGCCGCCAAACCAGCTTTTCGGGCAGTCCCAAGGCTTCACCGACAAGCCGCACCTCATCCTTGAACAGATACCGCAGCGGCTCGACCAACTCGAACTGCATATCTTCGGGCAGCCCGCCCACATTATGATGACTCTTGATCTTCGCCGCCTTATTCCTGTCTGGCGCCGACGACTCGACCACATCCGGGTAGATCGTCCCCTGCACCAAGAATTGCGGCTGCCCAACCGACTTCGCCTGCTCCTCGAAAATGCGAATAAATTTTTCACCTACAATCCGACGTTTTTTCTCAGGGTCGGTTTCGCCCGCCAAAGCGCCGAGAAAATCAGCCTCGGCATCCACAGCGATCAACTCCGCGCCGAGATGCTCCCGAAACGCGGAGACCACTTCATCGGATTCATTCATCCGCATCAGCCCGGTATCGACATAAACGCAGACCAACTGGTCGCCGATCGCCTTATGCACCAACGCCGCCGCGACGGATGAATCCACCCCGCCGCTGACAGCAGCGAGCACGCGCGCGTCCCCAACTTGTTTCCGTATCTCAGCAACTTTTTCGTCGATGATATTTTCCGCTGTCCAATCCGCATCCACGCCGCAGATTTCGACGGCGAATTTGCGCAGCATCTCCCCGCCGCTGGGCGTGTGATTGACTTCGGGGTGGAATTGCACACCGTAATAATTCCGCTCCAGATCACCCATCGCCGCGACGGGGCTGTTGTCGGAGATAGCCAGTGGCACAAATCCCTCGGGGGGGCGCGTGATCCGGTCGCCGTGAGACATCAAAGCGGGGAATTCATTCTGCCCCTCCCCTGAATTCTGCTTTTCGAATTCGGGGGAGGCTGGGAGGGGGCCATTAACGGAACCAAGCAAAGGATTAGACTTCGTTACCGTAACGGTCGCCACCCCAAATTCACGTTCGCTCGAGGGGTCTACTTGTCCGCCTAAAGCATGGGTGATGGCCTGCATCCCATAGCAGATACCAAGCACGGGCAATCCTGAATCCAGAATATAATCCGGCACTTGGGGTGCGCCCTCGGCATAAACGGAAGCGGGACCGCCCGAAAGGATATATCCGCCCGGCTGGATGGCGTTGACTTTTTCTGCGGGGGCGTCGTAGGGAAAAAGCTCGCAGTAGATGTTTTGCTCGCGCACGCGGCGGGCGATGAGTTGGGAAAATTGCGAACCGAAATCGAGAATGGCGATGGATTTGTTCATAAGGTTTCCTTTTCAGTATCAACCAGTTCCTGAGCGGAGGGTTTTGCGTAGCAAAACACGTAGTCGAAGGACGGCATTTATAAACACCGCTCTTCGACTACGCATCTCACTTTCGTTCGATGCTCCGCTCAGAGACTGGATTGTTTTCTTTCTTTATTTTCTCACGTCTTTTTCGTTCATCACGCACAATTTCATGGATGGTATCAAAATCATCTTTTATAAGGGCTTCTTTTTTCTTGCGATTCCATCCCTTGATCTGATGTTCTAAAAGCCTTGCTTCTCTTTTTGTTTCTACTTCCGTTGCCCATGCAAGTTTTACAGGACGACGTGAATATGTATAAGCCCGTGGATTACTGCCTTCTTGATGTTCAGTAAGCCGCAGAGATAGATCGGCTGTGCTACCTGTGTAATATGAATCGTCGGCGCAGTGGAGAATGTAAACGTAATAAGGCATTTTGTTTTAAGACGATACCAGTTCCTGAGCGGAGGGTTTTGCGTAGCAAAATACGTAGTCGAAGGACGGCATTTGCAAATATCGTTTGATTTTATTATGCCGCTCTTCGACTGTGCATCTCACTTTCGTTCGATGCTCCGCTCAGAGACTGGACGTTTCTCCAGAAATCAAATGAAAATGCAAATGCGGGAAATCCTGATATTCCCCGCCGTTGACGATCAGGCGGTAGCCTTTTTCTGCCAACCCGAACTCTTCGACCAGGCTTTGGGCTGTTTTGATGAGATCGGCCATAAAGGCGGGGTTATCCGCGTCAAGGGCTTGGAAGTTGGGTAAATCCAATTTGGGCATCAGCAGAATGTGAACGGGGTAGCTAGGTTTGGGGTGGTGAAAGGCGAGCAGGGTCTCGGTTTCACGCAGGCGTTTAACAGGTAGCATAAAACTCGCTTTCGTAAAAAGAATGCGGATGATGAATTTGCCAAGGGCGGTGTTGGCGAAAGAATATAGACGTTGCATATGAATGGGGAGCGCAAAACGTGAAGCGTAAAAATATCACGTTTTACGTTTCACGCATCACGGTCTAGTATCCGTTCGTAAAGGTAATCTCATCCTCATCCAGCGATGCGATACAGGCCAGAGATTTGACGACGAAACCCATCTCTTCGAGAGCGGCACGTCCACCTTCGAAATGCTTTTCGATCAGCGCGCCGACGCCGACAACCGTGCCGCCCGCCAATTCTGCGAGGCGCACGAGACCAAGGATGGTTGCACCGCTGGCGAGGAAGTCGTCGATGATGAGCACTTTTTCGCCGTTGGAGAGGTATTCGGGCGAGACGATCAACTCGACCGTGCGACCCTTTGTGTGGGAAGGGGCGAGGGTCAGAAAGACTTGATCAGGCATGGTGACAGGTTTGCGTTTGCGGGCGTAAACGACGGGTAGATTCAAATATAAGCCTGTCGCCACGGCGGGCGCGATGCCGGAAATTTCGGCGGTCAAAATTTTTGTGGCACCGAGGTCTTTGAAAATTTCAGCGAACTTTTTCCCCGCTTCGTTCATCAACATCGGGTCAACCTGGTGGTTGACAAACCCATCCACTTTCAGGATGCCGCTGCCGAGGTAGGTACCTTCTTTTTGAATGCGATCTTCGAGTAATTTCAAGAGAGACTCCTTTGCTAAATTGAACTAGACAACCAGTTCCCATTGTACAACGCGAATCGGCTCTTGTGTTAGAATCCGCGTGATGGAAAAAATCACAAATTTGTTATTAGCGTCGAATTCCCCCCGTCGACGAGAGCTGCTTGGCTTGCTTGGTTTTTCTTTTGATAGTAGCTCCGCCGATGTAGATGAAAGCATCCTGCCAAACGAAAGACCTGCCGACTATGTACTCCGTTTAGCGGAAGCAAAAGCGCGTGCATGTGCTGAATCGGGTACGGAAAAATGCGCGGGGCGACTGGTTATCGGATCCGACACAGCGGTAGTAGATGCCGGGGAAATCCTCGGCAAGCCCAGGGACGAGAGCGATGCGGTATCCATGCTCAAACAACTGCGCGGGCGTACGCATCAGGTGTATACGGCTGTCGCGCTCTACGATCCAAAATCCGATCAGGCGCTGACCGAGCTGAGTATCAGCGATGTGCCGATGCGCAATTACAGTGATGCGGAACTGGATGCCTATGTCCAGACCGGCGATCCGCTCGACAAGGCAGGGGCGTATGCAATCCAGAACGCGGAATTTCATCCTGTAGAAAACTTTGACGCCTGTTATGCCAGCGTGATGGGGTTGCCGCTTTGCCATGTAGCACGTAGTTTGACCAAAATAGGACTAACGCCTGATGCTGATGTACCAGCCTTGTGTCAGGAGACCTTGGCATATGATTGTTCCATCTATAAGGTGGTTTTACACGATGAAAAAATTGAGTAAAAAAATGAAAAAACTAATCTTCAGTATTGTCATTCTTACACTGATACTAACATCCTGCTCTGGCGGAGGCGGTGGCATTTTTCCTACAGCCGTCCCGACCGGCACTTTACCATCCATTCCGGTGGATATCACCCCTGCGCCAGACGCACGCGCGGCGATGAGCACTTTCCTTGAAGGCTATAAAGCGGAAAATTACGCCGACATGTACAAGATGTTGAGTGTACTCAGCCAAGAAACGATTACGGAGGAAGATTTCACGCAACGCTATAAAGATGCCTTGAATGCGATGAGTTTGACTGAGATCGAAACTGAAATTTTATCGGTACTGACAAATCCTTACTCGGCGCAAGTCGCTTTTCGGGTGATTTATAAAACGGTTCTGGCCGGGAATATTCAACGCGATATTACGGCTCGCATGACCCTTGAGAGTGGTCAGTGGCGCATCCAATGGGATGAAGGCTTGATTCTGCCCGAATTAGTGGGTGGCAATAAACTGGCGATGGATTACCGAATCCCCTCCCGAGGCGATATCTATGATAGCGCCGGTGATCCGATTGTCGCTCAGGCAGATGCGGTTGCGCTTGGTCTTGTCCCCGGGCAAATCGGCGCTGACGCTGAAGGATCGCTGCTTGCTGAACTTGCTAGAATTACCGGTAAAAATGCCCAGGAAATTTATGCCAGCTACCAGAATGCCGGTGCAGATTGGTATATCCCCGTTGGCGAAGTGACCGCAGATGAAGCAAGTCGTATTTTGAATATGGGATTTGGCGGGCTTTTCGCTTCGCCTTATCAGGCGCGCTTCTATTTCGATGGCGGTGTCGCCCCGCAGTCCGTCGGGTTTGTGATTACGATCTCGCCCGAAGAATTGGAATATTACCAACGCCTCGGCTATGCTGGTAACGAGCGTGTTGGTTCATCTGGCTTGGAAAAATGGGGCGAAGAATATCTCACCGGTACGCACGGTGGTTCGCTCTATGTGGTCAACCCCGCAGGCGAGATCATTACCCGCTTGGCCGAAAGCGATCCGGCTCCGTCTTCTTCGCTTTACCTGACTCTCGATAAAGACCTGCAACTCTATGCACAGGATGCCATCAAAGGCTTCACGGGTGCCGCAGTGGTGATCGAACGTGATACAGGCAGAATTCTGGCAATGGCATCATCGCCCGGCTTTGATCCCAATCTCTTTGAGCCAACCAATGTCAATAATCAGGCATTGCCCGATCTGCTCAACGATTACAACCAACCGCTTGTTAACCGTGCCACGCAGGGACAATATCCGCTCGGCTCGGTTTTCAAGATTATCACGATGGCCGCGGCCCTTTCGAGTGGTTTATATACCGAAGAAACAACCTATGAGTGTGGCTATGACTTCGTTGAATTGAATGATATTATTCGCCATGACTGGACATGGCAACATTGCCAAGACGAGATTCAATATTCCTATGAAACAGACCCGGAAAATGCCCTGTCTCTGAATACTTGCTATACCAAACCAAGTGGCGTATTAACCCTGCCAGAAGCCTTGATGCGTTCCTGTAATCCTTGGTTTTGGCATATCGGTCTGGATCTTTACAGTTCCGAGCGCTATTCAGATGTAGCCAATATGGCGCGCGCTTTTGGACTTGGGCAGGCTACCGGTTTAGATCAAGTTGCTGAGTCGACAGGGAATATCGAAGACCCGACCGATGCGGTCGAGGCAGTCAACCAGTCCATTGGGCAGGGCAATGTTCTCGTAACCCCGTTACAGGTGGCGGTCTTCATTGCGGCTCTGGGCAACGGCGGAACGCTCTATCGCCCACAGTTGATTGAGAAAATTCAACCGCTCAACGGTGCCCCAACCTCCGTCTTCAAACCCGAAGCGCGTGGTACCTTGCCGCTCTCGCCGGAATATTTGCAAATTATCCAGGATGCGATGATTAGCGTCATCGAAAATCGGCGCGGTACGGCAAATTATCGCCTGCGCGGGTACCGTATCCCGACTGCGGCCAAGACCGGGACTGCCGAATCCGGTAACGGCCTGCCGCATGCCTGGTTTGCGGGCTATACCATGGCAGAGGAAGATACCGGCTTGCCCGATATTGCCATCGCCGTCATTTTGGAAAATGCTGGCGAAGGCTCCGATTACGCCGCGCCTGTTTTCCGCCGTATTGCAGAATCCTATTATTACGGAAGTCCTCAGACCACCTATTGGTTTGAATCCAGCTTTGGAGTAACTAAAACGCCGACACCAATTGGCGGCATCCCTACAAAGACGCCGAAACCATGATGAGCGACAAAATTCTCCGAGGGTTGGTCGTAAAATCGCAATCAGGTTTCTTTGAAGTTGAGATAGCGGAAGCAGGTTCGGTCACGTGCGAACTGCGTGGACGCTTGAAACAAGGCGCGCGCACGGGTGATCTAATTGCAGTGGGCGACCGCGTCCGTATCTCCATCCTTTCTGAAGGCAAGGGCATGATCGAAGAAGTCCTGCCTCGTGAGCGCGCTATTGTTCGCATGGATCCGCGTCCGCGTGGTGTCTATCGGCAGGTATTGCTCGCCAACCCCGACCAGGCAGTTTTTGTCTTTGCCTGTGCGAATCCGTCGCCACATTTGCGTATGCTCGATCGCTTTCTCGTGATTGCCGAGCAGCAGCGCATCCCGATTTTGATTGTTGCCAACAAAGTGGACATCATTGGGCAGGAAGAAGCCGAAAAACTTTTTGGGCATTACAAAAAAATTGGTTATATCGTGCTCTACACCTCGGCGGAGACGCAGGTCGGTGTCGAAGATTTGCATTACATGCTCAAAGGAAAACTTTCTGCGCTGGCGGGCCCCTCCGGCGTAGGAAAATCGAGCCTTTTGAACGCCATCCAACCTGGACTGGGCATCGCCGTCAATGAGATCAGCGAAGCGTTGGATCGCGGCAAACACACCACCACACACCGTGAATTACATCCACTTCTCGATGGCGGCTACGTCGCCGATACCCCCGGCTGGAAATCCCTCGCCTTGTGGGATACCCAACCCGAAGAACTTGACGGCTACTTCCCCGACATCGCGCCGCTTGTCACACTCTGCCGTTTCAGCGATTGCACCCATACCCACGAACCGGGTTGTGCCGTGCTTGATGCCCTCAACAGCGGTGATCTGCACCAACAGCGCTTTGAATCCTTCCTGCGTATGCGGGATGGCCTCTCTAACAGAAGATAATTTGTAAGGGCGACCGGCTGGTCGCCCCTACTAACCACGAATCGCTAATGACTACAAATAACTGGAATCTCCTCGGACACGAATGGGCAGTGGACATGCTGCGTCAGCATGTTGCCAATCAAGCCATGCGACATGCCTATCTCATCACCGGTTCGCCCGGGTTGGGACGCCGTTCGCTGGCGCTGGCATTTGCGCGTTCCCTCACTTGTTCTGACGCCCCTGCCCCCGGAGAGTATTGTGGTGAATGTAGAAATTGCCGCCAAATCGGCACAATGCAACACCCCGACCTGACCATCATCCAATCTGAAACAGAGGGCGGCATGCTCAAAGTTGAGCAGATCCGTGAGTTGCGCAAGAGTGTGCTTCTTGCACCGTATCAAGCCCCATACAAGATCGTGCTCCTACTCCGTTTTCAGGAGGCCAATCCCAGCGCGGCCAATGCCCTGCTGAAAACCCTCGAAGAAGCTCCCTCCAAAGTTGTTTTGCTGCTCACGGCTGACAACGCCGAACAACTCCTGCCGACGATTGTCTCGCGTTGTGAAGTGTTGCGCCTGCGCCCGCTCCCTGTCTCACGCGTGGATGAATTTCTCCGTCAAAAAGGCGCGGATGCTGAAAAAGCCCAATTGTTGGCGCATCTTTCGGGTGGACGTCCTGGTTATGCTCTAAACTTACTCGAAGACGAAGCTGCGCTTGAATTTCGGGCTGAGAAACTGAATGAATTTAGCGAGCTTCTATCGGCTTCACGCGTGGCGCGCTTTGCCTATGCTGAAGCGCTCGCTAAAGATAAAGATGCTTTCCGCGAGACGCTGCTGCTCTGGCTCTCGCTCTGGCGGGATGTCATGCTCCAATGCGCAGGCGAAACAGAGTCTGTGACGAATATCGACCAACATGCATTGATTGAAAGGCTCGCATCTAAACTTGATCTGCCCGTTGCAAAAAGGCAACTTGCCGTCGCCGAAAATGCAATTGGACAGTTGCACCGCAACGTCAATGCCCGTTTGCTGGCGGAAAATATTTTACTTGGCTTACCAAGTTAAGACTAAACCTAGACAATAGGGCCAATAATGCTGTTAGACAATCATCAAGACTTCGCAAAGCTAGATTCCCAAAACATGCTCGGAGAAATTGATTCACTCCCCGATCAACTCAATACTGCCTGGAAACTTGGGCAAACGCAGCCCCTGCCCAAGCCGGGTACCATCAAACAAGTCGTCATTGCCGGGATGGGCGGTTCCGCCATAGGAGCGGATCTGCTTGCCACATACGCGACCCCAATTTGTTCTGTGCCCATCATCGTCCACCGCGATTACAACTTGCCAGCCTTCGCCCGTGGACCCGAAACTTTGTTCATCGCCTCCTCGCATTCCGGTAATACAGAAGAGACCTTAACCGCCTTTGATGCCGCCGTGGATGCTGGTTGCACCATCGTCGCCGTTAGCACAGGCGGGAAGTTAGCCGAAAAAGCGGCCGCCATCGACGCCCCACTCTGGAAATTTGAACATGTCGGGCAGCCGCGTGCTGCCGTTGGGTATTCATTTGGGTTGCTGCTGGCGCTCTTCGTGCGGATTGGCTTGATCCCTGCAAGCGAGGCAGATGTTTCGCAGACGGTAGCAGACCTAAAATCCCAGCAGCGACACCTGCGCGCCGATGTTCTCGCTGAGAAGAATCCCGCGAAGCGCTCCGCTGGTCAGGCTGCCGGACGCTGGGTAACGGTCTTTGGCGCGAATTATCTTGCCCCCGTCGCCCGCCGCTGGACGGGACAGATCAACGAGATCGCCAAGGCTGGTTCCAATTTTGAACATCTTCCTGAAGCCGATCATAATACGTTGGCTGGTGTACTCTATCCCGAAAAAGTGCTGCTGCATACACATAGCATTTTCTTGCGGGCGGCATCCGACCATCCGCGCAACCGATTACGCTCGAATATGACGCGCAAGACCTTCATGCTCGAAGCGCTCAGCACCGACACCGTCGATGCGCGCGGCAAGACACCGCTCTCACAAATGTGGACGACGCTGCACTTTGGCGATTATGTCTCCTACTATCTGGCGATGATCTACAGGGTTGATCCCACCCCCGTGGATGCGCTGGTAATGTTGAAAGAGAAACTCAAGAGCTCTTAATGAAAGCTTGTTGGACTTCGTTTTCCAAAAAAGAAAAATCTGAAAAGGTTTTTCTTTTTGCTATAGCGACAATCCTTATGTTAGGGTTGCTCTTTCGCGCACGGCATTATTTTGCCGGGCGCTCCCTCTGGCTTGACGAGGCCATGCTGGCGTTGAATGTAGTGCGCTTATCCTTTGGCGAATTGACGCAGCAGCCACTGCCTTATGAGCAGGGCGCACCAATCGGCTTTTTATTCTTTCTCAAAGCCAGCATACTAATCTTTGGGGATTCTGAGTATTCTTTTCGGCTTTTCTCTTTTTTGACAAGTATCGCTTCTTTGGGGATTTTTGTTTTCTTTACGCTGAAATACTTACGCAAAACAGGGGCGCTTTTTGCGCTGGCTTTATTTGCCACAAGCCCCTTTGTCATCTACTATTCAGCAGAAACAAAACAATATATGGGCGACCTCTTCGCTGTTTTATTTGTCTTGTTGCTCTATATCTGGCTATTGAGCGCACCCTACTCAAGTCAGCGAATGATTATTTTTACGCTTACTGCCAGCGCCTTGCTGTGGATTTCGCATGCATCGGTCTTTGGGATTGCGGCTGTTAGTTTGAGCCTGTTGTGGCATTATAAAGAGCAGGGAGAGATTCTGGCTTTTTGGCGCACATTCGCGGGTCTTGCTGTTGTTGGGATAAATTCAATCCTGGTTTATTGGGTCAATATCCGTCCATTGGAGCAGAGTGAGTTTTTGGCATCTTTTTGGAATGAAGCCTATATGCCCCTGCCGCCAACCTTCTCATGGGCGTTGGGCATGATGGCTGCTATTTTGCAAAAACCTTTTGGCTTGAAAATTCCTGCGCTGATCGCTTACTTGATGATATTCGTCGGCGCTGTTGCTTTGTGGCGTAAAAACCGGCAATTCGCTTTGCCAGTGCTGCTAACATTGCTACTAACGCTCGTTGCTGGCACTTTGCAAAAATACCCTCTTGCCGAGCGAATGCTGCTCTTTTGGGTACCGATAATCCTCCTGCTTTTTGGGGCGGCACTGGATGCCACCTACAACATCCTGCGTCCACGTGCCCCAGCGGTTTTTATAACCAGCCTAATAGCATTGAGCATACTCTTTTCACCAACGCAAGAGGCCTTTGCCAAATTGCAAAAGCCTCTTACCCGTGAACATATTCGTCCGAGTATGACGTATCTCAGGGATAATTTCAGAGAGGGTGACCTACTCTATCTTTACTATTTTTCAGAGCCGGCTTTTCTCTTCTACGCGCCTAAATATGGCTTGGAAAACATTCCTTACGTGGTCGGCGAGAATCATCAGGGTGAACCGGAGATGTATCAAAGCGAGATCGATAATCTCAACTTGCATGGACGTAACTGGTTCTTATTTACGCACGTCCACGAAGTTGCTTCGATCAACGAAGAATATTACATCACGGATTATCTCAGGCAAATTGCTGAGCAAAAGCGACTTTTCCGCTTCCCTGGTTCTTCTGTTTCGCTTTACCTCTACATCTTTCCCTGATTAGGGATAGGTAAATCCAACAAAAGCACCTTGCGCCAGCAAGCGCGCAGATTGTGTGGGGATATCGATCAGAATCAGCGTGGCATCACCCCAATATTCACCGCGAGCCATGACAACGAGCGAATTATCATCAAACCAACCGACTGGTTCAACGCGTTGCACCGTGCTCATCCCGGAGACACCGACGAGAGCCGTATCTGCAAATTCGGCGATGACATTTCCGTTCAAATCGCCCACGCGCACCACCGAGTGAAAATTCGGCACTTCTGCCATTTGCCAGCCATTTGCTTCCATCCATGCTAAATATTGATTATTGGGAGAAAAGGATGCCTCGCCTGCGCCGCGTTTATCAATCGCATTCAGAAGTGGATAGGAGATATTTTCCCCCGAGACCATATTGCGGATCGCCATCGTGCCCACACCTGCTTCCACGCTGGAATCATTTGTGTAGGCCACCCAATTTCTGTCCGCCGAGAGTGCCGAGGGGTTTGCTTCCGCGCCGAGATATTGATAGGCGGTTCCCGTTCGCAGGTCGAGATAAGAGAGCGTTCGGCGAGGGGGAAAGACAATATCCCCGCCAATACCCCAAGGCTGCTTACTGTACCAGATACCGACAGGTTGGTCGCCTTCCATGTCGACTTCCAATGCCATGAGTGCCCAGCCTTGCGGATCAATATCGCTCAAGACTGGCTCAGCGGTCGGCAAACTTTGGGGTGAACCGATAAAGAGATTCGATACCAGCCCTGAATCAGTAAACTCGGCAATTGTATATGCAATAAAGGCTTGCCCGTCCGCCCCTGCCATATCAGCAAGATAAGGAACTGCTTTGATGGTAGAGGTCTGCTCATAGTCATAAAAAAGCAGTGAATTATTTTGCTCAAATGAATAATAGATCAAGGGCAGGTTTGTTCCGCCTTGGGGTACAGCCCCTGCGATATGAAGTTTATCTGGATTAACGTGAGGCGGTTCTTGTTGAATGATCGTGTACCCATCTGAATCAAAGAGCGTTAATGCTCCGTTTTGTGCAGTGACAATGCCTGTGGGCATCAAAGCACCCGCAGGGATTTCGCCGCTGTTGGACTGTTCCTGAGCAACTTCCGGATTGGATACAACTTCTTGTGTAACGGGAGGCACTGGCTCCATCGGCGGGGATGTAAAGAGAGAGCAGCTAAGCGTGAGAATAGCAAGCACCGCCAATCCAAATATCAGTTTCAAATTTAAAGAATTGCCTTGCATAGGGAACTCCTTCTACTCCGCCCCTTGATCCCCTTCTTCTGGAGCCTGTTGCTCGTTAATCCTATTAATCTCGTCGATCATGGCGTTGAATTTATCGGCGCTTTCATGGTAGGCGACCAACCATTTAATCATATCATCACGTTCTTTTTTGTCTTGCGCTTCTTTTTGTTTCTCTTGAATAGCTTTATAACGATGATTGATGTCCTGCTGTACAGATGCCGGATCCAGGACATCTTCAAACTCAAATTCTTCCGAGCCAATGTGGATGTAGACCGTGCCATAATTGAAGAGAATGCTCAACAGTCCTTCACGGCGGTGTTCGGTCGATTCGATATTTTTCAACTCGGCAGAGCGGCTCTGAACATCACCAAAAGGTTTTCGGTCAATGTCGAAAATCTTATTTTCCGAGACCTTGAAAATGTCATTGCTCCAATCAATATATTGATAAATTGCCCATCCAAGCGCACTAATCATCGCTAAGCCAATGATTAGGATGTATGAAATTGACAAGGATGGCCGTCCCAGAATGAGAAAGGTGAGCTCTAAGGCAAAGAAAATCATCAGCCCCAGAGTCACCAACGCTGGAGTGCCAGCCTGTGTGAACAGAACCACGATGTGTTTGCGATAAATAATCTCCTTGCCCTCTTCGTAACGCAATGTGAATAATTTCGTTTTTTTCTTTCGCTTCTTTTTCTTTGTCTTTCGATTGAAGACCTGTGATAGCAAAGGTTGGGACGATTTTTCCGGTTCAACAAAAGGCTTGGGCGGTGGCGTGCGCTTCTTCTCGGCAACTGCCTGGGCGGCCTTGATCTGATCAATAATCGCCTGGTGCAGTCGGTCTTTGGCTTTTCGTTTTTCTTCCACTTTTGAACGCTGCCAAAGCTCTTCGATCAGCAAATGTGCCTGACGTGGATAGGGAGTGAACTTGAGTTTAACTCCCCCGAAAATCGTATTAACATTCACATGCCCATAATCGAAAACAGATTGCACGAGCACATCGGTATTTACATCCACCGATTTGACTTCACCAAGATGTGCCTCCTGACGGCTGTCGAAAATGCCGATAATCTTTTCAAGCCAGACCACGCGTTGGTTGGTAATGATGTAATAATCGTTTCCCCAATCGAGCCAGTCCCAGAGCAGCCAGAGTGCACCAACGATGAAGCTCAACACGCTGACAATAAGCGGGATCATCGCTCCGTACCACATACCGAAGAAAACAAAGAAGGGTGCGCCCACCGTCAAAATGATCGGGAGCGGCGCGCGCCGCCAAAAGAGAATAATATGTTTGTTGACCGCGAAATAGATCGCTTCGTCATCTTCGAGCCAATCAAAGTTGACTTTTTCCAAGAGTTCACGACAGGCTAAAAACGCCCCCAACTGGCTGCGTAAAAAATCCACCGCATTTGGAATCTCGCCAAAAACGCTGCCCGGTAATTCGAGCAAAAGCGCATCCGTCTGGGCAACAATCTTTGTACTGCGTTTCTCGTCGTCAAAAAAAACATCCGCGCCAAAATAATCGCTTGATGAAAAACGAGAGCGCTTCTGCCCCTTCTCCTCGCGGCTCACATCCACTTTACCGGAAACGATGATGTAAAAACTGTCCGCCTGCTGCTCCGTTTCCAGAATGACCTCGCCCGCCTTAACCGATTTATCATCAAGTCGCTCAGCAATATCAAAAAGATTGTCTTCACTGATACCATGGAAGATGTGAATTTTCTCAATAAAGGCAGCGACAGCCTCTACATTAGGAAGGGATGTAGGCATGGGACTTAATCCATCCGTACGATCGTGCAGCCAAAAGGCGGGACGCTCGTGACTTGTGGCTTGTTACCGTTTAATAAACTTTCCACGGCATCCTGAACATAATTCCGCGTGGCGGTGCGCTGACGAAAGGCCACATCGTCATAAGCGCCGTGATATTGGAGCAAGCCATCCGCATCCACGATGAAGATGTGCGGGGTGTTGGTCGCCTCATATAAATCAGCGATGATGCTCGCAGGGTCATGCAAGACGAAGCCCGGTGTGCCTCGCTCCGCAGCAACTTCGCGGAGCATCTCAAGGGGTTCGTTGCCATTCGATGCGATTTGCAGAAGTTGCACGTTGCTGCCCCACTCTTTGAGCAGCGGAAGCAAGCCTAAATCCACGCGCGCGGCGTGCGGGCATTCCGCCGACCAGAAGTTGATGATGACGATCCGCCCGCGATAATCCGCAAGCGAATGCGCATTTCCATCCAGATCATTTAGGGTGAAGTTTGGGGCGGGTTTTCCGAGTTCCATGCCGAAATTATACCTGAATGCGAATAAGTGGTGCGTCGCACCAGCCTTTCAGCAATAAGTCGTTAAACGATAAAAACTAACCGTTCAGAACGGTGCCGTTAAACCTGGTGCGACGCACCTCGTACCCGCTCTCATGATACAATCCCGCCGATGAAAAATAACTGGAAATTTTGGTTGGGTGTGCTGATCAGCGCGCTCTTTATGTACTGGGCGTTCAGCAAGTTGGCGTGGGGCGACTTTGTGAGCGCGGTAGCGGCGGCGAATTATTGGTGGCTGCTGCCTGGGGTGGCGGTCTACTTTGTCGCAGTCTGGATACGGGCGTGGCGCTGGCATTATCTGCTGGCCCCGATCAAAAAAGTGCCAACGAAAAAGATGTTCCCGATTACGACAATTGGCTACATGGGCAATAATATCTACCCCGCGCGGGCGGGCGAAGTGCTGCGGGCGGTCATCCTGAAACGCAAGGAGGGCATTTCGGTTTCGGCTTCGCTGGCAACGATCATTGTTGAGCGCATTTTTGATGGCGTAGTGATGCTGGCATTCGTCTTTTTAAATTTGGGCGAGTTGGCAATGCTGGCGGACTCAGATTCGGGCTTTTTCGGCAATATCCAGTCGTTGGCGTTATGGGGAACGGGGGCATTTGTGGGCGCGTTAGCGATTTTTTTGCTGGCGGCGATGTTCCCGCAGGTGACGGCGAAAATTGGCCTTTGGTTTATTTATCGCTTGCTGCCGGATCGTTTGCATATCAAGACAATCAGCGTAATGAATAAATTTCTCGATGGGCTGGCATCATTGCGTTCGCCTTTCAATGTCTTGATGGTCTTTTTTACATCTACAATTATCTGGCTGCTCGAAACGGTTAAGTATTGGTTTGTGATGCACGCCTTTGGTTTTACGGTCTCGTTCTTTGTGTTGATGCTGATGAACGGCATCGTCAACTTGGCGACAACCATCCCCTCCGCGCCGGGCTATGTGGGTACGTTCGATTTGCCGGGCATCGCGGTGTTGTCTGCTTATGGCGTCAACGCAGAAGTAGCGGGGGCATATACGCTCGTGTTACACGTTGCGCTTTGGCTGCCGATCACGTTGTTGGGGGCGTATTATCTGGCGAAAGAGGGAATCAAGTGGTCGGATGATTTACGGGCTGAGACCAAATAACACCACAAAGGCACAGAGAGCACAAAGAGACTTTTTTAGGGTCACAAAGAGAGGGTTTATGAGCGAGAGAGACAGAGCAAATGCTTTATCACGCGAAGTAATCGGCGCTGCCATCGAAGTACATAAGGCGCTTGGTGCAGGCTTGTTGGAATCCGCTTATGAAGAATGCTTGTGTCAGGAACTCAAATTACGCAGTATTCCTTTTGAACGCAAAGTTGATCTTCCCATCGAATATAAAGGGTTGAAACTTTCTGCTGGCTATCGCATGGATATTGTGGTCGATGGCTTGCTTATTCTTGAATTAAAATCTGTCGAAAAAATATTACCCATACACGAGGCACAATTACTTACCTACTTACGCATGTCAAAAACATGGCTGGGATTATTGATCAACTTCAATGTCCCGGTGCTCAAAGAAGGTATCCGAAGACGCGTTCAAGGGTAAGAACTTTGTGACTCTAGGAAAAGACTTTGTGTACTTCGTGTCTTTGTGGTGCACAAAACAGGAGACGTTATGGAAATTGCAATCATTGGTGCAGGATACGCGGGCATGTCTGCCGCGTATGATTTCGCAAAGGCCGGTCATCAGGTCACTATCTATGAAGCGGAAGATGCGGCGGGCGGTCTCGCGCGTGGATTCAAAGAAGAGAGCTGGGAGTGGACAGTCGACCGGTTTTATCATCACTGGTTCGCCAGCGACGAGCACATGCTCGGCATCATTAACGAGCTCGGATTGAGCGACAAAGTTCTTTTCCCACGTCCTTATACGGTGATGCTGCACAACGAGAAATGGTATCCATTCGACTCGATCCTGCAAGCACTGCTTTACCCGGGTTTGGGATGGGGTGTAGACAAACTCCGTTTTGGCTTGGTCGGCGTGTATTTGCGGCTGACCAAAAATTGGCAGAGTCTTGAAAAAGTGACCGTGGACAGTTGGATGCGCAAATGGGCAGGTGACCGCGTCTACGAGCAGATGTGGGAACCGATGCTGATCGGTAAATTTGGCAAACATTATAAAGATGTGCCGATGTCGTGGTTCTGGGCGCGCATCCATGCGCGCACGACGAAGCTCGGTACTTTTGTGGGCGGCTTTCAGGCTTTTGCGGATGCTTTTACCGAGAAGCTGCGTGATATGGGCGTAGACGTCCGTTTCTCGGTGCGGGTGGCGAAGATATTGCCGAAGTCGGGCACTAACTCAGGCGAAAGCAACCAAGCCCAACAGGTGGGCATCTTCGGCGAATCTGGCGAGGAAGTCTATGACAAGGTGCTGGTGACCACGTCGCCGTCCGTGATGTCTTATCTTGTTCCCAATCTGCCGCCAAGTTATTTGGGCGCGCTGAAAAAATTAAAGAATATGGGCGCGGTCGTTTTGGTCGCGGCGCTAAAGCATCAGCTTTCGGAAGATGGTTATTACTGGTTCAATTTGCCGAAGAAGGAGGGCTTTCCCTTTTTGGCGCTGGTGGAGCATACGAATTATGTTTCGTCGGAGCATTTTGGAGGCGAGCATATCGTGTATGCGGGCGATTATCTGGAGCCCGGGCACGAGCATTTTGAGCTAAGCGCCGAAGAATTGATGGACAGGTTCGCGGAGAGTTTTGCGCGCATCAATCCCAAATTTGAGCGTGATTGGGTGCGCAAGGTCTGGGTCTTCAAAGCAGAGTATGCCCAGCCCGTACCGCAGGTGAACCATTCGCAGAATATCCCCGCCATTGAGACCCCGCTGGATGGTATCTACTTCGCGAGCATGAGTCAGGTCTATCCCTGGGATCGCGGGACGAATTTTGCGGTCGAGATTGGGAGACGGGCGGCAAGGTTGATGATGGAGTAGTGGGTAAGATTTAGGAGATACCCTGTGAAATTATTACTCAGCAACCTGCAGCTTTGAGAAAAGGGCGAATGTATTCTTTTCAACTTTCGCTGTATACAGGGCAATGTCTGCGTGCTTCATAAGTGTATCAGCATCATCCCCGTCTTCTGGGTAGTGACAAACGCCGATACTCGTACCGACATTCACTTTGCCATTATCCAGTTGAAAAGGCTGGGCAAAGACGGCTAAAATTTTTTTTGCCAGTAAATCAGCGTTAACGCTTTTAACCTTGTTTTCAAAGATCAATGTAAATTCGTCGCCGCCCAGGCGGGCAACGGTATCTGTTTGGCGCACGGCATTTCGCAGACGATCTGCAACCATAATCAGGACAAGGTCGCCTTGATCGTGTCCATAAGTATCGTTAATAACTTTGAAGCCATCCAGATCCAGCATCATCAGAATAAATTCATGAGGAACTTTCTCTGCGTACCGGTTGCGTCGAGCGCGGTTGATAGCAGAGTTCAGGCGATCTTCAAATAATAGCCGATTGGGTAACCCGGTTAGATGATCGTGGGTAGCTTGCAGGCGTAAACGCTCCTCCAACTCTTTTTGTTCGGTGATATTGCGTAATGAAACCAGCGAGGCAGGTTTTCCTTCCCACATAATATCTACTGTTCTGATTTCAATAGTGCGTATCCTATTACCCCCGTGTGAAAAATCCAGTTCCTTTACTTCTCCGCTTGTGCTGGGAATGTCGAAAAACGTTCCCACAAGCTCTTCCGCTTTGCGATTAAGGATGATCTCAGCAGCAGGATTAACAAAATGTACGGTTCCTTCTTTGTCTACAACGATCACGCCAGCGTTAATAAATTCGACGATTTGACGTACGCGCGCTTCACTCTTTTTTAGCTCATGGGCTAGTCTTTGCCGTTCAATTGCATGGCGGATCGTGCGTCCTAGTACCTCACCGTTGCAGCTATCTTTTACCAGATAATCCTGTATCCCATTTTGGATTGCATCCAGTGCCAAGAAATCATCATCCATACCCGTTAGCATGAGAAAGGGTAAGTTCGGTTGATTTGCAAAGATTCGTTTCGCCATCTCAAGCCCGTTCCCATCTGGCAGCGAAATATCAGATAAGACAATATCAAATTCTTCCTCCTCAAGAATTTTCTCAGCATCCCGAACTTGTTCAACATGCCTAAGTTCAAAACTCTTGATTTGGGAATCTGTCAGCATCTCTGCTACGAGGCGAGCATCGCCTGGATTATCTTCAACAAGAAGGATATTGATATGTTCCTTATTATTCATCTGAAATCTCCTTGCGCTGATGAAGACTGATAAAGCAATTAGACCCTTTTAGATGTGGCCTATCGAAACCACAAACTTCGATTGTTTTTACCGTTTGTTGGTTTCGATACGGCGAAAAGCATCGCCTACTCAACCAACGAGTGCCCTTATCCAGAAAAGTGTCATGTCGCTAGTATTCTTTTATTGTTTCAAAAAACTGATTCTAGTTCACAGGTTTCGTAATATCCTCGTCTGTTTGCGATGTAGTCAGTATTACAAAAAGGTCGCTTACCTTTACTGTTCGTTGGAGGGCAGCTTTACGATGGAAAACCAAAACTCTTTAATTGATTTCACCACTTTAATAAACTGATCCAGACTAACGGGTTTAGTAATATAGCAGTTGGCATGCAAATCGTATGTTTGAAGAATATCTTCCTCTGCTTTGGATGTAGTCAGGATCACCACCGGTATCCGGCGTAAATCAGAGTCAGCTTTGATTTTAGACAGTAGCTCGCGTCCGTCCATGCGAGGTAAGTTTAGGTCCAGCAGGATGATGTCTGGGCGCACAGCATCTGCATAGGCCCCCTCCTGCTTGAGAAAAGCCAGCGCTTCAACACCATCCATAGCCACGGATAAATGGTTGTACACTTTGCCTTCCTTGAAGGCTTCACGTGTCAGGCGTACATCGCCCGGATTATCTTCTACAAGCAAGATTTCAATCGTTTTCGTATTTGTTTCTACCATCCTACCCTCCAATGATTGGGATTGTAAAGAAAAATGTCGAACCCTCGTCCGGCTGTGATTCGACCCAGATTCGTCCGCCATGCCGTTCAATGATACGCTTGCTGATCGCAAGACCTATCCCAGTACCTGTATAAGCCCCACGGTTATGCAAGCGTTGGAATAGGATGAAAATCCGGTCAAAATATTGTGGCTCAATGCCGATTCCATTATCGCTGAAGCGGAATATCCACTCATTTTTGTCTTTTTCTACACCGATGTGGATTTGCGGTACGCGCCCCGACCGGAACTTGATTCCGTTTCCGATCAGATTTTGGAAGAGCGATGCCAATTGCTCCCTATCTCCCATCACATCAGGTAACGGATCATGTGTCACAATTGCTCCAGCATCTTCTATCGCTAACCGCAGGTCTCGCAATACTCGCTCCAGCACTTCTTCGCAATCGGTGAGTGAAAAATCTTTTCCGCGTGTCCCAACGCGTGAATACGCCAGCAGGTCCTGGATGAGCAGCTTCATACGGTTGGAACCATCTACAGCATAATTGATAAATTCCAACGCATCATCATCCAGCTTTTCTTTATAACGTCTTTCGAGTAATTGCAAGTAACTTGTGACCATGCGGAGCGGCTCTTGTAAATCGTGAGATGCTACATAAGCAAAGCGTTCCAGTTCGGCATTCGAACGCGCCAAATCGGCATTTGCTTTTACGATTGCTTCTTCATCGAGTTTACGTTCCACCACGCTCCAGACAATATCTGCAAAAAAGGTCGCAATTTCCATATCCAACTCTGTATAATTTTCGGCTTTATTTCCCACCCCTAAAATGGCAACAATTGAATTCTGCCGAAAGACGGGGACAACCAGTTCGCGTATCAGGACAGCATGGCCCTCCGGCAAACCTTTGCGATTTGGCAAAGCCTCATAATCATTATGAATCAGCGGACGACGTTCGCGTACACAATCGGCCCATACGCCCGCCTGCGAAACCGGATAATGACTGCCGAACCCATCAGTGTGACAATATTCTTTCAATGTGCGGGTTGACCAGGCTTGCAGGGTTAAAGATAACTGCTCTTCATCAACAAAATGATAAAAACCAATCGGACTGTTTAACAGTGCCCCAACTTCATCTAGTGTTTTTTGTAAAAACTCGGCCTGTGTATGGTCAATAGCATATTCCAACAAACGCGAACGCGCCTGACTGGTCTCTTCCGCCTGTTTCTGTTCGGTAATATCAAGCCCCATGCCAATCAGGCAAGGGCGTCCCTCCACCATTATTCTCAATCCGGTTAGCAGATAGGGCTTGCGTACACCAGTACGGGACACAAAATATGCTTCAGTCTGTACCTCGCCAGTTTCAAAAGCATCTTGAATGCTTTCTTGAATTATTATTTTATCTTTACCCTCAAAAAAGTCGAGTAGGTGGCTTTCAAGCATCTCTTCGGCTGAATACCCGCTGATAACCTCAAAGTTTTTATTCCAGCGCAGAAATTTTCCTTGTGTATCAAACATATAAAAAATTCCGGGGAGACTATTAATAACGGAATCAGACAGTGCTTTTTCTGCCTGAATGTATTCTGTTCTTTTTCCTACCCGTGTTTCTAACTCTTTAGCCCAAGCGTGTGTTTCCTGATAGAGGCGTTCATTCTCAACATTTGTATGCGCCAAATCTTTAGACATTCTGTTGAATGTGCTTGCCAATAGTCCGATCTCATCTTTGCGCTGCACAGAAAGATGAGTATCAAAATTCCCCGCCCCAATTCTTTCAGCAGCCTGACTTAATTGCAGTATTGGGTCACTGATACTTTTGGCAAGGAAGATGCTAATAACAGCTGTAATGAGAGCCACAAATGAGCCAATTAGGATGATGCGGTTGCGAAAAGTCAGTACAGGAGCAAAAGCTTCACGCTGGTCTATTTCTGTCAGGATACACATATTCTTTTTAGGTATCCATTGATAGGCTCCGATCACCGGTTCGTTACGGTAATTGTCATAGAATCCAATGTCCGTATTTCCTGCAAGGCACATTTCTATCCCATCTGAATGACTACTATGGGTTAGGGCATAACCTTCTCCAAATCGTGGTTCCGTAACGAAATAGTTAAACTGATTGATTAGGTAAGTCTCTTCGCTCCCACTAAGCTGATTTTGGTAGCGAATGATATCTGACATCCTCTGCAGGTTCACGTGAGCGGCCAATACAAATATTACTTCCCTATTTTTAAGTGCATAGACCGGTGTACTGACATGCATGACAGCATCGAGATGAGATAGTTCATAAACGACATCACCAGTGAAGGTTTGTCGTAATCCTTCGTAAAAATAATTCTCATTCTCGCGGAATTTTCCAACCATACTTTCATCAGTGGATACGAGAATGAGACCATTCGATGCTTGTATCAGAGATAGCGCTAAAAAATTTTCATTCCCTGCAACTGCGGGCTTTAAGTGTTCGTTAAGGAGAAGCTCGGCAAAAGATTTGCATGAATCATCTTCTATCTGACAGGTGACTAATGCTTCTGAATAGCTTCGCACAAGAGGCTGTTGAGCAAGGAAAGCCAAATTTTCTTCGTTGTCTGTGATCCAGCGAGTAAATTCAGCAGTTTTAATCTCATTGATTGAAATCAGATGGTGATAAACATTCTCTTGTACTGTTTGCTGACCGTTCACAAATGACAAATATCCCACCACTATAAGTGGGATGACCACGATTAAAAAAAAGATCAGCAGTAGGCGAGTTGCCAATTTCATTGATTGTCTCCGTAGATCATTTCCAAAAAGTGGAGTGTGTAAACTTCAGAAATGTCCAGCGGCGCAGTTAAAAGCCCCTGAGTGCGCAGAGTTTCTTCCATACCATGCCAAACATCAGGTTGCATCCACCCCACATGATCTTCCCCTGTATGGATTAAGGGAACGCTGGCCTCCAGCATGGATGATTGTATTTCCCTGTCCTGTATTTCTGCATATTGCATGGTAGCATCCACCCCCGCATCCTGATTTTCGATTGCAAATTGCTGCCCTTTAAGGGTCGCCCGTAGGAAGCGCAGTACCAGGTCTGGGTTATTGGTAATTAATTCATCATTAGCAATGATAACGTCCGAGTAAAAGTGGACCCCATAATCACCCGGCCAGATCAGGTTAATTTCTCGGCCGCCAATCTGCTCTTTAAGTGGAATTAGCGAACCTGCTACAAAGGAAACAGTTACGTCAATATCCCCAGATAGGAAAGCCGTATTATCATAACTATAGGGAACCGTGTTGGCTTCTGATGGATCAACACCTACCTGATTAAGCATGGACAGGTATTGGGCTTTATCATAGCCGTCAGCTAAACTGATCGTTTTTCCAGCAAAATCTCGCGGAGATGTGATGCCAGAATCGGCAAAGGCTACCAACACAAAAGGATTGACACGGTAAATAGCTGCGAGCGCGGTTATAGGAGCACCCTCGGCTCTTTTCGCGATGAGGCTGTCTGCGCCAACAACACTGAATTCCACATCGCCAGCGGTGACCTCTTCAAAAACATCAATGCCAACGCCTCCGGGTTTGAAGATGACTTCAATATTTTCATCTGCGTAATAGCCCTGTGCTTCGGCAGTATAGAAACCGGCAAATTGGGCCTGGTGAATCCACTTAAGTTGTACTGTGATCTGATCGGGGGGGGCGTTATCTACATTTATGCAAGCAGCGAGGATTAACGCTGTGGAAATTAGAACTGCAAATATTTTTGTTTTCATGGTCACTCTGCTGTTTGTGAGCCGTGAGTGTGTCCGCCAATCACTCGACGTTCACCATAAAATGCCGATGTCCTTTACCTCAGAAAGGGATATACACTTTTTGATTATTAGGATATATGTATTCTACATCACATCATATGTATCAGAATATCTTCCACCTTACAGGTGGGTATCAAAAAGGATGAGATTGCTTTTTCTTATGCGAGAGAACCTTGTGCCAATTCTGCGATCACATTAAGCAATGCATCTGTGTTTTGGGCTTTGTCAAAGAAATAGTCTGCCCCTGCGTCGATGTAAGCTTTCTGGTATTGAGGGTAAGCAAAGGAAGTATAAACGATCACAATCGGTGGGTTGGGGTGAGCTTTCAGATCTTTAAGAACAGCCATTCCGTTTCCCCCGGGCATACGAATATCGATAACGATAATGTCTGCTTTAAGTGTTTTGAGCAACTTGATAGCCTCGTTAGCATTTCGCGCCTCCCCGACCAGGTCGATATTTTTGATTTCATTAATTATTTCCTTGAGCCTGTTGCGAACCAAATCAGAATCGTCGGCAATAAATAACCTTGTCTGTGCTCTTTTTATACGGGATGCTTTATTCACGTTATTTTCCATTGCTTTTTTATATTTCATCCAATCGAGTTTTCATCTCTAAAAAGGCATCAACAACATTCGGGTCAAAATACGTACCGGACTGTTCCTTGATATATGCCAGTGTTCGTTCCTCGCTCCAGGCCTTACGATAAGGGCGATCTGAAGTTAGGGCGTCGTATACGTCTATAATTGCAAAGACGCGGGCTGCAAAAGGAATATCCGTACCCTTTAAGCCGCGTGGATAACCGCTGCCATCCCATTTTTCGTGATGGCAATAGGGAATTTCCAAGGCTGGGCGCAGGTATTCAATGGCTTGCAACATTTCATAAGCATATTCAGGATGCTTGCGCATGATTCGCCATTCTTCTTTGGTCAGTTTTGCAGGTTTGAGCAATATTTTATCGGGGATACCCATTTTTCCAATATCGTGCAACAAGGCACCACGTCGGATATGCACCAACTCATCGAAGGAAAATCCAAGTTCTTTGGCAAGTTTAAGGGTCAGTTCTGTAACGCGGCGTGTGTGCCCTTCGGTTTCCTCATCGCGTAAATCCATCGCACGAGACCAGCCTTCGATCGTCTCATCGTAGGCGTTCACCAACTCTTCATGTGAACTGTTCAGGTCTTGAAACAAGCGTGCATTATCAACAGCAATAGCAGCCTGCCCTGCTAACGCCTCCAGAAAACTTCGCCATTCTTCGTCCACCTTTGTGTCCGAGCGCAAAAAGACCTCAAGAACCCCATTGACTTGCCCTTTGGCAATTAGAGGTGTACAGAAGTAAACCATAAAGCCTTCTTCTGCAAATGAAGATGAGCGATGGAAATCTGTTTTACGTTTATTTACCTCTCTAATCTCCAAGACAGTGCGATTTAGCGCCGCCTTCCCTGCATATCCCTCGCCAAAGGAGAGTTTTGTGTATTGTAGAGCCTGTGTGTTAAAGCCCTTCCCATGAGCATATTCAAACTGGCGGCTTTCTGGATTAAACAGCAAAACACAGGCGGCATCAACTTTTAGCTGTGATAAAACTTGATCTAAAAAAGTATCAAGAGTTATTTTCAGATTCTGGCTGCTGGTGATGGCTTGATCTATACTGCGCAGACTGTTCAGGCGTTTAAGACGCACCTCGGTTTGTTTAAAAAGATGCGCATTTTCAATGGCAACTGCGGCGGTATTGCCGATTACGCTCAACAGATCGGCATGTTCCTGTGTAAAGTAATCATCTTCAAAACTTTGTAAGTTGATCACACCAACCACCTGTTCTTTTGCTAGCATGGGAACATATAAGGATGATTGTGTATCGCGTTCCGATGGGTTCACTTCTTGAATGGTTTTAACTTTCTTTTGGATATCTTTGCGAAGCTGGTTGTCAATCAATACTTGGCGCGTGCGAATAACTTGGCTTTGTAGCCCATACCCGGGTGGTTCGAGCGGAATTGGTTGTAAGGCAGAAATATCCTGAACCTGCCCATCATGATGAACATAAATAGGGATGATTAACTGGTTTTCAGCATCATAGAGGGAGAAAATTACCGTTGATACTTTAGAGATCAGTCCGTAGATGGCTCTTTGCAAACGGTCGTAGATATCATTCAGGTCTAAACTTTCCGAGAGCGCTCGCCCCACCTCATTGATAATTTCCAGTTTTTCAGCATAACGCTGTGTGTTTTCAAGCATTTGTAAACGTTCAATTGTCACACCAACCATATTGGCGATCATCTCAACCAACTTTATTTCTTCAGCAGAAATTTGTCTTGGTACTTGAGTTGCGACAAACATAACACCAAGAATGCTCTGGGTAGATTGGATTGGCACACAGACCCCGCCCCAACCCGTGGGGATTTGTTTCCGTCTTACTGAGTTGACACCAGCATCAGTACTGGAGAGAAATTCAACGCTGATATAGGTTTTTCCACTTTTAAAGACTTTTCCCGCAATGCCATCGCCTGATTCCATCGGGGTTCTATCAATCTCTTGAAACCAGCCTCGTGAAACTCCTTCGTGCAATCTTTGGCTCTTTAGATCATAGAGCCAGATCGTTCCTGTATCTAGTGATAAGGCCGCCAATGTTTCGTCCATAAGTACGGCGAGTGCATCATCCACTTTGGATGCTGTGCGCATGGATACTGAAATATTATTCAATGCTTCCAGTTCGCGTACGCGACGAACCTTATCCAGTTCGGCTTGTTTGCGAGTAGAAATATCCTGTTGAATCGCGACAAAATTGGTGACCTGATTATTATGCCCTAAAAGCGGCGTGATGGTTTGTTCAACATAAAAAAGGCTGCCGTGTTTATGACGGTTAACTACGTCTGATTGCCAGACTTGGCCGGATTTGATCGCAGCCCACATGTCCTCATAAAATTTGGATAAGTGGCTGCCAGATTTTAAAATGCTTGGCGTTTTTCCGAGCACATCTTCTAGCTCATAGCCACTGATGTGAGTGAAGGCAGGGTTAATCCATTCGATAATGCCGTGCTCATCGGTAATAAAAACTGCATTTACGGTGGCTTGTAGAGCAGCCGCTTGCAGGTGGTTTTGTTCTTCCAAATGCTGCCGTTGAACGGCGTACTGAATAGATCGTTTAAGTATTTTACTGTCTATGGCGTTTTTAGAAAGATAATCCTGCGCCCCGCTTTGCAATGCTTCGAGAGCAGCTGATTCATCAGCGAAGCCAGTCAATATAATAATTGGCACTTTCACAGTGCATTTGTAGATTTTGTTAAAAGTATCAAGCCCCTGGCTATCAGGCAAAGAGATATCTAATAACACGGCATCCAAATTATTTTCTGCAATACGTTGTTGTCCCCTCGCGAGCGTGTTTGCAGTAATGAGGCTGTACGACATGTCGAATGCTTCGTTTAAATATTCTTGGATTAGGCGTACATCTCCGGGGTTATCTTCGATCAACAAGATATGCAAATTATCTAAATCTCTTAGCATAGTGAAATTCTCTTCTAAATAGCTGGGAGCAGCAGCAATAGCCGCTGGAAAACTTATAGAGTTCATTAAGTACAGTTTACAGAATGCGCTTATAAAAATCAGCCAGATAAACGCCTCTCTTTCTGTAAGGTTACGCCTACAAAACAAAGCGTTTGCTTCGTCTCATAAACAGTCCTCCCGCCATTGCAGAATATAGGTTTTTTAGGTAGTGAGCAAGGTAAATGTCCCCCCCCGTTTTCTGTAGAAATCGCTGGATTATGAGTGCTCGATAGGGAGCAAATCCAGCGAAAGTATTATCACGTACTTTTTACTACTCCCCTTTTTATAGAGACGGGCTATTAGAGATTCTTCTCCACAACATATCGAATTAATTCTGCCGTCGTCGTCAGGTTCAGCTTTTCTAAAATGCGGCCTCGATATGTGCTGACAGTCTTCGGGCTTAGGGATAGATCGCTCGCAATTCCAGATATTGTTTGCCCGCGTCCAAGCGCCAGCATCACTTGATATTCGCGGCTTGATAGTCTCTCGTGTAGCGCATCGCTTTCAGGGGTTGTCAGATCAGCCACCATTTGTTCCGCCAGTGAAAGAGTTACATATTTACTGCCCTCACTTACTTTCTGAATGGCATCCGTCAACTCGGTCGGTGCGCTATCTTTCGTTAGATATCCATAGGCCCCGGCTTTAAGTACTCGACGTGCATACTGCTTTTCAGGGTACATACTCAAAAAAAGTATTCGTGTACTTGGGCAGATCACACGCGCTTGTCCCAATATATCCAGCCCATTCCCATCAGGAAAGGCCATATCCAGCAGCAGAATATCGTAGGTCTGATTGCGTATCGCCTTTAGCGCTCCCTGCACCGAACTGGCTTCGTCCACCTGTACGGGTGTGGACATCTCATTCAGGATGTCTTTGATGCCGCGTCGGACGATAGAATGGTCATCCGCGACTAAGATTTTAATCATTACGTTTCCCTCCTGGATAGTAAACTTGCTTCTGGCATACGGATAGAATATCTCGTCCCCCTGTACGGGAGATTGCCACGCCGGGCTACGCCCTTCTCGCAATGACGGCGTATTTCTGAATGTTTATTTGCTTCATCCATGAGCAGCTTATTCTCTTTTCCAAAGTTCTGTTTGCCTTGTTGCCGGCATTGGGATTTTCACCAGGACGGTTGTCCCTTTTTTGGCTTCACCGGTGATTAAAACATTGCCACGCCACAAAGCCGCCCGCTCCTGCATCCCAAGTAAACCTAACGATGCAAAATCACTCTGTTCGCTAGATGAAATACCGCGTCCATCATCGATCACCTCCATTTTTAGTTCATCCTTGTTTTTAGATAAACAAGCTTTTACCGTACTGGCTTGCGCATGGCGGGAAATATTGGTGAGTATCTCTTGATAGATGCGAAAGAGAGCAGTCGTCAAATCTGGATCGAGAGCCGGGTCTTCATCCGGCAATTTGATACTGCAGGGAATCTTGGTTCGGCGGTTGAACTCTTCTGAGAGCCATTCCAATGCTGGTAATAAACCCAGGTCATCCAGCAGCCCAGGACGAAGGTCAGATGAGATGCGGCGTGTCGTTTGGATGGCCTGATCAATCAGTGTATCCATTGCCTTTGTCCGTTCGAGCGCTTCGCTTCCTTCTTCAAAATTACGCGCCAGCCACGATAAATCCATTTTCAATCCCGTTAGAGTCTGACCAAATTCATCATGGAGTTCGCGGGCGATGTAGCTTCTCTCTCTTTCGATAGCGGTTTGTAAGTAGTTCGTGAGCGCATGCAAACGTTGGCGGGATTTCTCAACTTCTATTTCAGCTTTTTTTCGATCTGAAATATCGAGAAAGATGGTACAGAATTGTCCCTTTTGTGGCGAGTAGGCAGTTACTTGATAATGCTTATCGAAGGTGCGTGCGTAATTTTCAAACTGGATGGTCTCTCCGGTCAATGCAACTCTACCGTAAGTGTCTATCCAGTAGCGCTCTGTTTGCGGGGCTATTTCGAGGAGTGTTCGTCCGACAGTTTCTTCGGTCTTCAATCCGGTTAATCTTTCAAAGGCTGGGTTGATTTCCAAAAAACGATAGTCGATTGGTTCTCCAACTTTATTACAAATAATCTCATGTTGAGCAAAGCCTGTCACAAGAGAGTAAAACAATTTACGATATTTTTCTTCGCTCTTCTGTAGGGCGTTTAAAGCCTCTCTACGCTCCGTTATATCCCTGAAATAGCCGATTAAACCGTTGGTTTTCCCTTGGCTATCGAAGGTGGGCATGAAGGTTCCATCAAATAAAGCTGCCTCCCCATTCTTTGCCATTAGAGATGTTTCAAAATGCATCGGCTTGCCATTTTTTATCACTTTGCGTTTAGCATTTATAAGCACTTCTGCTTCATCTTTTGGAAGGAAATCATAGTCGGTCTTGCCGAGCATCTGCTCCTCTGTGATTCCAAATTGCGGGTTAATGACGGTTAAATACCGAAGTTCAGCATCATGCATAAAAATATGGTCTGGTGTGTTGGCCGCGATAGCCCTGAAACGTTCTTCGCTGCGTCGTAAAGCATCCTCGGCAACTTTTATTTCTTCAATATTTCGAGTAATGGACAAAATGTGGGGGGTGTTATCGAAAATAATGATCTGGGCAGATATCAGTCCCGTGATTACTTGCCCATTTTTTAGACGGAATTTAGCTTCCTGATTGTTGACGTACCCGTGTTCTTTTAGTCCTTCAACAAGTTTTTCACGATCAGAAGGGTTTTCCCAGATATTGATTTCGACAGAAGTTTTTCCAATAATCTCTGCGCGTTCATAGCGAGTAATATTAGTGAACCCCTCGTTGATATCCACATATAGGCCGTCTTCCAAGCGGTTGATATTGATCGAATCTGGGCTAACCAGAAATGTCATTCGAAAGCGATTCTCACTTTCGCGTAAAGCCAACTCGGCTTCTTTGCGCTTGGTTATATCCTGAAAAACGCTGAGCATGCGCACAGGGGAACCAGCTTCATCATACGAGAACATACCCAGTTGATGCACCCAGCAAACCTGATTATTGGGTAGCAGCAGACGATATTCATAGTCCAGATCAGCGTGATTTTCAAGTGTCCGGCGATCCGATTCTAGAAGGCACTGACGATCATCTGGATGCAGGCGTTCTTCCAGCATTTTTCTTGGTATGATGCGCTCCTCTGTTGGAAAAGCAAAGATGCGTAGTAATTCTTCTGAACAAATTAGTTCATCCGAGGCAACTTGCCATTCGGCATGTCCCACTTTCCCTATGCGTTGAGCTTCAAAGAGCAGAGCTTCCTGTTTACGCAGCGCCCGTGTTTTATTCTCAATATTGAAATGCAGCCACCCCACACGTATCCAGGCGCGGTTGACGATAAAGATCAGGCTGATGAGCAAGGTGCCTCCTAATATCCAGATCAGCATCAGGACAAAAGGCTCTGGCGGATGTGGTGTCCAACCCAGATTCAGGTACCATATGTTGTTGCCAGCCAGGATAAAGGTTGAGCGCGTCTCACCGGTGATGTTTTTTGGGCCCCAAAAGAGTTGGCCTTTGGAGTCATATAACTGGATGTCAAAGCGTGTGTCCGCCCCGGTTAGTGCATTTTCAACGACGATTGGGACATCAAAAACACTTTGTGTCAGGCCTAGAAATTGGTCATCACGATAGAGAGGCGCGCGAGCGACAATGCCGAGAATTCCTTGAACAAGGTGCTCCGGATCAGCGACCGTTATGTGACGTTGCTGAATCGCTTTCTCTACAAAAGGCGCTGCGGGGCGGGTCATCAAGTCGAGGTTGAGGGCGGCTTCGTTCCCTTCCAGTGGATAGATATAGCGGATGATCCGCTCGTCATCGGCATATTGCAACGCACGCACTTCGGGGTAATGATCGAGCACCGCAGCGGCATAGCGGTTAAAGATTTCTTCATTAGGCAGCTCTGAGGAGGCAAGCATGAAAGCTTGTAAATCTTTAACAGAGTACAGTTGCGTTTCTATTGCCAGTTCTAACCGGTTTTGAATATCTAGCAACTCGCGTTCGAGAGTTTGCTCATTCTCTGCTTGTACCAGTTTTCGATAATAGTGGTCTGTAAAGACTAATGCGCTTAACGCAACTATCGTGAGCATGACTATACTGCCCCAACGTCTTGCAGATAAAGAATTTTGAACTTTCATGGTTGCTGTCTCAACTTTTGCAAGTGGTGGTGATTTGCACTTCCTTTAAAAAAGGTGATGTGTTTGACAACGAAAAGATTGTATATAACCAGTATAGCACTTGAGCCAAGAGGAGATAAAAGAGGGTCCTTCATAGACATAGTTTGGAGATTGTTCTTAGGGCAGGTGTAGCATATGTTTTTTTGCAAATTCCCGATGAGCATTCTTCGTTTAGACTAATTCACTGCCTAAAAGGTAAAGAAAGAAGCCCGACTTGCATTGCGCTTGAAAAGTGCGTTGCGAGTCGGGCTTTTAAGCATAACCTTGCTTGTCAGTACCGATGTGTAAAAGTGTACGCATCCTTTCGAATAGGTTGTTAATGGCGTTTTCGCATTTGGGCCGTGTTCTTTTTGCGATGTTTACGTCTCTTCGATGAGGCTGGACGGGATAAATATTGTTTAGCGGGTTCTGTGCTTAGCCAGAAGATGCTTGTTTGCACAATAGCGGAGGTGATGCACCACATGCAGGTCGCGCCAATGACAAAAGGCTCGAGAAAAGTTAGATAGATGGAGAAGAGTGTTCCGAAGCCGGAAAGGAGCCAAAGGGCTTTTGTGGCGGTGGGCTGCCATTCGGGTTTGCCAAGTTTTTGTGCCATCCATGCGAGGAAGATGAGCAGATAGCCGATCATGCCAAGAAGACCGACGGGCAGAAAACCGAAAAGGGTAGCGTAGGGGCTTTGTTGAACGGTATTGCAGTCGCCGACGGGGCCGCAGATTGCTTTGGTTTGGGTCATCTCGATAAATGAGAGATAGATGGCAACCAGCATGCCGAGGGTAATTAGAGCGGGGATTAGCCAGATGGGTGTCTCAAGATTGCGTGAGGTACGGCGATTGAAGTTGATAGCAACCATGCCGACCACCACCAGCATTCCAAGCAGGACAATGACCGAGATGGTATTCCCTTGCGGGTCCAGGGCGAAGCGATCTGCCATCGTTAGTTTAGCGGGCGATTCAATCGATTCCCCTGCTGCTGAGATAAAGGCCGCCAGCCCGGGAAGGGCTGGCCAATCCAGCCCACCTTGTGCCAAGCCCTCTTCAATGATCTGTGGGAAAAGCGATGGGATTTCATTTGATCCAACCATGATGGTTTCGTTGGCAATTAGTGTTGGAACACCCAAGCGCTCATCAGGAATTTCGTAATAGCTTACGGCTGCCTGATAAAGCGCCTGTCCTTCGGGTGTGGTGACATCAATCAGCAGGATTTGTAATGCATCGCCATATTCTTCCTGTAGCGGTGGCAGGACTTGGGTAATGACTTGTTCGCAGTGCGGGCAGGTGGGAGAGAAGAAAAGCACGGCATGAACAGCGTTTGTATTGTTGCCTTGTGCAAAGACATTTTGCAGTGGGCTGGCTATGAGTAAAATTGTGAGTAAGAGTAGCGAAAGCTGAGTTTTCTTTTTCATGGATTTCCCTTGTAAAGATAAAAAATCAAACGTAAATGATTCTATCATGCTCATTCATCCATGTCATTCTTATTGTGCAATTTTAGGCCTGCCCAACAAAATTGTACGGTTTTTGCATCATTGTGATGTTCAAAACCATCTATAATGTTTTTAGTCTTCTCAAGCTGTTTTCGTTTTGAGGGAGTGTCATGAGATGAAAGAAAAACTGTATTGTCTCAACTCGCAAAAAAAGAGGGTCATATTTTTTGCGTTCCTGTTTTATGTGGCTGCTTTTGGAATTGGATATACATCATTTGCTTTATTAGCTGCCGCCTTTTCTCTTATTCCTGTCATGATTGCTGCCTGGTTTTGTGGCTGGCGTGCAGGGACTTTAATGGCAATACTATCAACTTCATGGGTGATCTTTTTTCTTTATTTGGTTGATGGTGGACTGACTCAAATGGCAGATGATGGCGTCATTACGAGAATTATCGTTCTCTTCGCTATCGCCCTGGCGATCGGCTTGTTGAGCGATAGTAAACGTCAACTTGAGACCGAGCTTAAGGAGCGCGAAGAGGCCGAAAAAGAATTAGCCGAAACCGACGAGTGGTATCGAAGCATTTTTGACGGGGTCAACGATGCGGTATTCGTCGAAACAGTGGATGGCAAAGTATTAGATGTGAATGCCCGCGCCTGCGAGATGTTTGGCTGGAGCCGCGCAGAATTCTTGACCAAAACAGTTCGAGATATGGTGCCGCCGGAATACCACGCCCTACTCGCTGATGGTGAGCAAGCGCCAGATGAAACAGAGTTTGAAACGATCAACATGCGTGCAAACGGCGAACGTTTCCCCGTATTTGTTTCGGGGCGCTTACACCAAATTGGGGATAAGAAACGTTTGCTGATTATTGTCCGTGATATTACTGAAAAACAGCATATTGAGAACGAACTAAAGAAGAATCACCAATTTCTCTCCCACATAATTGAATCTATTTCGCATCCTTTTTATGTTGTGAATGTGGATGATTATTCAATCGCGGTTGCAAATTCAGCGGCACGTGGCACCTTTGCTTTGGGAGAGCGAGCTACCTGCTACGCGCTGACCCACCATCAGGATACGCCTTGTAATGGAGTAACACATCCTTGTCCATTGCAGGAAGTGCTAAAAACAAGGAGCGCAGTTCGCTACGAACATATTCACTACGGAGAAGATGGGGCAGAAAGAGTTTTTGAAATTAGTGGTCACCCCGTTTTCAATGCAGAAGGCGAGATTGTCCAAATGATCGAGGCGGCGCTGGATATTACCGAAAGAAAGCGGGCTGACGAAGATATCCAAATGCTGGGGCGGGCTATTCAACAAGCACAGGACGGGATGGTGATTGTCGATATGCAGGATAAGATCACTTTTGCTAATCATGTCTGGGCAGAAATGCATGGCTATGGAATCGAAGAAATCATTGGTGAGCCTATGACTCTTTTTCACACGGCGGAGCAATTGGAAAATGATGTTATCCCATTTTATAGTAAGGTGCTACAGGAGGATGCTGCGCAAGATGAGATAGGACATCAACGAAAAGATGGTAGCGTTTTCCCAACCTGGATGTCTACAGGTATTTTAAAAGATCAGAGCGGTGAGGTAGTTGGGATGGTCACCTCTGCGTATGATATTTCTGACCGTAAAAAAACAGAAGAAGAGTTGTTGAAGTTTTACCGTGCCACAGACCAAAGCCCGGCTGCGATTGCCATCACGGATTTAAACGGAACGATTGAGTATGTTAATCCTGGCTTTACAAGGGTAACCGGCTATAGCTTTGATGAAGCTTTAGGGCAGAATCCACGCGTTTTGCAGTCTGGTGTACATACGAAAGAATTCTATGCTGATTTGTGGAATACAATTGCCTCTGGCAAGATTTGGCGAGGAGAATTCTGTAACAAGGATCGAAACGGCGAGATATTTTGGGAGGCGGCTTCGATTGCCCCGATCATTGATGCAAACGGTAAAATCACCAACTATGTTGCTGTAAAAGAAGATATTACTGAAAAGAAACGGGTTTTAGCAGAGCTGGAAGAGGCCAAAGAAGCGGCTGAGGCTGCTACAAAAGCCAAGGCGGATTTTCTCGCTAATATGAGCCATGAGATTCGCACTCCTTTGAATGCGATCTATGGTATGACCAGCCTGATGCTGGATACACCTCTGAATGCCGAGCAGCAGGATTTTATTGAAACCATTCGCGGGGGCAGTGATACCTTGTTGAAAGTGATTAACGATATTTTGGATTTCTCCAAGATCGAAGCCGGCAAAATGGAATTGGAAATGCAGCCTTTTTATGTGCGCAGTTGTGTGGAAGATGCCCTTGATTTGCTTTCAGAAAAGGCTGCTGGAAAGATGCTCAATTTAGCTTACCTGATTGATGAGGGGGTTCCGACTAGTGTGGTGGGGGATATAACGCGCTTACGCCAAATACTGGTCAACCTTTTGAATAACGCGATCAAGTTCACGGACAAGGGCGAGGTCGTCGTCAATGTAAGTAGTTGCCTCGTAGAAAACGATCAATATGAGCTGCACTTTAGCGTTCGCGATACGGGCATCGGTATCCCTCAGAATAAGATTGACAGACTCTTCAAGAGTTTTAGCCAAGTGGATACCTCGACGACGCGTAAATATGGCGGCACAGGGCTGGGATTGGCGATCAGCCAACAGATTGCCCTGAATATGGGTGGGACGATGTGGGTTGAGAGCGATGTCGGCAAGGGGTCAATCTTCCACTTCACAATTTTGGTCGAAGAACAGGATGATGTCGAGCCGCTTGTTTCAAACCGAGATATTCCCCAGCTTTCTGGCAAACGGATTTTGATCGTTGACGATAACGCTACCAATCGTCTGATCCTTACGAGACAAACCGAATCGTGGGGAATGCTGCCTTTTGCACTTGCATCGAGTGTCGAAGCAGTTAAATTGGTCGAAGATGGCAAAGTCTTCGATATCGCCATTTTGGATATGCAAATGCCCGAAATGGATGGTTTTACGTTAGCAAAAAGGATCACACAAATCACAAAAAGTACGCTGCCGTTGATTATTCTGACATCTATAAAACGAAACAAAGTGCGTGCTGGTGATGCTAAAGTCTTGGCTTTCTTGAATAAGCCGATCAAGACATCTAATCTTTATAATGTGCTGATGGGTATTATCAATCTGGCGCCCACCGAAGAAGCAGCGCCGAAGAAAGTTGTTAGTATTGATTCGGAAATGGCCGCCAGACACCCCCTGCGCATTTTACTTGCCGAGGACAATGTCATCAATCAAAAGGTTGCTCTTAAGCTTCTCTCAAGGCTGGGGTATCGTGCCGATTTGGCAAGTAATGGGGTTGAAGTGATCGAGGCGCTTGAACGCCAAACTTACGATCTTGTTTTTATGGATATCCAAATGCCCGATATGGATGGGGACGAAGCAACCAAGCGCATTCGTGAAAAATGGGCAAAAGATCGACAGCCCTTCATCGTTGCCATGACCGCCCATGCTCTTGAAGGTGATCGTGAGAAGTATCTGGCCCGCGGGATGGACGACTATATCAGTAAACCGATCAGAGTAGATGCCCTTGTGAGAGCCTTGGAGAAGGCTGTGCCCTTGGATGATTTGCTGTGATGGTGATGATGCGTCTCAGTTTTACTCCTGAATGTATCTCTATGTGGGAATGGCCACGTCTGTAATCCTGTGTTGAATGAGAAAATCACCATTTGGAAAACGATTGGAAATAATATTATGTCTGCTATAAAAAAACTTTTTTTGAAAGCAATCTCAGTTCCTAATTTCAAGGATGAAGAGGATTCCCGCCGTCGAAAACAGGTTAATCTTGTTTTACTGGTGTCAATTGTGGCCGCAATATTTGTTTTTATAGGCACCTTGATGACTGACTTGGTCTCCAGCGAAGCTTTAGACAAACAACCGTCCTCGATCTATTCTCTTAGTATCTTATTTGTTGTTGGCTTAATTATTTTATATGCCATTAACCGTTACCTGTCGGGGGCTTGGGCTGCAATACTTCTTGTGCTTTTGTTTGCTTTGGTGATTCCCATCGCCGATGAGCCAGAGCAGGTTGCGTATGGCCGCAGCTTAATATTTTTCACTCTTCCTATCATCCTTGCAGGGATGGTACTACAGCCCCTGTATAGCTATCTGGCTGCTGGCTTAAGTAGCATCATTGTGATGATTATTAGCATAGGAATATTGCATAGTGCTCCCAGTATTCCAGGTCTCGTTGTTTTTTTTATGCTGGCATGGATATCTCATGTCACATCAGGTGGACTGAAGAAAGCATTAAAAAAAACCAGTATTTCAAATCAGAAATTACGGGAAAGTGAAGCACAATATCGAGGGGTTTTTGACGGGGTTAATGACGCAATTATCGTTGAGACGCTCTCCGGGGAGATATTGGATGCAAACGAAAGCGCTTGCAAAATGTATGGCTGGCGTTATGAAGAGCTTTTGGAAAAAACTGTAAAGGACTTGGTTCCACCAGAATTTCATATCCTGTTACCTCATGAGAACGATGGAGATGTGTTGCCTGAAGAAACACTCGAGACGGTTAATGTGCGTGCAAATGGCGAGCATTTCCCTGTAGCGGTGAGAGGGCGTATCCAAAAAATAGGGGATGAAAAAAGGCTCTTGGTCGTCGTACGTGATATTACAAATCAAAAAAGGGAGGAGCAGGAACTGATACAGGCAAAGAATGCAGCTGAGGTCGCAGCTCAGGTCAAGGCTGACTTTTTAGCCAATATGAGTCACGAACTCCGCACACCCCTGAACGCGATTTATGGCATGACCAGCCTGATGCTGGATACGCAGCTAGAAGCTGAACAACAGGATTTCATGGAGACTATTCGACGAGGCAGTGAGTCTCTGCTTTCTGTTATTAATCAAATACTCGATTTTTCGAAAATTGAAGCTGGTAAGTTAGAACTTGAAAAACAACCCTTCTACATCCGTAGTTGCATCGAAGATGCATTGGACATGCTTGCGGGGAAAGCCTCTGAGAAAATGATTGATCTTGCCTATATCATTGAGGACAAAACGCCTCCTGTTGTGATCGGTGATGTAACTCGCCTTCGGCAAGTATTGGTTAATTTACTCGGAAATGCTGTCAAGTTTACTGAAAGTGGTGAAGTAGTCGTAAGGGCAAAAGGTTTTATTGCCGAGAACGAGCAGCAGGTCATCCAAATCAGCGTTCGGGACACGGGGATTGGCATCCCTAATGATAAGCTCGTAAAACTCTTTCAGAGTTTTAGCCAGGTGGATACTTCGACAACGCGCAAATATGGTGGTACGGGGTTGGGATTGGCAATCAGCAAAGAGATTGTTGAGAAAATGGGAGGCAAGATTTGGGTGGAGAGCGAAGCGGGGAAGGGATCCACTTTCCACTTTACAATTTTTGTAGATGCGGATGCAAATTCCATGCCCATCACACCGGATAAGGTACAGCCCCATCTTGCAGGGAAACGCATCTTGATTGTTGAAGCCAGCGCAACAAATAGATTGATTCTTCTCAATCAGACCGCAGTATGGGGTATGAAACCACGCGCTGTGGAATCTGAATCTGAAGCTCTCTTATTATTAAAAGAAGGTCAAATATTTGATATTGCAATTCTCGATACACAAATGTCTGATACGGATGGCTTTGCGCTGGTAGAAAAGATTCACGACATGGACACAGGGAATACCCATCCAATGATCATCCTCATCTCGGCCAAGCGCGAGACAACATCCCCTGAGAATACAAAAATTGCCGCTTTTCTAAGTAAACCTATAAAAACGTCCAATCTTCTCACTGTGTTAACCAATGTTGTTACCGCAGCCTCTACCAATAAAAAGAAACAGCGAACAGGAACAGGTATTGACCCTACAATGGCAAATCGCCACCCTCTACGCATTTTGCTCGCAGAAGACAATATGGTCAACCAAAAAGTTGCCACCAAATTGCTCTCGAAATTGGGCTATCGCGTAGATGTGGCAGGGAACGGCGTTGAGGTGATCGAGGCTTTAGAGCGCCAAACCTACGATGTCATCCTTATGGATATTCAGATGCCTGAAATGGATGGCGATGAGGCCACCCGGCAGGTCCGTGCCAAGTGGCCCGAAGATCGGCAGCCGCATATTGTAGCCATGACCGCTCACGCTCTTGAAGGCGACCGCGAGAAATATCTGGCGCGTGGCATGGACGACTATGTCAGCAAACCAATCAGCGTAAATGCCCTCGTTACAGCATTGGAAAAAGCCAAATATATTGATTGATCTGATGAGATAATTCCCCCCTGTTTTATGAGAGAGATAGACGCGAGCATGGTAAACTGGGGGCATCATGAAAAAACAACGTCACAACCCCGCAAGGGGTGATGACGAGAATCTCAGGAAAAAAACATGCAAAATTATCGCTCTGGTTTTGTCGCCGTTATCGGGCGTCCAAACGTCGGAAAATCCACCCTCATCAACGCTCTCTTGGGGCAAAAAGTCGCCGCCGTTTCGCCGCGTCCTCAAACCACGCGCCGCTCCCAACTTGGCATCCTCACCACCGAAGAAGCCCAAATCGTCTTTGTTGATACCCCCGGCATCCACACCGCGCATCACAAATTGGGGCACGCCCTCAACCAAAATGCCGAAGAAGCCCTTGAAGGTGTCGATTTGATTCTCTGGCTGGTGGATGCATCCGTCAACCCGACAGAAGAAGACCAGATAATCGCTACCCTTTTGTTGACTTTAAAGCATCGCCCGCCTCTTCTACTTGCTACCAATAAAATAGACAGATTGACCGCCGAGGAAACGGAATCCCGTCAACATACCTACCAAAACATCTTCCCCGAAGCCGATGATGTGATCCCCCTCTCCGCCACACGTGGGGACGGACGCAGCGAGCTAATCGCGGCCATCATCGAACGTCTCCCCGAACGCCCGCCCGATTTCCCCGAAGAACAAGTCACCGACTATTACGAGCGTGATATTGCTGCCGAGTTGATCCGCGAATCTTGCCTGATCTTCCTGCGTGCCGAAGTCCCGCACGGCGTCGCCGTCCGCGTGGACGAGTTCACCGAGCGTGGTGATACGGGCGCCTATATCGCAGCAACGATCTTTGTCGAGCGCGAATCCCAAAAGGGAATTGTCATCGGCGAAGGCGGCAAGACTCTCAAGAAGATCGGTTCTGCTGCCCGCAAAGAGATTGAAGCCATGGGCGGACGCAAAGTTTTCCTGCAATTACGCGTAAAAGTGCTCAAAGACTGGCGCAACAACGAGAGCTACCTGCGTCGCTTTGGCTATAACCCGAAGAAGTAACAGAAGCCTGGCGCGTTTCTTTTCGTTTGTGATTGAGTGGGCCGAATGCCTTTACCCTTTTCGAGTACACATTGGGACGTATTGAAACCACAAAATGGTTAAGCAATCTTTTTCTTTGCAGGGAGACTGCCTCGCTAGGCTATCGCCCTCGCGCGATAACAAATAGGGAGCTCCCATGAAAATAAAGCACTTCTATCTCATTCTCGCCATCTTCGGCCTGATTTTCCCGTATGCACAATTTGTTCCTTGGCTGCTTGAAAACGGATTGGACATCAATCTGCTTTTTGAGCAGCTTTTTGCTAACCGCATCTCCGCCTTTTTCGGTTGGGACGTGGTCATTGCAGCAGTGGTGGTGCTGGTCTTTGCTACCGTAGATGGTCGTAAAAATAACGTCCCTTACTGGTGGCTGGCTATTGTTGGCACCTTGAGCGTTGGTGTCTCATTCGGGCTACCACTCTATCTCTTCTTACGTGAATAAAGGAGATTTCCATGTACTTCTTACTCATTCTCGCATTTCTTGCCGCAATCCTGGATTGGTACGCCGTCTATAAAGGTTGGAAAAAGCTTGAATATTTTCTTAAACCCGTCACAATGGTGTTGCTCTTTGGCTGGCTAATCGGGGCAACAGGTGGTTTGAACGGAATCACGCTCTGGTTCGGGATCGGTTTGATTTTTTCACTGGCGGGCGATATTTTCCTGATGCTCCCTAAAGAACAATTTATCGTGGGTTTGGTTGCCTTCTTGCTGGCACACGTTGCCTATATTATTGGCTTCAATGCCAGCTTACCGCCTTTTACAGCTTTGGGTTTGTTTTTCGCGATCATTGTCGTTGCAATTGGGAAAGAGCTTTATGTTAAGATCGCAGCAGGCCTGGAAGAAAAGGACCTGATCGCCCTGAAAATCCCCGTCTTGGCCTATACCGCTGTCATCGCCGTGATGTTGATATCCGCCCTTTTCGCTCTCTTCCGTGCAGATTGGTCGCTTAACGCAGCGCTCACCGTCAGTCTCGGTGCAGCCCTCTTCATGCTCTCGGATGCAATTCTTGCGTTGAACAAATTCGTCAAGCCGATCAAGAACGGGCGCGTCATGAATATGGCCGCTTATCACTTGGGGCAGATTATTTTAATCGTCGGTGTTTGGATGCAGGTGACAGGCTAGCTAAACGCCAAATTATAACAAGCTATCAAGATAGTAAAGTATTTTCAATGGAGATAGACATGATTACACCAGAGTTCCTTCTTGCTTCACTAGTTGTTGTCTTAATACCTGGGACAGGGGTTGTTTACACGGTTACTACTGGTCTCACAATGAAGTGGAAAGCCAGCCTTGTTGCTGCTATTGGATGTACACTCGGTATTATTCCCCATATTTTGGCAAGCATATTAGGACTATCGGCATTACTGAATATGAGTGCACGAGTTTTCTCGGTATTGAAATTTGCAGGGGCCTTTTATTTGCTTTACCTGGCGTGGAATATGTGGCGTGAAGCTGGAACCCTTGAAATCAATAAGAACAACACAGAAACCAGCATTCTGAAAATAATAGCAAAGGCGATTGCAATCAATTTGCTTAACCCTAAACTGACCATTTTCTTTTTTACATTTTTGCCGCTTTTCGTTTCTAACGATTTATCCTCATCTACATCAGAAATGATAATATTAAGTGCCGTGTTTATGGGAATAACTTTTGTTGTCTTTGCCCTATACGGAATCCTGGCAAGTGGAGTCAGTGTCTATTTACTGAATTCTTCTAAAGCAGTCAAACGAATTCAACAGACATTTGCATTAATTCTCGCAGGCTTTGCAATCAGATTGGCATTGAGTGAAAAGTAGCTAAAGCCGCTGAGTTTTCTCGGCGGATTTCGTTTGCTTCAACTTGAACTCAAACTTCTTCTCGAACTTCTCCGCTTTAAGCGCGGCGTTGGGGTAATGATGCCCTTTATGGTGTGCGAAGGGGTTCTGTAAGAGGCAGGAGCCATGATATGGGTTGCAAGAAGGGGCGAGGTTGCGCGACCAGATTTACATTCGGGTTAACAAATAATTGCTGATCACGTCCGTTGAGAGAAACCCATATTGTCGCATATACCTCGACTTCTCGCCCCGTTTCTTGATAGATTTCTGAGGCGATAAAGTGGCTGAATTGGATAATCATATCAGGGCGCGTTAGCATTTTCTTAATTTGCCACGAGGTAAGATAGTCCTGAAGCTCGATGCCCAACATAGTTTGCTCAGAAATATCTCTCACTGTAAAGTATCCGAAACCATTCTTGTCCCGAAGTTTCATATGCCATGCGAAACGATGTCCTTCTTCCGTCCAACTCACATTTCCTGGGTAGAGAAGATGCCGAAAGGGGATCAGTAGTTGTAGTAGAAAAAAAACGCCAATGCCTGTCATGAGAAAAAGATTTGAAAGCGACATCTCACCCCACGTCTCTCTTGGAGCGAAGGCGAGTTCTGATCCCTTATTTTCAACGCTTTCCCTTTTGTAAAAAAACTTAGAAACGAGGCTCCGAGGCCAACCGGGGTCAAAAAAAACGGTTGTTAGCGCAATCATCATCCAGGGGAAAATGCCAATCGTAAATAAAATTGAGTTCGTTATGTGGAAAAAGAGAACAAACCCAAAAGCGTAGGGGCGTGTGCGCTTGATAAGGAGAAATGGGACAATCAATAAATCAAAGAGCAGACCTCCATAACTGATCAAGAAAACCAGCCACTCCTCTGTAAACCACATCCCAATTCCAGGAAAATATGTGCGTTCTGCCAACCACATTCGCACAGGTTCTCCTTGCAGCCAGTCGAAATTTAGTTTCGCAAGTCCACCATAAAAATAAACAAGGCCTACCATGCCACGCACACTCCACAAAGCCCAAGCGGGACTAGTCTTTTTCCGTAGGCGAGGGCGCAAATAAGCATCCACCGAAAAAGCACGATGACTTGGAATAAAAATAAGCAAAAAACTTAGTAAAGTAACCATGTAAAAATGATTAAGATAGCGCGCCTCTTCTAAGAGGAATACATAGGTAAAGCCTAAAAAAAACAAAACGGTAGTCGCCCGATACCACAGGCCCAGCATGATGCAAACTGCCAATAGAGCTAGAACCAAAAAATGCCAGTACATACCTTGCCCTGGCCACGGCTCAATCCACGAAAAACCATAATATTTAAAATTAAATCTCGGTTGAATCCAATAGAGTGCTATCCAATCATTATCAAAATAGCGCCAAACTTCCCACAGCATAATTGTTCCAAAGGCAATCCGAACGAAGGCGAGCGAAGCAATATCAACGGGTGTAAAAAAACGTTTTAAAAGGGATCTCATAACAGTTCCTTCTGTATGGGAAATGGAGGTGGATAATGTGGACGCGTAATTTTACCTTGCCGTTCGCAATAAAACAAAAGCCGCTGAGTTTTCTCAGCGGCTTTTGTTTTATTTCAACTTGAACTCAAATTTCTGTTTGAACTTCTCTACCTTCGGTGCGACAACCGCGCGACAATAGGGTTGATTCGGATTGTTGGCGAAATATTCCTGATGGTAATCTTCCGCGACATAGAACTTTTCAAAGGGCGTCACCTCGGTCACAATCGGGCTGCTCCACTGCGGGGCGAGTTCGGCGATAACGCGCGCGGCAGTTTCTTTTTGTTCATCCGAATGGTAAAAGATCGCCGAACGGTATTGCGTGCCAATATCCGCACCCTGACGGTTGAGGGTCGTTGGGTCGTGGACGGTGAAGAAGACGTGCAGCAGTTCGCCAAAAGAGATGACTTCGGGATCGAAGGTAACTTGCACCACCTCAGCATGCCCCGTTTCGCCCGTACAAACGGCCTGGTAGCTGGGATTAGGCGTGGTGCCCCCCGAATAACCTGATTCCGCTTTCACGACGCCTTGTAGATCATTGTAGACCGCTTCGATGCACCAGAAGCAGCCACCGGCGAGGGTTGCGATTTCTTGAGACATAGAATTCTCCTTTAAAAAACACAGGGGCGGGTCTCAGACCCGCCCCTGCACAGTTAATGATATTTTACGCCGCGGGGGCGGGTTCTGTTTCTTTATCGGAAGCAAGTTCCTTCGTAAGGATGATCTCGCCGCCATCGTCCACGTCTACCAGAACGGTGTCGCCATCGACAAACTCTCCAGCCAGTACCGCATCCGAGAGCGGATCTTCGACATGCTGCTGGATGATGCGCTTGAGCGGGCGGGCGCCCATTTCGGCATCGTAGCCGAGGTCGCCGAGTTGGGTCAGGGCGACGGGGGTGGCGGTCAGGGTCAGGCCGTGTTCAACGAGGCGGTGCGAGACTTTATTCAGCTCGAGCGAGACAATGTTTTGAATATCGGCTTCGTTGAGCGAGCGGAAAACGACCACGCCGTCGAGACGGTTGACAAACTCAGGGCGGAAAACGCGCTTGAGCGTATCTGTGAGTTTTTTGCGCATATCTTCGTAGCCAAGTCGCTCTTCAACTTCTTTATCCTGTTTGAGTTGGAAGCCAAAGGCGCCCTGTTTCTTGATCATATCCGCACCGACGTTGGATGTCATCACGATGATGGCGTTACTGAAATCGACCTTGCGGCCGCGCGCATCGGAGAGGTGACCCTCTTCCATGATCTGGAGCAGCATATTGTGGACTTCGCCATGTGCCTTTTCGATCTCATCAAAGACGACGATCGAGTAGGGGCGGCGACGTAGGGCTTCGGTCAACTGACCGGCATCGTCGTAACCGATGTAGCCCGGAGGGGCACCAACCAGACGACTGGCGGTATGGCGCTCCATGAACTCGGACATATCAAGTTGAATGGCGGCATCTTCGCTGCCGAACATGAATTTGGCGAGCGCTTTGGTCAGCTCTGTTTTGCCGACACCTGTCGGCCCGAGGAACATCAGCGAGCCGATCGGGCGCTGCGGGTCTTTTAGTCCGGCACGCGCACGACGGACGGCACGCGCAATCGTTTCAATTGCTTCATCCTGCCCGATGATGTGCTCACGCAATTCTTCTTCCATGTGCAGCAGGCGTTCGGATTCTTCCTGTGCCAACTGCATCAGCGGCACGCCCGTCCACATGGAGACCATTTCGGCAATATCTTCCGCGCTGACGATGGGGCTTTTGGTACGATCCCAGCCGGTGCGCAATTTTTCGATTTTTTCTTCGATCTCAGCAAGGGCTGTGTCGATTTTCTTTAATTCTTCTGCCTCTTTGCCTTCTTCCTGCGCAACATTGCGGGTTTCGCGAGTTTCGCGCATTTTGAGGAAGAGGTCTTTCGCTTCTTTCGCCGCGGGGGATTTATACATGCGGACGCGCGATGAAGATTCATCGATCAGGTCGATGGCTTTGTCGGGCAGGAAACGTTCCGAGATATACCTTGACGAGAGCTGGGTGGCCGCTTCAAGGGCTTCATCGGAAATAACGAGATGGTGGTGCTCCTCGTAGGCCTTGCGGATGCCCTTAAGAATGGCGATTGTCTCATCTTCGGAGGGTTCTTCGACGAGAATGGATTGGAAGCGACGCTCGAGTGCGGCATCCGCTTCGATGTTTTTGCGGTACTCTTCCATCGTGGTTGCGCCAATGACCTGCAACTCGCCGCGTGAAAGGGCAGGTTTCAGGATGTTGGCGGCGTCCATCGAGGAGCCAGCCGAGCCAGCGCCAACGAGCATGTGGACTTCGTCGATGAAGAGGATCGCGCCCGATTTTTTGAGTTCGTCGATGACGCGTTTGAGACGTTCTTCAAACTGCCCGCGATACATGGTTCCGGCGACGAGCGAGCCAACATCCAGTTGCAGGACTTGCTTCTTCATCAACGGGGCAGGGACGTCACCTTCGACGATGCGCTGGGCGAGACCTTCGACAATGGCGGTTTTGCCAACGCCGGGTTCGCCGATCAGGGCTGGGTTGTTTTTGGTGCGGCGTGCCAGAATCTGGATAACACGTTCGATCTCAGTTTGGCGGCCAATGACGGGGTCGAGCTTGCCTTCTTCGGCAAGCGCGGTTAGGTCAGTAGCGAGTTGGTCGATGAGGGGCGTTTTGTCCTGTTTGGCGGAAGCAGGCCGTGATCCACGCTTGCCCGCGCCGGCTCTGGGGGCGGAAGATGCTTGAGATGAGCCTTCATTCAAAACGCGGCGCACCTGTTTACGGATCTGATCCGGCGTTAATCCCAATTTATCAAAAACGAATTTGACGGTGCCTTCGCTGCGGGTCAGGGCGAGCAGCAGGTGCTCGGTGCCGATGTAGTGATGGCCGAAGCCACGCGCTTCGTCGATGGAAAATTCGAGCACTTTCTGGGTGTCGGCATCGAGGTTGACTTTGCCGGTGGGGTCTGTGCGGGGGGCGTCTTGTGTGACGCGTTGAATGATCTCGCGGACGCGCTCGACATCGAGACCGAGTTCGCGCAATACGCGACCGGCGACGCCGCCTTCTTCGATCAATAATCCGAGAAGCAGGTCTTCGGTTCCGAGAGATTCTTTGCGGGCTTTTTCGGCCTCTTCGTGAGCGAGGGCGAGTACCCGTCGGGCACGCTGTGTAAAGCGTTCCATGCTTGCCATAATAAACTCCTGTTGCTGGCTTTCTTACACTGAACATGCAGGTGTGTATCACCTGCAAAATTTGCAATTAGACAAGGTTAGTCTGGTTTCATTGTACCAAAGTTGGCGCTGGGCTGTGTAGGAAAAAGATTAGAGAATTTGGGGGAGATGATGGTGATAAAATCTTGTGTATTGTTTATCCTGAAAACGTCTGTGCTGATGCCGCGACCGGTGTTGTTGGCGGAATTTAGGGGAGCCCAGTACGATTTTCTTTTATCCCCCTATTTTGCTTGTAAAATGGGGGGATGCCCCAGCGAAGCGAGGGGCAGGGGGGCTGGACGTCGAAGTAAAAGGAAAAAAGTCAAAACAATGGAATCTATCCAAGTACTTTTAAGAAAATACAATTGGATAATAAAAACACTAAATATCTTAGGTATTATTCCACATATTGCTTTCGGTATTTGGCTTTTCATTCCCACTTTTACGAACAAGCCGGTATATGAAACCCTATATCCACCAGTTCAAAATCAATTCTTAGGTTGGGTGTTTTTAGGCGTTCTAGCAAGTGCTTTTCCCTTGTTGCTCTTAAATTGGCTAAAAAACACTTTTAACCACAGGATTCTTTGGGGGCTATTTTCGGTCGCAGTGAAGTTCACCTATTTCTTTATACTTCTAACATTCCTTGCTATTCTGTTTTTAGATGGAGTATCTGAAAACAAAAGAATTGCTCACGAAGACAAAACTTACGCTGTGACTACCTTTCTTGATCATGGGGAACATTTTTGTTTATATGAATACGAAAGCATATTTTCTTTTGATTTTATTGATTGCTTTTATGTGACCATCGAAAATGAAACACCGGAAATGCTTTTTATAGATGAAGCTTTGCTAGTCTTTATTGATGGAAATCTTCGATATCTACATGGGGAGAATCCTTTTAATAATAATTGGATAGACATAGCTTTGTTTGATGGCAAGCTTTTCAACCTTAGATATACTGAGGCAGGTTCAGGAGAAGTTGTTTATGAACTTTACAAATGTGAAGTAGACAACACTAGCTGTGTCAGAGAATCTTTTTATTTCAAATCAGATGAACTTGAACATGCAGAACTTCAAAGACCTGTTTTTCGACCATCTTCATTTGAAGATGGTCTTCAAATTCACATTGGCGGTGACTTATACGAGGATCTAATATACACATACGGAGAAGAACCAACTTGCCACGTCGAAGGTTGTGAGCTAAAGTAGTTTTTATGAAACTCCCCAACATCCCCCTCCTCGAAAACCTGCGCGACGACCCGATCTTTAGTCGCGTCATCAAGACCAGCAGCAGCTTTTTCAGCGCAAGCACCATCAGCACGGGCTTATCCGTTCTTCAAAGCGTGCTGGCTGCGCGTCTGCTGGGCGTGGCCTCTTTCGGCTTGTTGGGGATGGTGATGTCGTATACCACCTCCGTCAATCGGCTGCTCTCCTTCCGCATGAGCGAGACGGTCGTCCGCTACGGGGGCGAATATCTCGAGCAAAAAGATGAGAAGAAGCTCGCCGCACTGGTTAAAGCCTCCAGTTTTTCAGAAGGCATTGTCTCGGTCATCGCCTTTCTGGTCGTCATCCTGAGTGCTGATCTGGCAACACGTTTCATCCTGAAAACGCCCGATACCCAACGCCTGCTGACCCTCTACGCCTTTGGTCTGCTGGCCAACTTCAACGTCGAGACATCGACCGGCATCTTGCAGATCACAAAAAATGTCAAGCAGCAGGGCTATATCAATCTCTTTCAAGCCGTTGTGACCGCTAGCATCATCACCACCGCTTATTTCATCAACGGCAGTCTCGAAATGGTCTTAATCGGCTACCTGATCGGTAAAGCTATCTCCGGTTTGGGCATCTTGATCGCCGCCCAAATCCAACTCCGCAAGGTGCTGCAAACGAATTGGCTGAAAGCCTCCATCAAAAAACTACCCAATCTCAAAGAGATGGGCATCTTCGCCTTCACCTCCAACCTAAGCGCGACTGCCATTCTCGCCTTCCGCGAGAGCGAACTGCTCTGGATCGGTCTCTTTCTCTCTACCGAAGCCGCTGGCTACTACAAAGCCGCCTATGCCATCGTCAGCCTTTTATCTGTGCCTGCAAACCCGCTTATCCTGACTACTTACCCCGAGTTCAATCGTCTGATCGTCCAAAAATCATGGGCGCGGCTCAAAGACTTCATGCGCAAAGTGACAGGTTTCTCTCTGCTCTATAATAGCGCCATCGCCATCGGCTTGATTGTCTTCGGCAAACTTATTCTACGGATTTACGGTGAGAAATTCACCCCCGCCTATCCCGCCCTGCTGGCGCTCTTGGTTGGCTTTGTTTTCAACTACATCTTCTTCTGGAATCGACCGATCTTGCTCTCGCTGGGCTTGCCTGGATTCCCCTTCAAGTCGACCCTCGTCGCCGGGACGCTCAAGATCGCTCTTGCATTTCTCTTGGTTCCGCGTTTTGGCGCGGTTGCTCAGGCCGGGCTGCTCTCGTTCTACTATATTGCCTCGGTCGGAGCAAATGTCTGGCGCGGACTTAAAGATATTCGTGAAAAGGAAAAGCTTGCGCTAGACGCCCTGCCCTAATTGACGTCCTGACTCTCTTCCTCCACGGATAAAGGAATCGCCGCATCGCACATGGCTTCAATTTGATCCCCATCCGCAGGCGGGATGCCTATCCCAAACCAAACCAAAAATTCAACATTTCCCTTCGGCCCCAGCACGGGCGAGCGGTGGAGTCCTTTTACGCTGTAGCCTGCCTCTTGCGCAAAACCGAGAATCTCCTGCACTACCCGACGATGAATTTCCGGGTCGCGGATAACACCTTTGCCTTTCGAGACTTCTTTCCGCCCAGCTTCAAATTGGGGTTTGATTAATGCAACCACTTCACCTTTTCCAGATGAAAACCAGTTTTTGATAACGGGCAATAAAATCTTTAACGAAATGAAAGATGCGTCCATCACGACAATTGAGACGGGCTCATCCAAAACTTCGACATGGCGCGCATTGGTTTGCTCCATCACCACTACACGCGGATCATTGCGCAGCGACCATGCCAGGATGCCATGTCCCACGTCGATGGCGTAGACTTTGGCGGCGCCATTCTGAAGCAGGCAATCCGTAAATCCACCGGTAGAGGCACCAACGTCCGCGCAAACGAGACCTTGTACATTGATGGGAAATGTCTCCATAGCGGCAGCAAGTTTATTTCCGCCGCGCGAAACGAAGCGGGGACCGCTATCCAATGTCACTTCTGCACCATCCGGCACATTCTGTGCAGCTTTAACGGCGAGTTCGCCATTAATTCGTACCTTGCCTGCCATTACCAAACGCTGGGCAAGGCTGCGAGTTTCAGCGAGTTCCATTTCGACGAGTACAAGATCAAGACGTTTTTTTGCCATGCCTGTATTGTACGCTAAAAAGCAATAACTCCATTCATCTTGACAATAATTAGAATCGCTTATATAATCATCGCAAAAATACGATAATCATTTTTGTGGAGAAAGATTATGACATCAAATATTCCTGAAGCCTGTTGCACGTTGGATATTACTGGCGAAGATCAAGAGAAGCTGGTGACGATGTTCAAGGCTTTGGGTAATCCCGCACGCTTTGAGATCATGAAGTTTCTGGTCACCCATCCTGCCTGCATTACAGGGGATATTGTTGACTTCTTACCGATCGCTCAAGCGACTGTTTCACAGCACCTCAAGGTGTTGCGGGATGCTGGTTTTATTGAGGGGACGGTGACAGGTGCGGCGACGAGCTATTGTCTGCATAATAAGAATATTGACTGGTTTCGTTCTAAAGTTGGCGATGTTTTTTAGGTAGTTTTTTTATTCGAAATCATCGTAAAATTACGATAGCAAGGAGAGAATCATGTTAGATCAATTAATGGCAATTCTGGAATATGTTGTTGAGAGTTTTATCCACATCTGGCCTTATTTGCTGGTGACCATCCCGATCGCGGTTGCTGTAAATATGTCGGGTGCTTCAAAATATATTAGCCGCGCCTTCTCTGCCCGTCCTATTGTGGCGATTATTCTGGCCACTTTTGTGGGAGCCTTCAGCCCTTTCTGTTCATGTGGCGTGATCCCTGTGGTTGCAGCGATGCTCATCGGTGGCGTGCCTTTGGCCCCTGTGATGTCTTTCTGGTTGGCATCCCCATCCATGGATCCTGAAATCTTCTTTTTATCAGCCAGTATGCTGGGATGGAACCTGGCCATTTGGCGACTGGCAGCCACGCTTCTTTTAAGTCTGGGGGGCGGCTTTGTAACGCACTTCCTCGTCCATAGTGGTTGGCTGGGCAAAGATATTTTGCGCCAGACACAATCTACACAAGTGAAAACATATTGGCAGGTTTTTAAAGATGGATTGCGCGCTATCAGCCGTAAATTGAACCCACAAGCGCTTGCGACAGAGTCTGCCCTAAGCGTTGAATCTGATGGAAGTTCTTGTTGCGATCCCAACGAAAATGCATCTATCGCTCAACTGACAACGATCTCAACAGATACGACTTTCTCCTTGCCTATGGCCCAAGAAGCATCAGACTGTGGTTGTGACGAAGGAGCAAGCTGCGAAACTGAAGGCCAAGCCAAATCAGGTTTTTGGCCGCGACTGGCAAGCGAAACTTGGATCGCGACATCCATGGTGATTAAATTTATGCTTTTAGCATGGTTTATCGGTGGATTGGTTACTCTCTATGTCCCGGAAACGTGGATCACCAAGACACTTGGCGGAAATAATCCTTGGGCGATTTTTACCGCGGCTTTATTGGGTGTGCCGGTTTATACTAGCAACCTAACCGCCATGCCGCTGGTTGGAGGACTGCTTGCGCAAGGGATGAATCCTGCTGCCGCGCTTTCTTTTCTGATCGCGGGCCCTATGACGACACTCCCTGCAATGTCCGCTGTTTGGGGACTGGTAAATCGTAAAGTCTTTTCTCTTTATCTTGGCTTTGCTTTGGTTGGCGCCGTGGTGCTGGGCTATGCTTATAATCTTGTGCTGAGTTTTTAGCAGCCGGATGAAGAAATTGAAATACCGGGGATGCCTGTCACTTTAGAGATGACAGGCATTTTCATTTACGGGTAAAATAACCACATGCTAAAAGTCCTTCTCAAAACCATGCGCCCCCGTCAATGGGTCAAAAACAGTATCGTCTTTTTTGCACTGATTTTCGACAAGCAGCTCTTTCACGCGGAAGCGCTCTTGCGCACACTGGCGGGATTTGCGCTCTTCAGTCTTGTAGCGAGCACGGTTTACATCTTCAACGATATCACTGACATCGAAGCCGACCGCCAACACCCGACCAAAAAAGATCGTCCGCTGCCATCGGGCGAATTGCCTATCAATGTGGCACGCGGCTTTGCGATCTTCCTGCTTGCGATTGTCTTGCCTACCGCTTATTTACTCGCGCCTGCTTTTGCGGCGGTGCTTTTAATTTACTTCGTGATGATGATCGCCTATACCAACAAACTCAAGCATGTCCCGATTCTGGATGTGATGATTCTTGCTGCTGGCTTTGTGTTGCGCGTCCATGCAGGTGTGACGCTCATCTCTGTCGAACGCTTTTCACCTTGGCTCTACGTCATCACCACTCTGGGGGCACTTTATCTTGGTTTCGGTAAACGTCGTGCTGAACTTGAATTGCTCGCTGGCGGGGCTGGCTCGCATCGCAAGGTGCTCGAGGGGTACACCATCCCGCTACTTGACCAATACATCACTATTGTTTCGGGCACAACCATCGTCGCCTACAGTCTTTACACCTTCACCGCAGAAAACTTGCCCGAAAACCACGCCATGATGCTGACGATTCCCTTCGTCATTTATGCCATCTTCCGCTATCTTTACCTTGTGCAGGTTTCACACACTACCGGCGCACCTGAAGAAGTCGTGCTCACCGACCGTCCGCTGCAAATTGCCATCGTCCTTTGGGGATTGATCGTGATGACAGTCTTTTATCTCTCGTGACCCACGCCTCCACCCCCGGCAAGATCATCCTTTTTGGCGAGCACGCAGTTGTTTATGGGCAGCCTGCATTGGCTGTGCCCGTTAATCAGGTTCATGCGGATGCGGATGTCTCGGACTCCGACCACACAGGTATCTGGATCAACGCCCCCGATATTCGCCTGAACGCCGAGTTTTCCGGACTCGCGCTGGACGATGCGCTTGCTGCCACTATTTCGATGGTTCTCTCGAAGATGAGTTCCCCTCTCCCTAAGGGAGAGGGGGGAGGGGTGAGGGTGAGTGTCACCTCCACTATCCCCCTCGCATCGGGGCTCGGTTCGGGCGCAGCAGTGTCGGTTGCGATCATTCGGGCGCTCTCTACGCACTTGGGGCAGCCCTTCACGGATGAGCAGGTTAACGAGATCGCTTACGAAGTCGAGAAAATTCATCATGGCACACCATCGGGGATTGATAATACAGTCGTGACCTACGCCAAGCCAATCTTTTTCAGTAAGGGGCAGCCCATTGAGTTACTTAATGTTGCCAAGCCCTTTACGATCATCATCGGGGATACGGGCATCCCTGCGCCGACGAAAGAATCTGTTGCCGATGTGCGCGAGCTCTGGCAGCAGGACAAGCGCAAGATGGAGATGCTTTTCGGTGTGGCTGGCAGTCTGGCACGAACAGCCCGCCAATCCATCGAGGGCGGGCACCCCGAACGGCTGGGGCCCTTGATGAATGAAAATCAGCGCGTGTTAACGGAGATGGGTGTCTCTTCACCCGAACTGGATCGGTTAGTGGAAGCAAGCCTAAAGGCAGGCGCGAGCGGGGCGAAGCTATCCGGTGGTGGACGTGGGGGGAATATGATCGCCTTATCCACACAGGAAAACGCGGAGAAAATCGTCGAGGCGTTGTATGCTGCGGGGGCGAAGAATGTGATCGTGACGGAAGTCACTTAATTCATACCAAATTCATAGATTCGATTAAGTTTGGTTTAATCCCGCGGGATTAGATTCAGGGGGAAAGGAGAGATTATGAATTTCAAACGCGTACTCTATATTCTTTTGATCGGCGTGGTCGCTTTTGTAAGCGGAACAGTTGGCGTGCTAGTCGGATATAAGTTTCTCTCCACTCCTTCTCCCGTGAAAAATATTATCGCGCCTGAAGCTGTGGCAGAAACTGTCAGCTTGAACTATGCAAACACCGAAATTGAGACTGCCGTGACGCACGCGGTCGAGCAGGTTGGGCCTGCTGTGGTGACGGTGGTCGGCACGATCCCCGGACAGATGACTTTTTTGGGACGCTCAGCGGATTCGCAGAGCAGCGGCAGCGGTGTGATCATTTCGACAGACGGCTATATCATCACGAATAATCATGTTGTCGAAGATACGACCGATCTGACGGTGGTGCTCTCCGATGGGCAGCAGTTGCCTGCTGAATTGATCAGCACCGATGTTTTTGCAGATTTGGCGGTACTCAAAGCAGACGGAGAGATGCCTGCCACCGCGCCCTTTGGCAATTCGGATAATTTGAAGCCCGGTGAAACCGTGATCGCGATCGGTTCACCGTTGGGACAGTTTCGCAATACGGTCACGACCGGCGTGATCAGCGCGACGGGGCGCTCGCTTGATACGGGCAATGGCTATTTTATGGAAGATCTGCTGCAGACCGATGCCGCCATCAATCAGGGCAACTCGGGCGGGCCATTGGTCAATCTCAACGGCGAGATTGTTGGCATCAATACAATGATCGTACGCGGGGGCTTTGGTAGTACAGCGGTCGCTGAAGGTCTGGGATTTAGCATCCCATCGAATACAGTGCGAACGATCAGTGAGCGCATCATCGAAAAGGGCTATTTCTCACGCCCTTATTTGGGCATCAGCTACCAGTCGATCACCCCGTCAATTGCCCGGCGCTATCGGCTCGGTACAGAATGGGGTGCATACATCACCAAGGTTGATGATGGTAGCCCAGCCGCACAAGCCAACTTGCAGCATGGCGACATCATCCTGAGTTTGGCGGGCGTTCAGATCGACGAAGAGAATTCCTACGTCAATACGCTTTTTGACCATCAGCCGGGTGAAAATATTGAGTTGAATATCTTGAGGGATGGAAAAGAATTTACGGTAACGGTAACACTTGGAGAAGTGCGGGTGCGGTAGCGGCTTAAGCAGGGAAATCCATCAGGGCACGCCGAGCGCGTTCAAGCCAGGTGCGTCCCGCCACGTCTTTGCGGGCTTGCTTGGCTAGCGCCTGTCGGCGCGGTTCGTCGGCAAGCAGGCCGCGTAGCGTCTTCTCCCAGGCATCCACATCCGAAGGCTCGGCAAAGACGGCATTCTGCTCGTTCAAGACCTCGTGGATAACGGGCAGATCCGCCGAGATGATCGCACGCCCCGCCGCCATATAATCGAACATCTTCATCGGATTGATGACTTCTGCAATATCCTGCCCGCTGGATGCCGAAATCGAACGTTCGTAGGGCATCAGCAGGATGTCGGCGGCGGATTGATAGAGAGGCAGAATGCTATTGGCAACGAAGCCGGTCATGTTGACGTTCGCAACGCCCGCCTCTTCAAGTTGCTTCCGCCAGTGAGCGATCATCTCCGGTTTGCCCCCTACCCATAAAAAGTTTATCTCCGGGATACGTTGTGCCAATTCGAAAAGCATATCGGCACCCCGACCGGGGTAGATGTGCCCCGTAAACCCGACCGTAAGCTTTTCTTCAAATCCAAGCTGCTGACGTGCGTCCGTTGGTGAGGGCAGGTTTTCGTATTGAGCAGGATCAACGCCGTTTGGGGCGATCTGCACCGTGCTCGCAGAAAATTTGAGTTTGGCAACAGCTTCGACTGCATCACGCAGAGGTTGGGTGGTGACGAGCATCCGCTTGGGGGTGCGTGAACGCCAAAAGCGGCGCATCATCCAGGGACCGAGGCCGCCAACCACCTCGCCGTGAATCTCCAGTATGGCTGGGATGCCAGCCCAAAGCGCAGCAAGCGCCGAATTTAAAACCCAAGTGTAAACAATATCAGCGTTAAATTTTTGCGCCGCACGAAGAGAGTAGAGCGTGAAATCGTAAAGCTTCAGGCGCGGATTCATCGGCAGCCATTCGATGTCAAATTGCGTCGTGAGGCCGTAGTGCGCGGCAATCGCATCCCAATCGCGGGTGTCGCCCTCACGGGATGTGAAGAGCCGCACCTCGTGCCCCAACTGGGCAAGGGCTTGGCTAACTTTCATTGCTTGGATGGAGTTGGCGGTCAGCGAGGGGATACGGGAATTGGTGATGATGGCAATGCGCATGAGAAGTTTAGGAATATCTTTCTGGAGTTTTGTTAGGGCAGGTATTGTACCTTGAAGGGGAGAGCGTAATCAGTGAGAAGTGACAAGTGAAGTTCAGGTATCATTCTTTCAAAACATCATCAACTGACTTTGTGTTCTTCCTTCAATCGGGTCGCTGCCAATCTGCTCATTCCAGGTTTCTTTGGTGATGAGTGGGAGTTCACCAAGAGAGCGCAACAAGCGGAATTTGATGAAGCGCCAACCCTCTGATGCAATACGCAGAGCAGGGTCGCGTTTTTGTTTATGGGCCAATAAGCCCGCTCGGCCACCGGGCAGGAGGATGATGCTTTTTTCACGCGCCCATTTTGTCTGGCGAAAAAGTTCGTAAACCAGCGCTGAGGCAATTAGATGAAAAACATAATCGGGGTCAGCTTCATCACCCCAAAATAAAGTCTTTTCGTTAAATTGGGTCGTGGTGTAGCCGAGACGCAGCCCTATATCGGTCAGCAGAGCACGCATCTCGTCAAGATCGGCGTGGCGGGCATGGGGGGAATCATTTGGGCGCAAAGACCATGTCCCAGCATCGGAGCGTTGGGCGTAAGAATCTAATATCGCAGCGACCAGGGCTTTCGAGGGTGTTTCCAGCCCGCTGAATTGCGGGTAAATTTCAGTCTCGATTTCGTAAAGTGTTTTGCCCGGGTTCCGGCTGAGATAACGGACAACTGCCATCTCGACGCGGTCGGCGTGAGGCAAGGGATTCTCTTCGGGGGAAGAGAGCCCCCACAGTCCGACCTGGATGCTCTTCTGGCTGCCTTCATAGCGGATGAGTTTTGTGTTGGCAAGCAGTGCATCTTCGATATTTGCGTGGATGCGGCTAAGGGCGGCATCTGCTGTTTCTTGCGGCAGAAGCAAGTTTTGGGTGCGAGCGTATTCGCTTAAGGCTTGAGCGTGGAGATGCAGGTAGGTCGCCGCTTCGCCTCGGCTGAGAAGATGCTCCTGGATCGCCCCATCCAAATCTGCTTTTCCTGCCCTCATCCCTGTCTTCTCCCGAGGATGGAAGGAGTCTGCTCTTTCCCAAATAATCTGAACGGGATCGTGCTTGGTACGCATGGCGAGATTTTTGAGTTGGAAAGCGGGCGAAGCAGCAGCCACCGCCGCCGAAAGGAAGGATGGCTCCGGTTCGGCAAGCAGGGCGAAAACGGGCGTTTTTTCAGACAAGAGTGTGCCAAGATGTCGAAAAGCTGCCTGCAAGGCAGTGGCGTGCCAACCCCACTCGTAGCGGCGGCGACGCAGCCCGACCTTGAAGTGCTCGGCGGCATCGCTGCCCCAAAGCCAGCCAGCCCAGAGTGCGGAGAGCGTCCAGAAAGCTTGATTGGGGCGCGGAATGGCGCTGATGGCAGCGTCAAAACTTGGGAGTTCAGCGTTTTCAGCGAGGTCTTTGAGCTTGCCTTCAAAAAGACAGATGCCGCCGCTTTCGGGCGGGCATGCGGGGAAAAGCGTGAGCGGAGTGAGCGCGGCGTAGTGCGTCCAGAGAGCGATGCTGTCTTCCAGTGTCTTCCAGAGATTATGCTCGTAGAATTGTCCCGGCACAATCAATTGTTTCGGGCGCGGACGCTCGGTCGGGTGCGGATAAAGGGTGTTAGCCGCATCGAAAACGGTTAGCAGGAGCGCTTCAAGCGCACGCCGACGAACGGACGTCAGCGTAAGCCCGTCGAGGCGGTTGACGAGAGTGGTCAGCACATAGAGCGCGCGCGGTAAGTAAGTTCGCACGGCATCTTCTGCATATTCACGGTCGGGGTCGTTGAGCGGCGCGACGCGTTCCAATACACGGGCGCGATGCAATTTATCGCTCGCCAGCAGGGCAGATGCACGTTCAGCATCGGCAAGGCTTGTCAGGCGCTCGCCTGCATCGCCACAGTGCGGGCAGGTATAGATGCGCGCAAAGGGCACGTCCGCGTCTTTGCGCCATAAAAAAGCATCCGCCATCAGCGTGCGTTTGCAGTTGGAGCACTCGGTTTCGTAGAGTTTTTTCAGGTGGGTTTCGAGACGTTCGTCGCCTTTGCGCGATGCCCCCAACTCAGCGAGCGCGGCTTTGAAATCAGATTCAGATGGCGGATTGGCAGCCATTTCCAACAAAAAACGGGAGATAGGATTATTCGCCGCGACCAGCACGCGCGCCCCGCTTCGCGCCAGATGAAGGGCTTGCTGAGGCGAACCTCCAAATGGATCCAGTACCCAGGCGTTTGCCGATAAATTTGCTTCGACCCACGTGGTGCAAGTCCCGATTTCAATAGGCGGCAAAAAACGCGCCAGCGGGGACGGGGTCTCATTCTGTTTGCCGGAGATGTAGGGCAACTCGTTCATCGTGGTATCAAGTATACTTTGCCGTAGGGGAAAAGCAAATAAGTAAGTAATTCCAAATATCCATAATCGTGCCTATTTTTCAACTTTTGTGTTGTATCTTTCGCAAAGAAGTTTTTGCCAACCCAAAAGGAGACGGCACAAAATGTGCCACAACTACATGAACAAAATACAAGTTATTCAAGGTGGTATGGGAGTCGCTGTTTCAGATTGGAAATTAGCCCGAGCTGTATCCAAAGAAGGGCAGTTGGGCGTTATTTCAGGCACAGGCATTCATTTGATTATGGTCGCCCGTCTGATGGAAGGGGATGTCGGCGGGCATGTCCGCCGCGCGCTGCAACACTTCCCTTTCCAGGACCCTGTAGCGTGGGTATTGAAACAATATTATCGAGAAAATCCCGAAAAAGACGCCACCTACAAACGCCCACCAATGTGGACTTTTAATCCCGCCCAAAAGCTGACAGAACTAACGATCATCGCAAATTTCGTTGAAACCTTCCTCGCCAAGGAAGGACACAACAACCCTGTCGGCATCAACCTGCTTGAAAAAGTGCAGATGCCCACAATGGCATCACTCTATGGCGCGATGCTTGCAGGCATCGACTACGTCATCATGGGCGCAGGCATCCCAACCCAAATTCCCGGCATTCTCGACAAACTGGCAAAACACGAAAAAGTCAACTATCGCATGGAAGTCAAAGGCGCAACATCCGAAGATACCTTCCTAATGGATTTTGACCCGAAAGCCATCTTTTCGAATACCGTCTCCAAGGTGCAGAATCTGCTACGTCCGAACTTCCTCCCGATCATCTCTTCGGTCGTTCTGGCAAAAACACTTATCAAGCGTTCTTCGGGCAAAGTGAATGGCTTTGTGGTCGAAGGGCACAGCGCTGGCGGCCACAACGCTCCCCCGCGTGGAAAAATGACACTCAACGAAGAGGGTGAGCCGATCTTTGGAGAAAAGGACACCCCGATTCTTTCCAAGATCAAAGAACTTGGGCTGCCATTTTGGCTGGCAGGTGGCTACGACACCCCTGAAAAGATCAAAGAAGCTCAGGAAGCTGGCGCAGAAGGCGTTCAGATCGGGACTGCCTTTGCCTTTTGTGACGAGTCGGGCATGAAAGCAACTGAAAAGCAGCGCGTGATCGAAAAAGTTTTTGCCGAAGAAGCCGTTGTTCTCACAGATGCGCGCGTTTCACCGACAGGCTATCCTTTCAAAGTCGTGCAGCTCGAAGGCACAATGGCAGACCCCGAAGTCTATAATGCCCGTCCACGCCTGTGCGACATCGGTCTGCTGCGCGAAGCCTACAAAAAAGAAGATGGCTCCCTTGGCTATCGCTGTGCGGCCGAGCCCGTCGACCAATATCTTAAAAAAGATGGTAAGCTCGAAGACACAGAAGCACGTGGCTGTCTTTGTAACAACCTTTGTGCCAGTGCAGGCTACGCCCAACACCGTACGGACGGCTATGTTGAGCAACCCCTCGTCAGTTCTGGCAAGACGCTGCCCTCCATTTTGAAGTATTTCAAAGCCGGGCAGCGCGCATACTCCGCCAAAGACGTGCTCGATTATTTGCTTGGCTAAACTCAAAGAAAAACACTCCTTGAAAAAATCAGGGAGTGTTTTCTTTAAGCGATATTGATTAGAGCCTGCCGCGTTTCTTCAGATGCTCTTTCAGGATATCGGCATAAGCGAAGATGGCGGGAACACCACCGGAATGCAGCATCAGGATGGATTGCCCGTTTCGCCACTGACTCTCGGCGTGGTGCGCCAGAAAGCCCGAAAAAACCTTGCCGGAGTAAACAGGATCAAGCAAAATGCCCTCCGCAGTTGCCATCGTTAAAATGGCATCTAACCCCGCTTCAGTAGGATCGCCATACTCGCTGCCGATGAACTCTTCGTGAAGATAATACTCGCCACGTGAACGGCTGGGATCAACATCCAGCAGTTCGCAGAGCGCGCCCCACCATTTATCGAGATTGGCAAAACATTTATCGAGACTGCGGTTGACACTGATGCCGTAGAAGGGCATCTCAAAGCCAGCTTCACGAAAAGTCAGCAGCATGGCGGTGAAGATGCCGCCTGTTCCAAAGGGCAGGTAAACCGCATCTGGAACGATATTCTGCTCTTTAAGTTGCTCAAGCGTCTCCAGCGCGCCGCTGATATAACCAAGCGAACTATGCGGCGTTGTTCCGCTAACAGGGATGTAATGCGGCTTGCGCCCATCGGCTTTGAGTTCTTCGACCAGCTTGATGGCGTGTTCTTCCAGATCCCAGTGGTCTTCGGTGGAAATCATTTCCACGCGGGCCCCCATTAGGTAGACGGTTAGCAGATTCCCTTGAATGGCGTGCCACTGATCGTGGCTGAGCACCACAGCAACGTCGAGTCCGAGGCGGCGTGCAGCAGCTGTCGTCAGTCGGGCATGGTTCGACTGCGCACTCCCCGTCGTGACAAGATAATCCGCCCCCTTAGCTTTTGCTTGCGCGATCTCATATTCCAGTTTGCGGGGCTTGTCGCCGCCGAGAGCAAGATCGGTCAGGTCGTCGCGTTTTAGGTAAAAATTCACATCCAGTTGCTTGCTGAGATGCGGCAAATGCTGGAGCGGGGTAGGCGTGCGCGTCAGGTTTTCTTTGGGGTAGCGTTTTAAGGTTTCTTCGATTTTCATATTTTTTTTGTTTCATATCGGGGCGGGGCTCAGCCCCGTCCTTCAGTTTGTTGGATTTTTAAAATCAGAACTTCGTCAGGAAGCAATTCCAATTCGGAGCGATTAATCTCACCTGTGCGTGTTTCTGAGAAAAGCACATCCCAAGTGCCATCAGGAATACCCAATGCTTGCACTCTGCTGCTGAAATTCAGCACAACTAAAATTGTCGCGTTCTCGTCCTTGCGGAGATAGGCAAGCACTTCCTTGGGCGTGTTTTCGAGATGTATAAATTCTCCACGCCGCAAGGTGACGTATTCTTTGCGTAAGGTAATCAGGCGACGGGTTAGATTGAAAAGCGAGTGTTCATCTTCCTGTTGAGCCGCGACGTTGCGAGTCTTGTAATTGGGGTGAATTTTCAACCACGGCTTGCCGCTCGTGAAACCGGCATTCTGTGTGTTATCCCATTGCATGGGGGCACGGCAACCGTCACGCCCTTTATGGAGGGGATAGTACTTCTTACCGAGCGGATCGAGTAACTCGCCGCGTTTGAGCGAGATGTCGCGCTGTCCAATCTCTTCGCCATTGTAGAGGAAGGGCGTGCCGCGCATGGTTAGCAGGAGCGCCATCATCACTTTGGCACGCGCATCATCTTCGCCTTTGGCGTGCCGTGTGGCGGTTCGCGGCACATCGTGATTACCAAGCACATAATTAGGCCATAAGCCCGTTTCCGCCGAGAGCTCTTCCCAATTTCGAATGGCTTTCAACAAGGGTTCAGGGCGATATTTGCTCCACAAAAACTCGAAGTCAAAGGCAGCGTGCAGTTTATCGTCGCCGTTGTAGCGGTAAATTTTCTCGCGGGTGGGGAAGAAGGTCTCGCCGACCGCGTAACTCTCGTCGTATTCATCGAGCATCGTGCGTAATTCGACCAGCAGGTCGTCCATCTCAGGCCGATCACAATCGTAGATGTGTTCCTGACGGTCAAAGGCGCGTAAGCCTTTCAGCTTGAAGGGATTATTGCGCAACTGCGCATCTTTGAAGTAGACGTTGAAAACATCCAGCCGAAAACCATCCACGCCTCGTTCGAGCCAGAAGCGCACCACGTCTAGTTGGGCGGCGCGCACTTCAGGATTGCGCCAATTCACATCAGGCTGTTCCTTGACGAACATGTGATAGTAATATTGCCCGCGCCCTGCGTGCCACGTCCAGCCTTTGCCGCCGAAGACCGCTTCCCAATTGTTGGGGATGGTATCTGACCAGATGTACCAGTCCGCTTTGGGATTGGTTCGGTTAGCGGAAGATTCCTGGAACCAAGCATGTTGATCGGATGTGTGATTCAGGACGAGGTCAAGGACGATGCGCATCCCCCGCTTGTGGCTTGCTTCCACTAAATTATCAAAATCTGCCAGTGAGCCATGTTTCGCATCCACCCCCTTGTGGTTGCTGATATCGTACCCAAAATCCTTGTCCGGCGAGGGATGGAAGGGAGAAAGCCAGAGTGCATCCACACCGAGATTGGCGAGATAATCGAGCTTGGCGTGGATACCTGGTAGATCGCCAATACCGTTGCCCGTCGTATCAAAAAAGGAGCGTGGATAGATCTGATAGATAATTCCGTCGCGCCACCAAAGAAAATCTTGCATAGGTTTATCCTCATATGGATTGGATTTTGCCAAGTATAACATTCACATAAATCTTTGCTATCCTTTTAGAAATGAAAGTCTGAGATGCTTTTTTGGCAATAAAAGAGTGTTACAATCTTCTCAAACTTAAGGGTTTGCAGAGAAAATATGCCCGCATCAAAAGAAATCATCCTCATTGTTGAAAATGATCCATCTATTAGCGATGTGCTTGGTCGTCAGTCGCTAACGCCATTAGGGTATCAGGTTAAAGTTGTTTCTGATGCAAATAGAGCTATTCAGACAGCGATAAACCTGTCCCCTGATTTGATTATTTTAAATTTGGATATGGTTGGCCTTAGCGGGAAAGATTTGCTAGTTGGCTTGCACGCACAAAACACCGATACGCCGATCATCGTCTTGGCAGAAAAAGAAGAAGAGCATAGCCTGATGCAAGCCTTGCGTCTGGGCGCTTCTGATTATCTCTTTTTGCCTTTACGAGAAGCCGAAGCAGTTGCTGCGGTGGAGCGAGGTCTGAAACAAGTCCGTGGTGTTAATGACCGAGAACGCCTTGATGAGCGCCTGAAAATTGCCAATGTTGAGTTAGAGCGCAAGGTTCATGAGCTACGCACGATGCTCTCAATTGGCAAAGCGGTTGTTTCTGTTACTGACCAGCGCCTGCTCTTTCATCAGATTATTGAAGGTGCTATTCACATTACATCTGCGGATATTGGCTGGCTACTCCTGCGCGACGAAAAAGATAAAGCATCCTTTTTGCTAACGGCACAACGTAATTTGCCTGCTTCTTGGGCAAAGAAACTTAACAAACCCTTGGAAGATGGCATCAGTTCTTTGGTTGCCCTTTCAGGAGAAAGTTTGGCAATTCACGGCGAGCCTCTGCGTCGCTTCAAAATATCGGCTTTGGGACGGGCTGCGATTGTGACCCCGATCAAGGCAAAGGATGAAGTAATTGGCTTACTGATTCTCGTGCGCCAAAAAGAACATCCCTTTAGAAAAACAGAAGAATCCCTGCTTGGGGCGATTGCTGATTATGCCTCCATCTCACTTGTGAACGAGCGCTTGTTCCGTGCCTTGCGTCAAAGCGCAGAGATTTCTCGTAGCAGTGAAAAACGTCAGAATCAAATTCTGGATGTCCTACGGAAAACCCTGAATGAAGAGGTAGGTGCCGCAACATTCTCCCTTGATCTCTTAGCCGAAGACAAACTCGGTACACTCAATCCGGCACAGAGGCAAGCTCTCTTAACTGCGCAAACAGCGCTGAAACGTTTATTGGAAACGACAGAACAAATTTTGCCGAAATAATCCAAAAATGAAAGAACTGATCCTTCTTGCTCTTGACGAAAACCCAACGCGACAATTGCTGTCGCGTGCTTTACGTGCGTTGGATTATCAAACAATGGCTGCCTCCGATTATGCAGGTATCCAGAAGCTCATGCAAGAGAACAGTCCCAGTTTGGTGATTCTCGAATCAAGATTCCATGAAGAGAACAGCCTCCCCCTGATACAAAAACTTCTTGAACAGTACCCGACCTTGCCTATCGTCTTCATGGCAAACGAGCAATCTAAACAGACCGTGCAGGAAGCCCTCCGCGCGGGCATTAGCGCCTATCTTGAGCCTCCCATCAGAACTGATGAGATCATTGAAGCGGTACAAAGCAGTCTGAAACGTGCCCGAAAAATGGGCGATTGGCTGCGACAGAGAATTAACAAAACAACAACCTCGCTTGAGCAACGCCTTAGCGAATTAGAAGTGCTTCTTAAGCTTAGCAAAGAGATTACCGGTAGCCTCGATATTGACGATGTGCTTCAAAAAATAGTCAGCGCGGCCGTATATTTGATTAAAGCAGAAGAAAGCAGTTTGCTTTTGCTCGATGAAAAAACTAATGAACTCTACATGCGTGCCGGGCATAATTTTGAAAAAGGTTTCGTAGATTCTTTCCGTGTGCCGGTTGATAACTCACTCGCGGGACAGGTTGTCAGAAGCGGCGAGGCGATAACCTACAACAAAGACGAAACGCACAAGATCCAAACCGCCTATTTGGTACAAGCGCTGATCTATGTGCCACTCAAAGTCCACGGAAAGATCATTGGCGTATTGGGCGTAGATAATCGCCTTCACAAAATGCCCTTTAGCAACCGCGATACGCTTCTGCTTTCCATTCTTGCAGAAAACGCTGCCATTGCGATTGAAAATGCGCGCCTCTTCCATAGCGCCAATGAAGAACGCCTTAAATTCGAGGCCGTTCTTTCCAAAATGAACGACTCCTTGCTCATGCTTGACCTTGAATCTCGCATTCAGATCGTCAATAGCAGCATGGCCCATGCGCTTGATATACACCCGGACGACGTTATTGGACATTATGCCGAAGAAGTCATTCCTTCCGACGATTTGCTTGATTTAATCAGAAATAAGAGTGATGAGAAACCGCGCCACTACGAGATTGCCTTCGAAAATGGGCGAATCTTCACTGCACAATATACCCAGATTCCCGAAGTGGGTATCGCGATCACCATGCAAGATATTTCTTATCTTAAAGAACTCAACCGTTTGAAAGATGATTTTGTTCATACCGTCTCGCACGATTTGCGTTCCCCTCTCACTGCAGTCTTAGGCTATACGGAATTGCTTGAAAGAGTTGGCCCGCTGAATCCCATTCAGAAGGATTTCATCCAGCGCATTCAGGCTAGTGTTGAAGACATCACAGTGCTGATTAACGACCTGCTTGACCTCGGGCGGATTGAAGCCGGTTTCGACACTGAGCGCGAGACGGTCAACATGGCAGATATTATCGGTTACACCATTCAAAATTACGAAAGTTTATATAAACAAAAGAATCAGACGCTCGAAATCGACCTTGCCCCTAACTTGCCTCAGGTACACGGAAATCCTCTGCGCCTTCGGCAGATGTGCGACAACTTGTTCACCAATGCCGTTAAATATACCGGAGAAGGGAAGCGCGTCTTCATCAAGATGCATAGCGAGGGGAGCGAACTGGTCCTGAAAATTTCAGACGAAGGGCCTGGCATTCCACGTGAAGATCAGGCACGAATCTTTGAGAAGTTTTTCCGCGCAAGAAATGTTAGTAGCAGCAATGTTGGCTCAGGGTTGGGGTTAGCCATCGTCAAGACGATTGTTGAAAATCATCGCGGGCGGATATGGGTCGAATCCACTCTTGGTGAAGGCTCTACATTCTTTGTTGTTTTACCCACAGCTAAACAAGAATAAAGTTTACCCCTTAAAGCACGCCTCCGCTTAGACCGAAATCTAGCGGAGGCTTCGCCAAAGGAGGAGACCATGAGGAGCATCTAAATAGATGTTGTTTTTGTCTCCACTTGAATATTACTTGATTGCTCCAATATTCACAAAGTCTATTGTCACGCGCTTCTAGTGACTTTGTTCACAAACTGGCTGATTGCGGCAAAAGCATCATCCAGTACTGTGTAGGAGACGACTCTTAGCAGAGGGTCTGGGTTGCCGGTGATCATTTTTGAGACCACCCTATCTGCATCATGAATGCAGAGGACGGGCTTTTTTAATCCCAGAGCATAGCCGATCTCGTAGCCGACGCCGTGAGACGGAACACTGACCTCGGCGAGTAAAATGTCACTGGCTTGTATCCAGTTGATATCACGAGCGTATACGTCGTTTGGGTGTGCGACTTTCTCCAGGTCGAGAATATTGCTCTCGGCAAGATGCGCGGTTGGGACCTCGTATCCTTGATCCAATAAAAATTGGGTGAGCGCCTGATAGGTTTGCTCGTATTGACGACCACCTGTGATAGAGCAGGCAAAATAGATTTTCATTTGTCGTTTGTGAGTGAGGAAAGTACAGACCTGCGAGCGGCTTTCTTGCGCGGGTCTTCGATTCCGCCGCCGGAGCGGAAACTTTCCATCTCTGAACTGAAGCGCAACCATTTATCGACCAGTAAGACAAGATGCGGGGTTTTATCTTTAAAGAAAAATGGTGAGAGGAAAAGGCGTAACACGGGATATGGTAAGGGGAATTTTTTTAGTTCAACAACAATAGCCGTTTTGGTCATAAGAGGTGCCATTTGCTCGCGCAGCCACGAGGAAAGCGACGATGGCGGGAAAAGCGCTTGCATTTCTGCGGTGGTGGTTTTGTGGAAACGCTTGTAGGAGATCTTTAGCCGTAAGAAAGGTGTCGCAAGGCGCAAATGATCGGGGTAAGGACGCACATACGCCATTTTGCGAATGGCCATAAAAAAGATGCCTAATACGAGTGCCCCGATACTGCTGTAAAAAGCAAGATCATCGACCCAGTTGGCACCTTTATTTGGCATGATAACTGGCAGGAACCACCAAAACGCAAAAAGAGCAACACTCAAGAGAAATGTGGCTGGATACCAACGTTTTAGGGTATGTTCATAGATTAGGAGGGGATAACGTTTTCCTGCTTGTGCCATGTGTTTTCTCCTTTCTTGTTACGATAAAAAAAGAGCGCAATACATTGTTGTATTGCGCCCGTATCTTACTTGTTTTCTTCGGCAATGCCTAGTTGAGCACTGAGTTCTTTTATCTTCTTTTCAAGATGCTCTCCCCGCAAGCTGAAGGTGATGTCGCCGCGCGTGCGCTCGATGATGCTGCGTCCAATATCGGTTTGGCGACGTAAGCCATGCGTGATTGCGTCAGGGTAATCCATCGTCACGAGAACGGCGTAAATCTCGTCCATGTGGGTTAGCAGGCGTTCGGCTACTTCGGAGTAGCCGCTACGCAGTTCATCCAGAGTGCGACGGCGTAGTTCACCGATCACTTCCGACAAACCTTTGAGATAGGTGGCGTGCGGGACATCTAATTCGGCAGGCATGACGAGGGGCTTGTTTTTGATTAGCGCGCAGGTCACTTTGGCTTCTACATATTCCTTAAGAGCATCCTGTGTGTAGCCTGTATAGTACAGGTCGGGATGCTCTGCCAGATCAGTCTTGAGTTCATTTGCAAGCGTGGTCGCTTCTTCGAGATGCTCGTTCATCACATCCAGGTCGTCGCGATGCACAGCGCGGATAGCCAAGGCGCAATGGCGGATGAGCGAACGTGAGACTGTCAGTGCCTTATCGCGTGCCGCAGTCTGAATATCAAATTTTTCACGGATTTCATCCGCAGCAATTTCAAGTCGATCCATTATTCGTCCTTCTTTTCATCGTTTTCATCTGTGTCAGGTTTTAGAAAAGGACGAAACAGATTATCTGCCAGCGTATTGCTTTTCGGGACGCTGATCTCGCCAAAGGTGCTTTCATAGCGCGCCAGATTGTCGTTCAATGCACGCAGGAGCAGCTTTGCGCTGAGGGGCGTCATCACAACGCGTGAGCTGACTTTTGCCTTTTTTGCGCCGGGCAGGAGATGTGCAAATTCGAGCACAATATCGGCAGGCGAGTGAGCGATTCGCGCGAGATTGGCGTAAATTGACTCAATATCTGCATCCACTTCCATTGCGATCTGTTTTGGGGGTTGTTGTGCCATGGTTTACTCCCGTCTAGAAGGGAATATCATCATCGGGCGGGGGCATCATGCTATCGTTCATGTTGCCGTAGTTGCTGCCACCATTGCTGCTGGCGCCGCGGCTACCTGCCTGCTGGTCATCTTCGCGAGACGAAAGGAAGCGCACAGTCTGGGCGGTCATCTCGAAGGAGGCCCGTGGGGAGCCATCGTTCGCAGTCCAGACACGTGGGCCACCCGTTGCGGGGTCTTGCGTTAAGCGCCCTTCGACCAAAACCTTCGAACCTTTGCGCAGATACTGATTGACGGTTTCGGCCTGTTTGCCCCAAACTGAAACGCGGAACCAGGTGGTCTCTTTTACGCGTTCACCGCTGTTGGCAGTGTACTGACGATTGGTAGCGATGTTTAAATTGGTGACAGCCTGACCAGAAGGGGTATAACGCATCTCGGGGTCACGACCGAGATTGCCTACAATGACTAATTTTTGATACATGGGGGAAGTTCTCCTTTAGAAGTTAAGTGAACGCCGCATCACGCGACGTCGCAAAGTAGGCATTATTTTACTCGAAAATCGGCCTTAAAAATTACAGATAAATAGCGGAATTTCCATCTCTTGCGGAGTCAAACCGCCATGATGCCCGTAATGCCACTGCTGGAATTTTCCTTTGACATACCACCAGACCGTCTGATAGCGGTAGGGCAAAATGACGAGATTCCCAACTCTCGACAGAAAGGTTTCTGAGATGGTGGGCCCGAAGTAGCCAGCATCAATCAGTTGCTGCGTGGTGACGACATCGGCAATCCCTTCAAGGCGGGATGCGAGGAAGTCGTGTGCTTCGTCGATGAGATCCTCTTTGATGTACAGGAACATATCCCGTGCAGAGCCCGCCGGAACGAGCATGTCACCGGCCTGATTCCGTTTAAAGTAGTTTTCGATTCCGGCAAAGGCTGGGTCGACGTTTAAGTAGACACAGGTATCTGGATCGACCTCCACATGCCCGTGATCGGCGGTCATGAGAAAAAGCGTCTCACCAGGTAGCTGTTGAGATAGCGGTAGCAAGAAGTGGCGCTGGAGCGCATCGAGCAGGCTTTCTATTTCGGCATTTGCCTGCGCAGATTCTGGTCCATATTTGTGCATGATCGAGTCTACATCCCCGAAATAGTAGGCGATGTAGCGCATCCCTGCCGGTTTATCCAGCAGCAGACGCATGTTGACCAGCGCTTCGGGGAGGGTTTTGTAGGCGTGAGTATTGGCCTCTTGCATGATTATGTCGGAGTAGGAGGAGGGGGTGAAGGCTTTGTGTTGGAAGATATGCGACTCGACTCCGAGTTCGGTCAGTGCAGGATAGATGTTTTTGTTGGGGTAGAGGTTTTTCGGATCGGCGCCGCTGTCTTTGGCGGTCTCGCGTTCGAGGGTGCCAGCATAGGAAAAGAGCAGTGGGGCAAAGATGGCATCAAGCTGGGGTTCGTAATACTGCCACTCGAAAATACCGCTCTCGCCGACAGGCTGCCCGGTATGCCAGGTGGTGACATGTGCAGCGGTGGTGGAGGGGAATTGGGATGTGATCTTCTCTACACTGCCATATTTGGCAAGTTCGGCGAAGAAGGGGTGTTCTTTGAATTGCTCGTAGAAACGCCAGCCGAATCCGTCGATAAAGAAAAAGATGACGGTTTTATATTCCTGTTTAGCAAAAATATTTTGAATGCGCTGAGGCAGGTGGGCAAATCCACCGGTATCGTAACGAGGTTTGACGAAGTTGGGGTTCATAGATTTCTCCAGTGATTTAATTGTGAACTTTTGTCCATCTAGCCACGCTACGAAAACAGGACTTCTACATCATCGCGTGTGAGTGATTTGAAGAAGCTGCTTTCGGAAGAGATGAGCTGTTCAACCAATTTTTTCTTGCGATCTTGTAATTCCAAAATCTTCTCTTCTACTGTGTCGCGCGCAATGAATTTATAGACAAAAACCGGCTTATCCTGCCCAATGCGATGGGCGCGGTCGGTCGCTTGCATTTCCACGGCCGGGTTCCACCACGGGTCAAGATGAATGACGTAATCCGCCGCTGTCAGGTTTAAGCCCACACCGCCAGCCTTCAAGCTGATGAGGAAGAATGACAAGCTTGGGTCATTCTGGAACTTATCCACGCGCTCTTGCCGCTTTTGCGTTTTGCCGTCGAGATAGGTATATTTCATCTTGGCGGCTTTCATCTCTTTTTCGAGTAGTTTCAAAGTCTGTACAAATTGCGAGAAAATGAGCGCCTTGTGTCCTTCGGAGCGAAGCGTTTCGAGCGTTTCAAGCAGTATCTCAAACTTGGCAACCTCTTTGTTGTACGTCGGCTCAACAAGTGCAGGGTGAATACAAATCTGGCGCAGGCGCAGCAAGCCTTCCAGGATTTGCATCCGCGTTTGGTCTATGCCGCTTTCATCCAACATGCCTAAAAGTTGGGCGCGATACTTCTCACGGGTGGCATCATAAAGCTTGCGCTGGGCAGGCTCAAAGTCGGTGTAGATGATGCGCTCCGTGCGCGGCGGTAATTCGGGGGCAACCTGTTCCTTGGTGCGCCGCAAAATAAAGGGATAGACCATGCGCCGGAGCAAGTTTGCTTCGGTCTCCCCGTCGCGGCTCTCGATGGCTTTGGCAAAATCGCGTTTGAAATAATCTAAATTGCCCAACAAGCCCGGGTTCAGAAAAGCAAACTGCGACCACAACTCAAAGGAGTTATTCTCCACCGGCGTGCCCGTCATTGCCAGGCGATGTTTTGCATTCAGCAGGCGCGCGGCTTTGGCGGTTTTGGCCAGCGGATTTTTGATCGCCTGCGATTCGTCCAGCACGACGGTGCTAAAGCGATAATTCCGCAGAGTTTCAATATCCCTGAGCATTGTGCCGTAGGTGGTGATGATGACGTCGTAATCATCAAAACTGCTCACATCTTTTTCGCGATCCCCGCCGATATATTCAAGGATGCGCAAACCGGGCGTGAAGTTGGCGGATTCGCGCTGCCAATTAGTGATGAGACTCTTTGGGACGACTAAGAGCGTAGCGGACGTGACCTGAGCTTGCTCCCGTTGATTTTGCAGGTATGCCAACATTTGAATGGTTTTCCCCAACCCCATATCATCAGCCAGAATCCCGCCGAAACCATATTCCTGCAAAAAATGCAGCCAATCCAAGCCCGCTTTTTGATAGGGGCGCAGTTCCCCTGTAAAACCTTGCGGAATGGGTTGCGATTTGATCTCTTTCAGGTTGCGCAACCGCTCGCGCTTCTGCACAAACTCAGGGACAAGATTCTTCTCAGCGGCATCGGCGAGCAACTCATCGAGTAAAGTCAATTGATAGTCGCGCACGCGGAAACCGTCGTCGGTTTCTTTGGTCATGTTGAAGAGATGCTTGTAGCGTTCGAGCCACTGCTCGGGAATCTGACCGATGCTGCCATCTGCCAATTTGATGTAACGCTCTCCGCGTTTGATCGCTTTGCGCAATTCGCGCAATTTCACTTCCTGATCGCCGTACTGAATTTTGACATCCAGATCGAACCAGTCGATGCCGCTGGTGATGTTTAAGCTGATGGTTGGGGTACTTCTGTTGAGCTTGCCGAGCGCATCTTTGTCGCCGTAAATTTCAAAGCCAGCTTCTGTCAGCGCGGGGATAGATTGAGTGAGGAAGTCGTAGGGATGGGTGCGGGCGCGCAGGGTAAAGTTGCCGTAGGGATATTTTGAGCCCGCCCGTTTTAAGCCGAAAGTGGCGTCTTTGAGCATGTCGTAGAAATAAAATTCTTCTGCTGCTTGGCGGTGGATGCGCACCAAAACCCAGGAACCGGGCATATCTTCCATATTAACGGAATCAGGTTTCGGGTCAGCGAGCGTTTCGTAGTCTCCGTAACCGAAACGCAGTTCGGCAATGAGATCATCCTTTTCCTTGCGCAGATACAGGCGCGGAACGGCGCTATCCTGCACTTCTTCATACGAGATCAAGTCGCTGACGATGGGCAGGAGTGTAGCCAGTTGGGGAAGGTAATTGGCACGGAAGATTTCTTCTTCTTCAAGCGGGATTTTTATGGGAAAGACCGAAAACATTTCAAGGCTTTCGGGGTTAGTGATCGGCGCCAGGGTATTGCCAACCAGCAGCCAGGCAGGGTCTTTTGAAACCAGTTCAAAATTATCTTTGGCAGATGAGTAAATTTTGCCATCCTGCTCGACACCGATCTGCATGGTGTAGCCATTATCGTCCTGAATCAGGGCGGCTTTGATTTCGAGCGGCTCTTCAACGATTTCTACAAAGGCTTGAATATTCTCGTGGCGATCTATCAAAAAGATCGGGGCATGCAGTTGGGCAAGCAAGGGCAAAAAAGTGGCGAAGCCTGGATAACCACCGTAATAAGGGCTATGCTGCTTAATAAGATTTACAGCAGAAATGCCTTCGGGCGGGAGATTAACACAACCATCAGGCGAAAGACTGCCGCGGAATTCTTCAATATGCCTGTGCCAGGTTTTGCCGACACGCAGCATTTTTGTAATCGTCGCGGGGTCTTTCTGGCTTAGGTCATCACCCTTCCAGTGCTCGATTCTGAAAATACGCGCCCGCAGGGAAAATTCGTTCTCTCGGTGGTACTCCTGTTTTTCGAGCAAAAAGACAACAACATAAGGACGCCCATAGCTTTTTTTTCTTTTGGGGATATTTTCAAGCGCAGTCGAGAGTTTTCTTTCCCAGCTCGATGTGCTAGGCATTTCTTCTTCTTTCAAATACTCGCTAAGGGCTAAAACCGAGGCAACAATATGTTTGCAAATAAGCACACGCGCGGCATGGGGGCAAGTACAGGCAACTTTAATACGTCCATTTTTTTGCAACCTGAGGGCAACATCATAATCTTGGTCTTCACTGCCTTCAACAAAACAAAAAGCTGAGGGGCCATCCACTTCAATATCAAAAACATGCCCTTGGCGAAAATAGTCCTTACCACGCTGAATAACTGCAGCGCTGGCATGGTTTTCAAAGGGAAAATTATCAAGGATCTCAGGTGTAAATTCAGATTTCATAAATTTTGCTTGCTCAATGCGATCAGGCGCATGATCTTCAACTCATCGTAACTGATCGCACCTTTCAATTCTTCAAAAACGGGTTTCAAAAAGTCGGTGCCGCATTTTTCAAAAGCGGCGAGGGCTTTTTCTTGTTCTTGTGGGGATAAGGATGTCTGCGTCTGCAAATCTTTTCCGTTTTTTAGCGGATTGCCAGCCGAAACAAATCTCGCCAGATGATTCAGGATCGTACTTGGTTGCACCTGATACCGTTTCGAGAGGCTTTCGATACTATCCCCGGCATTATACATCTCGCCCACGATCATGTAGCGACGGCCCTTGTCGCTTTTCTCGCGGGGAGCGCTTTTTTGCTTTTCTTTGACACTATTTTCCAATGCATAGGCTTGGATTTCATCCAGGAATATTTCACCATAACGGCGCAACTTTGCCTGCCCGACCCCGCTGATCGTCAAGAGGCTTTCTGTCGACTGGGGATAATAAACGCTCATCTCGACCAGCGTTTTATCGGAAAAGATGACATAAGGCGGCACGCCCGCTTCATCCGCGAGACTTTTGCGGATTTGGCGCAAACGCGCAAAGAGGACTTTATCGTAATCCGAAAGATCATCCTGCTGCCCTTTACGGCGCGAAGGACGTTCGGCTTCCTTTAACTTGCCCATAATGGTCGTACGCTCGCGCAAGGCATCCATTGCCTGCGGCGTTAAGCCCAATACGCGATACTCGCCGTCCTGCCGTAAAAAGCCCATCTGAACGAGTTGGCGGGCAAGGTGCATCCACTGCTTATGGGTCAACTCAGCTCCGATATTGTACGTGGAGAGTTGGTCGTGCCCGTATTGCAAAACCTTCTTGTTTTTTGAGCCGCGTAAGACATCCACTACATGTCCGGCGCCAAAACGTTCGCCCGTGCGTTTGACGCAAGACAGGAACTTCTGGGCGGGGATAGTGATGTCATCCAGTTCGCTGGCGTCGGCGGTGCAGTTGTCGCAGGATTCGCAATTTTCGGCAGTATACTCTTCGCTAAAATAGGCCAAAAGCGGTTTGCGCCGACAGTTGATCTCATCTTCAGCGTAGTTCACGATGGCATCCAAATGCTGGGAGGCGACAACCCGTTCCTGCTCTTCTTTCTCACGCAAGAAGTAGCGCAGCTTTGCCACGTCGCTGTAGCTGTAGAGTAAAAGACAGTGCGCGGGCAGACCATCGCGTCCCGCACGCCCGATTTCCTGATAGTAGCCTTCGATGCTTTTTGGCAAGTCGAAATGGATCACAAAACGGACGTTCGGCTTATTGATGCCCATCCCAAAGGCAATGGTGGCAACGATGATCTGGACATCATCCCGAATAAAGGCTTCCTGATTTGCTTTGCGGTCTTCATCTGCCAAACCGGCATGATAAGGGCGCACGGAGAAATCGTTCAACTCGAGGTAAGCAGATAACTCGTCCACTTGACGGCGCGAGAAGCAGTAGATGATGCCCGATTCGTCTTTGCGATTTTTGAGAAAATCGAGCGTTTGCCCCATCGCATCCCGTTTGGGGGTGACTTCGATGAAGAGATTCTCGCGGTTGAAACTGGCGACAAATTCGTTCGACTGCTCGAAATGCAGACTGCGTTTGATGTCGGCACGCACTCGTTCGGTAGCAGTGGCGGTCAGGGCGAGGCAGGTTGCGTTAGGGTAACGCTGACGGACTTCGGCAATCTGCCTGTATTCGGAGCGGAAGTCGTGTCCCCACTCTGAAATACAGTGCGCCTCGTCTATTGTCAGCAGAGCAAGTTTGGTCCGGGAGAGAAGCGCGAAGATGCGCGGGGTCAGTAAAGTTTCCGGGGCGAGATAAAGCAGCTTAACCGCGCCATCCTTCACTAAATCCATATTCTTCTGATACTCGTGCGGGGGCAGTGAGCTGTTCAGCATCACGGCTGGGACGCCGCTCTCACGCATCTGCTCGACCTGGTCTTTCATCAGAGCGATCAGTGGTGAGACGACGAGCGTCAACCCATCCAGCATGAGCGCGGGGATTTGATAGCAGAGCGATTTTCCCCCACCGGTGGGCATGATTGCGAGCGTATCTTTTTTTGCGAGGATGTTTTCGATGGTTTCCCGCTGGTAAGGGCGAAATTCGTCGTAGCCAAAGGTGTTTTTGAGGATGGAGGCAGGCGTGGACATGGAGAAAAGTATACCCCGTACAGCTTCTTCCTGCTTATAAAATCAAGAAAAGGGAGCGCTCAAAGGTTGTTGGTGTTTTCTGCCCCCAGCCCAGCCTTCCCTTCAGGGAGAAGGAACGAAAACTCCCCCGGATAAGCGGGGGAGTTTTCGTTCAATCAATTCTTAAGTAGTGATTTTAGATATTAAAGCGGATGTGCATGATCTCGCCGTCTTGAACGATATATTGTTTCCCTTCAAGACGGAACTTGCCTTTATTGCGGGCTTCAGCCATGCTGCCGAGTTCAGTCAGGTCTTCGTAGCTGACCACTTCCGCGCGGATGAACCCTTTCTCCAGATCAGAGTGGATCGCACCGGCTGATTCTTGTGCGTTTGCACCGCGCCGGACTGTCCAGGCGCGCACTTCGTCTTCGCCAACGGTGAAAAAGGATTGTTGCTCAAGCAGATCGTAAGAAAGACGGATCATCTTGTTCAGGCCCGGTTCTTCGATCTGATACTCTTCCATGAAGAGTTCGGCATCTTCGGCGGGAAGTTGGGAGATTTCCATCTCGAGTTTGCCCATAAGAGAAACAACCGGGACGCCAAAGTCCGTATCGAACGTGGGTTCGGCTTGCCCCTCGCCGAGATTCAGGAGTACCAACATTGATTTTCTGGTGAGTAACCCGAAACCCGAGAGATCTGCCGTCTCGATGTCGCTTAATTCCAGCTCTCGCAGGGGTTTTTCTTCCGAAAGGGTATCGTGCAGCTTCTCAAAGAGGGCTGTCTTGCGGGCGTTGATGACCTTGTCTGTGCCGCCGCGCTTTCTTTCTTCGGTCAGCTTTTCGAGTTGGCGCTCGACAACGATCAGGTCATTTAGCAGTAATTCGCCATTCATCGAAGCGATGTCTCTGGACGGATCCACACTTCCAGCCGCGTGCGCTACGTTTTCATCTTCAAAACAGCGCACCACGTGGATCAACCCATCCATCTGCGCCAACTGATTTAATAATATCCCCGAAATGCTGCCCTGCCCGCTGCCGTCGAGGCCTGCAATATCGGCGTAGGTGACCTTGGCATAGATGGTCTTTTTGGGGTTGTACATTTTGGAGAGCACATCCACGCGCGGGTCGGGCACATCCACGACGGCGGTGTGGACTTCCATGCGTCCTGCGCTGGCGTTGGTGGGAGTGTCTTTGCCTGTGAGGGCATTAAAGAGGGTGGTTTTGCCTGTTTGGGGCAGGCCGATGATACCTAATTTCATGTTCTTTCCTTGTTTGTAGATATTAGACTTTTGCGTTTTTATATCTGGTGTCTGAGGTCTAATGTCCTTATTTATCCTTGACCTGTTTGCATGGTCTGTGTATACTTCACTCGCTATTGCCGAAGTGGCGGAACTGGCAGACGCGCACGACTCAAACTCGTGTTCCGCAAGGAGTGTGGGTTCGATTCCCACCTTCGGCACAGCATTATAGCACGCCCTTCTCTGATGAGAAGGGCTGTTTTTTTACAAAACATCATTGCGAGCGTCTCGCAATGATGTTCTTATCATCGAGTAAAATATTTCTTATGTTGAAGAAAATCTTCCTTGTCCTTATTGCCCTTTTTCTTGCTGCTTGTCAGTCATCTGAAAGCGCCCCTGCGCCGACGTTGCATCCCGCCCCAACAGAAATAATCGAAGCTCCGACCGCCATGCCGCTGCCGACAGCGACGCTCGCGCCGATCGAAACAGCGCTCCCTGAACCGACCAGTGATCCGAGTATTTTCGGCTCCGTTAGCGCAGCGGATGCACCGGTCGGTTTTATGTTGGAGCCGATCGCCAAGGTGATCTTCGAAGCCGAGATGCAAAAACGCGTCGATGCGGGCGAGATCGGCGGCTTTCAAGTCGAGGGCTTGAGCATCGTCCCGCGCGGGGATGGGACCTTCTTCGCCGAGATTTTCTATGCTCTGCAAGCGAATGCATCCTTTTGGCCCGAAGACTTCGGCACGCCCGGTGACGATGGCTGGGTGCGCGGCAAATGTGCGCGTTTCGATTTTGAGATGGGCGAGGATGCGTACTTTTTGAAGAATAAGGTTGTTTGTAATTAACCATCAAAAGACTTACCACAGAGAGCACAGAGTTCACAGAGATTTCTGTTTTTTTCTCGCGGTCTCTGTGTTCTTTGTGGTTAAAGACAAAATCCGCGTAAATCAGTTCAATCCGCGCCATCCGCGTTCCATCTTCATGCTAAAATCAATACCTGCGTAAACGAAAGTCTGCAACCCAAGCCAAAGGACTCTCCATGAACGTACTTCCCACCAGCATCAACCCATCCGACTCAAAATTCAAAGAGAACGCCGCCCATCACCGCGCCCTGGCAGACGAACTGCACAAGCACCTCGTCGAAGCGCAAAAGGGTGGTGGTGCAAAATATAGACGACGTCAGGAGGAACAGGGCAAACTCTTCGTCCGCGAGCGAATTGCCCGTCTGCTCGATCCCGGCGCGCCCTTCCTCGAACTCTCCTCCCTAGCCGCAAAAGATATGTACAATGGTGCAGCTGCTGGCGCAGGTCTTGTCACAGGCATCGGGCGCGTCTCGGGGCGCGAAGTCATGATCGTCGCCAACGACGCCACCGTCAAGGGCGGCTCCTACTATCCGCTGACCGTCAAAAAACACCTGCGCGCCCAGCAGATCGCCGAAGAAAACCACCTGCCCTGCCTCTATCTCGTTGATTCCGGTGGGGCATTTTTGCCCCTGCAGGCCGAAGTCTTCCCCGACGAAAACCACTTCGGGCGCATTTTCTACAATCAGGCTCGCATGAGCGCCAAAGGGATTCCCCAGATCGCCGCTGTGATGGGAAGCTGCACCGCGGGCGGCGCCTACGTCCCCGCGATGAGCGACGAAGCCATCATCGTCAAGGGGACGGGGACGATCTTTCTCGGCGGACCGCCGCTCGTCAAAGCTGCCACCGGCGAAGATGTGACCGCTGAAGAACTCGGCGGCGCGGACGTGCACACACGCTTGAGTGGCGTTGCCGATCATTTTGCCGAAGACGACGATCATGCCATTAACCTCCTGCGCGACATCGTTGAAACCTTACAACGAAAAGATACCCACACCTATATCTCTGATCTCGAACTTCACCCGCCCGAAGAACCGCTCTACCTGCCCGAAGAAATTTACGGCGTCCTGCCCACCACCTTCCGCGAAACCTACGACGTGCGCGAGATCATCGCCCGCCTTGTCGATGGCTCCAAATTCCGCGAGTTCAAAGCCCGTTACGGCACGACTCTCGTGACAGGCTTCGCTCGCATTTGGGGCTACCCCGTTGGCATCATCGCCAATAACGGCATCCTTTTTGGTGAATCCGCGTCGAAGGGCGCCCACTTCATCGAACTCTGCGAGCAGCGCGGCATCCCGCTCGTATTTCTGCAAAATATTACGGGTTTCATGGTCGGCAAGGACTACGAAGCGGGCGGCATCGCCAAAGAAGGTGCAAAGATGGTACACGCCGTCGCCAATGCCAGCGTCCCCAAGCTGACTGTTGTCATCGGCGGCTCGTTCGGCGCGGGCAACTACGCCATGAGCGGACGCGGCTACCTGCCCCGTTTCCTGTGGATGTGGCCCAATGCGCGCATCTCCGTCATGGGCGGCGAGCAGGCAGCGAATGTCCTGCTGACGGTGAAGCAAGGTCAACGTGTGCGCGAGGGCAAAGCTGAAATGTCCCCCGAAGAAGCCGAGGCCTTCAAAGCCCCCATCCTCGAAAAATACGAAACTGAAGGCAACCCCTACTACTCCACCGCCCGCCTCTGGGACGATGGCGTCATCGACCCAGCTGACACGCGCGAGGTGCTTGGGTTGGCGCTCTCGGTGACGTTGAAAGCACCGCGCGAAGAAAAAGGCTTTGGGGTCTTTAGAATGTAAATAAAAGTACAGCCCTCTGAGCAGAGGGCGAGCGAGGCGAGCCCGCAGTCGAAGAGCGAGTTCTCTGATAACGCCGTCCTTCGCCTGCCGCTTCAATACGCCCTTCACTTCGTTCAGGGCTACTCAGCGTCCGCTCACCTGTGCCGCACCACAGGTGCAGGCAGGAGCTGGATTTATTTCGAAAAAAGAATCTTATGAAAAAAACTCTCCCCTTCCGTAAAATCCTCATCGTCAACCGCGGCGAGATCGCCATCCGCGTGATCCGCGCCTGCAAGGAACTCGGCATTCGCACCGTCGCCGTCTACTCCGAAGCGGACGCGGATGCGCTCCACGTCCGCCATGCCGACGAAGCGATTCTGATCGGCCCGCCTGCGGCACGAGAGTCGTATCTCAACGTCGAGAAACTGCTGAATGCCGCCAAAGAGACGGGCGCAGAAGCCGTCCACCCTGGCTATGGCTTTCTCTCCGAGAATGCCGACTTCGCTGATGCCGTCCGTGCGGCGGGATTGGTCTTTATCGGCCCATCCGCAGATGCCATTCGCATTATGGGCGATAAAGCTGAATCCAAAATTCGGATGAAGGCGGCGGGCGTACCGACTGTGCCCGGGGCGGAGGGCATCGAAACCCTCGCCGAATTTGAAGCCGCAGCCGACGAGATCGGCTATCCCGTGCTCGTCAAAGCAGCAGCGGGCGGCGGCGGCAAAGGGATGCGCGCCGTTTGGAAAAAAGAAGAACTTCCCGACGGCATCGAATCCGCCAAGCGCGAAGCGCTGAACGCTTTCAGCGATGACACCCTGCTGGTCGAAAAATATCTGCCATCTGCACGGCATATCGAATTTCAGGTTTTCGGCGACTCGCACGGCAATGTCACGCATCTCTACGAGCGTGAATGTTCCGTGCAGCGACGCCACCAGAAGATCATCGAAGAGACGCCCTCCCCACTGCTCGATGATGAACTACGCGCCGAAATGGGTGCCGCCGCCGAAGCCGCCGCACGCGCGGTCAACTACTCAAATGCGGGCACGGTCGAGTTCATCGTTGATCCCGACACGCGCGAGTTCTATTTTCTCGAAATGAATACCCGCTTGCAGGTCGAGCATCCCATCACCGAACTGATTTTGGGCATTGACCTGGTGCAATGGCAAATTCGGGTTGCGGCGGGCGAAGAATTCCCTTATCAAGCCGGCGATTTTTCAGCACATGGGCACTCTATTGAAGCCCGTCTCTATGCAGAGGACCCTGCCAATAATTTCTTACCCAGCACGGGCGTGGTATTCAAGTTCAGTGAGCCAAAGGGACCTGGCGTGCGGGTCGACAGCGGCATCAGCACGGGCAGCGAAGTCAGTCATTTTTACGACCCGATGCTGGCGAAGGTCATCATCCATGCCGAAGATCGGGATACGGCTATTCAGCGCCTGCAAAATGCGCTGCGCAACACCATCGTGCATGGCGTCATCACCAATATCGACCTGCTGCAGGCGGTTTTGGCACACACTGATTTCGCGGCGGGTACGGTCACCACGCGCTGGGCTGCGCAGACGTTTGGCGATTGGCAACCCAGCCAAAATGTCCCGCTCGAAGCGCTGATCGCTGCATCGCTGGCAGAGTTCGTCCAGCCAGCCAAAGCCATCGGCGGCTGCGACCAATCATCATCCCGTGATCCCTACAGCCCCTGGAAAACGGCCAGCGGCTTCCGCATTCGGAGGGTCAAATGAAATCTCATTTTGAATATAAAGGCGAAACCTACGCGCTCGACGTGACCCCGCTTGGCGAGGGCTATCAGATGCAATTTGGCGAGCAGACGGCGGAAGTCCATTTTGCGCGCGGGGCGGATGGGCAGGTGGTCTTTATTTTGGATGGACGCAAGGTGGAGACGCATGTCAGCGCTGACGGGAAACGGAGGTGGGTCTCGTTCGGTGGGCAGACGTGGATGCTGGAAAAGACATCCGGCGTGGCGAGGGGCGCTGGCGGCGGGAACGCTTCTGGACGTCTGCTTGCTCCCATGCCCGGACAGGTTCGGGCGGTAAACGTTTCGGTGGGCGACGCTGTCAAAAAAGGCGATACCTTGCTCGTTCTGGAAGCGATGAAGATGGAAATCCGCATCCAAGCCCCGATGGATGGGGTGGTTGGTCGTTTAGCTGTCGTTGAGGGGCAGACGGTGGAGCGGGAAGAGTTGTTGGTTGAAGTAGACGAATTAGAAAATGGAAAGTAGAAAGAGGAGAGAGGAAATAAGGAACGAGTAAAAAGGTGAGTATAATTTCAAGACACTCACCTTTTCATTTAGGACAGGATAATTTGATGAGCAAAGAAAAGAATGATTTTTATCGAGCGTTACAGAGTTTTGTGCAAACTTTGGGTACTCATATATCTACAGAAGATGGACAGTGGACAGTTAAAGGATTTATCGACACATATAAAAATATTTACTCGATTTCTTCTGATACCAAAGTCGTTTCAAAGATACTTGAAATCCATCTTTTTCCCAAAATCCTTGCCTTTGCGGAAGAGATTGGTTATGTAGTCGTTTTGACGGAACATCAAAACTATTATCCTGATTTATCCTTTGTAAATAAAAAGAACGAGAGAATCAAATTTGCTGTAGACCTAAAAACAACATACAGGCTCGAAGACTACCCCGACTTTTGTAATGGTTTTACTTTAGGTTCGCATGGAGAATATTTCACTAATCGACAAAGTACAAAAAATGTTCAATTTCCTTATGGAGATTATCAAGGACATTTTTGTCTAGGTATCATCTACTCCCGCACAAACGGAATTCATTCAGCAGAAACCCAAACGCATACATTATCGGAGCTTCAGTCAATCACATCTGTTATTGGTAATTTTCAGTTCTTTGTCGCCGAAAAGTGGCGGATTGCCAGTGATAAAAGCGGTAGTGGAAATACCGCCAATATTGGTAGCATCTCAAAAATTGGAGATGTCATTGCAGGGAAGGGCGTTTTCAGCAAACTGGGTGAAGAATGGTTTGATGATTACTGGATGAACTACGGAAAAATTACAAAAAAAGATGAAGATGGAAAAACCAAAAGGATCACAACACTGACAGATTTCGTGAAATACAGGGGTGGTGATACCAGTTTGGTTGTATCCAAAGCCAAGAAAATCAAGCCAAAGAAGAAAAATAATGGCTAGAATTATCGTTCCTCCTATAAAAACACAGGGAATAAAAACAAAACTTGTCCCTTGGATTCAAGAATATGTTCAACTTGAAGAAGGTGGAAAATGGATTGAGCCTTTTATGGGATCAGGCGTTGTTGGGTTTAATATCAAGCCAGAAAAAGCTATCTTTTCAGATAGTAACCCCCATATTATTAAGTTCTATCAGGACATTAATGCTGGAAAAATCACAGCAGGGATTGTCAGGAATTTTCTGGAAAAAGAAGGGGCTAAACTAAAAGAGCGCGGGAAAGATTTTTACTATGAAGTCAGGGAACGTTTTAACGAAAAGCACGAGCCTTTAGATTTCCTGTTTCTAAATCGTTCTTGTTTCAACGGTATGATTCGTTTTAATCGAAAGGGTGGATTTAACGTTCCCTTTGGGCACAAGCCGGAACGTTTTGCGAAGGCTTATGTCACCAAAATAGTCAATCAAGTTAAAGATATTCAGGAATTGTGCAGCTTGAATAAGTGGGAGTTTCGTTGCCAAGATTTTGAGCAATCATTTAGATTGGCAGCAGAAAATGATTTTATCTACTGTGACCCTCCTTATGAAGGTAGACACACAGATTATTTCAATGCTTGGGATGAAGAAACCGATAAAAAGCTGTTTGAATTACTTTCTCAAACCCAATCAAAATTTATCTTGTCTACATGGCATAGCAATGAGCATCGGGAAAATATTCGCATCGAAGAATATTGGTCAGAATTTAATGTCATCACAAGAGAACATTTCTATCACCTTGGGGCAAAAGAGAAAAACCGTAAACCCATGCTCGAAGCTCTCGTAATGAACAAAAAAACTGTAGAAAGAAAACAACCTGCGTACAAAATAGAGCGTCACGTTCAGCCACAATTATTTGAAAAATCCGCCGAGTACAAAGCCGAATAGCTTTTCTGCTTTCCACTTTCTACACGCCAGGAGCTTTTATGACAGGCAAATACTACGACGAACTCACCGTTGGACAAAAGATCAAACACACCAACGGCCGTACCGTGACCGAGATGGACAATGTCATGTTCTCGATGCTGACGATGAATACCCAGCCCCTGCACTCGAACGAAGACTTCGCATCGAAGACGCAATTCGGGCAGCGCATCGTCAATGGGATATTCACCCTCGGCTTGGTAACGGGGCTGACCGTCCCTGAGTTGACCGAAGGCACGATTATCGCCAATCTCGGCTATGAGCGGGTCGTACATCCCAACCCGCTTTTTCATGGGGAGACGGTCTACGCCGAGAGCGAGGTGCTGGAGATGCGTGAATCGAAGTCGAAGCCGAACGTGGGGATTGTTCGCTTAAGGCATTGGGGCAAGAAGCCCGATGGAACGGTGGTCGTTGAGTTCGAGCGAACTGTGATGTTTTTGAAAGAAGAAAATTAACCACGAAGACACAAAGAGCACAAAGTTTTTCTCTGTGAACACAAAGGAATTCTTTGTGTCCTTCGTGCCTTTGTGGTGAGAAAAAAGGAAATCAAATGAAAATTCGACGCGCCCTCCTCTACATGCCCGGCGACTCTCGCCCGAAGATCGAAAAAGCCATCTCACTAAAAGTCGATTCCATCTGCATGGATATGGAAGACGGCACAGCCCACAACCGCAAGGAAAAAGCCCGTGAAGTCATCGCCGAAGCTCTGCAGGAATTGGATTTCGGCCGCTCCGAGAAGTTGGTGCGGATTAACGGTATCGGCACGGGTCTCGAAGCAGATGATTTGTCAATGACCCTGCCCCATCATCCGGACGGAGTCGTGATTCCCAAGGTCGAATCACTGGCGGATGTGGCCTGGGTCAGCGAGCAGATCGAAGCGATGGAACTATCCCAGGGCTGGGAGTTGAACAGCATCCGCATTTTGGCGATTCTCGAATCCGCTAAGGGGATTGCGAATTTGCGTGATATCGCCACTCATCCCCGCCTGGATGCGCTTATCTTCGGGGCCGAGGATTATTCTGCCAGCGTTGGGGCCAAGCGCACACGCGGCGGGCAGGAAGTGCTTTATGCGCGCAGCAAGGTTGTGCTGCATGCGGCGGTTAACGACCTGCAAGCGCTCGATATCGTTTTTGTGGATTTCAAGGATTCGGTTAGTTTGAAGATCGAAGCCCTGCAAGGGGCGCAACTGGGATTTACGGGCAAGCAGATCATCCATCCGAATCAACTTGCTCCCGTGCAAGAAGCATTCTCCCCAACCGATGCCGAGATCAACGACGCCCAACGTCTGTTGGCTGCCTTTGATGCGGCTGAAGCCGAGGGCGCGGGTGTGATCGCCTTCGATGGCAAGATGGTCGATATGCCACTTGTCAAATCTGCCCGGAACGTGATCGAGCGCGCCAAAGCAGCAGGAAAGATCGAAAAATGATTTATTTTCTTCAAGATACTGAAAATAAACGTATTAAAATTGGAACATCGAACGACCCTTCAATTCGTATAAAAGCAGCTAATACGATGTCTTCCGCTCCAGACGGATGTGAAATTTTAGCTGTAATTTCTGGTGGAAGATATAGAGAAGGCGAGCTTCAAAAACGATTTGACAAGTATAAATCTCATCGTGAATGGTATGACGACGGTGAAGAATTAATAAAATACGTCGGTTCTTTTTCTTCTGGCGGAGTTAAGATTTGTAGAATTTGCGGAACAATGGTTCTGATAAAACCAAATATTGAAGGAGAGTTGCACGATATAAAAAATCATGCCCGAATTCACAGAGAAATGATTAAGGGAGTGTTACCATATGGGATGCGTGAGTTAGTGAAAAACGTAGGGTGGGGAGTATTATACGGAGCCGAAGAACCTTCTTACTTTAATGAAATAAAAAAAGAAGATGCGAAAAGATTAATAGCCTTTTCATGGTGGTCAAGAGCTAGGCAAAATGGAATAGATGATAAAGACTTTGAAGATTTTATGCTTGACCACATTGAATATTTAGATGCTAAATTCGGTGACAGCAGCAAAGATTTTAGAACACTGCACAAAAGAAACAACGAAAGATGGGGGGATTTTGGGTAAATGCTTCCTATCCTTTTAGGCCTCGCTGCGGCTCTCTCGTGGGGAGCGGGCGATTTCGCCGGTGGGCTTGCCGCGCGCAAGGTCGGCTCCTATCGTGCTGTGATGTTCGCCGAAGCCATCGGGTTGGGCGCGATTTTCATCGCCTTGCCCTTTTTTCCCGAAGCCTTCCCTGATTGGCATTCCATCATTTGGAGCAGCGTGGCGGGCGTGGTCGGCTCGACGGGCTTACTGGCTTTTTTTGAAGCGATGCGGCGCGGACGTTTGAGTGTCGTTGCCCCACTTTCGGCGCTACTTGGGGCTGCTGTGCCGATCATTGTCGGTGTCTTTACGGAAGGACTACCCAAACCGATCGTCTTTGCTGCTTTTGGCTTGGCGCTGGTTGCCATTGTGCTGATCTCTCGCGAGAAAGTCCCCGAAGATGAAGAGAAAAAAGCGCCTTATTTGCATATTCCCTTGCTTTCGGGCATTGCCTTTGGTTTTTACTTCGTTATCATGCACGAAGCCAGTCAGGATTATTTTTGGGGTCCGCTAATCGTGGCGCGCTCGGCGGGGATGTTGGCGATCGCTGCCTACTTGCTCTTCAAACGCGAGAGCTTCCGTGTGCCTTCAGGAAGCTGGCATTTGTTGGTGGTTAACGGTATCTTCGATGTCGGCGGGAATGCATTCTATATTCTCGCCGGGCAAGCCGGACGGATGGACGTTTCGGCAGTGCTCGGTTCGCTCTATCCGGGCATGACCGTCTTCCTCGCTTGGCTTATCCTAAAAGAAAAATTACAAATCACGCAGTGGATCGGGATACTGCTCGCGCTGATTGCGATTATCCTTATGACGACTGCGTAGAACGTATTTCCCTCCTTCTAGCAACGCTCTGCGTTGCGGCTCATAGCTATTAAAATACTCAAGCGCAAAAGAAGATCAGGCATGGTTCGAACCAGCTACAAGTTTTTAGAAGATGATCCAAATCCGTATTTTATAACATCTACAATTGCGGATTGGCTTCCGCTTTTCGACAATTTGGAAAATGTTGAAATTATCCTGAACTCACTCAGATTTCTTCAAAAAGAATTCAGGATCACGCTCTATGCCTATGTAATTATGAAAACGCATCTTCATCTTATTGCATCTGGCGATAATTTGTCGAAAGAAATCGCAAAATTCAGGTCATTTACGGCAAGAAAAAGCATAGATTATTTCAAAGAGCATAATCAGCAAGAAATACTCCAACGATTGAGCCAACAAAAACTCTCCACTCGGAAAGATCGTAAATATCAATTTTGGCAAGAAGGCGTACAACCCAAACGTATTTACGACCGTAAAATGATGGTTCAAAAAGTCATGTATATCCATGACAATCCGGTTCGTAAGGCATACGTAGAAAAACCAGAAGACTGGCTGTATTCAAGTGCTGGAGCTTACGCGGGACTTGATGGTTTTTTGGATATTTGCATAGATTGGTGAAAACGCAACGCAGAGCGTTGCTTGCAGGTATATTCATGAGATTACGCAACACGCAGTAAAAACCTTCCCTAAAGGAGTGTCCCATGTCCCTTGAAAAAGAATTTGAAAAATTCATCGCTGCCTACCCAACTTACAAAGAAACCGAGAAACTCGACACCCTGCGCGCCAACGATTACGCGCGCCTCGATAAACTCAGTCACGTCTACCTCGACTACACGGGCGGGGGGCTCTATGCTGCCTCGCAGATCAAGGACCATCAAGTCTTGTTGCGCGACAATGTCTTTGGCAACCCCCACTCCAGTAACCCAACTTCGATGGCTGCCACAACGCTGGTTGAAGGTGCGCGTGATTACGTGCTCGAGTTTTTCAATGCCGATCCTGAAGTCTACGACGTCATCTTCACGCCCAACGCCAGCGGCGCCCTCAAGCTGATCGGCGAAGCCTACCCCTTTGAGCAAAACGGACGTTACATGCTCGCCTTCGACAATCACAACTCGGTCAACGGCATCCGCGAGTTTGCGCATGCGCACGGCGCGCCCGTCCACTACGTCCCCGTCGCGCTGCCCGAAATGCGCCTGCCACACAACCAGCTTCAGGCTGGCTGGGCGCAAGCCACGTCTGAGGGCAACAACCTCTTCTCCTTCCCCGCCCAGTCAAATTTTTCCGGTGTTCAGCATCCGCTGGAGTGGATCGTGGAAGCGCAGGAAGCGGGCTGGGATGTCTTGCTGGATGCGGCTGCTTTTGTTCCGACCAACAAACTGGATCTATCGCGTATCGCCCCCGATTTTGTCGTGCTCTCGTTTTATAAAATTTTCGGTTACCCGACCGGTTTGGGTGCGTTAATCGCCAAACGAGAAGCACTGGGTAAACTCCGCCGCCCCTGGTTTGCGGGCGGGACGATCACCGTCGCCTCCGTTCAGGCTGAGACTCACTACATGGCCGAGGGACATACCGCCTTCGAAGACGGCACCGTCGACTATCTCAACATCCCCGCTGTGAAGATCGGTTTAGAACATATCGCCGAAGTAGGCTACGATGCCATCCACGAGCGCGTCCTTTGCCTGACAGGCTGGCTGCTTGATAACCTTTCTGCGATGAAACACAGCTCCGGCGTCCCACTCGCCAAGATTTACGGCCCACTCAACACCGAGATGCGTGGCGGTACAATTGCGGCGAATTTCTACAACAAAGCAGGCAAAGCCTTCAATCATCGCTATATCGAGGAGCAAGCCAACAAAGTCAACATCTCCCTGCGGACGGGCTGTTTCTGCAACCCCGGCGCAGGTGAGATCGCTCTCGACCTCGAAGAATTTGAACTCGTCGCCTGCTTTACCCAACCCGAACATGAACAGCGTCTCAGCTTCGAAGACTTCGCCATCTGCTTTGATGGGCAGGAATCCGGTGCTGTGCGCATTTCAGTCGGCATCGCCAGTAACTTTGCCGACATGCAGAAGTTTCTTGATTTTATGCGCGGGTTATTGGAGTAAAAAGTGTCAAAACCCAAAAAAGCAAAAATCCCCAAGTCACTGACCACGCTTAACGCCAACGCCCTCAAAGACTATTTCGAGTGCGTCGATGCTAAACTCATAGCGCTTAACTTGATCGAAATGTCGGCAAAGAACGTAGTCATCGAAGAGAGCCTGCTTCAGCGTGTTACCCTGACCAGCGCCCAACTGCCCAAACTGCGCCTGCGTGATGTACGTATCGAAGGCAGCGATCTTTCCGCAGCACATCTTGATCAGGCACATTTGCTCCGCGTTGAAATTCTATCTTCGCGACTAATCGGCGTGCAGCTACTGGATGCCGATCTGAACGACGTATTTTTCAAGGACTGCAATCTTGAAGGTGCGGTCTTCGCCTCTATGCGTGGAAAGCATCTCCGTTTTGAGAATTGCCAGCTCAAAAATGCTGCCTTTGAAAGCGCTGCGCTCGAAAATATAACCTTCTCGGGTTGCGACTTGCGCCATGTGAGCTTCTTCAACACAAAGCTCAAACACGCCGACTTTCGCGGTTCTCAGATCGATGGTATGCAGATTGCGCCAGAAACCGTTAAAGGAATTGTCATTACCTCCATGCAGGCATTGCAGGTAGTTGGCTTATTGGGTGTCATCGTACGTGACGATGACAATCTTCCTTGGGAGTAAATATGATCTTCTTTTGGCTTATCCTGCTCCTCGTTCTATACATTTTCTTTCTCGACTATCTCTCCAAACGTGCCTACGCCTACGAGAAAACACCGCATAGCAAAACGCCTGCCAATTTTGATATTCCCTTTGAAGAAGTACATATCCCGGGAGGAGCAGATGGTCAACTTTATGGCTGGTGGGTTCCGGGTAAGCCTGAAGCCGCGACTCTGATTCTTATTCACGGCTGGAGCCGCAATGTTGGGCGCATGTTGCCTTATATCCGCCATCTGCATCCACTTGGCTATAACCTGCTCGCCATCGATGCGCGCAATCACGGCAGCAGTTCTTTGCTGGTTGCGCCGACTGTGGGCACTTTTACGGAAGATGTGCTCGCCGCGGTCGATTATCTCGCCGAGAAGAATCCGTCCACAACGCTGGGGCTGATTGGGCTGTCGATTGGCGGTGGTGCGTCCATTGCCGCAGTAGGGCAGGACAAACGGATTCAAGCCACGGTCACGGTCGGGGCGATCTCGCATCCCGTTCAAGTGATGAAAGAGCATTTTGTCGAGCGTCATATTCCGGGTTTTCTAATTGCATCCCTTTTTTTCTACATGCGTTTGCGATTTGGCGTTGACTACGAGAAGATTGCGCCGATTAGCCACATCCCAAATGCGGATGGGAAGATTTTGATCGTGCACGGTGAGAATGACGAAACCGTGCCGCTCGCGCATGGACGTGCGCTGGCTGCCGCCAACTCGACATCTGCCCGGCTTTGGGTTGTGCCCGCCAAAGGCCACAGTGACTGCCACTTTGCCCCCGATTTTTGGGAGAAGGTGGACGCATTTTTGGATGAAAATCTGAAATAAGTTACTTGTAACTAATGTGTAGGGGCATTGGAGCTACAATCGAATCATGTTCAAAAATGACCGCATGTACCCCCGTTTTGCGCTCTACGGATTTCTTAAAAATCTGCGCTTCTTCGACCCCTTCATCATCCTAATCTTCCGCGAAGTGGGGCTGAGCTTTTTGCAGATCGGACTGCTCTACTCGATCCGTGATGTGGCAACAAATATCCTCGAACTGCCCACCGGCATTTTTGCAGATGCTTTCGGTCGTCGCAAGGCGATGGTGATGGCCTTCACCTCCTATCTGTTTTCCTTCGGCATTTTTTACATCTTTGCAAATTTTGCGCTCTACGCGCTGGCGATGGTGCTCTTCGCATTCGGCGAAGCCTTCCGTTCTGGCACGCACAAAGCCCTGATCCTTGAGCATCTCAAACTAAACGGGATGGAAAAACTCAAGGTCGCCTATTACGGACGCACGCGGGCCGCATCGCAGTTCGGTTCAGCGATCAATGCCCTCATCGCGGCGGCATTGGTTTTCTATACGGGCAGCTATCGTGTCATGTTCCTGGCGGCCATGCTGCCTTATGCTTTGGATCTCCTGAACATGCTCTCGTACCCCAAAGAGCTGGATGGCGACCTCCAGCAGATTCCGCTTAAGGACGTTTTGAACCAGACCAAGAAAACGATGCGAGACTTTGGCGGGATATTTGCCAATCCACTTGCGCTGCGTGCCCTGTTGAATAGTTCGCTTTTTGGGGCCCTATTTAAATCGACGAAAGATTATCTCCAACCGATTTTAGAGAGTTTTGCACTCTCATTACCTTTTTTAACTTTCCCTCTGTTGATGAGGGGAACACAAGGGGGGCTCAGCGATGTGCAACGTGGCGCGCTTGTGATCGGCCTGGTCTACTTCGTGATCTACCTCTTCACCAGCTACGCATCCCGTAGCGCAGCGCGATTTAGCGAGCGCTTTTCCTCGCTGGGGCGTGCCATCAACTTAAGTTTCCTCTTTGGCGCGGCGCTGCTCTTCATCGCTGGTTTGGCGACGGCGCGCAGTTGGGTGCTTGTCTCAATCTTGATCTTTCTCGCCTTCCACGTTTTGCATAATTTACGTCGTCCGATGAATGTCTCGTTCATCAGCGACAAAATCGAGAGTCGTGTAATGGCCTCTGGATGATCGGTCGAGGCGCAGTTGATTACGATCCTGTCTGCGCTCTTCGCCCCGCTGTTGGGGTTGCTCGCCGACCACCTTGGGGTCGGGAGCGCGCTCGCAGTGCTGGGGGGCGGTACGCTGCTTGGATATTTATTCGTTAGGGTGGATGAGCAAAGTTGAGGTAAAATGCCTTTTTTATCCGAACAATATTGGAAAAGAGTGGTCTCATGCAAGCAGATCTGAGTTTGATCGAAGAAACAGAAGATGAGTTAAAGGTTCCGTGGGCGTTGCGCGAGATTATTTATGCCACAATTGGCGTAATCCTACTCTCGGCAGTTGTGATTTTTGCTGCCCAAATTTTTGGGCTGAGTACGAATAGCGTTTTAGCTATTTATGAATTGGTCTATCTAGTGCCGGTTTTGATCGTCTTGCTATTCAAAAAGGCGAAATGGGACGTGTTGGGATTGCGGCGTTTTTCGCTCAAAAATCTTGCCCTCGGCGTCGGGATGCTTTTCGCCGCCTATTTCATTATCATCATTCATAATCTTACGCTGATCGCTTTGGATATTGCTCCACAGGGCGAGTATATTGCGCAGATATTTGGGATGGATATTGAGCTTTGGGTCTTGGGGCTTTCTGTGATGGTGATTGCGCCGATCACAGAGGAGATATTCTTTCGCAGTTTTATTTTTGGTGGCTTAGCCGGAAAATACGGCTGGAAGAAGGCGGTCTTCATCAGCGCTTTTGTCTTTGGCGCGGCGCATATGCAGTTGGTTTCGTTCATCCCGACCTTTCTGGTGGGGCTGGTTTTTGCATATCTGTACCAACGCTCAAAATCAGTCATCCCCGGTATGCTCTTGCATTTCACGGTGAACGCCTTTGGTTTTGTGACGATCTACCTCGCGACTTTGTTTCAAGATGGTTTCCCCTTTGTCAATTGAGTTATTCAATCGCATCTTTTAGGCGCTTTGCCATCTCTCCAAATTGGGATGTGTAGCGCATCTCTTCAGTGCGAGGGCGGGGGAGGTCAACGTTCATATCCAGTTTGATGCTGCCGGGGCGTTGCGTCAGGACGAGGACGCGATCGGCAAGAAAGAGGGCCTCGCTGATCGAATGTGTGACCATGATGACGGTCTTTTGGTGCGCTTGCCATATCCGCAGCAATTCTGTCCCCATGCGGTCACGTGTTAGGGCGTCGAGGGATGCGAAAGGTTCGTCCAGGAGAAGAATATCGGGGTCGTGTACCAAGCTGCGGGCAAGAGCGACGCGGTGCGCCATCCCGCCGGAAAGATCACGGGGGAGATTATCTTCAAAGCCCTGTAAGCCAACCAGATCGATTAAATCCTGTGCTTTGGTATGCGCTTCGACGGAATCCATCCCTTTCAACTCGAGGGGGAGGGTGATATTTTCGAGGACGCTGCGCCAGGGCATCAGGTTAGATTGCTGGAAGACCATGCCAATGCGCGGCGCATCGCTCGTGAATTTGACTTGACCTCGCGTGGGGACAAGCAGCCCGGCGAGAACTCTGAGTAGCGTGCTCTTGCCGCAGCCCGAGGGCCCGACCACACATAAAAACTCCTGTGGGCAGACCTCGAACTCGATATTCTTAACCGCGTGAAGACCGCCGTTGTCGTCGGGAAAGGTCATGTCCATTTGCAGGACGGAGAGGATGGGGGGTGTTTTCATAAAATAGGTCACATTCTTTGAGCGGAGCGAAGCGTAGTCGAAGAGCGGAGTTATGCGAATCGTCCTTCGACTACAGGCTCATTGCGTTCGCCTTCCGCTCAGGAACTGCCCTTCTCTTTTAGGGTAAAAATTCGTTCGAGTAGGCGGCGCTGATGTCAATCGGTTCGGGGATCAGAGTCATCTCGGCGAGGAGTTGGTTCATATTCTCCCACGCCTGTGGATCGGAGTAGCCGGGGTTTTCGAGCTGCCAAAATTCGATGGAGGTCGCCAATACCTGCTTTTGGACAGCTTCATCGCCTTCTGTCAAATTCTCGATATAGTTTTTACTGATTTCATAGGCCTCGTCAGGATGAGCGGCGGTATATTCGACCCCGTGCAAGAAGGCGGCGATCATGGCGCGTACCATCTCTGGATTATCTTTCAGCATCATTTCACTGGTCAGGAGACCGTTCGAGGCGAGGCTGACATAATCCGCGACGCGGATTTCGTTGACAGTGTAGCCTTGTGCAGTAAGCTGGATTGGCTCGTTGGCAGAGTAGCCGACAACGGCCTCTTCCTGATCGGTGACAAGGGCCTCGACCTGGTTAAAGCCAACGGAATCAAGTGTGATATCACTTTCGCTAAGGTTGTTCGCATGCAGCAGAGCGACAAAGCCAATATAGTTCGCGCCGAAGAGGCCGGGTAAGCCGACTTTCTTCCCCGCCAAGTCAGCGGGCGATGCAATGCCCTGTTCCGTTTTCGAAACGACTGAAACGGGATAATCCTTGTACCATGCTGCAACATAGACGACTGGCAGGCCTTGGGCGCGTGCCATAGGGACTTGTTCGCCGGAGACGACCGCAAAAGGAAGTTGTCCGGCGCCGACGAGCGCGATGCCGTCTGTTTCGAAACTATAGTCAAACTCGATCTCGAGGCCTGCTTCCGCGAAATAACCTTTTTCCACGGCGACGTAGTAAGGCGCGTACTGGATGTTGGGGATGTAGCCCATCGGCAAGCGGATATGTGTCAGCGCTGTGGGGTCGACAGAAGCGGGGGCGCTGCCACATGCAGAAATGAATATGCTCAATAGAGCAATAATGAAAAGAAGGCGTACAAGTTTTGACATGGAGTTCTCCTGATTTTTTTTGAATATTTGTGCGTCGCACCAGGTTTAGCGGAATGGTTGCATCGATAAGTATTTGCCGTTTATGCGGATATTATCGTCTGGATGGTGCGATGCACACCGCATTCCTGATTGCGTTTTTTCCTTAAAGCAGTGCTCTGCGTTGCGGTCAAGCAGGTTGGATTACTGACTCCGCCACGCTTGCCATTTGAGCAGATAACTCTCCAGCCAGGCGACGACGCCATATAAGACCAGTGCCAACGCGACAAGAGCAAAGATGGCGACAAAGACAAGAGCTGTGTCGTACTGTCCGCGCCCGATGTTGATCAGAAAGCCCAAGCCCTTATCTGCACCGACAAATTCGCCAACAACTGCCCCGATGACAGAGAGCGCTGCGCCGATCCGTAAGCCGCCGAGGAAGACAGGTAATGCTGCTGGAATTTCGAGATAGCGCAAGGTTTGCCAACGCGAGGCACGCAGTGAATGCATCAGATCGCGCAAGGCGGCAGGGACATCCCGCACGCCAACGACGGTGTTGACCAGCACGGGGAAGAAGACGATCAGCGCGCAAATGAGCACCTTTGAGAAGATGCCCGGTCCAAACCAGATGACGAGCAGGGGCGCAATCGCCACGACAGGCACAGCTTGGCTGGCGACAAGGTAGGGGGCGAGAATTCGCTCAAAGAGACGCGATTTGGCAAGTAGATATCCAAGCATGGTCGCAGCGGCGGAGCCGCTCAGTAGCCCGAGCAGCACTTCGGCAAGCGTCACGCTCGTGTGGCGTAGCAAGCTTCCATCCGAGAGCGCTCGCGCGAAGCGCATCCCCACATCAGCAGGTGAGGGCAGGATGAAAGCGGGTAAATCGGTGAGTTGAATGACGAGTTGCCAAATCCCCAGGGCTACAAACAGGGAGAGTGTGGCCGGAGCGTGAGTCCACCAACGTGAGACTTTGGGGTTGGACGTTTTGAATTTTTCGGCAATATTGATATTCATAGGATTGTCTGTACGTCGCACCAGGGTTGACAGGCAAATTCTTGTCTTGCTGGTGCGACGTACAAACGCCCAAGACAAAAAACACGCTCCGCAGAAATTCCTTGCGGGGCGTGTAAGTAGGCGTGCAGGTAACTATGCACTTAGATAAAAAAATCCCGAAAACAGTATGTTTTCGGGGCAAATGCAAAGCTAGCACTGACACAGATCAGAACTGCTTGAGACCTTCTACTATCCGGACTATACCGTCGGCTCCGGAATCTCACCGGATCATGTGCGAAGCACTCGTGGGCTGTACCACCGATCGGGAATTCGCTCTTGCGAGCGTCACCCTGCCCCGAAGGTTTATTTGAATGTGCTTTGATTATAGTCGCTCTTACAGAAAGGGCAATATGAGTTTTGTTAGATTTTTCACAGGTAGATTTACATTGTCGAACGCTTCTTGCAAAATTAGAGTGGGGGATTTTTTGTGTACGCTTCAATTATCTGGTCATTCAGCGTATCAAAAACGGGATCAACCACCTGCCGCATTTTATCAGCTAAATGCCATGCCACAATTTGACGTGCCCCCTCTGCAAAGCTAATCTTTGGGTTGAAATCTGGCACGAGTCTTCGTATCTTTGTGTTGTCGAAGATCATCGAATGGGTTTTGTCGCCGAGCAGGCTGTCACCCCAGTCTTTGTCGTAGCTGGCGATTACCTCTGATGGGATATGTACCAGCTTTGCTTCAACGCCAGCTGCGCGCGCAACCTCCTGATAAATTTGGTTCCACGAAAGCCACTCATCGGATGTGATATGAAAAACATCGCCAATCGCTTGGGAGTTGCCGAGCAAGCCCACCAAGCCGACCGCAAAATCTTCGTGATGAGTCATCGTCCACAAGGATGTACCGTCGCCGTGCACAATGACGGGCTTTCCATGTAGCATCCGGTGCAGCGAGGTGTAGCCGCCCTGCATCGGGAAAAGTGTCGGGTCATAAGTATGTGAAGGGCGCACGATCGTCATTGGGAATTTCTCATCCCGATAGGCTTTCACCAAACGCTCTTCGCAGGCGATCTTGTTGCGCGAATACCCCCAGAAGGGATTATCCAAAATTGTCGACTCGGTTACGGGCAGATGTGCGGGCGGGGTCTGGTATGCGGATGCCGAACTGATAAAAACATATTGCTTTGTGCGCCCCCGTAATATCTCAATATCCTGCTTGATCTGTTCGGGCGTGAAAGCGATCCACTGCACAACTGCATCAAAATGATGATTTCCTAACGCGGCTTCGTAAGCGTCACGGTTATGGATGTCGCCTTGTAACCGAATGATGCTATCTGGAATTGGGCGCGATGTTTTTCCGCGATTGAGATGGTAAAGCTCAACCCCACGCTCAACTGCCAAGCGTGAGCAAGCGGAGCTTATGATGCCTGTTCCACCAATAAATAAAACTTTTCTCATTTTTTTATCCTGATAGCTTTCTATGTTTTCCCCTGAATATATAAAAAGTTCCGAGTTCTTCAAGAACTCGGAACTTTTTAGTAATTACGCTTTTTCGATGCACTCAACAGGGCATACTGCTGCGCACTGGGGTTCATCGAAGTGATCTTTGCATTCAACGCATTTATTCGGATCAATTTCGTAGATCTCGTCACCCTCAAATATCGCCTCAACAGGGCACTCTGGTTCGCAGGCCCCACAAGAAATGCAGTCTTCTATAATTTTCATAGCCATGATTATTCTCCTAATATTGTGTGTAAAATATGCAGCACATAAATTAGTCTATTCTCCCAACAAAATCAAATGATGAATGTCTTAGGCTGGAGTGATATTTGAACCTTTCTGGCGCTATGCTATGAAAAGCAAGCCGAACTGATAATTCCAGCCTCTTCGACGAAGAGATTTTTTATTTTCTTCTCGTTCGACTAGCCACCTGACTCTTTGCTAAAATTACCGTCCGTTGGTTGAGTAGGCGACGCTTTTCGCCGTATCGAAACCAACTTTTCTTGTGAAAATTCAATTTTGTGACTTCGATACGCCCGACGATAGTGCTGTCAGGCTACTCAGTCACCAGCTAAACAAAACTGTCAGGTAAGTAGTCTTTTAAAAGAGACTTCCGAACTCTTGCGCAGCACTTCTAGCGAAGCGCAGAGGCAAAAAGTTCGGAAGTCTACGCAGCTTATTTTTGATAATCAACGCATCAAATCTTTGACGTTCTCTCGCACAGCGACCGCGTTGCCTACGATGCCGCTAAAAATAGTCAGCACGACCACAATAATAATGGAAACAATCTTTACCAATGGAGAATCCCATAGCGTGGGCAGGATCAAAGAAATCAGTAGCCCAAGCAAAAATCCACCAAGTGAATATCTCAAAACAAGTGGAAGATCATGCCAGAGTTTCCCCAACGAGTACGACTTATCTCGTTTACGCTCGCGCTCGGCGGTCGTACGCTGAAACTGGCGCTGCTTTACGTGCGGGTCACGGGCACGAAGCTGCTGTTCGCGCAAGCGTTTCAGTCTTTCCTGTTCCTTATTCCCATCAAGCATCATGCACCTCACAAGTCGAATAATCCAGTACAGAATGTCTAAATCAGTATAGCAAAAAAACACCGAGCATTTTAAAAATGCTCGGTGTTTGTAAAGTTAGAGTTGCGCCTTGATCTTCTCAGCGGTCTCTTTATAGCCCGCCAGCTTTTCGCGCTCCTTCTCCACTACGGCGGGTGGCGCCTTCTGCGCGAAGGGCGAGTTGAGCATTTTCTCCAGCCGCGCGATATGCGATTTGGCTTCTTTCAATTCCGCTTCGAGACGTTCGCGCTCCTGTTCGAGATCGACCATGCCTTCGAGCGGGATGAAAATCTCGATGGGTCCGACGACCAGCGCAACTGCGCCTTCGGGCTTCTCGGATAGGGATTCGACGATGGAAACTTTCTCATCGTCCAGACGCGCGAGCGAACGCAAGGTTTTGGCTTGGTCTCGTAAAAGGTCAGTTTTCTCAGCCCCAACAAAGGTGGCTGCGATCCGCTTCCCAGGCTCGACGCCCTTCTCCGCGCGTAAGTTGCGAATGGCGCGTACCACTTCCTGAATTAGCTCGAAGTCAGCGACTTTGGCATCTTCCCAGCCTTCGAGAGCTTTTTCTTCAGGCCATTTGGCGGTGATCAGCACTTCAGACCAATCGCTGGCGAGATCAGCAAGCGGCGAATCGAGCAGGGTGCTGCGCAGGTGCCCCCAAAGCTCTTCAGTGACGAAGGGGGTGAAGGGGTGCAGCAGGCGCAGGGTCGTATCAAGAACGCGAGCGAGGGTGTCAGCGGTGGTGTAGCGGGTTTCGGGGTTTTGCATCTGGAGCTTGGCGATCTCGAGATACCAGTCCGCGAAGTCGCTCCAGAAGAAGTCGTAAATCTGGCGTCCCGCTTCTCCATATTGGTACCCAGCAAAAAGGCGTTCGACACTGCGAATCAGGTCGTTTAAACGCGCCCAAATCCAACTGTCGGCAAGAGTCCATTTAACGGTGGCAGGTTTGTCATCTTCCTTCACATCGTTAATCATGGAGAGCACGAAGCGGCTGGCGTTCCAGACCTTGTTGGCGAAGTTGCGATTCGCTTCGACCTTCTTCAAGCTGAGATTGGAATTCTTGCCCGGCGTGGAGCCGACCAAAAGCGTGAAGCGCAGAGCGTCGGTGCCGAGGTCATCCATGACGATCAGCGGGTCGATGACATTGCCTTTAGTTTTCGACATCTTCTTGCCGTGCTCATCGAAGATCAGCCCGTGCAGGTAGATGGTGTGGAAGGGGATTTCGCCGACGAATTCGAGCGACGACATGATCATGCGCGCGACCCAGAAGAAAAGGATGTCCGCGCCCGTTTCCATGATGCTGGTGGGGTGGAAATATTTGAAATCGGGCGTTTCTTCGGGCCAGCCGAGGGTCGAGAAAGTCCACAGCCCGGAGGAGAACCAGGTATCGAGCACGTCTTCGTCCTGCTCAATGTGCGCGGAGCCGCAGTGGGCGCATTCGGTTGGGTCTTCGCGTTCGACGGTGATCTCGTTGCAGTCGGCGCAATACCAAACCGGGATACGGTGTCCCCACCAAAGCTGGCGGCTGATGCACCAGTCTTGCAAGTTTTCCATCCAGTTATAGTAGGTTTTCGTGAAGTAGTCGGGCACGATGGTGATCTCGCCATTTTTGACAGCATTGAGCGCTTTTTCGCCGATGCTTTCCATCTTGACGAACCACTGCGTGGAGATCATCGGCTCGATGATCTCGCCGCCGCGCTGCGAGCGCGGCACCTGATGGGTGTAAGCCTGCTCTTTGATGACCAAACCCTCGGCGCGCATATCTTCCCACAGCGCGTCACGCGCGTCGAAACGATCCATGCCTTCATATTTACCGCCGTTCTCGTTGACTTTGGCGTCCTTATCGAGCATGGAGATGAGCGGCAGGTTGTGCTTCTCGCCGATCTCGTAGTCGTTCGGATCGTGGGCAGGCGTGATCTTGAGCGCGCCCGTACCGAACTCGCGCGTGACATATTCATCCGCGATGACGGGAATTTCACGTCCCAGGATGGGGACGGTAACGCTCTTGCCAATGAAGGCTTGATACCGTTCATCATCAGGATGCACGGCAACAGCAGTATCGCCCAAAATCGTCTCCGGACGCGTGGTTGCGACGGGGATATAGTCGCCACTATCGTCAGCAAGCATGTATTTGAAGTAGTAGAGCGTGCCTTCTTCTTCGCTGTATTCCACCTCGAGATCAGAGACGGCGGTTTTTAGTCCAGGCGACCAGTTAATCAGACGCGGGCCGCGATAAATCAGTCCCTTTTCGTGGAGCTGCACAAAGGCTTCGCGCACGGCTTTGGAGAGGCCATCATCAAGCGTGAAGCGTTCGCGCGTCCAATCACAGGAAGCGCCCATACGGCGGATCTGCCCCGTGATGCGTCCGTGATACTGCTCTTTCCATGCCCAGGCATGTTCAAGGAACTTCTCACGCCCGATCTCATCGAGGGTCACTTCTTCGGTCTTCATCAGGTGACGGGAAACCATCAACTGCGTGGCGATACCGGCGTGATCGGTGCCTGGCACCCACAACGTGGAATATCCCTTCATGCGGTGATAGCGGATCATCAGGTCTTCCATGCTCACGAACATGGCATGACCGAGATGCAGTTCGCCCGTCACGTTTGGCGGCGGGATGGAGATGACAAACGGTTTCACGTTCGGGTCAAAGTCGGGTTCGTTGGGATCGTTGTGCGGTTTGAAATAACCGCCTTCTTCCCACATCTTGTAGATACGCTCTTCAGTATTCTTGAAGTCGTATGCTTTGGGTAGTTCGTGTTTGGTCATGAGATTGCTCCTAAAAATAATTGCTGATTTACCACAGAGAGCACGAAGCTCACAGAGTTTTTTAAAAGGCTTTTCTCCGCGCGCTCGGTGTGCTCTGTGGTGAGTTAAAACAAAAACGCCTTCATCCTGCATGAGGACGAAGACGAACTCCGCGGTACCACCTCGATTCGCCTTTTTAACAAAGGCGCTCTTTGTGACCGACCATCATCGGTCTGCGCTGTAGCGGGCGCTCCCGTGCCGTTCTACTAACTCAGTCATGAGCGTTCTTCGGCAATTCATCTGGGCGACATTCAGCGGTGAACTTCTGTGGATGCTTGCAGCCAAGGCATTCCGTCTCTGGCAGGGCTTCACCAACGTACTCTTCCCATGTTTTGCCGATTATACAGATTTGGCAGGGGCAAGTCAAGCTATAAAATTCAGGAACTTTAATAACCCTTTACATTGTGTACACAAATACTTTACACAAGGCAACTATTATAGGAGCATCAACACAGGCAAGTGCTTGTGACGACATAAAAAGGAGCAACAAAATGAAAAAGACTTTAATAGCAGTTTTCGCAGTAGCGATGTTAGTAGCCGTATTTGGTGGCGTAGGAAGTGCCTATGCAATGGAAGATGCGGGCAAAGGCCCCGGTAACGGCGGCAATGGTGGCAACGGCGCAGCCGGTGCGAATGGAACCAGCATTCTCTCCAGCTATATGACCGATGCAGTCGCCTCCGCCCTTGGGCTTGATCCCGCTGTCGTGGCAGATCGCCTCGCTTCTGGAGAAACCTTCTACGATATCGCCATCTCGATGGGCTACACAGCCGAAACCTGGCCTGAACTTTTTGCCAGCGTCAAAGCAGCCGCAGCCGAAGCCGCAGCAGCAGATGGTTTGGTGCCGCAGACCCAACTCAATACCAACCTTGGAATCCAATCCCAACTTAAGGATGGTACCTGCGACGGGACTTGTGTGAGTGATCCCACCCTCAACCTCTATTCCGGATCGAACGCCGGGACACGTGGTCGGCGCGGTGGACGCTAATCTCTAACAAACAACATTCTCCCTTGATAGAAGTAGGGCAGCCAAATGGCTGCCCTACTTCGTTTAATATACTGAATATTGGATGTATTTTAATTATTTGAGACGGAAGAGACGTTGATTCCACGGGGCTGTTTTCTTTTGTGGCACAGAAAAGTTATTCTCCCAGCAAGACCTTGTCGAGACGGGCGGTTGTTTCCAGAATGATATCAGCGCCATATTTGCGTAGCTCGGCTTCCTCGCCAAAGCCGCACAAGACGCCGACAGTTTGTGTACCCGCAGCTTTGCCTGCACGCATATCGACGGTCGTGTCGCCGACCATCAGGCAGTTTTCGGGCGGGATGCCCATCACCTGCGCTGCGTGGAGAATCGGATCGGGGTAGGGTTTGGTATGTTCGGCGGTTAGTGCTGTGACGACTACGTCGAAGAAGGGGAGCAGATCGTATTGTTTGAGGAACTGCATCGTGCCCTCTTCTCCACGCGCGGTGACAACTGCCATGGGGTATTTCCCATGCAGGGCCGTCAGCATTTCTTTAACGCCCTCAATCAGGATGAAGTGTTTTAACGGTGGTGGCCGATGACGGGTAGCCCAATCGGCAAGGGAAGCAAGTTCATCGTCAAGTCCGAGCGTGTCCGGTATCCCCAAAAGCAGATTGCCCGGCGCTTCGCTCCACATCACAAATCGGCGTGCGGCATGATGCGCATCCTGATTTTTGAAGAGAAACTTGAAGGGACGAAAGAAGCGTTCAAATTTAAGAACGTATTGGTCATCTGTGTCGCTGAGGGTGCCATCCACATCAAAACAGATGGCTTTGATCTTTTGCAGGTCAAGTTCCATTTTGCACCTATTCCTAGTATTTTTTATTGGATCAATTCTACTCTACCTTAAAGCGAGTTTGGTGTCTTGTGCTATACTTTTACAGAGAAACTTATGATAAACGATCAGACTCAATCCCTGCTTGAATTACTCTATCATGTTAGCCGCGAGGTTGCCACCGCGTTAGACCTGCGAACCGTTTTGCAGCGTGTGCTTTATGCTGCAATTGATAATGTTGGCGGCGAGCGTGGCAGTATTGTGGTGATGGATGATAACGGTAAACCGCTCGATTCAATCATCGTGCATGGACGCCGAATTCAAGGGGATACGACGCAGCAACTGCGCGTGACTGTTGAGCGTGGTCTGGCTGGATGGGTGGTACGCAACCGTAAGGCTGCGCTCGTGCCCGATACGAGCCTGGACCAGCGCTGGTTACGCCGCCCTGATGATGCGGTGCAGAAAAGCGGGGCGAAAGCGGCTATTTGTGTGCCCTTGCTGGCACGCGAGAAGATCGTAGGGGTCTTGACTTTAGTCCACTCTGTCCCGAATGCGTTTGATCGCGGCCATCTCGAATTGATGCAAGCGATTGCCGATCAGGCAGGGGTGGCGATCTTGAATGCACGCTTGTATACCGAGAGTCAGCGTCAGGCACGCGTGATGACGGCGCTTGCAGATGGAGCGATAACGATTAACGCCTCGCTGCAAATGCACGATGTTTTCCAACGCATTCTTAATCAGACCATTCAAGCATTACAAGTTGAAACGGTTGCCTTGGCTCTTCAGGAACAGCCCAGTGGAGATTTTGTTTATCGTGCAGCGACAGGCAAAAACGCAGGCAGCGTTTTAGATAAGCGTGTTCCTGCCGGTGAGGGGCTGATTGGTAAAGTGGTCAAAGAGGGCCGTGGGATAGTTATCCCTGCCATTAAAGATGAGAATCCATTTGCGAGCCGCAGCTTTTTTGACGGTTTTGATTCAAACGCTATTGCCATCGCCCCGATTCAGGCGCAGGGCAAGATTATTGGCGTGATGCAAGCGATCAATCCAATTTCGGGCGTTTTTGATCCTGATGCCCTGCTGGTGATGACCGGTATCGGCAGTTTGGCTGGCACGACGATCCAGAATGCACAGCTTTTCGAGCGTGTTGAAGAAACCCAAAAGCGCTACTACGAATTGTTCAACGATAGCATTGATCCGATCTTAATCAGCGATTGGGACGGCAATATCCTCGAAGCAAATCGAAAAGCTCTCTCTCTTAGTGGCTATGATTCGGATGCATTTCGGCAATTGTCTATCGGCCAACTGCACGATCTAAACGCTGGTAATCTGGGCGTAGATTTTGATTATCTGCGCGATAAGCAGGTGTATAAATACGAATCCAATTTGTATACAAAAGATGTAACTGCAATTCCCGTCGAAGTATATGTGCGCAGTATTGAACTTGAAGACGAAGATGCGCTGCAATGGACCTTCCGCGATATTAGCGAGCGCAAAGAACTCGACCGGTTACGCGATGATTTAACCTCGATGATTTATCATGATTTGCGCTCTCCGCTGGCGAATGTGCTTTCAAGTTTGGGGATGTTGGAAGGTGTGAGCAGCATTCAGGATGAGGATAGCACGCAGATGCTGCTGAAGATTGCGAGTAGTTCTGCTATGCGCGTTCAGCGTTTGGTTTCTTCTTTGCTGGATGTCAGTCGCCTTGAAGCCGGGCAAGATATTGTTACGCAGAAAAATGTTGAGCCAGCAATCTTGGTTAATGATGCGATCAGGGCGGTTTTACATAGCACGGAACCACGTAAACAGGAAGTCAGCGCTCTGTTGGCGAATGACCTGCCTCATGTCTGGGTCGATGACGATATGATCCGGCGTGTACTGATTAACTTGCTGGAGAACGCATCCAAATTTACGCCTGTCGATGGAAAGTTGGAAATCGGCGCAAAACTGGATAGTGAATGGGTGCAATTCTGGGTTGCTGATAATGGCGTTGGCATTGCTCCTGAAAATCGTCAACTTATTTTTGAAAAATTTGCGCGTGTTAAAGGCAAAGAAAGCGTCTCTGGTTTGGGAGTTGGGCTTGCTTTTTGCCGACTTGCAATTGATGGGCACGGAGGCTCGATCTGGGTCGATGATAACCACGAACAGGGCACACGTTTTAATTTAACTGTACCGATCTCAACGAAAAAACAAAAAGAGGAAATCGCTTAAATGCAATCTCTCAGAGAAAATATTCATATTGAAGATAAATACATAGGGGTGACTTTGGCAGCCATTAATCTGCCGCAGGGATTGATCTATATTGATGCGCCCCCTATTCCTGAAGATGGACGCACCTGGCGTGCCGATCTGCTTGATCTTGAAAGTGGATATGAGCGCTTGCTCATCAATCTTGATACCAATGTAGATCGCGTGATCGGATCACGCGCTATGGATTGTCCTGTTCTCGTCCACGCGAATACGGATGAATACTTCCGCAATCGTCCGGGCATCTTCAGAAATCCAGGTCAGCCGACTGGCGCTGTTTGGGAGAGTCTCCCGAATCTTGGCAATGTTCGTTGGTCGCCTCCCCAACTCACCTTTACCAAAAAAATGAGCCTTTTCTGGGATGACGCCCCCCTTTATCTTGAGCATCACCCCGGTTCAGATGAAGGCGCGATTTGGGTTGTCCTGCCTGATGAAAAGATCGTCTTTGTCGGCGATGCTGTCCTTAAAAACCAGCCGCCCTTCTTTGAAAAATCAGATATTCCACAATGGCTCGCAGACCTTGAGCTGCTCATGGGCGAAGAATATAAAGGCTATACTATTGTCAGTGGGCGCGGCGGTACTTGTGCAAGCTCCACGATCGAAAAACAACGCGACCTTCTGATTCAAACGCACAAAGCCCTCGAAAAATTGGCACAAAGAGGTGCCGATGTTACGGCCACCGAGAAACTCATTCCAAAATTGCTTGAGCCGCTGCGTTTCCTCGCTTCGGAACGTGAACTTTTCACCCATCGCTTGCGTCACGGATTAGCGGCATACTACACACGGCACTACTTGAGCGACTCGCTTGACGAAGAATAATCCATGAAAGACTACGCGCCCCTTTTGGAACGCACGCGCGGTACAACGGTCGAATCTCTTCACTATGGAGCGGCGGCCGTTGTTGATTCAACGGGCAAATTGCTCGCCTGGATTGGAAATCCACAGTTGACGACTTTCCTGCGTTCCGCCGCGAAACCCTTTCAGGCTTTACCTTTTATTGAAGAGGGCGGCGCACGTGCATTCAACTTGCTTCCGCACGAAATAGCTCAGATCTGTGCCTCACATAGCGGTACCGACCTGCACGCCCAAACAGTGGGTGGCATCCTGAAAAAGATTGGCCTGAACGAATCTCATTTGCAATGTGGTGCTCACCCGCCAATGGATCAGGCCACCGCAGAAAGGCTCATCGCCGAAGGCAAGCAGCCTCCACCCCTGCGCCATAATTGTTCCGGCAAACACAGCGGGATGCTTGCATATGCCCAAATGCGCAGTCTGCCTCTCGATACTTACCTCGAACGCGCGCATCCCATTCAGCAAAATATTTTAGAAGTTTTCGCCGAGATGTGCGAAATCGCCCCTGAGAAAATCAAACTTGGCACCGATGGCTGCTCTGCGCCGAATTTTGCAATCCCCCTCTACAACGCCGCGCTCGGATACGCCCGCCTCTGCGACCCGCGCGAGTTATCCGCAGAACGTGCGCAAGCTTGTGAGACAATCACTTCGGCGATGATGGCACATCCCGAATATGTGAGCGGCTTCGGTCGCTTCGATACGCGCCTTATGCAGGTCGGGCGTGGCAGATTCGTCGTCAAGGGGGGCGCGGAGGGATACCAGTCTTTGGGCATCCTGCCAAATTTGACGGGGACAAGCCCAAAAGGAGTCGGGATCGCGCTAAAAATATCCGATGGCGACCCGAATGGAAATGTCCGTGCGGCGGTGATGATCGAAATCCTGCATCAATTAGGCTATCTGGACGAGACAGATCTCGCTGAATTGGCAACGTTCGCGCCCGTGCGAACCATCTATAATTGGCGAAATTTAAAAGTGGGCGAGGCCCGCACAATTTTCAAATTGGAAAAAGAAAATGGATGAAATTAAAGCAAAAGCACTCGAAGTACATGAACGCTTGATGGATAAATTCGGCGAACCAATCTGGCGCAATCCGCTACCCGCCATCGACGAATTGGTTTCGACGATCCTGTCGCAAAACACTAATGATGTGAACCGAGATCGGGGCTTTGACAAGCTGCGGGAAACCTTCCCAACATGGGAAGAAGTGCGTGATGCTCCTGCCGCCGAAGTGATCGAAGCCGTACGCGTGGCAGGCTTGGCGAATCAAAAGGGCCCGCGTATCCAGAAGGTGTTGCGCCAAATCACCGAAGAGCGCGGCGAACTGGATATTGAGTTTCTGAAGGAAATGCCGCTGGATGAGGCACACGCCTGGCTGACAAAATTCAACGGCGTGGGGCCAAAAACTGCGGCGATTGTATTGCTTTTTTCACTGGGGATGCCCGCTTTTCCGGTTGATACACATATTTATCGCATCACGGGGCGTCTCGGCTTGCGCCCTGAAAAAATGACCGTGGAGCAGGCGCACCCTTATTTGGAGAGTGTCTTTCCGCCAGAGACCTATTATGCCGGGCATCTGAACATCATCCGCTTAGGGCGTGAGATTTGCAAAGCCCGCAAACCGGCATGCGAAAAATGCCCTCTGTTAGAGATTTGCGATTACGGGCAAGCAAACGCCGATTGACATTCGCTTTTTTATCCGCTACACTGAAATCATCATTCATAAATTTCTTTAGATTTTTTGGAAGGAGGTGAAATCAGTGAAAGGCTTTTTTTCCGAACGAGGCCAAGGTTTAGTTGAATATGGATTAATTCTTGTTCTTGTAGCAGTAATCGTTCTGGTTGTTCTTCAGGTCCTCGGTCCACAAGTCGGTGATATGTTTACGGAAGTGAATAGCACGCTTTCGAATACAGTCCCATAAAAAAACAAAAAACTCCCTGCCTAGGGAGTTTTTTGTTTAAGTGAGTGCGATTGGTGTGTGGCTGATTGAGTAACTGCTCCTGCATTGACCGGGCGAGGGCGGTGATGCGCATCCCAAAGTGAGAATGATGCGCGTGTGTCGTTTAAAGGACACTAAAGATACCGAAGTAATCCATATCGGAATAATCTAACGACAACATAATGGGTTAGATGCCAGCCTTCTTTTGAAAGCCACCATATCCAAGGTGACCAATGACCTGATGATGGTGCGTGGCTATTGTAAATTTGATAATTGTGATCTTGCCATGCTTTCTTCGCGGTCAGATGTGCTCGAAGACCGGCAAAGTCAGACATCACGAGTACCACGGATGAGAAGTTCTGCTCTTGAAGGATGGGAACTGCGAGCTCAACATTTTCGGCTGCATTTGTCGCACAATTTTCCAGCCATATCTTTTCAGAGGGAATCCCCAACTTTATCAACTCTTTTTGGAATAATTCAGCTTCAGTAAACTCAGTGTTTGGGACAAGAACACCGCCGCTTATGATGATGTTTTTTATTCTTTTTTCGTGGAATAACTTTGCTGCATGTTCCCATCTTGCTTTTGCTTTCCACGCCAAGCCCGTTCCAAAAACTAAAGCTGTATCAGCGGTGTTACTGGGAGGGTTTTTCTTTTGCAGAAAGAAGCCTATACCGATAAATATGCTCGTAACAAAGGCAATTGAAACGATAATCCACATTTATCGCATCGATTCTATAAATGCTTTCAAGATTTCCAATTGCCCAAGATGAAAGCTTTCATGCCAATGGAAGTTCTTCACATGCTCGTAACGGGTGTTTTCGCCACGATAATTCGTGAAATTTTCATCCAGCCACGCTTCGCTCTTACCTGCTAGCGCAGATTCAAGCAATCCCACGCTTTCATCTAGATATTCAACCAGCGTCTCAAATTGGATTGCCGGGCTTTCCGGCGTGACGGGTTGGGTATCCTGATGATAAAGTTTACGGGCTTCATCTTGCCAGGCATGTTCCGCACCAACGACCTCCAGCACGTGGCTGCGATTAGTGACGATATGACCGAGAATCCAGTTCATACAGTTGTGCTTGAAGGGGAGTTGTAAAACGCTCTCTTCGTGAGTGACCCCATCAATGAACCAGTGCATCACACGATTATGAAATTGATAAAGATCGAGTACTTCTTCTGCTTTTGGCATTTTTTCTCCTATAGATACCGATAAAAAACTATTATTTTGCTAAAGAACCCAACCTATTCACAATATGCGTATAAATATTAGGGTTGATTCTGTGTTCCTACAATGCGTCTCTATCTACCCATTGCGAGAACTTCTCGAACAAAGGGGTAGTTTTCCCTTTGCTTCCTTGGGAGTCAAAATATAAACCGCTGAAAGTCTCAAACAGCCCTGTTCGTGTTAATCTGATTAGAAGTGACGGTAATTCAATTTGACTGATATTGAGTTTGTCTGCTGCCTCTTGTTCGAATTCTGCCCAAAAGGATGATGCAAATTGCAAATCGTTTTGACTTTTGTCTCGACAAGTTATTCTTTCATAGTGAGCTAATATTGCCAATAAATAAAACTCTCTCAAAGAAAGTTCATCAAGAATTGATAAGAATTCTTCAAATATATCGGTGCGAAATGAATTTGCTTTTGTGGCTTGTAAGAGAAGTTTCCCAAAGAGCCGAATTTTTTCTTCTCTTCTTGAATTTAAAGATGCATTAGCTGTAGAAAAGAAGGCGTGTAAAAAATCTTCGCTATCTATTAATTCTGGAGATAACTCTTTTTCCCCTTTGGACAATTCGTCCATGAAAATACGGAACCTTTGCTTTCTCATTTCTGAAATTTTATGAGAAAGCATCACTTCATAGGCACTTCCAATGCCAGTCGGTTCCAATTGCAGAAGAGCTCGAATATTTGGATTGTCTGTGAAAAAACTTTCGAACCAATCGCTAACTTTTTCTAATTTACTCATTTTATATTCATCTGATCACCATAACGCCCAACCCGACCAACCAACAAACCACCCATAGATCGTAGGGTAAATAGCGTAGCCAATAATCCCGCCGAGAATACCCAAAAACGCCCCCGCCAAAATATCAGAGAGATAATGCACGCCCATCGCCACCCGTCCCAGCGCGACGAGGGGAGCGAGAAGTACGAGAAGGATCGACATCCACAGAGGGCCAAGAAAGATGCCCATCGTACCCAGCAAAAAGGCGCGTGTGGCATGTCCGGAGGGGAAGGAGTGCGGATCGGTGCTGCGGTACATCTCTCCCCATTCCCCTTCGGGGCGTTTGCGGCGGATCGCAAATTTCAGCATCAGCACGATCGCAGCCATAATGGTCAACGCGCCCAGCATGACCGCTGCCCACTGTTTCCAAAAAGCATTTCCCAGTCCCCAAGTTGCAATCAGAGCCACCGCCCAGAACCACGAATCACCTGAGTGGGCGAAAAAAGCAGCGGTGGTGCGCAAAGGGCCAGGCTCTTCGGCAATGCGTAGTTTTTGGGTTAGTTCAGCGTCTTTTTTTAAAAGGGTTTGAAAGTTCATAAGCATTCAGATAATAAAAATGATTTTGAGATGAGGGTTTTAACCTGACGAAGCAATCTCCAAGAATGTGAGACTGCTTCGTCGCCAAAAAACGGTTCCTCGCAGAGTCGTTTTGATAGATTACTTTTCCAGGTCAGCGCGCAGCATCTCGTATTGGTGCCCTTTGTCCACGTCCATCGCAGCTTCGGCATAGGGCCAGATGATCGCTCGTCCGGTGAAGTTGAGTTTTTTCGTGGCCCGTTTCACTGCGTCGGCGAGAGAAAGGCGTCCAAGCAGAAGCAAGACCAAAGTCCAGATACCGATCGTCGCGGCTTGTTTAAGGGGCGCTTTTCGTTTCCCGATCAAGACTTCCCATTTTGAAAGATGCTCGGGATCCGTCGTCATGCTGTGGTGCGCAATGTGGAGATCGGCGCCGCAGACTTCCATATCCTTCAATTTTGTGAAGGTACGATTGGACCCCGGGTAGCGCGCTTCCATGACTTCTTTTTTGACCACGCCGTAATAGATATCATGTTTGGTTTCCAGCGCTGTTTCGACGAGCCAGTCGATCATCTCACCTGTGACGGCGGGAATATCTGCTGATGACGAGATAACGTACTCCGCTTTGGGGTTGATCTCGCGCATTTTATTGATACCGGCCTCGATGTTTGCCAGCATCCGCCCCTGGTTGGGGATATGGTACGTGGGTTTGGCGCAGGTGACGCTGTCAACATCATCCAACCCGATGATGATGACGTTCTCGACGTGCTTTGCATTGCCAAGTGCGTCGAGAACCCACTGCACCATTGGCTTGCCAGCGATGTCGAGCATGGCTTTCGGGATGCCCTGTGTGTATTCGTAGAGTGGTTGATCCGGTTGGGGGATGCCCCCTGCGATGACAATTGCGTCCATAGTTATCCTCCATGTCATTACGATGCAGTTCTATCGCCGAAGCAATCTCACCACGGTAAGGGTGATTGCTTCGCAAAAGACGCTCGCAGTGACAGGTATGTTAATTAATTCAGTTCTCTGATCGTTGGCTCAAAATTGAGCGAATCGAGCATTTCGTTTAGCTCTTCGTTGGTCAGTTTGCGGTTTTTGCCAGATGCGGCAATAAAGGCGGCTTCCATCATGTTCGTACCAAAGGAACGCCCGTCGATGGCGGGGGTGCCGGTAACGACGTATTTCACACCTGCGCTCTTGAAGAGCGCCATATCTTCTTCGGTGGTGGTATTGGTGACGATGACCTTGCCTTCGAGTTCGTTGGGCATATGACGCACGATGTAGTTGTTGTCACCGGCGATGACGCTCGCCCATTGATAATACTTCTCGAATTTGGGTTCGCGCACGGTCTGTTTGTCGCCAGTCGGGTAGATCCACGCGAAGGGCAAGCGCATTACGATTGGATAGAGCGCCGACGCGAGCAGCTTGAGCTGGCTGATCTTGCGTAACGGAATCGGAATACCAATGCCAAACATCAGCTCTCCAAAGATACATTCGTAATCCGCTTCGATGAAGCCTTTGGTCATGCCCCAGCGGTCGGATGCGGCGGTAAGCAGCACGCGTTTCGGGGTGATGTAATCGCCGAGTTCTTTTTCAATGAAAGAAGCCAGGCGATATTCAAGCGTGTTGCGTAAACCAGAACCATCCACAACCGGGGTTTTAACCGCGCCATCCGCAATCCATGCCACGTTGTGATAGCGGAAAAACTTTCCAGCAAACTCGGTGCCAAAATCGCCGCCGCCCAAACCAAAGGCATCAACAGTGCCGTCCATTTCACTGAAAAGCTGTGCGGCTTTTTTGAGATCGCCATCGGTGCCGATGCGCTCGATGCTGATCTCTTCGCCATTTAGGTTCACAGTGACAGCCTTATTTCTTTTTGATGAGCCAATGCTCACGCTGACTGCTCGCTTCATGATCTTTCTCCTTAAATTCTACGGTACCTAATGAATGCCAGAACTATACCTCATATTATTATAATCAAATAAGTCTTTATAGGCAGATGACAATGAAAACTACGAAACCCGTTTTGACTCTGTGCTGATATTTGTAACCCCGCGTTTCTTTCGCAAAACGGGGGTTGCCAATCCCCGTTTGAGCCTTTTAAAATCTTTGGGGCGAAAGTCCTGCTTTTATTTAAATTGCCAATTGAATCTCAAACCTCGTCCCCCGCCCAACTTCGCTTGTGACCGAGATCGTTCCGCCATGTGCCTCTACGATTGAGCGTGCAATTGCCAGCCCCAAACCAGATTCCCCCATCGCCAGATTGCGTGCCTGATCGGCGCGATAAAAGCGCTCAAAAATGCGGCTCAAATCCTTTTCGGCAATCCCCGCTCCCGTATCTTCCACCACGATCACTGCCTGTCCGCTGACCATGGAATACCGCAAACTGATCTCGCCCTCTTCCGCCGTATAACGCAGCGCATTGCTGACCAAATTGCCCAGCACCTGCGCCATGCGATCTTCATCCATTGAGATGGATAGCGGCGCAGCTTCCATTTCCACATGCAGGTTGACGCCCTGTTTTTCTGCCGCCAGTTGATAGGATGCCGCTGCCCGCCGCAGCAATGTTCCCACCTCAACTTGATTCCGATTAAGCGACATCTGCCCGGCATCAGCCAGCGAGAGCGTGCGCAAATCCTGCACCAGGCGCTGCAAGTGGACGATCTCGGTGTGCATCACGTCAATCCGTTCCGGCGTTGCCTGCAGCACGCCTTCCTGCATCGCTTCGAGATAGCCGCCCAAAACCGTTAATGGCGTACCCAGATCATGGGCAATATCCGCTGTCATTTGGCGGCGGGCTTGTGTTGCGCGCCCAAGATCAGCCGCCATCTGATTGAAGGATGCTGTTAATTCGCCCAGTTCATCTTGTGAGCGGACAGGGACTTCTTGTGCCAAATTGCCACTTGCCATTGCGTGCGTGGCTTCGGTCAGGTCGCGGATTGGGCGTGTTAACGAGCGGGCCAGCGCTGCGCCCAAGAGCAGTGCGATCAACATCGCTACGATGCTTGTCAAGAGCAAAGCCTGATTAGTTCGGTCGATATAGCCTTGTTCTACGGAGCTAAGTTGCGGCACTTTGCCTGTCTGAAGTGCAGTCCCCACAACGGCACCGTCTATTTCGATAGGGGTGCCTTCGGCGAGGGTTGCAGCATCTACTATTTCTTTTGGGTGATAAACCCCTGCGGGGATGACGATCATCCCATGTTCATCCGCAAGCGCGAAAATGATTGGAGAGGGGCGTACCTGACTGGGATCTGGAGGCTGTTGGGGTTGCTGTGCTTGTACAGTCTGTGCAAAAAGATGTGGAGCGATCCCCCGCCATGAGCCATTTTCTTCGTAATAGGCGGTCACATTTTCAATAAAATCTGCGCGGATGCGTTCGACGACGACCGTCTCAAAGGCGCTTACGGTTGTGCGCCAGGTGAAGAAGGCTGCTAATCCAATTACTATCAAACTGACAGCGAGAAAGGCGATGGTGAGTTTTAGGGAGATGGATTTCATAGGTAATTCCAGTCTCTGAGCGGAATATCGAACGGATGTGAGATGTGTAGTCGAAGAGCGACTTTTATAGAGACCGCCCTTCGACTACGTGCTTCACATTCGTGAAGCCCTCCGCTCAGGGACTGTAGCTGTTCACTCTTCACGGAACCGATAGCCCACTCCAAAAACAGTTTCGATATAGCGCGGGTTGGCGGGATCGGGTTCGATCTTGGTGCGCAGATTGCGGACGTGGACATCGATCGTACGCTCGACGCCTTCGAAGGTGGTGCCCTGCAATTTGAGCAGCAGATCGGAGCGGGAGAAGACTCGGCCCGGGGATTCCATCAGGGCGGCGAGCAGGTCGAATTCGGAGGGGGTTAGGGTAACGGATTTCCCGTCCACGCGGACGTGGTGGGTATCACGGTCGAGGCTAACATCTGCCACGTTAAGGGCAGCAGGTTGAACCACGTCTGTTCCGACGCGGCGCAGGACGGCGCGAATCCGGGCGAGGAGTTCGCGCATCCCGAATGGTTTTGTGACGTAGTCATCCGCGCCGAGTTCCAATCCCAAAACTTTGTCAGTTTCTTCGAGTTTTGCGGTCAACAGGATGATGGGCGTTTCGCTCTCTTTGCGGTAGGCGGTGACAAATTGATAGCCATCCATTTCGGGCATCATAATGTCGAGCAGGATCAGATCTGGCTTTTCCTGACGCGCAACGAAAAGGGCGTTTTGCCCGTTATCGGCGGTAAGAACGCGCAGCCCCTGCTCGCTGAGGTAATCACGGACGAGGGTGCGGACGCTGGCGTTATCATCTACTACAAGGATAGTTTTCATAGCGGAATTATACTGGCTCTGCAGGAATATCTCTCTGAGAAACAACCGTATTTCTGGTTTCTTTGGCAATGTAGAGTGCCTGGTCTGCGATTTTGCACAAGGTATTTACGTCGCGCGTGCTTTGAGAACAGGATACTCCGGCACTAAAGCTGATGTGTAATCTTCCTGCATTTGTTTCAATGGAGGCTGTGTCTATCACAGAGCGTAAGCGTTCAGCGATAGCCATTGCTTCATCCAAAGTTGTATCTGGCAAGAGAATAAGAAATTCTTCGCCGCCCCAGCGTGCGATCACATCCTGTGTGCGGAGTTGCTGATTTATAGTGGATGCCAACCATTTTAAAACAACATCACCAATGTCATGCCCGTAGGTGTCGTTTACATTTTTGAAGTGGTCAACATCGATCAGGATGATCGAGAACTCTCTGATTTCCTTTTCAACTCGGCCCATCTCGAAATTGAGCATATCTTGCATGGCACGGCGGTTATGAACGCGAGTGAGAGCGTCGTTCATTGCCAGATCATTTAGATCGTTTTGCAGACGTTGGCTAACCATGAGAATGAAGCCGGATGACCAAAGATAGCTGAAGACAAAAAGTGCCATGATATCGGTGATGGCAGAGAGAGTCGGACCCGGCGCAATGGATGCGTGGTTGAATAAGCCAAGGATCATTCTACCGAAGGCGACAAAGCCATAAATCGCAAGCGGGATACCGGTGAGGTTAGCCGCCAGGCTATATCGATGAGTATCGCTGCGATATAGTGTGAGTGCAGATGATAAATTGAGCACAAGCGTGGCCATTGCTGTGGTATAGAGCAACGGCAGTGTATGACTTCTGAAAAGCCAGGTCGCCGTAAGCGATAAATAAGCCAGCGGGACGAAGCCAAAAAGCACCCAACGTTTGCCGGGCGTTTCCGTAAAGCGACAGAGCGCCAGGTAGAAGAGCAGAAACCCGCTCACGATAAGCAAGCTGGAAAAATAGCCTGAGGTGATTTGCGCTACTTCAAATTCATTTCCCAGCCGGATGGACAGAAAACCCAATGCGATCACAAAGGTGGCAATTGCCGCTTCACGCATCCCTTTATACGACTTGATGACAAGCGTGCTGAAAAGGATTAGGCTACCCTGCATCACGAAGGTGATCATAATAATGATCGCGAGTGTGGGCATGGATAAAAAGCCTTGTGCCAGTTGTGGCTGCCCGGGGAGAATTGGCGGAGGTGGTGGATTCATGAGATTTCCTAACTCTAAATATGGGTGCTATGCGTTTTCATATTCTGTCGCAAATGGACGGGATAACGGGTCGCAGCCCCATCAACAGGATACCATGTAAAAGGCAGCAGGGCAGAGAAAAAAATCCCTGCCCTACACCCGCTTTATGGGTGCCGGAAGATCGCCAGTAATAGGATGACGAGCGGCAAAAATCCAAGTAGTCCAAATCCGAAAAAAGGTCTGAAGAAATGGGGCCGATGCCAACCGAAGAAAGGTCGGTGAAAACCGTGTGGCCTGTGTCCGTGTCCGCGAAAATGTCCATGGGGTCGCATATCGTTCTCCTTATGAAATAGTTTTTAGATTTTCTTAATAACTAAGTCGTCAGGAGATGTTCAGAAATTATTTATATATCGTTAGGATTTTGTTTAGCTGGAATATGTCTCCACGGTTTTATTGCCTGTTGCGTCGAGGAATTCAAAGGTATAGGTGTTGCCCGAAACACGATAGTTGACATAGGCTTTTTGCCCATTGAGCGTGTACTCGAGCGAGTAGGCACCGTTGCCCAACTCCTGAAAATCGGTGATGACCGCGCCCTTGAGCGGCTGCAAATGCGGGCGGATGGGTACAGTGTGTGGCTGCGGCTCGATCTGTTCGTTCTGGACGGTGACCACGCCACGCATCCCGCCGTTGATGTAGGGATAGGTGTTCGTGCCGTGATAGTGGTAGTTGCCGTGAGCGTCGAAATGCCCGTTAAATTGGTCGAGTTCTCCCATCGTTGAGCCGTTGGGTTCGGTCGAGCCGTAAATGGGGAAACCGTCGAGGGCATAGGCGATGGGCGCACCCGCCCCAACTTTATCCTGCAAGTGCAGCGGCGCAACGTGATAGTGGTAGTCGTCCGCACGACCGGAGTGACCGCCCCACTCGTCGAGTTCGCCGGCAAGATAGGCATCGTCGCCGCGGTTGTTGAGGGCGTTGAAGATGGGGACGCCATTGACAGCTAATGCAATCGCCCCCCGAAAAAGGTTATTTGCCGCTGAAACAGGATTCTCGGCAACAACCGGGTTGAGCGGGATCTGCCAAGCATTATTTCCGGTATAGAACTGTGGCAAGGGCACCTGCTGCTGCCAACTGGTTATACCGATCATCATCGGGTGGTCGGGTATACCGTCCGATTCGACGTAAAGATATTGGTCATCTTGATAGGTGTTGACCTTGCCTTCGAAGGCATCAAATCCCATGCTGTGCAGAATTTCGGACGCGGATGTTGCGGTCGGGACAGCAGGTGCTTGAGTGGGTGAAAGATGTGTCGGCATGGCGGGTGGGTCAGGGGTGAACGGCTCACTTGTGAGCACGACTTTGTCCATGCAGCAGGCGGTGACAAGAGCGCTGCCCAGCCCGAGCGCGGATAGACGCAGGAAATCTCTTCGAGAGAGTTTCATGATGGGTTCCTTTCGTGGTACATAAATAAAGACGCTTTTAGGAATGCCCCCTTCTAACTCCCCCCGCAAGTGAGGGGAGAACTTGTCCCTTTCCCGTAAACGGGGGAGGGTAGGTGGAGGCGATTAGCGCGAATAGGTCACGTTCAGTTCTGCACTTGCCAGGGTGATATTCTGAATGACATTGAGTAACCTATCGCGATCAACTTCAGTTGCTGGGACAGAAAATTGAGGGGTCGCCGAGAGTGCATAGACGGTGTAGGTATATGCTTTTTCTCCGGGGCCCTTTGAGCAGGGCGGGGCATATTCTGTTTTGCCGTTGACGCTGTTCGTGCCCAGTGTGCCGATCCCGACGCTGTTTTGCGATAAGTTGTTGACGTCCGCCGGGATGTCGTAGAGAACCCAGTACCAATGTGTGTCGCCCGGTCCCGGTACGTGGTGCATGACGACGGCGAAACTCTGCGTGCCGTCAGGTACGCCTTCCCATGAGAGTGGCAGGGTTGCGCTGGCACCATCGCAGGTGTATTCGGCGGGCAGGGAACCACCTTCGGCGACGGCGGCACTGGTTAGCGAGAAACTGCTCGGGTTCGCGTTGATAACGGCAGATGTTTCGGGGCTGGCAGACGCATCCGAAACGGGAGCAGGCACAACCGTCCGGCAAAGAACCGTATTGCTGGTTTGCAGGTCGGGTCCCCAAATGAATTCTGCATCCGCATCCCAGTCGATCTGATCATATCCATCCTTTGGACGCACATCGTTGGCGCTGTAGACGGTGGTCGCATCCCAAGCGCTGACATCAAACTCGGGCGATTTCCAACCCGCCGGTTCGCCGAGATCGCTGAAGGTGCAGGGCGCCGTGCCTGCGACCGGATTGGCTTGCGCCGCGCAGGATTTATCGAGCGGGGCTTCGTGGATGACGGTGCACGACCAGGCGGCGTTGCTGACGGCGACAACTTCGCCCGTGCTGAGATCGGTGAGCTGCATGATGAAGCCGCCGTCGCCCATTTGCTGGCGGGGCGTGCCGATGTATTCGAGCCCGGTGTCGTTTTCCTTGAAGTCCTTCATGATGATGTTGAGTGTGAGCGGATAGCTGGCGTCAAAGGTGGCGGTTTCGGCGTTGAAGCTGCGCTCGGTGGTGATGGGCACAGAATCTTCAACGATCAGGTCTTCGCCCAGATAGGCGGCAAACCAATTATCTGCCCAGGCTTCGAGTTTGAAGCTGGTGCTGCCACTCGGCGAGGTCGTTTCCGGCTGCGATCCGCTTTCGGTTGGCGCGCTTTCTTCGGCAGCGTTGGGCGGGGGAGGCGGTGTATAGTGCTGCGTTGGGGCTTGCTGGGTAAGCGAGCTTTCGGTTGCACAAGCGGATAAGACGGCAACCAATAAAAGCATGACAATAAACAGGTTGGTTTTGGATTTCATTTTTTCTCCTTTTGGAAAGTTCCTGAGCGGAGGCTGAGTAGCCCGAAGGGCGTATCGAAGCCGCAGTCGAAGGACGATCTGTAAAAAGCCGCTCTTCGACTGCGTGCTTCACATTCGTGAAGTCCTCCGCTCAGAGACTGGAATTCATTTGATATTTATCCTTGCGGCGCGCCAGCGGGAGGTTGACCACCCTGAGGCGGCCCACCTGCGGGGATGCCGAGGGCGGCGATCAAGTCTTCGACGGTCACGCCTAGTTGTGCGGCAGCGGCATCCAGATCAGGAGGTGGAGCGCCGAGGGCGGCTTTGAGCGCATCTTCGGTAACGCCGAGTTGTGCAGCGGCTACGGTGAAGTCGATCTCGGGACGCCCTTGAGCGTTCGGTTGGTTCTCGCCCTGAGCAGGCTGCCCGCTTGGGGACTGGGTCTCTGCCCCGCCCGTTGTGGACGCAGAGTTGCTGCTCGCGTTGGTGGTTGTGCTGCTGTCGGTCACGCAGCGGACATAGTTGTCCACGCGGATGGCGTCGCCTTGCGGCCCGTGCCCAGTCGGGTAATCGGATGCGCTGCCGGTCTTGGGATCGCTACGCTGAGCGCCCGCCCCGTGGACATCGATCCACTGACCGTTCATATAGCCCATCGAGCGCCCAAAGTTGACATAAGCGCCATTCCCGCCACTGCGCAAGTTTGCATGAGTGGTGCTGCTCCAGAAGGCGGGGTAATCTACCTGACCGGCTTCATTGGTAATGGTCGAGATATTGAAGATCGGGTCAATTGCTGCGGAGTTGGTCGTGTCCGGTGAGCGGGAGTAGTCAACGATAGACTGCAACTCTTTGGCATTCGGCAAACGCCAATCGCTGGAGCCTCCAGTATCGAGGCTTTCGCAGTAATTTAATGCAGCTTCCCAATCCATACCTGTACCGCTATCATTTTGCGTCCAGGTCAGGCCGGTGGCGTTGTCGCTCACCGTGCCATTCCCATTGTCAACGAAAGCATTTTCACCGTAAGCGGTGTTGCCACGCACGTAGATGACGAAGAAGGTTTTTTCATTTCCACGCATTGCCCCATAGCCATAACCTTTGATGCGCCCATCCGCGAAGTTGACGCCGAACATTGTCTCGTTGCCAAACATCGTGGTGCTGGCGTATTTCGTGCTGGTCGCCCATTGCGAATCGATCACGCGCTCGCCCGCGCTTTCGTCGCCGTATTCGAAGTTGAAGTAATCGGTATCAATAAAAGGGACGAGAGTAGATGTGTCGGGTCCGCTGGGGTCCAAACCATCGAACTGGATCAGGGAATATAACTCCTTGATGGTTGGCAATCTCCAATCGGAGTACCCAGCCAGGGTCAGGTTCGATGCGCCAGCAACTGCTTGATCATAGGTCACCTTTTCGCCGGGATCCTGTTGCCACATCAAACCAGTTACGTTATCCGTGATCGTGCCGTCGCCATTATCCGTGTAACTGGGCTGGTTTCCGCTATATTGGGCATCCTGCCCGAAGAAAGCCGATCCCGCTTGTGGGCAACCCACCTGATTATTGGCATCGTAACAATTGCCTTGGTCGGTATCTACAATCGGATACGATAAAGCCGCCGTGTTTTGTGAGATGGTTGATGTCTTCGCCGTGGCAGGTTGCGCGGAATCCTGCTGCGCAGGAGACGCCGCCCCCGCGGATGCTTCCAATGGAATGGCGACTGTACTTTCGACGACCGGCTGAGTGCCGCAAGCCGCCAGAAAGATGGTAGTGATCATTATGATGAAGGTAAGTTTTTTATACTTGAACATGATTTTCTCCTTTGTTATGCCACGAGTATAAAAAAAAGTTATTTAGAAGTTGTTCAGAATCTTTTCGGGTTTGGTTTAGTTTTCTGTGTCCTTGTCCGCTCTTTTCGCTGGTGTTATTATCAGCACCTGTTACCTGATGGTTTGCTACCCGTGCCTGAAACGGTGAGCCTAACAAAACCCCTTTTTGGGAAACAGGTGGTAAGGACAGATATTAGGTTGAAATCTTATGAGAGAGATGATTGGTATGAATGGATTGATTGCTTTATTGGGCTCAGGCGAATATTTACCGGTAATGAACGATGTTGATCGCTATCTTTTAAGCGCCCAGAATGGGCACACTCCCCGCGTAGTTTGCATGCCAACCGCGGCAGGGCAGGAAGGCGATCAAAGTGTCAATTACTGGCTTGATCTGGGGGTAAAACATTTCAAGGATTTAGGCGTAGATGCAACTCCTGCTCGCATCGTTGATCGAGAATCCGCCAATGATCCGCAGTGGCTCTCTGCGCTGGAAAATGCAGACCTAATCTATTTCTCTGGCGGAAAACCAAATTATCTTTATGAAACACTGCGAGGCAGCCTTGCATGGGAAGCCGCCCAAAAAGCATGGGCACGCGGCGCGACCTATGCCGGTTGCTCAGCAGGGGCAATGATCCTTGCTCAACAGATCCCGAACGTTCGCTCGACCGTGCGCAAAACGCCCCAAAATGCTTTTGGTATTGTGCCTGCAAAATTCGTCATGCCGCATTTCGACAAAATGCGTGGGCTATGGTCTACCTTTCTCTTTGCGGTGCGCCGCAAACTGGAAAAGGGCGAGTTCATCCTCGGTGTGGATGAGAATACCGCGCTGGTCGGAAAAATGGGTGAAAGTTGGCAGGTTATGGGGGCAGGCAAAGTGCACTTAATCACTCGTGGTGAGGAGCAAAGCTTTTCCGTTGGGCAGAACGTTAATCTTTTCGATGAAAAATGAACATCCACAAAGATAACTTACGCAAGGCATATAACAAATCAGCCCAAGATCGCGAAGCCAGCACAATGCAAGCATGGAAGATAAAAGAGCGCGCAAAGTTTTTAGCGCTACTCCAGGAAAGACAGAAAAATAACTTGCTTGAAGTTGGTGCAGGTACAGGGCGTGATAGCGCTTTTTTTCAGGAACATGGCTTTCAGGTTGCTTGCATAGATTTATCGCCAGTAATGGTGGCTTTATGCAAAGAAAAAGGTTTGGATGCACATGTCATGGATATGACAAAATTGGATTTTCAAGAAGCATCCTTTGATGCCGTTTATTCCATGAATAGCTTGCTGCATCTCACAAAAGTCGAGTTTTCAATTGTTTTGGAGCGTATCAATCAATTGCTAAAACCCGCTGGTTTGTTTTATCTTGGCATCTATGGCGGCATGAACTTTGAAGGGGTATGGGAAGAAGACCATCAAGAACCGAAGCGTTTCTTTTCATTCTTTGAAGATGAGCAAATAAAAGATGAAGTGGAAAAAGTTTTCGATATTCGCTCATTTAAATGTCTTGATGTTGATAGAAAAAGTTCTTTACATTTCCAGTCTTTAATCCTTGAAAAGAGAAAATGATGATTGGTTGGTTCAGGGGAATATCTCCCTGTAATGGATGATGTCGATCGTCATCTTTTGGCTTTGGTCAATGCAAATGGGCGCGCGCCTCGCGTGGTTTTATGCCAACCGCCGCAAGTGAAAACCAATCATGAAATCATACTGACGATCAGTTTGGGCGTTTCCTGCTGGGACAGCAAGGAAGAGTTGAGTTTCGATTCTTTGCTCTACCGCGCCGATCAAGCCCTTTATCGTTCAAAAAACGAGGCCCGTAACCGCGTTACGATTTGGTAAATGACGGAAAAATGAAAAACCGGGACCTCATGAGAAGTCCCAGTTTCTTTTAATTCTCTTCTTTGTTTTGAAATTGAAAAACTAAATCTTTGGTCCGCCCTCACTAACTTCGGCAGGCGAATCATCGGCGAATTTCTTGAAATTCTCGATAAAGCGGGCTGCCAGTTGGCGGTATTTGTCGTTGTACTGTTCCTGGCTGTGCCATGCTTCGGCAGGATAGAGCACATCTTCCGGCACGTTCGGACAGGTCTTGGGGACTTCAAAGCCGAAAACAGGATCAGTATAGTATTCCACGTCCTTGAGCGAGCCATCGAGGGCTGCCGTCAGCAGATTGCGGGTGTGGCGGATGCTGATGCGCTTGCCGACGCCATACGCACCGCCGACCCAGCCGGTGTTTAGGAGCCAGGCAGTTGCACCGTAGCGTTCCATTTTGCGGGCGAGCAGATCGGCATAATAGGCGGGATGATGCACCATGAAGGGGGCACCGAAACAGGCGCTGAAGGTGATCTCAGGCTCTTCGCCGAGACCCACTTCCGTGCCACCGACCTTCGAAGTGTAGCCAGAAATGAAATGATACATCGCCTGTTCGGGGGTCAGACGGGCGATGGGCGGCATGACGCCCTGGGCATCACATGTCAGGAAGATCACATTTTTGGGATGTGCACCCAAGCCCGAAGGGAGGGCGTTTTCGATGAATTCCAGCGGGTAGGATGCGCGCGTATTTTCCGTGATCTCGTCGTCATCCAAATCCAGCAGACGAGTCACCGGGTCATAGATCACGTTCTCAAGGATCGCGCCAAAACGATGCGCGGCCTTGTAAATTTCAGGCTCTGCCGTCGGCGAAAGCTGGATGACCTTGGCGTAGCAGCCGCCTTCGAAGTTGAAGACACCCTCGTCCGACCAGCCGTGCTCGTCGTCGCCGATCAGCCCGCGATTGGGGTCAGCGGAGAGCGTGGTTTTGCCCGTACCCGAAAGCCCGAAGAAAAGTGCCACGTCATCATCGTCGCCCTGATTGGCGGAGCAGTGCATGGTCATCACGCCCTCGAGCGGCAGGAAGTAATTCATGACGGTGAAGATGGACTTTTTGATCTCGCCGCCGTAGGCTGAACCGCCAATGATGGCGAGCCGCTGCTGAAAGTTGATGGCGATGAAAGTCTCGGTACGCGTCCCGTCCATGGCTGGGAAGGCGTTAAAGGAGGGGATTGCCACAACCATAAAATCGGGCACGTGGGTGCGATACTCTTCGGCATTTTTCGGCAAAATAAACATATTGCGCGCGAAATGGCTGTGCCACGCCAACTCGGTGATGACGCGCACACTCATCTGGTGATCTTTTTGCGCACCGGCGTAGCAATCCTGTACGAAAAGATCGCGTCCCTGAACATAGCCCTGCATACGGCCAAAAAGTTCGTCGAACATTTCGGTGCTCATCGGGCGGTTGTACTCGCCCCACCAGATATGCCCTTCGGTAGTCGGCTCACGGACAACGTATTTGTCCTGCGCGGCACGGGCGGTATGTTTGCCCGACTTAACCAGCATTGGCCCATCTTTGGATATCTGCCCTTCGCCACGGAAAACAGCTTCTTCGTAGAGCGCTTCGGTTGGTAAATTCCAATATGCCTTGCGCAGATTGCGGAAGCCGTGATGGCCAAGACTGTAATCGCATTTCAGAGCGCTCGCCTGATCTTCCGCCGGGGTTTTGATATTGAGGAGGTTATTCATTTTTTATCCTGTCTCTAAATGTCTATCGCAAGAAACCCTTGTAGTAGCGACTTCAGTCGCTTAACGGCTAAGCCGTTACTACAAAGGCATCTTTAAATAGGCTAAAGCCAATCGCGGATCAGTTTGCGGTCGCCGATGTAGATCTCGTTCGGCGCGTTCGGATCAAGCGCCCAGCGCAACCGTTCGATGCCTTCGATAATATCCTTCACAGAACCGGCATAGCTCAAGCGGATGTAGCCTTCCATGCCAAAAGCTGCGCCGGGCACGGTCACGACCAGCGCCTTTTCGAGCAGGAAGTCCGCGATCTTGGTCGAGTCACCGCCATAGGCGCGGAAATCGGGCATGATATAAAACGTGCCATCGGGCGGAATCACTTTCAGATCGCTGAAGGCTTTGAGTTCGTTCATGATGATCTTGCGATTATTCTCAAAGGTCAGTTGCAAATTATGGACGAGACCCTGCTGTCCACGCAACGCGCCTTCAGCCGCAGACTGCATGACGATCGACGGATTCGACGTCATCTGTGCCTGGACGTTGGTCATCGTCAGGATCAATTTACGCGGCGCGACCACCCAGCCAATGCGAAATCCGGTCATCCCGTAGAGTTTCGAGACACCGTTTACCACGATTACGTGCGTGTTCTCAATATCTTTATTGGTAAAGTTCCAGGCAGGTTGCCACTCTTCGTTGCCATAGACGAGCTTGTGGTAAATATCATCCATGATGAGATAAATACCCTTGGTCTCGCAGAACTCGACTAACTCCGCCACGAACTCAGTTGGGTACATGGCCCCGGACGGATTGTTCGGGCTGTTCAGAATGATCGCCTTGGTATATGAACTGACCACGCGTTCGATCTCAGACATGCGGTGATAAAAAGTCCCGTCTTCAGGGCTTACCACAACGGGAACGGCGTAACACATCTTGACCATTTCCGGGTAACTGACCCAGTACGGCGCCAGCAGGATGACTTCATCCTGCGGATTCAACAGGGTGTACAAAATGTTGAAAAGCGACTGCTTCGCCCCTGTGGAGACGATCACATTCTCCGGCGCAACGACGCGCCCGTAATTCTCTTCGGTGTAGCGGATGATCGCTTGCTTCAGGGAAGGGATGCCGTCCACGGGCGTATATTTCACATCTCCCTCGCGTAAGCGAGCTGCCGAACTCAATACCGCGGTGATTGGCGTTTTATTCTTCGGTTCGCCAATCCCGAGGTTGATCACAGGTTCCCCTTTTGTACGCAATAAACGAGCTTTCTCGTTCAGCGCAAAGGTCGGGGAGGGAGCAATGCCGCGTGCTTGCAGGCTAATGGACATGAGACCTCCGGTCTGATAGTTGGATTAAGGTACGCTACCATTCTACACACCCCAAAATAGTCCTGCAATATCATTTGTCATGAAAAGCGGGGTATGCTTTGCCAATTCTAAGGTCAATCCGAACACAGCCTCTGAGCGGAGGTTGAGTAGCGAAGCGTATCGAAACCGTAGTCGCCTGTACCCGAAAGGGTGAAGAGCGAGTTTCAGGGAACGCCGTCCTTCGACTGCGCGCTTTTCTCCGAAAAGCCCTCCGCTCAGGAACTGGACGTTTCTTATGCTATAATTCTCCTGTCCAATTAGTAAGGAGACGAGAGAATGACGGAGACACTGTAGAATATTTGATTTTCAGGGCACCACCCCGCTTAAAAATTTTCAATTTAAATTGATGCTTTCAGCCGAGGCTTGCCCTCGGTTTTCTTTTTAAGTCCTCTTCAGAGGAAAGTCCCCTTCAAGGGAAAAACTGCTACAGGTTTCTATCATGCTTACAGTTCATCAACTCTCCAAACACTACGGCATTCAGCCGATCCTAAAAGACATCTCATTCAGCATCAGCAGCGGCGGCCGCATCGGACTTGTCGGTCCGAATGGCTGTGGCAAGACCACCCTCATGCGCATCCTCGTCGGTGACGAAAAAGCGGATCAGGGAACGGTCACACACACGGATTCTGATCTACGCATCGGATATCTCGCTCAAGGCATGGAACTCGACCCCGAGCAGATGCTTCACAGCGCCCTTGCACCTGCTACCGCTTCCGGACATTTGCTCGAAGAGGAGGTCGCCAGCCTCGCATCCGCCCTCGCTGCTGATCCCGCCAACCCGGAACTTCAGGAGCGTTTTGACCAGCGACTAACGCTTCTTGCGGCACCCCGTCCACAGCCGGCATCAATTTTGGGTCCGCTCGGACTCGGCGATTTTCCACCTAATACACCGCTCAAGCATTTATCCGGCGGACAAAAAACGCGCCTGATGCTGGCACGCATCCTGCTCGACGAACCGAATCTGCTCCTCCTGGATGAGCCGACCAACCACCTTGACATCCACATGCTCGAGTGGCTCGAAGATTGGCTGCTGCGTTTTAACGGTGCGACCTTGTTGGTCTCGCACGACCGCGCCTTTCTGGATAATGTCGTCACATCCATTCTCGAACTCGATCCGCTGACACAGGAACTGAAAGCCTATGCGGGGAACTACAGCGAGTACGCCGCGCAAAAACGTGTTGAGCGCCAAAAAGTGGAAGAAGCCTACGCCGACCAGCGTGCCGAAATCCGGCGTATGAAACAGGATATTATCCGCACGAAGGAGCAGGCACGCCATGTTGAGATCACAACCACATCACGCCAACCCGGCGTGCGAGCCATCGCGAAAAAAGTTGCCAAGAAAGCCAAATCGCGCGAGAAAAAGCTCGACCGTTACGTCGGCTCTGATGAGCGCGTCGAAAGACCGCGTGACAATTGGCAGATGAAACTCGATTTTCAGGAACCTGTCCACCGCTCGACGAATATCCTGACCACAGAAAATCTCTCAATTGGTTACACAGGGCATGCACCACTGCTCGAAAATCTGAATTTGTCCATCTACGGTGGGCAGCGGATTGCGCTCACCGGCGAAAACGGCACAGGCAAAACGACTCTGCTGCGCACTATTACGAGTGAGCTCGCCCCGCTAGGCGGCAGCTTGAAGTTGGGACAAAATATCAAATTGGGTTACATGGCGCAGGAGCAGGAATTTCTCGACCCGTCGCTCTCTGCCCTTGAGAGCATGCAACAAGTAACCGATCTCAACGAGACCGACGCACGCCATTTCCTGCACTTCTTCCTCTTCAGCGGCGATGACCCACTGCGCCCATGCGGCAATCTCTCCTTCGGCGAACGCGCCCGCCTGCAATTGGCGCTGCTGGTTGCGCAGGGTTGTACTTTCCTCGTCTTGGATGAACCCATCAACCATCTCGACATCGCCTCGCGGACGCAGTTCGAAGAAGCCTTGTCGAGCTTTAACGGCAGCATTCTGGCTGTCATCCACGACCGCTATTTCATCGAAAGCTTTGCGTCAGATATTTGGGAGGTTGAGGATGGGAAGATTCTTTTTCGTTAAAAAAACGCCTAACGAATTGCGTAAGCTGCTGGCTGACTTAGTAAGCGCAAGCTAATTTCACCTTGAAAAAACTGAGCAAAAACCGCGCTGCATACACAGGGCCGAAGGCGGGGCAGCTTAACGCTGGGTTATAGCCTGCATTCAGATAAAACGGGGAACCAATAATTATGGAAAACGATACCAGATCAAATGATGGTCGATATGGACAATCAACATGGCGGCAAAGCTCATCTGCTATCCATTAGGGTAGTTTTTCAGTATTTTTTATATCGGCACTAAGGAGGCGGTAGCCACCATCTGGCGCTTCCTCAAACGATGCACGCAGGTGCGCTTCAGCGAGGGTTTCAGAACCAGAGATAGTAAATATGATATCAATGGGTTCTCCAGCGGCAAGAGCCTGGGCAACAATTTGGTTTTTGGTATTGATCGGGCCATAACTTGTAAAGCTAGCGAATCTAGACAAGCTTGTTTCTGGGTCAGTGCGAGGAGCGAGTGTGCGAACACTTATAATCTCCCCATTGATTGTCAAAGATGCCTTGGCTTCCTGATCTAGGGGGAGACCAAGATATTCCCAGTTATAAAGAAAGCTCAGATAGCGCACTTCGCTGAATCCCTGCCACGAGTATTCTGGGAAATCTGGATCATCTGATGCAAGGGATGGATCGCAGATTAACCAAAGCGAAATCAGGAAATCGCCGGATCTGACGGCACCTCCCGCGAGAGCCGGAGCCTCGATTTGCTCGTTGATGCCTACTAGCAAGTGTGGGGTGTTGCCGTTGGCTCTTATGCAAGCGTGTTTCGACAGAGATGCCCGCTCCGGAGGGGAATTTTGCTCAGCATTTGAACAAGCGGTGATAGAGGACAAACACATAAAGAAGGTAAAGATGAAAATTATTCTGATCAGCGGTCTATTTGTAAGCATGAATCTATCCTCCTATATTGATCAGATATGTGAATTGTTTGCTACCCGACCACACATGCCAGAATAATTCTGGATAACATTCCGGGTTTCGCTACTATACAGAAGAAGTTGGGATAAAAATCTATATCTTCCCTCCCCAGAATTATACTGGAAAAACCCTTCTGTTGTCTTTTCCCCGAGTTCACAGGGCAAGTATGGGGCATGGGAAGCGGCGCGTAAATATCAAAAAAGGGACTGCCTCTTGCTGCGAAGCAAAAGGCGCAAAGTTTCTGTCTTTGTGGTTAAATTACATATATATCTTTTTCATCAACAAAGGAATAATCTTATGACAAAAAAACTCGCTCCTTATGGTCTTTGGGAATCACCCATCACCCCTTCGTTGCTCGGACGAAAGATCCGGCTCGATGATGTGCAATGGGATAGTGACGGCAAAACGCTCGTCTGGGCGGAGGGGCGTTCAGGTCATGGCGTGGTTGTTGCGAAAACGGGCGATGATGCGGAACGCGATTTAACGGGCGATATTTCGGTACGCCCCACACTCGGATATGGCGGAGGCGAGTTCAATGTCCGTGCGAAGCGGGCGATCTTTGCCAGCAGTGGACGCTTGTACCAAATCCCGCTTGAGAAGGGGCTGCCGAGCCCGGTCATCCCCGCATTGGGTGAACTAGCTGCGCCCGCTATTTCTCCTGATAGCCAGCGCGTACTTTATGTCCACTCCTATGAGGGGCAGGATTCGCTCGTCATCGCCGATCTGGATGGTGAGAATTTCCCGCAGAAAGTGGCGCAGGGCGCTGATTTTTACATGCAGCCGGTCTGGCATCCGGGTGGCAAGAAGATCGCCTGGGTTGAGTGGGATCATCCGCAGATGCCCTGGGACGGCACGCGCCTGATGTTTTCGGATTTTGAAACGCAGGTTTGCCTGACAGGAGGCGAAGATACGCCTGTTTTTCAGCCTGAGTTTTCGCCGAACGGGCGTTATTTGAGCTATATTGCGCAGGATGGGGAATGGGAAAGTCTCTATCTTTATGATCTGGATGAGGGCAAAGTACGGACTCTGGTCTCGGGCGCGGTTCTCTCGCTGCCCGCCTGGATCCAGGGTATGCGGATGCACGCATGGGCATTTGATTCCGCCCATGTTTTCTACGTCCGCAATAATGGCGGCACACATTCGCTCTGGGTGGTGGATGTAGAAAGCGGCAAAACCGCTGAAGTGAAGACCCCCTATACGCACATCATCCAATTGGCTGCTTCGCCTGCGGACGGGAAATTGGCTTTCATCGGCGAGTCGCCACAAATCGCGGCGCAGGTTGTTGTCTGGGAGAAGGGCGAGATCAAAGTCATCAAACGTTCAATGGCAGATAATCTTGTGGACGACTACATGCCCTCGCCTGAAAAGATCACCTGGGCTGCACCGGATGGCACGCCCGTGCATGGACTCTACTATCCGCCCTCCTCGGCGGCATACGAAGGTGAAGGGCTGCCTCCGCTGATCGTGGATATTCATGGTGGGCCGACTTCGCAGAAGTATGAGCAGCATCAAGCGAACTCACGCAATGAAGCGTTCTTCTACACCAGTCGCGGATTTGGCGTCTTGCAGGTCAATTATCGCGGCAGCACGGGCTATGGGCGTAGTTATATGCTCGCCCTGCGTAAGCAATGGGGGCCGCTGGATGTGGAAGATGCGGTGGGTGGCGCAAAAGCACTCGTTGAGCAGGGCAAAGCCGATCCGAAGCAACTGGTCATCATGGGCGGCAGTGCGGGCGGATATACTGTCTTAAACGCGCTTACCCACGAGCCTGGATTCTTCAAGGCTGGCATAGCCATGTATCCGGTGACGAATTTGTTTACGGTGGAAATGAATACCCACAAATTTGAAGCGGACTACAACGCGACGATGGTTGGTAGGTTGCCCGAAGATGCGGCTTTTTTCAAGGAATGGTCAGCGGTTTTCCACGCGCATAAGATCAAGGATGCGGTTGCCCTTTTCCACGGTACAGAAGATAACGCCATCGACCCCGAGCAATCGAAGACGGTTGCCGCAGCACTAAAAGCAAACAAAGTACCGCATATTTTCAGGCTGTACGAAGGGGAAGGTCATGGCTGGCGCAAGGCGGAGACGATCGAAAGATTTTATAAAGAAGTGGTCGAGTTCTTGCAACAGCATGTGATTTTTGGGTAATCACGAATTGAACGAATAAAAAAGCAGGGGCGGGTCTCAGACCCGCCCCTGCTGCTTTTTGGGCTATAAATCTTTGCAAGAATTTATTGTTTTAAGGCACCGCCGTCGTTGGGATTGGTGTATCACTGGGTGGGGGCGTATCAGTGAATGTTTCTGTGGGGGGCGGAGTATTGCTTGGCGTCGGCGTGTTTGTCGGCGAGGGGGTTAGCGTTGGCGTGTCCGTGGGGATCAATGTGAAGGTCGGGGTTGGGGTAAGCGTGGTTGTTGGGATAAAGGTTGGCGTTGGGGTGAGAGTCGGTGTTGGGGTCGGAGTGGGCACATTTAGGATCACGCGGACGAGACGTTCGGCGTAGCCGTCGCCTTTATCTGCTTTTAAAGTCAGGCGTAAAGTTACCACGCCGTTGGGCACTTCTTCCAAATCCCAGAGATAAAGTTCTTCAGACTTTTTGTGTTGGGCGTTACTTTTATCCACAAGCATTTCCCAACTCTGTGGATTATCGCCCTGACCGTATTCAAGCGTCCAATTGCCAAAATTGCTGCTGGCGGTGACGATCCCCTCGATAGAGAGACTGTTGTCGCTGATGATCTGGCCATCGTTTAGCTTGGTGAAGCGCAAATCGGGATGCGAGTCGTTCTCGCGGCATTCGCGTTCGGGGGCGAATCTGACGTTTTTGGATAGGTCGTGACTTTCGAGCCAGTTCTTGCCGTCTTTGGTACCGAGCCATTTGCGCGCCCATGCGTCGTCCACGCGCATGACGCCATCATCTTTGGTGAATTCATCGCAGGTAGGGGAGGCTTCGAGGCCTGTCCAGGTGTCGAGTTTGACTTTGCGCCATAGGTCCATGCCGGCAGGGAGCGGGGGCTGATCTTCAGCGAAAAATTCAGACTGTTTGCCACTCTTGCAGGAATTGGACGGGATCGTGCCCGAGATGGAACAGATCACTTCAGTGATAATCCCTTCGGGCGGCTGGAAGTCGCTGGGGGCGTCGCTTTTGATCTGTGGCACGGCGGCTTGCATGAACTCTGACCAGATCGGCGCGGCGCCACTCAAGCCGGTAGTGTGATTCATCGGGGTGTAATCGGCGTTGCCGACCCAGACGCCAACCGCCAATGCGGGGGTGTACCCCATTGTCCAGTTGTCGCGGAAGTCGTTCGATGTGCCGGTTTTGGCAGCAGCGGGGAAAGGCAGATGCAGATAGGAATTGGGCCCGAACATCCACGTACGCGCGGCGTTATCCGACAAAATGGAGGAGATCAGGAAAGCATGCTCTGGACGAAGAACTTGTTCCCCTTGTGGAGGCGTGTACTCGTAGACGAGTTCTCCGTTGTGGTCGAGAATCTTGGTAATCGCGACAGGCGGGATTCGGACGCCTTCATTTGCCATGACAGAGAATGCTCCTGTCATCTCAAGCAGACTGACGTCGCCGCCGCCGAGGCTGAGGGCAAGACCGTAATCTGGTCGTGTCAGGGTGGTGATGCCGAGACGTTCAGCAAGGGCGATCATGCCCTCTTTTTCTTCGGTCTCAGGGTTATCGTAGATGCCGACGTAGTCAAGGGCTTTGACGGCGGGGATATTGAAGGAGTTTGCTATCGCCACGCGAACGGTGACTGCACCGTGGAACTTTCCGTCATAGTTGACGGGTTCATAAGGCTCACGGGTATCGTTCGGGTCGCCGGATGGCGGGAATTGTGAGGGCACGTCCCAGATCAGGGTGGCGGGCGTCCAGCCTTTTTCAAAGGCGGTCAGGTAGACGAGCGGTTTGATCGAGGAGCCGGGTTGACGGGTGGGGCTGGTCGCCATATTCACCTGTCCGGAAATGTCGCCATTGTAAAAGTCGGGCGATCCGACCATCGCCAGTATTTTGCCGGTGGATGGTTCTATTGCCACCAATGCGCCGTTCTGGACATTCCGATCCGATAACGAGGCGATCTGCGCAGTGACAATTCGCTGAGCTTCATCTTGTAGTTCGGGGACGAGGGTCGTGTAGACGGTGAAACCGGAGCGGTAGATGGTTTGGGCATCGTACATCTCTTCGAGTTCGCTGCGCACAAAATTGACCCAGTGTGGGTAGCGGATGGAGATATTTGGCGGAGTGAAGTTGTAGTTTTCGATCTCTTCGACGGCCTGGGAGGCTTCGAGTGCGCCAACGCAGACAGGTTCGGGACTGTTGCTGACTTCGATGCAGTTCTTTTCTTGACTGAGATAGTAGGAAAGCAGCACTACATCGCGGTGACGGGCAAGGGTTTCTTCACGGTTGGTGTGAATGTCGTGGACGGATGGCGATTGCGGCAACCCGGCCAAAAAGCTGGCTTGGGCGAAATCCAGTTTGTCAGCGGTGGTGTTGAAGTAGGTCTCAGCTGCAGCTTCGATGCCGTATGAGAGACTACCGTAATTGACTTCGTTGAGATAGAGTTCAAGAATTTCGTCTTTGGAGTAGCGGCGTGTGATCTCGGCGGCGAGGATGATCTCGCGCGCTTTGCGCCTGTAGGTTTGGTCGTAACGCTCATCTGCAAGCAGGAGCATACGCGCAAGTTGCTGTGTGATCGTGGATGCACCTGAAACGATCTCGCCGCTGGTGTAGTTCTGCCATAGGGCGCGCATCAGGGCGACGGCGTCGAACCCCGGATGGTTGTAGAATTCTTTATCTTCGGTCGCGATGGTGGCTGCGAGCAAATTGGGGGAGATATATTCGAGCGGAATGTAGGTGCGTCGTCCCGCGTTGGGATCGAGGATTTCGTAGAGAATATGCCCTTCACTATCGAGAATGCGCGTGGTCTCAAATTGGGAGGCACGCGCCTGCAGATCTTCTACATCTGGCAGGGTCGAGGCGATGATATTGTACTGGTAGAGCGCATACGAGCCGCCGATCAAACCGATGATGATGATGCCGAAGAGTAGGACGATGAATCCGCGCAGCAGGCAGCCCCAGTTGACGCGCCGATTTTTCAGGTCTTGCAGCAAAGCGTTCCATTGTGCGCTGAGTTGTGCACGCCAATCTGCGCTCTGCCGGGCTTGCGATGGTTGGGCAGATTGGCGCGGCTGCTGCGAAACAGGTTGATACGCAGCCGGTGTAACGCGCGTCGCGCCCAGGTCCGTTTCATCTACGCGCTGGGGCAGCGAGTCGTAGATCGGATTGTCGGGCTGAGCGGGTGGAGGCGTTTGGTTTGGGTAGGGTGGTACAGGAACATCTACACGCGTCTCGTCTTCGGATGCGATCAGGCGGCGGATATAGTCCTCGTGCTCTTCTTGGGGTGTGGGCATTTTTGTTTCCCGATGTAGAGGCACGATAGTTCGCGCCCCTAGCGTTAGACATTATTCAGGTTTTGACATCACCAAAACAGACCAGACACCTTTCATAGCTGTCTCGCCGTTTTGATTCTGCACATCAAATAAAAGTTCAACTTTGCCACCGCCGAGACGGCGCATGGCCTTGGTTTCAATGATCTCCATCTCGACGTGGATGGTGTCGCCAATGAAGATGGGTTTTACGAACTTCCAACTAACGATCTCACGGAAGGCTATCACGGTACCTTCCAGCACGCCAGTGCGGAGGGCCAAACCAGATGCTATTGAAAGCCCCAGCAAGCCGTGGGCCACGCGCGCACCGAAGGGTGAGTTTTTGCTGTATTCGGCATCGGTGTGGATCAGATTATAGTCGCCGGAGAGTCCGGCAAATCCTACAATGTCGCTTTCAGTGATTGTACGTCCGGGTGAGATCATCTTCTGCCCGACTTCAAATTCTTCAAAATACATGCCGCGAGCGGCGGGAATATTCGTCATCTTTTTCTCCTTAGCGTATGGGTTTCAGTACCAATAACACCCCATACGGCATTTCGTCGCCGTGATTCTAGCACAAAACCCTTTGAACTCCCTCAAATCTAACGTACAATAGGGCCATGCGCGAATGGACATTAGGCTTTGCCGATCCACTTTCTCTTACTTTGGCGGCAGATGCACGTTTCTCAACCCCCGATTATTCCAACGATCATATCTGGGAACTTGAACTAGGCAGCGGCGAACCAGCCGCGCTTTCTTTACGTACCACCTATGGTCTGCGTGCGCGTGCGATGCGCATTTTCCCGCGTTTTCGTGAAGATGGCAGAGAAGTGAGCGATCCGGCTGAGTTTTTCAACCCGCCGGTTATCAGCGCCTTTTACGCGAACTTCATCGAAGTTCGCTTTTCCCCTTTTGAAGATGTTGATGTAATCGCCGAATATTGGGTGCCGGATTCGCACAGCATTTGCGGACGATTGAGCTTCGCTAACCGCACCACCGACGAACGTGAAATTCAATTTGAACTGGCGACGTCTCTCTCCCCGATCGACGGGCAGAATTTCAAACCCCAGCATATTCAGGCAGTCAACGTGTTGTCTGGCGAAACAGGTGGTCTCGCGCCTGTCATCTTCCTGACAGGTGGCCCCGCCCTTGGCACAGGGCCGCAGCCCTCCCTCAACCTGAACGTGGATTTGGGCCCCGGCTCGAAGCGCTACTTTAGTTGGGCGCAGGCAGCCCTTGCGGATCAGGAAACTTCCTTTGATCTCGCTCGCCGTACCGTTGCACGTCCCTTTGACGCGGAGCGTGCGCGCATCGAATTGACCAATGCCAGCCAAACAGTAGATATCGAGACCGGCGACGCCTCCTGGGATGCCGCCTTTGCTCTCAGTCAGCAAGCGGCTTTCCGGCTTTTCTTCGCTGGCAATCAGGCGCTGCCACACCCCAGCTTTGTCACCGCCCGCCAGCCCGATCATGGCAACTCCCTCAAAGGCGACGGGAGTGACCATCCCCCTAGTTGGAGCGGACAGTCGCCCCTTGAAGCTTACTACCTCGCCAGCCTGCTGCCGCGCGTACCTGAATTGGGCGAAGGCCTGCTCGAAAACTTCATTGCCAGCCAAAAAGAAGATGGCAGCATTGACCACAAAGTCGGTTTGGCAGAACAGCGCAGCCAATTGCTCGCAGCACCCTTCCTTGCCTCTCTGGCATGGAAACTTTACGAGCAGAGTGAAAATAAACACTTCCTGACAGAGATTTACCCTGCCCTCTCCAAGTTTTTCTGGGCGTGGTTTGCGCCCGAACATGATCGCAACAGCGATACCCTGCCTGAATGGCAGCACCCGCTCCAGATCAGCTTTGAAGATCACCCTCTTTTCAATCATTGGCATAATTGGGCGCGCGGCGTCGATATTTCTGCCGTGCATAGCCCCTCGCTTTTTGCCGCTCTTTATCAGGAAGCCGAATCCCTACGCAAGATTAGCGGGTTGATCGGCAAGAATAACGACCAGCAAGTCATCGCTGTTCAGGCGGAGATATTGCGCAAAGGTGCGGCCGCCTGTTGGGACGCACGCCGCGCCAACTACCGCTACCTCGACCGCGACAGCAACCTTGCCTTGCGCGGCAAAATTTTGCACCGTCAAAAGGGCGGAGATGAGATCAAGTTCAAAGAAAGCTTTGAGAAGCCCATCCGCTTGCTGGTTGAGATCCATACGCGCGACGGTTCCACCCGCCGCCCGGAAGTGGAGATTCGGGAATTCATTACCAAACTCGGCGATGACGAAACCCTTACGCCGCTTGATTTCAAGCCTACCAACGCGGGCGCGGCGGCCACGAGTAAAAAAGTTTTCTCCAAAGTTGGCAAAGTAACCCTCTATGGCGTCGAAGAAAATGACAAGGTCATCATCCGCACATTGGATTTGAGCGGTGACGACCAAACCCAACTGCTGCCCCTTTGGGCTGGACTAATGGATGAACAACAGGCGAACACGCTCGTGAGCCGAACATTAACCAACGCTGAAAAATTTGACCGTCCCTTTGGCTTGCCAGCCTGCCCCGTCCCCCCGACGAAGGATGCCGAGGCGACCTGCCTGAGCGTGCATCTCCCCTGGAATCAACTGGTGCTCGAAGGTTTGCTGCGTTATGGTTACGAGGCCGAAGCGACGCGTCTCTTTGCGCATCTGATGCAGGGAATTTTGTTGAACTTGCGCCAGAACAATGCTTTTTACCAATATTACAATGCCGAAGTCGGTACGGGCGTGGGGGAACGCAACGCATTGAGCGGATTGGCCCCCACGGGACTTTTCCTCGAATTGTTGGGGGTGCGCATCCTGTCAGATACGCGCGTGCGGCTTGAGCGGCAGAATCCCTTCCCGTGGGCGGTTACGGTACGCTATCGCGGTTTGGAGATTAAACGGGAAGCGCAAAAGACCACGATCACGTTCGCGAAGGGCGAGCAAGTTGAGGTCAAGGACGAGCTTCCCTGTATCGTTTCTTTGCCCGTCTAATTTATTAATATATCCCCTTTTAGTTGAGAAAATAATGGAACATACTGCCAGTGGAATTTTGGATGCTGAGAAAGTAGCTTTATTGCTGCTTCTGGCAGCCGTAGTCGTTTCTGTCGCCGCAAAGTGGGTGCGGGTTCCGTATACTGTCGGTCTGGTGCTGATCGGGTTTGCGATGACACCGCTCGAACTTGGTGTCGATATATCGCCGGAACTGATCCTCGATTTACTCGTGCCACCTCTGATCTTTGAAGCCGCTTTTCATATTCGTTTCGCCGACTTGAAACGTGACTTGTGGTTGATTTTGTTGATGGCGATACCTGGTGTGCTCGTGACCACCTTTTTGGTTGGCTGGATTGTTTCTTTTGTACCCGGGATTGCGCTGCCAACCGCATTGATTTTTGGCGCCCTGATCGCCGCGACTGATCCGGTGGCCGTGGTGGCGCTTTTTAAACAATTGGGGGTACCCAAGCGCTTACAGCTTTTGCTAGAAGGTGAAAGCCTCTTCAATGATGGCACAGCGATTGTTATTTTTGGTCTAATGCTCAATGTGTTGACAAATAAGACAGAATTCAGTCTTAGCTTGAGTGTCCTCGAATTTTTGAAAGTGGCCGGCGGCGGGGTTGCTGTTGGCGGGATTTTAGGCTTTGCCGCATCCCGTTTTATTAAGTGGATCGATGATTCTCTCGTGGAAACTGCGATCACCACAGCGCTTTGTTTTGGCGCTTTCTGGCTCGGCGAAACAATTGGTGTGAGTGGTGTCTTAGCGGTGGTTACGGCTGGCATTGTTAACGGCAATATTGGGCCTTACGGCATGTCGCCGACGACCAAGATCGTGGTGAATAATTTTTGGGAGTATCTTGCCTTTTTAGCCAATTCAGTCATCTTCTTGCTGATTGGCTTGGCGGTCAAAGTAAATCATCTTTCCGAGTATGGAATTGCGATTGGAGTCGCCATTATCGCAACTTTGATTGCGCGTGCTGTGGGTATTTACGGGTTTTCACTCTTCTCCAAAGATATTCCCACCAATTGGAAGCATGTTTTGAATTGGGGTGGTCTACGCGGGGCGATTGTACTCGCGTTGGCGTTGGGGGTTCCGAGTGGCTTTGAGGGGCGTGAAGCTATTCAGGCGATGGCCTTTGGGGTGGTTCTTTTTACCTTGCTGGTACAAGGTTTCTCGATGGAGAAATTGGTTAAACACCTGAATTTAATCCATCGTACCAATATTCAAGATCGTTATCAACGTCGCCATGCTCGTTTTATCGCCAACAGATCGGCAGCCGAGCATCTTGAAAAGATGAGCCAACAAGGGCTGCTTTCAAACCATATTTGGGAACAAATGCGCCCGCTCTTTAAGGATCGTGAGCTGGTGCATGTCAATGCTTTGAAAGAAATGATGGCAGATAACCCAACTGTTGAGATTGAAGAACTGGACGCGGCTCGCCGCGAGGCCCTAAGCGTGGAACGTGCTTCGCTGGGCACTCTTTTCAGGAATGGCGTTATCTCTGAAGAAATTTACTCTGAACTTGTCCGTGAGGTAGATGAAGCGCTCACAGAGCAGCATGTCAACTGGTCACAGCTTTTGCAGTTGGGTAATGGCAAAAAGGTTGATGTGACGAAGATGATGGCTGTCATTATTCAGGAAGATGATCTCCAAAATGCGCTCAAAGGATTGAGCGGAGCCGGTTTTGGCGTCGATCAACTACCCAGCACAGGCGGTTTTCTCAGCAATCATAATGTCACGCTTGTGATTGGTCTCCCGGCAGGGCGTGAGCAGGATGTTGTCAAAACGTTAAGCGCTCATTGTAAACGTCGCGTGGAATACGTTCGTCCTTCGGGCGCTATTCTGCCTCTGCAACGTTCGACCCCTGTGGAAGTAGGGGGAGCTACGATCTTTACTTTCGATATCGAGGCTTATTATGAATTCTAAAGATATGAAAATGGTTCTCGCTATTGTGCGAGATTTAGATGAGGACGAAGTTTTACAGGCGCTTGTTGAAGAGAAATTTCGTGTCACACGTATCGCATCCAGCGGGGGATTCTTTCGACGCGGCAATGCGACATTCATGATTGGCGTAGATGCTGAACAGGTAGATCAAGTCATTCAGGTCATTCGTGATCACTGTGCCCCCACGCTTGATCTTGCCGTTAAGCATGCCACCGTCTTTGTTCTGGATGTCGATCGCTTCGAGCAAGTTTAAAAACTTGCGCTTATCCCTTACAAGTTTCTAATTTCATCAATGTCTGGTCTGTTGCGTTCTGCGAATATTATCCGTGACCTGCCAAAGATCGCCGATCTGGTTGAGCTTTGCTTTCACAAAAATATGGATAAAGAAGGGCAACGGTATGTCCAGCAAATGCGTTCCGCCAGCAAAAATCGACGCTATCTGCAATGGGCATCCAGCTCCCTGCCAATGCTCGGCTATGTTTGGGAAGATGAAAAAGAAATCGTCGGCAATATCAGTATTGTCCCCTTTAACAAAGGCAATTTTTTACTCGCCAATATCGCTGTTCATCCAGACTATCGACGGCGCGGTATCGCTCGTCAGCTAACGCAGCGCGGCATACAGCACGTCCGCGAGCGTGGCGCAAAAGCTATCTGGCTGCATGTCGAAGAAGGCAATCTTCCCGCGATCCAACTCTACCTGTCACTCGGGTTTCAGGGGCAAACTCTGCGCACAACCTGGAACGAAAAAAAGGATCACACGCCAACGGCCGCACAGCCAGCCTCTCAAATAACTTCCAAGATCGGACGTTTCTGGCAGCAACATCTTCAATGGCTTGACCAAAGCTACCCAGACCGGCTGCGTTGGTATCGTATGCCCAATTTTCAGATTTTCGGCCCCGGCATCAAATATTGGCTTTACCGTTTTTTTGTGGAAAATGACATCCGCCAATGGGCCGTTCAAAAAGACGATAGTCTGCAAGCCCTGCTCAGTTGGATGCCAACAAACGCGCGACGCACGCCCCTCTGGCTTGCCACCACGCCCCAGGCGGATGCAGCATCTCTGACAGCTTTACTGTTACACGCCCGCCACCAGCTTTTATCCCAACCCTCAGAGCTTTATATTGACTATCCCGCTGGTCAGCACATTGATGCTTTCACCCAGGCAGGCTTCACTCCCCAGCGCACCCTGCTCTGGATGCGTGCCCCCGGCAAAGAGTAAAACAACTAGAATTGCAACCTCAAAAATAATCTCGCGTATACTATAAAGAAATAGAAAAGGAGAAAAAATGCCTCGCTTTATTACTCGTTGGTTTATCAATGCCGTTGCTATTGCAGCGGCTGTGTATCTCGTCCCCGGTATCGAATTGGGACCCAAATTATCCTCCCTGATCTGGTTGGCACTCATCTTTGGATTGGTGAACGCTCTTCTGCGCCCCATATTGAAGCTCTTCACCTTCCCGCTGATCGTCCTCACTTTGGGATTGTTTTCCTTGCTAATCAATTCCTTCCTCTTCTGGCTGACAAGCGTGATTGGACAGGGATTTGATGTTGGGTTGTACATCGCCCCTTCCGTCTTCTGGAACTCCCTTCTGGGCGGTTTGGTCGTCAGCATCGTTAGCACCATCTTGAGCGTTATCCTGAAAGATAGCAAAAAGCGTTAAAGATAATTGCCTCCCTCGTCTTCCCTTCTTACGGGGAGTTAGATGGGCATATTAACAAGAAAAGCCGAGCGTTTTCAAAACGCTCGGCTTTTTTGATCTTAGGTGGAATGGTTAGTTTTCGCCAGCGATAAAGGCTTCGGTCATTTCTTTGCAGACACTGTCGCGGAACTGTTTGGGTGGGGTCTTAAAGAAATAGGACGAAGGAGCGACGATGGGGCCGGACAAGCCTCGGTCGAGGGCGATTTTCGCGCAGCGTACTGCGTCGATCATCACACCGGCGGAGTTGGGGCTATCCCAAACTTCGAGCTTGGCTTCCACATTCAGCGGCACTTCACCGAAGGTTGTACCTTCCATGCGGACATAGCACCATTTGCGGTCGCTCAGCCACGGCACGTGGTCGCTGGGCCCAACGTGAACGTTATCTGCGCCAATGTCGTAGGGCAGCATCGAAGTTACAGCACCGGTCTTCGAAATCTTCTTTGATTCGAGGCGTTCGCGTTCGAGCATGTTCAGGAAGTCTGTGTTGCCGCCGAAGTTGAGTTGATAGGTGTGATCAAGACGCACGCCGCGATCAACAAAGAGGGTCGTTAGCACACGGTGCAAGATCGTTGCCCCAACCTGCGATTTGATGTCATCGCCAAGGATCGGCAGCCCTTTTTCGCGGAAGCGATCTGCCCAGTATTCTTGCGATGCAATAAAAACGGGAATTCCGTTCACAAAAGCGCAGCCAGCTTCAAGCGCCTGTTCCACATACCACTTGGTCGCCATCTCAGAGCCTACTGGCAGGAAGTTGAGTACCACGTCGGTTTTGGTATCTTTGAGCATTTTTGCAATATCGGCTGTCGGGCCAGGTGCTTTGGTGATCACTTCTTTTAGATATTTGCCCAAGCCATCATGGGTCATGCCACGCACAACGGGCACATCCATGTGGGGGACATTGGCAAAGCGATAGGTGTTATTAGGCTCAGCATAAATCGCTTCGGAGAGATCTTTGCCAACTTTGGTGACATTGATATCAATCCCCATTGTGATTTCGATGTCGTTGACATGGTAGCCGCCCAAATTGACATGCATCAAACCGGGGACAGTTGAGTCTTCGGGGGCATCTTTGTAGTAGTGAAGTCCTTGTACCAATGATGATGCGCAATTACCGACACCGATAATCGCGACACGCACTTTCTTCTTACCCATTCAATTCTCCTTACTAGTTTTATGATTTTATGGTGTCTGTGTTTTGTTGTGCTTCACAGCATTGCTTCTTTATATCAGGTTGTGACTTGTATATTCAAAACGAGTATAATCCACTTGCTTGGAACTCTCCGATGATAACGAACGAACGCCTAAACCGTCTTGAACGCCTGCTTGAAATTGTCCGAATGGTTAGCGCCGATTTGGATAATTTCACGGTGCTGCAATCAATCATCTCCGTCGCCAGCGAGTTGACGCAAAGCGAAGTTGCCTCCATCTTGCGCTACAACGAAGAAGATGGACACCTCCACTTTGTTGCAGCACCCTGGTTTCACCGCGATTCAATTGAAAGTGTGCGCGTGCCATTGGGAGAAAGTATTGCAGGCTGGGTCTTTCAGTATGGCAAACCTTTGGTCATTCAAGATGTAAAAGGCGATGAACGTTTTTTTTCAGAAGTTGATCTGGCAACTGAGTTTCAAACTCGTTCGGTTTTAGCTGTGCCGCTGAAAATCAACGGACAGTCAGTGGGGGTTTTTGAAGCCATCAACAAGACAAGCCGCGCCCATTATAACGGAGAAGATGTCACAATCCTAGAGACATTGGCTTCTCTAACAGCTCTAATCCTAAAAAATATCATTCTCGAAGAGCGGATCGAAAATTCGCAAGCCGAAGCCGAGCGTTTGGAACAGATGAAACGAGACTTTATCGCCGTCTCTTCGCACGAGTTACGCACACCTTTGGGCTTGGTATTTGGGCACGCAACATTTCTCCGCGAAGTAATTGATGAGGCCCACCACGAACAACTGGATACCATTATTCGTAGTGCTGCCCATCTCAAAGAGATCATCGAAAGTATGTCTGAAGTGGACAACTACCAAAGCGGCGCTGCCCGTTTACGGATGCGAAAGTTCTCAATAGACACTTTACTGCAAGATGCCATCATTGCACATCAACCCTTGGCCGATGCTAAAGGCATCAGCTTGCACGCTGACTTGAAAACGCCGGATTTACTCCTCGAAGGGGATGCTGCAAAGATCGAAATTGCCGTCAATAATCTGCTGAAAAACGCGATCACGTTCACGTCCACGGGCGGGCACGTTTTTGTCGTCGCCGAGCAGATTCCGGGCTATGCCAAAGTTTCGGTTGTCGATGATGGTATCGGCATTCACCCCGAAGACCTTGAGCGCGTTTTTGAACGTTTCTATCAAGTCCAGTCGCATCTCACTCGCCAGCACGGCGGGATGGGGCTGGGTCTTTCAGTCGCGAAGGTAATGGTTGAGATGCATGGGGGCGAAATATCGGTGGAGAGCATTCCCGAAAAGGGTAGCCGCTTCACTTTTCTGTTGCCTCTTGATCCTAAACAAGTAGACGCTGCGCAGAGCGTTTTTCTTTCCTAAATGATCCCAAATTTAATTTTCCTTGGTCGTCTTGACCGCGAATATATCCTGCCGATGGAGGGCGCTCCGATTCTGGATCGTCCTGGCGGTAGCCCGCTTTACGCTGCGGGTGCTGCTGCTGTCTGGGAAAAAGAGATTGGGTTGGTAGCTCGTGTTGGCGAAGACTACCCCTATGCCTGGCTGCGCTCATTTAATGAACGCAGTATCGATATCAAGGGGGTTCAGGTTGTACCTGGCAGGCTGGACCTGCGCTCTTTCCGCGCGTATGGGGCCAACCGTGAACTTTCTCGTTCGAATCCCGTTGGACACTTTGCGCGCCGCGAATTAACCTTCCCAAAGGCCTTATTGGGCTACCGACCTCCTGAAAAGAAAGAAAAGACCAAGGTTGAACGCCCTGCTACTTCCCCGCTGGTGAACGAAATCCCGAAAGAATATCTCGAAGCCAAGGCTGCCCACCTTGCGCCGATCGATTTTCTGAGTCAGGGGCAGTTGCTGACAGCCTTACGTGCAGCGGGTCTCTCTATCATCACACTTGATCCTGCTCCTGAATATATGCATGCACATCGCCATCAAGACCTGCGCCTCTTTCTGGATGGCTTGACCGCATTCACGCCCTCCGAGGAGGAGATGCGCTCTCTTTTCTGGGGCGAGACTCATGATCTCTGGGCGATGGCTGAGGACTTGGGGCGCTTTGGTTGTCGCTTTATCGTCATCAAGCGTGGTCGTGAAGGACAACTGCTCTACGATGTCGATGCGAAAAAGCGTTGGGAGTTGCCTGCCTACGCCTCGCGCGTTGCCGATCCCACTGGCGCCGGAGATGCTTTCTGCGGCGGATTTTTGGCCGGTTTTCAGAAAACAGAAGATGCGCTGCAAGCCGCAGCTTATGGCAATGTCTCAGCCTCGCTCAGCATGGAGGGCAGCGGCCCCTTTTATCCCCTCGAAGTTTTGCCCGGTTTGGCGCAAGCTCGCCTCGATGCTCTGATCGGCATGGTACGCGAAATCTGATGGCTGACCTGATCCGAAATATCCTTGATCTGGCAATTGATATTCAGCAGATCCCTGCGCCGACTTTTGCTGAAGCCAGGCGTGCTCAATTTTTGCGCGATCTTTATCTCGAAGAGGGGTTGGCAGATGTGGAGATCGACTCGGTCGGCAATCTCTATGGATGTTTAAGAGGGGATGGGGATGCCGCGCCGCTCGTTATCTGTGCGCACCTGGACACAGTTTTCCCCGCAGATACAGATCTGCGTCTCACCCGTGACCCGAAGGTGCTGGCTGGTCCCGGAATTGGTGACAACTCCCTCGGCGTGGCCGGGATGCTCGGCTTGCGCTGGCTGCTACGTGCCCAAAAGAAAACGATGCCCGGCGATATTTGGTTGGTTGCCACCACTGGGGAAGAGGGCTTGGGTGATCTTTATGGGATGCGTGCCGTTGTTGAGCACTTTGCAGATGCGCCCATCGCGTATTTGGCTTTGGAGGGAATGGCGCTCGGGCATATCTATCACCGTGCGTTGGGGGTGCGACGCTATCGCATTTCCGCGCAAACCGAAGGCGGACATTCGTGGGGACATTTTGGTCGCCCTTCGGCAGTGCATGAGTTAGCGTTATTGGTGAGTGAGTTGACGAAAATATCCTTGCCTGAAAAGCCGCGCACAACGATGAATGTGGGTATCTTTTCTGGCGGGACGTCAATCAACACCATCGCGGCGCAGGCATCTCTTGAACTGGATTTACGCTCTGAGTCGCCGAAGGCCTTGGCGGAACTGGTCGAAGCCGTGCAGCGTTTAGTTTCAGCGGCGAACAAGCCGAATGTCAAGATTGTTGCGGAGCAGATCGGGGATCGTCCTTCTGGCGGGATTCCGGCATCCCACCCTTTGGTGGCATTGGCTGAACAAGCGCTCATCTCCGTTGGCATAGAGCCGATTTTGACGATAGGTTCTACGGATGCGAATATCCCGCTCAGTCAAGGTTATCCGACTGTGTGCTTGGGGATCACAACAGGTGGAGGGGCGCATACGCTGCGCGAGTTTGTGCATGCCGCCTACGTGCAAGATGGCATGCAGCAGTTGCTTTATTTTGTGGAAAATCTGTGGACTTAAATGCGAAGGTCACGCCAAAAGCGTGACCTTTTTTGATGGGGGTTAGCGCAGCCCCAGCACCTCGTAGACGGTGATGGGCTTGCTTTTGCCCTTGACTTGCAGGGCTTCCAGTTTGTCAACGTATATGTGTTTTTTGACACGTTTATAGGCGTCTTCGCTAATCATAATTTGGTTTTTGCGCGAATTTTCCTGAATGCGCTTGGTGGTGTTGACGCTGTCGCCGATGGCGGTGTATTCGAGTTTTTTCTCGGTGCCGATCAAGCCGAGAACAGCTTCGCCGTAATGAATGCCGACTCCGAAGGAGAGGTGCGCCTCGGGCGGCAACTCGGCATAGAGTTTTTCAATCGCGCCGCGAATAGCAAGAGCTGTTCGCACAGCGCGCAGGGTGTGATCGGATTGCGGCACTGGAGCGTTGTACCACGCCATAACCGCGTCGCCGAGAAATTTATCGACTGTGCCTTCTTCTGCGAGAACGGCTTCGGCGGCGGCGGCGAGATAGCGGTTTAGGACGGCAACGAGATTTTCAGGGCTTTGCTTTTCGCTGTAGCTGGTGAAACCACGAATATCGGCAAAAAGGATTGTGATGTCAGTGCGCTTGCCTTCCATCTTGATGCTGTTCGGATCAAGCTGCTGAATTACGGCAGGAGAAACCATGCGCTGGAAGAGACGACGCTGTGCTTCGAGTTCTTTTCGCTCAGTTAGGTCGTCAAGCACGATGGCGACACCCTGTGTGCCCTCGTTGGCATCTTTGAGCGGGGAGAGATTTAAACGCCAATCTACCAGGCCACGTTCGGGCATTGTATGGCGAATCTCAAGATCAACGATGGGTTCGTTGCTCTCGCGCATGGTTGCCAAATAGGGCAGCAGGTCTTCTGCCAAGGAGGGGATGATTTTATCAAGTTGTTGCCCGACGATATCGGTTGTATGCTGTCCGATGATGCCTTCAGCCGCTTTATTGCAGAGCGTGATCTGGTCTTGCACATCGGCAGTGATGACACCGCTGGCGATGGATGAAAAGATATTGTCCATCAGGTTTTTTAGTTCGGTCACTTCGGCGAGTGTATGTCGCAGAGAGGTAAACAAGCGTGCGTTCTCAATGGCGATGGCAACCTGGTTGGCAAAAGTCGCCAACACGTTGCGCGAAGCTTCCGTAAAGATGCCGGAGCGAACGCGGTTGTCAGCGTAAATCACGCCGATAAGTTCATTTTTAACTTTCAAGGGCACACATAAGATCGAACGCATATTATGTGCAATGATGCTTTCCTGTGCGCCAAAGCGGGGGTCTTCCTGTGCGTCTGTCGTCAGGATCGATTCGCCACTCTCGATGACGCGGTTGATGATCGTGCGGCTGGTAGCAGAGGCTTTCGAGTTGATTGACTCTTGTTCCCAGTTTCGCGCCGTGCGGATAATCATTTCCTGATTCGCGTCGCGCAGCATCAAAAATCCGCGTTCTGCGTTAATCATGCGGATGACGGTGTCCATCGCAATGCGCAGCACTTCGTCCACTTCAAGCGAAGAGTTCACCATCTGGCTGATATTTGCCAGCGCGACCATATTTTTTAATTCGTCATCGGCCGCAGCAATTCTACGGCTTAGTTTGTAAATCTGTCGTTCAACTTCTGAAAGCTCATCAATCACGGTGCGGGGAACACCCGGTGTGTTTGCTCGTAATGTAGCCCCAATACGCCCAACCTGGCGGCTAAGGCCAAGCATGCGATCTTTTATATTTAGAGGAGAAGTGTTTTCATCTTGCATCTTGCAATCCCATTGTTCTTATCAACGCTTGTTCATTTTGCGCTTTAGCACCGTCCAGAAAATCTGAGAGCTGGCACGCTGCGCGGCTTCCGCATCCCCTTTTGTCGGGGAGAACAAGTTCTTTTCATGTTCGTTTAGCAACTGCGTAATCGCTTCAGTTTCTTCGGGCAGGATTTCGAGCAACATCTCTGCACGTTCGCTCGGGGTCAAATGCAGCGGAGCGTCCGCATCCAGCCAGTGTAGACTGCGGTTAATGGTTTGGAAGGCACGCTCAATTGGATTCGCTTCCAGCCAGGCCAACCAATTGACCAACCAAGCTGGTGCAGAGGCATCTCTGCGTTCGTAAAATCGGATCACTTGCCGCACACCGCTCGTGAGAAAAACTTGCCTCCGATTAAGTTGCCATATACCGAAGAAAGCAGCTACCGCTAACAGGACAATCATACCCCAAAAGAGCGCGCGTGAACGACTACTTTTGTCTGTTTCCTCCTCTATAGGTTCTGGAATTTGGATGTCTTCCGGCTCAGGCGTGGGAACGGGTTCTTCAACCAAAAGCTCTTCTTCATCCAATAGGCCGCTTCTCAATATCCCGCTGAGTTCATCTTCAGGAGGCAACTCCCCAATTGGACGGATCAGGCGTGTCTGGTTGCCGGTTGGCTCAAACTCGACCCAACCGATTTCGGGGAAGTAGACTTCGGGCCAGGCGTGCGCATCCTTTTGAATAATGGCGTAGTTGCCACCTTCGACTCGTTGTCCTTGTGCAAAGCCGACCACCAAGCGTGCCGGGATGCCGAGAGAACGCAGCATCACCACCTCAGCAGATGCCGCATAATTGCAATAACCTTCTCGCCACGTGAAGAGAAACCATTCCAGCGGATCGCGCCCAACAGGCGGTGAGGGAATCGTATCGCTGTATTCGATCTCGGTACGCAGATAGGTCGTGATGACACGTGCCTTGTCATAGGGAGAAACACGTCCACGGGTAAGATCGCGGGCAAGTTCGTGGATGCTTTCCGGAAAATCGTCGGGGAGTTGCAGATAGCGCGCGGTGACCCAGTCGGGGTATTCTGTTGCGGCATTACGCAACTCGACAGCGGTTGGTGCCAGGGGCGCGGCGCGGATGGAATAGACATCGTCGGCGTGCAGGTTTTCGGTAGCGCGAAGCAAGTTCAAATCGAGGGTGTCATCGGGGAGGCTGGTATAGGTCGCAAAGGTCTCGATGTCCGCCCAATAAGTCTGATGCGGCGTCAGCAAGTTTGGCGTCAAGTTTGCTTTATTTGTGAAGGTAAATTTGGCAGTTTCGCTTTCCGGGTCTATTGGCAAAAGCAAGGGTGTCTGCGCTGGCAATCTTTCGGTGGTGCTGTCAGGAGCAGATGTCCACGCGCCGTCGATGTAAGTATCGTAGCTGCGCACGCGCCAATAATAACGTGGCGGAGGATCTTCGATCTCAGGGACTTGTACGACAGCGATTGCATTTGTGCCCTGATAGCTGCGTTCGCCGAGCGCGAGCGATGTGCCATACAGCACTGTGCCGCGTGCCTGTCGGGGGTTATCGACCGAGGAAAAGAGGTTGTCTAAATTTTTACGTGTATTCTCGAAACGGTAGGTGGTTTTGTCCCACCAGCGCGCGATGCTCTTCCACTCGGCATCGGAGCTTGGTAAGTTCCAGGTGAAGAGCAGTAATACGGCGATGGCAAGCGTGCTGAAAATATTTAAATCGATCTTTGCATCAGGGATGATAAAGAAATTTTTCTTTTCCCAGCGTTCGCGGTTGGTGAGATAGTCGAGGCGCGAGAGTAGCAACAGGGCGAAGAAGAAGTAAAAGCCGAGAATCCATAGGGGAGAGTCGAGGCTATGGTCGTTATATTGGAGAGCCAGAATAGTAAGAGTGCTTGGTATCAGCGCGGCGAGACCGTGTTGATGGCGAACAAGTACGAAACTGGCATAGACTGAGATGATCCAGAAAAGCAGCCCCAGCAAGATTAACACGATCAGCGAATCTTCAACCGGCGCTTGTGCGCGGACGGTTGCGAAAGCCTGCGTGATACGTGCGCTCATTTCGTAGATGCGCTCTTCGTAGGGCAGCAGAGGTGAGATAATTGAGACGATCTGTTGGGCTACGACTGTGATGCTGTAGCCTAATGTCAGGATGAATACGCCCGCTTTTTTGAATTGGCTGTAGCCCAACGCCAAGCCAAGCAAAAGCCCTAATCTGGCAAGATTGGTAACAACTGACAGATCAGGCACCCAGTCAGTGATGCTCAGGCGCGCAGCCGCGATCAGGGCTGCAGTTGCCAGCAGAAAAAGGGCAGTTGTGTCGAACCAACGCTGATGTGACTTTTGCATGCTTTGAGTGTACAATGAAAGAGTCTTTCACGCAAATAGGCTATTCCACAATCCAAAGGAAATCGTATGGACGACATTCTCAATAACGGGATTCCCCTTATCTTATGGTTTCAAAGTTTAGGTGATTGGCTTACGCTACCGATGAAATTCTTCAGCTTTTTAGGCACGGAGAATTTTTATTTACTCGTTATGCCAGTCATCTACTGGGGCTTTGATGCGGCATTAGGGCTGCGTTTGGGCATGATGCTCATGTTATCAAGCGGGGTCAATACGATCTTTAAATTTGCCTTCCATTCGCCGCGTCCTTACTGGGTCAATACTGAGGTGCAAGCACTCTCATCTGAAGCTTCCTTTGGCGTGCCTTCGGGACATGCACAAAATGCGCTTACCTTGTGGGGTGTTTGGGCAAGCTATTTGCGCAAGGCTTGGGTATGGGCAATTGCTATTTTTGTTATTCTAGGAATCAGTCTTTCGCGTCTGTATTTGGCGGTACATTTTCCTTTCGATACTTTGGTCGGTTGGTTAATCGGCATTCTGCTCTTGGTCAGTTTTAATCGTGCTTGGGAGCCTGTTAGCGTTTGGGCGCAGAAACAGAGCATGGGCAAGCAGATCGGGGCAGCCTTTTTCGCTTCAATCTTGCTCCTTCTCGTAGGTTTGTTTGTGGCATCCACGCTCAAGGACTGGACTCTGCCTGTTGCGTGGGAGCAAAATGCTGCACGAGCGGGCGGCGAGATGCCTGATCCCGTTTCGTTAAGCGGGCTGATTACTTCATCCGCAACTTTATTTGGCATTTTGGCTGGCGTTGCATGGATCACGCCCAAGGGCGGTTACCATGTCGCGTCGCAGATACAACAGCGCATCCAGCAATATGTAGTCGGCATCTTGGGGCTTGGCATCCTGTATTTGGGACTAAAATTTATCTTTCCGGCTGGAGACGACTTGATCGCCTATATCTTCCGCTATATTCGCTACACGTTGGTCGGTTTTTGGATTTCTGGCTTTGCGCCTTACATATTTCTTAAGTTGAATTTAACCAATTAGAGTCCAAATTCAGATAGACACTCTGTTATAATCGCGTAGATTTATTTTTTTATTATCCCCATCAATGGAGAACTTTTTTTGGCATGACACTAGAACGAGGCGCGCTCTTACATAATCGCTATCGTATTGCAGAGATTCTCGGGCAAGGCGGGATGGGTTCTGTCTATCGTGCGGTGGATGAAAATCTAGGTGTAGATGTTGCCGTAAAGGAAAATCTTTTTACGACCGACGAATACGCACGCCAATTTAGGCTTGAAGCCGTTATCTTAGCAAATTTACGCCACCCGAATCTACCTCGTGTAACTGACCACTTCGTAATTGGCGATCAGGGGCAGTATCTGGTGATGGATTATATCGAGGGCGAAGACCTGCGTCAGCGCATGGAGCGCACGAACTTCCTCCCTGATGAGGAAGTCATCCTGATCGGCGCGGCGATGAGCAAAGCTCTTAACTATCTCCACACCCGTAAACCCCCAATCCTGCATCGTGATATAAAACCCGGTAATGTCAAAGTCACCCCGGAGGGCGAAGTTTTCCTGGTTGATTTTGGTTTGGCAAAAGTAATTCAGGGTAGTCAGGTTACGACAACTGGCGCCCGCGCAATGACTCCCGGCTACTCTCCACCTGAACAATATGGGACAGCCCGCACCGACCCCCGCACCGATATCTACTCATTGGGCGCAACCTTATACGCAGCTGTGACCGGAGTAATTCCGGAAGATGGTTTGGCACGCGCCATGGAAAATGCCACACTGACGCCTGTGCGAAAACGTGCGCCTAAGGTTTCACGCCGTTTGGCGGCCGCCATCGAAAAATCAATGGAAGTCGATACCGATGATCGCTACCAAACAGCTGAAGAATTCCGCAAAGCTCTCCTGAATGCCAGTTCCAAAACACAGCGTTTAATTGAAGATGATTTCAGCGTTTCACCTGCGCCGCCAGAAAGTGCTCCCTCCATTGAAAAGCTGAATATTGATGCTGAGCCAACCTCCAATCCAAACTCTGATTCAGCGCCAATCGGCGTCCCGATCACTCCAAATAGTACTGCTCCGGTTGCCACGAATCCAGAAAGCCCAAAGAAACGACGTCAGAGAGAACGCGGAAAATTTCTTCGTTTTCTGCTTTACCTAATTCTATTTTTCGGTGCAATCAACGCCGCGCTTTTTTATTTTCCGCAGTGGAAAGGGTTATTCTCGAGTACAACCCCGATAGCTAGTCAGCCTGTGGTGCCGGTTGTTGCAGCAACCGCTACCGCGAGCGAAGTAGCGGCTGGAATGGCAACGCCAACTGAAGCCCCATTTACTGCGACGCCGCTGCCAACTGAAACGAATACGCCTCTTCCAACAGAAACACCACTCCCAACGATAACCCCAACTGCCTCGCCAACCCCGATCGGTGGTGGCTCAGGGCAGTTCGCTTTTGTCTCTGATCGTACCGGTGCTCCGCAGATTTATCTTGCTAGCGTTGATGGGCAGAAGGCTCGGCCGATCACAAATATCTCCGATGGCGCCTGCCAACCAGATTGGTCTCCAGATGGGATGCAACTGGTTTTTGTTTCACCTTGTGAAACGGATAATGATGTCCATAAAAATTCCAGCTTGTATTTGATTGATGTCGATGGGAAGAACTTGACTCACTTCACTTCTGCCCCGGGCGGCGATTTTGAGCCTGCCTGGTCCCCCGACGGGACACATATCGCGTTCACATCTCTACGTGATGGATATATGCAGATCTACTCGGTTAGTCTCGAAGATAATACGCTCTTACGTCTAACGAATACTGGCAAAGATGAGCTTGCACGTCAGCCAGCATGGTCCCCCTTTGGCAATCAGATTGCTTATGCGATCCGTCGCTATGGCGCTTACCAGATATGGACGATGAGTGACACTGGACAAGCCCCCGAACAAATCACCCAAAGCGGTTATAACGTTTGGGATACACACCCTGTCTGGTCGTTGGACGGGACAACCATCTTCTACAATCAAAACTCGCTCAATAACCTAAACCGAGTTTGGTTGATGGACATCCTCTATGAAAATCGTCCCGGCATAGGCATCAATCTTGGATTAGATAATCTGCCCGTTGGTGATATTGATTTATCGGATGATGCGTTCTGGTTGATTTACGAGGGGATGGAAGAATTTGACCGTGATATTTTTATGTCCACTATGGCAGGAGCATCACGCACGCGCCTGACAAGTGACCCCGCGAACGATTACGATCCTGTTTG